>CAYGNG010000014.1:0-51403 GCA_964351225.1 uncultured Gammaproteobacteria bacterium
CGATATTGCTTGCGAGATTGGCTTATGTTGCCAAGAAAAATTCGTCATTTTATTCCGTCACCAATTTAAACTGCGTCCACCATCAATTTTAATAATCTCTCCCGTGATAAATGCAGCTTGCGCTAACAAAAAAATCACCGCTTGTGCAATATCATCGGAAGTCCCCATTCGGGCCAAAGCAATCTCTTTCATTATTTTATCCTGATCGCGCTGTGATGGTTTATGATCGCCTTCGGGCCATTCAATAATACCAGGCGCAATCGCATTCACTCTGATCTCTGGCGCTAATTCTTTTGCAAGCGTTTTGGTCATCATAATCAAAGCCGATTTCGCAATGCCATAAACGCTGTATTCCCGCAATGGTCGAGTTAAATGCGCATCCGCAATATTAACGATGCTACCTCGCGCAACACGTAACAACGGCGCCAAGCACAAGGATAAAAAAAAAGGTGCTTTTAAATTTACGTCAAGCAGATCATCCCATAAATCCGTGCTCACCGTTGTAATAGGGGTAGGATAAAAAACCGAAGCATTATTCACCACGCCATCTAAGCGCCCCCAGCGCGCTGCTATTGCACGCAACAACAGCGGATACGTGGTTTCAAGACGTAAATCCCCCGCTATGGTACTGGCAGAGTCGCACCGCAACCCATTCAATTCCGAACACAAAGCCTCTGCCGCAACCGCGGATTGATGATAATGAATCAACACGTTTGCGCCCGCAGCGTGGCATAATCGAACAATTTTTGCACCAATTCGCCGGCTGCCACCGGTCACTGCAATCACTTTTCCAGAAAGAAGGTTATTGTTCATTTGCTATCCCAATCATTGATTGTTAAAATTCGGCCAATATTGAATCCTTGAGAAACCATGTCGGATAAAGCCATAAGCGATGCGCTACAACAATTAATTGCTTCCGCCATTGTACGGGCAGGAGGGAAAATCCCTTTTTCACAATACATGGAAATGGCATTGTATACGCCCAATCTGGGTTATTACCGAAACGGACTAACCAAATTCGGTAAAAATGGCGATTTTATTACCGCGCCCTCACAATTTCCATTATTTAATTTAACCCTGGGACGATTCTGTGCTGAAATCCTAAAGCCGCTGCAAAATGAAACGACGTGGATCTTAGAAGTTGGATCCGGGCAGAGCCAATTAGCCAGCACCATCTTACCCTATTTAGAAAGGCACAATATTGCGTTATCGCACTATGCTTTTTTAGAATTAAGCGCTGATCTCAATGCTCGGAATCATGAAGCACTCATCACCCAAATTCCTCAATACCAAGACAAACTGTTATGGCTTACCGAATTACCCAAAAAACCGGTTACCGGTATCATTTTACTAAATGAAGTATTGGATGCTATGCCGGTCGATCTGTTTGAAATTACAGCAACCGGGGTGCAGCAGCAAACCGTCGTAAAAAAAAATGGCCACCTAACCCTCGCACCCGAAACCATCACGGATCCCAACCTGCAACAAGCCATCGACGAAATTATTTCAGATATTCAAGAACCCTTACCAACCCCCTACACTTCCGAAGTCAATCTGCGACTGCCAGCATTTATTCGTGCTTTAAATAATAGCTTACAACAGGGCGTGATGTTATTTATCGATTACGGTTTCCCACGCCATGAGTACTACCATCCTTCTCGACACATGGGCACCTTGATGTGTCATTATCACCATTTAGCGCATCACGATCTTTTTCATTCCCCTGGTCTACAAGATATTACCGCACATGTTGATTTTACAGCCCTTGCCAAAGCGGCAACCGCGGTTGATCTGACCATTGCCGGCTTCACCAATCAAGCTTTTTTCTTACTGGATAATGGCATCCTAGATTGCGCAGAGGAAATGCAAGATCCCTATCTTGCCAAACAACAATTACAGTTCTTAACCTATCCACATGAAATGGGCGAATTATTTAAAGTCATGGCGCTCTCTCGCCAAATGTCCACCCCCATTCCGGGCTTTAAAATTCGCGACTTTTGTGATCGCTTATAGAATATACTCGAGGAGTAACCATGCGAAAATCTGTTATTGAATTTGAGAAAGATTTCTTAAGTTTCTCAGCCGGACACTTCACCGTATTTTCTGCCACCGAACGCGAAAATCTGCACGGCCATAACTTCTTCGTTGGTGTCTCTTTGCATTGCACTTACGACAACAAAGGCCTATCTTTTGATTATCGACTTTATAAGAAAAAACTTGGTGAACTGTGTAAGCGCTTAGATCAAATTACGCTTATTCCTACGCTCAATCCATTCTTACAAATTGAAGAAAATGATAGCGCATTCCTCATCAAATTTAATCATGAAGTCCTTACCTTCTTAAAACGAGATGTTTTACTGTTACCGGCGCATAATATTTCAGTAGAAGAGTTATCGGCCTGGTTTATTGCGCGTCTACTCGAAGACAAGGAAACGATTGTGAGACACCATATCTACGCCATTGATGTCCGGGTATTTACCGGACCGCAACAATCGGGCTCGGCACATTGGGATATGGCTTCAGAAGCCGTATAATTGAGCGAATCGGGAAGAGGAAATAAACATGCACACCACAGAATTAAAATCCATTTTAAAAGAAGCACTCGCGCTTGCACAAAAAAATCCTGATGGCAAAGTCGCAAATTACATTCCCGAACTGGAGTCCATCGATCCGGAGCTGCTCAATGCCTCGATTACCACCACCGATGGCACGAACATTACGGATGGCACCAATATCGAACAAAAATTTACGCTGCAAAGCGCTGCAAAAATTGTACTGCTCATCGGTATTCTGGAGGAATTTGGCATTAACAAACTGCTCTCTTGGGTTAAAGTGGAGCCTTCCGGCGACGATTTCGCTTCAGTCGCCAGACTCGATCAATTTGGTCCTATGCCCTCAAACCCACTACTTAATGCCGGTGCCATCGCTTTGTGCAGCTATATTCCTGGATTGCATGAAGAACGCATTAACTGGCTCAACCACTGGATGGAAAAATTATTCAATGAAAAACTGATGATCAATGCTTCTGTCTATGCCTCGGAAAAACGCACGGGTGATAGAAATCGCTCACTGGCTTATTTACTTAAAAGCAATAATATGTTGGGCTGTCGTGTTAAAGAAACATTAGACATCTATTTCTGCTTATGCTCTTATGAGGTTGACATTAAAACAGCTTCTTATCTGCCCATGCTGTTGGCAAATCACGGTCGTGACCCCCATGGCAATGCCATTATGTCTTCCGATACCGCTGAAATGACCCTTGCCATCATGGCAACCTGCGGACTATACAATGAGTCAGGAACCCACTTGGTTCGCACCGGAATGCCGGCAAAAAGTGGTGTTTCTGGGATTATTTTAGCTTCGGCCATCGGCAAAGCGGGTATTGCAACCCTAAGCCCGCGCGTGAATCGCAAAGGCTCAAGCATTCGTGGCATAGCGGTTTTAAACCACATTGCGAGCGCTACCAAATGGCATTTTGCCTCTAGGGATTAGAGTCTGTTTTTTGTTAAGGCTTCCACTCGCGCCTGATGCAAGGCCTTCTGTATCGCTTCGCCTTGATGGCCAGCTTTTATAATTGCTTGGATATCGACACTCGACGCAATTTTTAATTGCACTTGTAGCCGCTGTGACTGCGAGTAATTCATTAAATCATCCTCAGGATGACAGGCCAAATGTGCCAGCGAGGCTTGTAAGAAATGATGGAATCGCTCTTTACGGCGAAAAGCATCGGTCTTTTCAAACAAATTGATCACTTGTTCGGATTGTAAATTTTTCGCATTGGCAAACAGCAATTGAAATCGTGCCGTTAACACAGCTAACGCGTGATAGTCATTCGGTAATTTAATTCTTTTCGCTAGTGTTTTAATTGCGCTAACCGTTGCTTCTACATAGTCTTGATGCGCTGGCCACTGTGATGGTGGCGTTTGCGCCTTACCTAGGTTTGCTGTCAATGCGGCAAAGCGCGTTGCCCTATCACCGCCAAGATGAATCGCTCTTTGCAGTGCATATAATGCATGTAAACCGCAATCAATTTCCGGATGTTCTGCTGCCGCTTGAGGAATACCAAAAATCGCATCAAGCTCCGGCAAAATAATCGCCAAGGCGCCCACTTCACGTAAAACTTGGAAAAAACAGTGGGCCTGTGGCTCAGCCAGTGCTTTTTCCATTTCTTTCCATACTCGCTCTGGAACTAATGCCTTCACTTCACCATGGCGCACCATTTCACGCATGAGCACCAGGGTTTCTGCTGCAATGGTAAAGCCAAGCTCAGAGAATCGCGCCATAAATCTGGCAACTCGTAATATCCGTACGGGATCTTCTACAAAAGCGGGGGAAACATGACGTAAAATGCCCGCTTGTAAATCTTTCAACCCACCAAACGGATCGATTAATTGCCCAGATTCCGTTTTGGCTATGGCGTTAATCGTTAAATCCCGCCGTAACAAATCCTGCTCTAAAGTAACCGTTTTATCGGTATTAAAGGCAAAACCCGCATATCCTGGTGCTGTTTTTCTTTCGGTTCTGGCTAAAGCGTATTCTTCTCCACTTTGTGGATGAAGAAATACCGGAAAATCTTTACCGACTTGCTGGAAACCGAGATCACACATTTGCGCAGGGGTGCTGCCAACGACCACATAGTCTTTCTCTGTGACCGGACGACCCAACTCAGAATCCCTCACTGCGCCACCCACTAAATATATTTGCAAGTTAACCTCCTCAAACCGTATCATAGTCACAATTTACTTTTTCATTGGCAAACAATCAACCTTTTCGCTGCGATAAAGTAACGTATCACTTCCCATAAACAATGCTCGACGAGGCAAAATTGATTTGGTCCTTCCCTGATATGAAAACCCTGCTACTTAAACTACTTTATACTTTTTTTTCACCACCTTTCATTTCACGCATGATAGGGAAAATTATTCAATGCAAATGGGGCTTTTTTAAAAACCGATTGATTTTGTGGTTTATTGATCATTACCACGTTGACATGAGTATTGCTGAAAAATCAGATCCCAGCGCATACGAAGACTTCAATGCCTTCTTCACGCGCACACTCAAACCAGCAAGCCGTCCCATCGTAACCCACCGTAACAGCTTGATTGCTCCTGTTGATGGCACCGTTTGCGATTTTGGAACCATTCAAGATGATTCGATTTTCATTGCCAAATCGCACCCCTTTCGCCTTGACGAGTTAATCCCTAAACCGTGCTTAGCGGCTCCTTTTCAACACGGTCACTTCCTCATTCTCTATCTATCTCCACGTGATTATCATCGCATTCATATGCCCACGACGGGCACACTTAAGACCATGCAAATCGTTCCTGGGCGCTTATACTCTGTCAATCCATTCTGTGTCACGCACATACCGAAGCTGTTCGCCCGTAACGAGCGCGTTATTAGTTTATTTGATACCGACTGCAAAACCATGGCCCTGATCATGGTGGGTGCTACCATTGTTGGCAGCATGGCTACCACCTGGCACGGAATGGTTACCCCGCCCTCCTCACCTAAAATTGAACAAATTGATTACCCGCCATCCGCAAATATCACCTTAAATAAGGGGGATGAAATGGGGTACTTCCAAGCTGGCTCCACGGTGATCCTCCTTTTTGAAAAAGGGCAGATCGAGTTTGAACCATCGCTCGCAATCGGAAATAAAACAAACATGGGCGAGCAAATTGCAACCAAACTAAGTTAGTATCAATCGCTGGTTTATTGCCTCTATTTCGGTTAATGTTTACGCCCATTCAGTTAGAACAAAATAAGCATGGCAGACATTCAACCGCGAAAAAAAACATTAACTGTCTTTCATTTAGTCATGATCAACATCGTTGCCGTTGACAGCCTCCGCAGTTTACCCATTGGCGCTAAACTTGGGCTTTCCCTATTTTATTATTACGGATTAGCCACGCTTTTTTATCTGCTTCCGCTTGCTTTAGTCACCGCCGAACTGGCCACTGGCTGGCCAAATCGTGGCGGGATTTATGTTTGGATCCGTGAAGCATTTGGCGCACGCGCGGGATTTCTCGTTGTTTGGTTGCAGTGGATTTATAACGTCGTTTGGTATCCGACAATTTTATCCTTCATTGCCGGCACGCTCGCTTATCTTTTCGATCCCAGCTTGGTCGATAATAAAATTTATATGTTACTGACAACCGTAAGTATTTTCTGGTTAACCACCCTCATCAATTGCTTTGGCATGAAGATATCCAGCCTGATAAGTACTCTAGGCGCAATCATTGGAACCATCATCCCAATGGTTGTTATCATTAGCATCGGGGCCATTTGGTTCTGTGCTGGCAAACCCCTGCAAATTGATTTCTCCTGGCAAGCGCTTATTCCCCAGCAACACCTAACCACCCTGCCTTATTATCTAGCGATTTTATTTGGCTTGATGGGGATAGAACTATCCGCCGTTCATGCGGATGAAGTCAAAAACCCCAAAAGAGATTACCCGGTTGCTTTAGTTTATTCGACTTTTATTATCATTATCACCCTGGTATTATCCACCCTCGCCATCGTTCTCATTTTACCAAATGATCAAATCAACCTGGTTTCTGGATTAATGGCAGCATTCGCAAGCTTTTTTGCTCAAATGCATTTATCTTTCTTACTCCCAATGATCGCCATCATGATTGTTATCGGCTCATTCGCGAGCGTCTCAACCTGGATCATCGGCCCAACAAAAGGATTTTTGGTGGCAGCCGAAGACACCAACCTACCACGGTGGCTAAAGAAAACCAATCGTCATGGAGTCCCCACTAACATCCTCATCCTGCAGGGGATCATCTTTACCCTCCTTTGCAGTTTATTTTTAATTTCACCGACCGTTACCGATGCCTACTGGGTGTTATCCGCATTAACCGCGCAACTGGCGTTAATCGTTTATATGTTTTTATTTTCAGCAGCCCTTTATCTGCGGTTACATCAAGCGGATGTGCCCAGAGGGTTCCATATTCCTGGTGGCAAAGTCGGGATTTCACTGATCGCTGGCTTTGGTTTACTAACCTGTATCTTTGCCTTCCTAGCTGGTTTTATTCCCCCAGACTTAGTTGCCAAGCACAACGAATTGGGATTTGTGACTTTGATGGTCTCGGGTATTCTGATATTCTTAGGTATGCCTTTGATTTTCAGTTTTATGTATAATAAATAGGAGTGACACATGGCATTAACCCCCTCTCAAATGATCCCACTCGGAACGCTCGCACCAAATTTTGAATTAGTCGATGCCGTTTCTGGCAAAGTGTTCACTTATCATGATATCAAGCAACCCATTGCTACCGTTGTCATGTTTATCTGCAACCATTGTCCGTATGTCAAACACATTCAAACAAAACTCAGCCTATTAGCAAAAAGCTATCTTAAAAAATCCATCGGCTTTGTTGCCATTAATTCAAACGATGTCGTGAGCTACCCAGATGACTCTCCAGAAAACATGGCGATTTTCGCTAAAGCGAATGATTTCTCTTTCCCCTATCTTTTTGACGAAAGCCAAGAAATCGCAAAGGCGTATGGTGCCGCGTGCACCCCTGATTTTTACATTTTCGATGGTGCCGATAAATTAGTCTATCGTGGCCAATTTGATGGTTCTCGCCCAGGAAACCATGCGCCAATTACCGGCGAAGATTTGCAACAAGCGCTTGATCACTTACTTTCCAACACCCCAATCCCAACCGAACAACAACCCAGTATTGGCTGTAATATTAAATGGAAAACAGGTTCTAACTAAGGTTTAAAAATCACCCCTATGAAAAACCACCTCATCAAGTTAATTGCCACCGCGTTAACCACCATTACCACCACGACCGCGAAACCGGCCATTGATCCTGAAGCGATTCAAGTTGATCGCTGCAAAGATCCAACACATGGTGACTTCGCCACCAATATCGCATTAATTTTAGCTAAACCATTACAGGCTAAACCTCGGGATATTGCGGAGCAAATTAAAGCCGCGATCCCACTCTCGGAATATATCGCCAAAATTGAAATCGCAGGGCCTGGCTTCATTAATTTTTTCCTTACGCCACAAGCTTTTTCCGAAGTCATTGTAGAAATTATTGATAAAAAAGAAAAATTTGGCCGCGCTGGCTGTCGGGATGGCCTAAAAATCAACATCGAATATGTCTCTTGCAACCCCACCGGCCCTCTGCATGTGGGCCATGGCCGCGGTGCTGCGATTGGTGATACCATTGCCAATCTTGCTGAGGCGGTTGGATTCCGTGTTCACCGTGAATACTATGTAAATGATGCTGGCCGGCAAATGGATATTCTTGCCGTCAGTATTTGGTTACGCTACTTAGAAAGACTGGGTGAGTGCATTCACTTTCCATTTGGTGGCTACCAAGGTGACTATATCCATGATATTAGCGCAAGCCTTGAAAATAAATATCAGAACCAATTTAAGTTTTCTGGTGACGTGGTCTTTCGTGAACTTCCTGGCGATTCATTAGAAGATGATAACGCTAAAAACCACTATCTCGACACTTTAATAAGCCGAGCCAAACAGTTACTTGGCCGAGAAGATTATGACAACGTTTTATTATTTGGCTTAAACAATATCTTAGACGATATTCGGCAAGATCTCGCCGAATTTAACGTTCATTTTGACGAATGGTTTTCTGAACGCAAGCTCGTCGGCAGTGAAGCCATTAATACGGCACTCGCAAGACTCAATGAAAAAGGCTACCTTTACCAAAAAGACGGCGCTACGTGGTTTCGAAGTACCGATTTTGGTGACGATAAAGATCGCGTACTCATTCGCGAAAATGGCCAATCGACTTATTTTGCCTCAGACATTGCATATCACCTGAATAAATTCGACCGCGATTATGATTATATCCTCGACATCTGGGGCGCTGATCATCATGGTTATATCCCCCGCGTCAAAGCGGCAATAACCGCAATGGGTGAAAATCCCGAGCAATTTGCGGTGTTATTAGTCCAATTTGCCGTGCTCTATCGGGGTAAAGAAAAAGTGCAAATGTCAACGAGAAGCGGCTCTTTTGTAACACTGCGCGAATTACGTGAAGAGGTTGGCAGTGATGCCGCACGGTATTTCTATGTAAATCGAAAATCCGATCAACATTTAGATTTTGATTTAGAACTCGCTAAATCAAAATCCAATGATAATCCGATTTATTACATTCAATACGCTCATGCTCGAATTTGCAGTGTCTTGCGCCAAGCCAAAGAAAAAAATATCCCGATCGATCTCCGTTGCGGACTCAAGCAATTGTCACGCCTAACCCAAGCACATGAAATCGACTTGATAAAAAACCTTTCAGCTTACCCTGAAATTATTCTGCAAGCCGGCACCCATTTTGAACCACATTTGCTCACACATTATCTGAGTCGGCTTGCAACGGATTTTCACGCTTATTACAATGCGCATCCATTTCTAATCGATGATGAAAATATTCGCAATGCCCGAATTTGTTTGATTACAGCAACCAAACAAATCTTAGCAAATGGTTTACAATTAATAGGTGTCAGCAGCCCAGAGCAAATGTAACCGATGAATAGAGATTTTGCCTCTAAAACGCAAGGTAAAAAAAAATCTAAGCGCACGCTTCAGATAAAGACTTCCGTTTTTTGTTTGATCGTAGGCCTTGTTATTGGCAGCGTAAGCACCTATGAATGGCTAGTTAATGAGAAGAAACCTCATACCGCGTTGCAGCTACTAGCAAAATTTACAAAGAAAACACCACAAGCCGAGCCAAAATCCAAACCCGTGCCGCCGCCACCAAAATTCGATTTTTACACCATGTTGCCTAATATGAAAATTGAAGCCGGAGCAACCCAAAAAACGGAAACCGCGAAAACAGCCAAACCATCCGCCCCGCCTTCCACACAAGATGGCCTTAAGCGCCATTACTATTTACAGGTCGCTGCCCTCAATAATTTTACCGAGGCGAACACCTTAAGAGCCACTTTATTGATGAAAGGGTTCAATGCAAAAATCAATCGGATCAACCATGAGGGTGGTCATACCCTGTACCGAGTGTGGGTTGGGCCATTCCGTACTTTATCAACCGTACAGCGTTCGCAAAAAATATTAACCGAAAATCACCTCGAGTCCCTGCTGCTCTACCTCCCTATCACCGGGTAATATCTCGCCCCTTGAAATATGCTAGAATGCCCCCAGCTGGTAAGGCTGTATTCAAAATTTATCGGGGAGTTAACACTTGGAACAATTTCGCGGAACCACTGTGCTCTCGGTGCGCCGAAACAATTGTGTAGTCATCGGGGCCGACGGGCAAGTTACCATGGGCAATACCGCCATCATGAAAAGCAATGCGCGCAAAATACGCTTACTTTATCACGATAAAGTTTTGGCTGGCTTTGCTGGTGGCACAGCAGATGCCTTTACTTTATTTGAGCGTTTTGAAGCAAAATTAGAAATGCACCAAGGTCAGTTAACTCGTGCCGCCGTCGAGCTGGCAAAAGACTGGCGCACGGATCGGATGTTACGCCGCCTGGAGGCGTTGCTGGCTGTTGCCGATCACAGCAGTTCATTGATTATTACCGGTAATGGCGATGTCATTGAGCCAGAGCAAAGTTTATTAGCGATTGGCTCTGGTGGCCACTATGCACAAGCGGCTGCACGTGCGCTATTGGCAAATACGGAGTTAAGTGCAAAAGAAATCGTCGAGAAATCACTAAATATTGCCGCAGATATTTGCGTCTATACGAACCATAACATTTCGATGCATGAACTAAACTACAATAAATAATCTATAGGATTGAAGAGTAATTACTATGTCAACCATGACACCACAAGAAATCGTTCACGAATTGGATAAATACATCATTGGTCAGCAAGATGCTAAGCAAGCGGTTGCCATCGCATTGCGCAATCGCTGGCGCAGAATGCAACTTAATGAAGAAATGCGCCGAGAAATAACCCCTAAGAATATCTTAATGATAGGCCCTACCGGCGTTGGTAAAACAGAGATCGCTCGAAGATTGGCTAAGCTAGCCAATGCCCCTTTCATCAAAGTTGAAGCAACTAAATTTACGGAAGTTGGCTATGTCGGAAGAGACGTTGAATCCATCATTCGTGATCTGATAGAAGTTGCCATTAAACAAATCCGTGAGCAAGAAATTAAAAAAGTTGAATATCAAGCCGAAGAAGCTGCCATCGAGAGAATTCTTGATGTTCTGGTTACCCCACCACGAGAACGCTTCACAGACAGGGAACACCCTGAAGAAAATGAACCGGAAAAAAACAGTGCTCGCCATGCCTTCCGAAAAAAATTACATAGCGGTGAGTTGGATAATAAAGAAATTGAAATTGATGTCACCCAAACCCCTATTGGGGTTGAAATCATGGCACCGCCTGGCATGGAAGATATGACCAATCAATTACAATCGATGTTTCAAAATATTTCTGGCGACCGCAAACAAGCTAAAAGCATGACCATTCAAAAAGCACGAAAAATTATCAAAGAAGAAGAGGCCAACAAATTACTTGATCAAGAGAATCTCAAGCTAATGGCAATCGAAGCCGTAGAGCAAAACGGCATCGTATTTATCGACGAAATTGATAAAATCGCTAAGCGCCAAGAAACAGTCGGTGGCGATGTGTCACGAGAAGGGGTACAACGCGATCTATTACCCCTTGTTGAAGGCTGCTCAGTCAACACGAAATACGGCATGATCCGTACCGACCATATTCTATTTATCGCTTCTGGCGCATTTCATTTAACCAAACCTTCCGACCTCGTACCAGAACTGCAAGGGCGACTCCCCATTCGTGTCGAGCTGAATCCTTTGACGGTGGAAGACTTTACCCGCATATTAACTGAACCCAGCCATTCACTGACCCAGCAATACGCTTCTCTGTTGGCCGTCGATGGCGTTAATTTATTATTTTCTGCCGATGGCATTCGCCGCCTCGCGGAAATTGCTTGGCAAGTCAATGAAAATACCGAGAATATCGGAGCAAGGCGACTGCACACCGTGTTAGAGCGTTTATTAGATGAAATTTCATTTTCGGCCCCTAATAACAAAACAAATAAAGTCGTCGTCGATCGGGCTTATGTCGAAGTGCGGCTTGAAAAATTAGCGAAAGATGAAGATTTGAGTCATTACATATTGTAAAACTGGTGTAAACAACGCTTTATCTGTGTGGCCATGACACAATCAGATAGTAAGCTTCCACTTTGTTCAAGACTTACCAGTTTTTTACTCAATTTATGCTACAATATCGTCTCTATTGGCCACAGAAGATTGTATATATGAGTAAAAATCCCACACCTACCAATATCAAACTGTTACAAAAAAGCCATCTTTTGCAAGTAACATTTGATGATGGGGTAAGTTACAGCCTACCCTGTGAATATTTGCGGGTATTCTCTCCCTCGGCTGAGGTCCGCGGTCATGGCGGCCAGGAACCCAAACTCATCTCTGGTAAAAAACGGGTAAATATCATTGGCATCGATCCCATTGGAAACTATGCCGTTAAACTCATTTTCGATGACGGTCATCAAAGCGGTCTTTACAGCTGGGAAACGCTCTATCAATTAGGCTCTCAGTATGAAACGAACTGGCAACAGTACTTAAACCGCTTAACCAAAGCCAATCTTTCACGCGAACCCGAGGTCGATACCCATGGATGAAGAGACGCTGACTGATTTTGGCTATCAGCAAGTCAGTGCCAAAGAGAAAACCAAACGCGTGGAAAATGTTTTTCACTCCGTCGCCAACAACTACGATTTGATGAATGATTTAATGTCGCTTGGCATTCATCGGCTCTGGAAGCGGATGGCGACCCAACTGCTTGAAGTGCACGCGACCCACACAGTCTTAGATTTGGCTGGTGGCACCGGAGATTTATCAGCCTTACTCGGCAAAAAAATTCATTCGCCCGGGAAAATTATTCTGGCTGATATCAACGCTTCCATGCTTGCCCAAGGACGAATGAATCTTGAAAATCGTGGTTTATTAAATAAAGTAGACTATCTACAACTCAATGCTGAACAGTTGCCTTTTGCGGAAAATACCTTCGATAGAATCATCATCGCTTTCGGCCTCAGAAATGTCACTGATAAATCATTAGCACTGCAACAAATGGCTCGTGTCCTAAAACCAGGTGGTCGAGCTTTTATCTTAGAATTTTCAAAACCGAAAAGTAAAACGCTAAGTGCTTTCTATGACAAATATTCTTTCTCCATACTCCCCAAACTTGGCGAAATCATTGCAAATGACAAGAGCAGTTATCAATACCTCGCTGAATCCATTCGTCAACATCCTGATCAAGTCACTCTAAAAAATATGATCCTTGCTGCGGGATTTGAAGACTGTGATTATTTAAATTTTTTAAATGGCATCGTTGCATTGCATCGAGCCTATAAATACTAGGACGACTCGTTATGACTGTTGCCTCTTACGTTTGGGCTGAAAAACTAATCAATAAAGCAATGACACTTGATCCGCAGATGCCAGGCAAAGTCAAAGCACTTTCTGGAAAAACTGTCTGCCTACACTTTCTTGAAGTTGAAAAAAAATGCCATATCATCTTTGACGGATCGACCATTCAACTCACCGAGGCAATTCCAACTCAAATTGATTTAACACTAAAGGCTCGGCCTTCCGCTTTTTTATCGCTACTTATTAGTTCACACGGGCAAAGAGAAATAACCATTATTGGCGATTCTGAGCTTGCTCAAAACCTATTAAATTTAAGCAAATCACTAGACATCGACTGGGAAGAGCCTCTCTCTCATTATGTCGGAGATATTGCTGCCCATCGCTTAGGGCGGCTTGCGCGCAAAGCGGCTCAATTTGCCAAAAAAACGCGCATCAGCCTGCAATCAAGCCTTGGAGAATATCTCACAGAAGAAGCCCGACTGACACCATCAGAAGCCGAAGTGTCCCATTTATATGAGGGCATTCATGAAATTCGTGATGACATCGAAAGGCTCACTATTCGTATCCATCGTTTACAAGGTTAACTATGCTTTATATTCCCGAACTCAAGCGTTTACTCACCATCGCCAACTATTTTGGCCGCTACCGTTTAGATGAACACATCGATAAAACGATTTGTCCGCTGTGGCTTAGATGCCTGATATTTTGCAACCCATGTCGTGCCTTTGCCATTAAGGCGGGTAACCGCGCGATCAGACTCCGAGAAATGCTGGAAGCACTTGGCCCCATCTTCGTGAAATTTGGTCAAGCCCTCTCAACCCGTCGCGATCTCCTGCCACTCGATATCGCCTGTGAATTGGCAAAATTACAAGATCAAGTCCCACCCTTTTCCGGCGCAACGGCCAAAACCATCATTGAACGCGAACTTGGTGCCTCGATAGAAACCATTTTCCAAAACTTTACCATAGAGCCTTTTGCCTACGCCTCGATTGCGCAAGTTCACAGTGCCACCTTAAAAACCGGTGAAGATGTCATCATAAAAGTTTTGCGGCCGGGGATTGAAACCATCATTGACCAAGACTTGCGGGTATTATATTTGCTGGCAACCTTAATCACTAAGCTCTGGCGTGATGGGCCAAGATTGCGTGCCATTGAAATCGTTGATGAATACAACAATACCATTCACGATGAATTAAATTTACGAATTGAAGCGGCAAATGCCTCAACGTTGCGACGCAATTTTGAAAAGTCCGAATTGATTTATGTTCCTAAAGTTTACTGGGAGTTAATAAGCAAAAAAGTTTTGGTTATGGAACGCATTCATGCGGTGCAAATTTCTGATATGGCCACACTAAAAAAACAGCATGTCAATCTCAAAGTATTAGCCGAAAGAGGGGTCGAAATATTTTTCACTCAAGTATTCCGAGATAGTTTTTTCCATGCTGACATGCACCCTGGGAATATTTTTGTAGATATCGCCGATCCGAACAACCCAAAATATTGCGCGGTTGATTTTGGGATCATGGGCACACTAAGCAAAAATGATCAGCGCTATTTAGCCGAAAACCTCATCGCATTTTTTAATCGCGATTATCGAAAAGTTGCTACATTACATGTCGAATCCGGTTGGGTTCCGCCTAATACTCGTATCGATCAATTCGAATCCGCTATTCGGTCTGTTTGTGAACCCATCTTTCAATTGCCCTTGGCTAAAATTTCTTTTGCTAATGTGCTCATTCAATTATTTCACACCGCAAGCCGTTTCAACATGCAAGTACAACCACAATTAGTGCTATTACAAAAAACACTGATTAACATTGAGGGCTTAGGGCGAGAGTTATATCCTGGCTTAGATCTGTGGGCAACCGCTAAACCATTCTTAGAACGATGGCTCAAACAACAAATGGGGTTCAAATCTTTCCTCAAAAATGTTCGAACACTGGCACCATACTGGTTAGAAAAAACACCCGAGCTTCCAGAGCTCATGCATCGAACATTATTACGGTTAAGCCAATCGCCCACTGGCTATTGTGCCCCTATGGAAAAACCAAAACACCACCACCGCAGCAAAATAACAACTATTCTATTATCGATTGCTGCACTCTTTGTAGGCAGTATCGCCATGAATAGCATTTTTGTAGAAACCATAAAAAACGCGCCAAGCTCCATATTGAAGCTCAGCGCATTTTTTACATTTGTCGTTATTGGCGCTTTAGGAGCAACGCTGCTCGGGCGCCAAAAAGATAAATAGCTTTCTTTTAACGACGTCCGCCGCCGAAGTCACCATCGCCACGGCCGCCACCGCCACGATAATCATTTCGACCACGACCACCGCCGCCGCCGCCGCCACTGCGACCACCGCCGCCGCCCGTGCGTTGCTCTGCTTTAGCAATGCTTACTTTGATCTGACGACCATCTAACATGCTACCATTTAGCGCGAGTGCTTCTTGCGCAGCATCCGATTCGTTATAAGTAATAAAAGCGAATCCTTTTGATCGTCCTGTTTCACGATCAACAATTAGCTTAACTTCATCAATATCGCCAAACGAGCTAAATGCCTCGCTTAAATTATCAGAAGATGTTTGATAGGATAAATTTCCTACATAAATTTTGTTTTGGTTCATTACCAGATTACCTCAAAAAAAAAATCTAAATGTCATAAAATTAATAAATGGAAACCGGATCTGAGGAAAAATCTAGGCAGAAACCAGAACGCATTTACTAAACACGACGATTATACTAATCAAGGCAATTTCTTTCCAGTGAAATTCCATACATTCTGATTTTAAATTGGGACTAATTTTGACCACATCGGTCTGAGACATACCCCTTCTTTAATTAGGTCCTGTTGCCATTTGCTTTTTGGCCACAAGAAGAGCGATAATTAATCAAAATCGGGGCGCGCGACCTTTGTCGCCGAAAAAGGAATAGTCAGCAGGCCATAACGATGAAAATAATCATTCTATTGAGTATCGTGGCACTATTTTTTTTAACTGTGGTTACAAAAAATCCACCTCGCCAAATTGATTTCCATCATCTCACCCCTCCCAAAACACCGAATTACTTCTTGCTTTGTCCCAAGCACTTCTGCCAGGGACTTGCCCATGCCACCAGCCCTGTCTTTTCTGTGAATATCGACGAACTGGAACGTCAATGGCAAACGTTCATCGCAGCACAACCCCGAGTCACTGAAATCAGTCGCAACCAAGCCAATCATCAGTACACCTACATTCAACGCACCCGTTTCTTATATTTTCCGGATACCATCAATGTCTTGTTGATCCCACTTGATGAAACCCATACTACCATCGCTGTGTTGAGCCAATCTAAATATGGTTACTCTGATTTGGGCGTTAACCACCGCCGTGTGGAAACCTGGATCACAAAATTGCAATGTAGTATGATGGCTAAATGAATTATCACCAGGAGGTGTGTTATGGGTATTAGCGGCATAAGCCCGTGGTCATTACTCTTAATTCTTGCCATTGTGGCACTTGTCTTTGGCACCAAACGTTTACGTCATATCGGCAGCGATGTTGGTGAAGCCGTTAAAAATTTCAAGCAAAGCATGAATGAGCACAACGACAATTAACCATTGAGAGTGTCATGTTTGATTACAGTATTTGGGAAATCCTCACCGTCGTTTTAATCGCGCTGATAGTCCTCGGCCCCGAGCGGCTACCTGTGGTTGCTAAAAAACTTGGTGCCTTCATCCGCACCATTTTGCATTTGTTTGATAAAGCTAAATCCGAGTTAGATGAGCAACAAAAAATTTGGGCTTTACAAGAAAATATTAAAAAAGCGCAAGCCGCTGAGCACAAGCCAGCAACCACTACGGACAGCTCCGCGAATGAGTCCTGAACACAACGACACACCAACTTCATTCTATAATCATTTACTTGAGCTAAGAACACGTTTACTGAGAGTAATAGCCGCAGTGATCACCATCTTTATTGCGCTATTTTATTTTTCCAACGATATCTATCTGTGGTTGGCAACGCCCTTACTCGCCAACCTACCTGTCGGAACCAGCATGATAGCGACCTCCATCACTTCTTCTTTTTTGACCCCGATGAAGCTGTCTTTTATCTTATCCATCTTCATCACTATCCCTTTCATTTTCTTTGAAGTTTGGGGGTTTGTTGCGCCAGGACTCTATGCCCATGAGAAAAAATGGATCCTGCCTCTGGTGATGAGTAGCTCTTTACTATTTCTCTGTGGCATGGCATTTGCCTATTTTGTAATTTTTCCTTTGATGTTCAAGTTTTTCATTGCAACAGCACCTCTTGGAATTAAGATCATGCCAGACATTCACGATTATTTAAGCTTTACCTTAAAGCTGTTATTCGCTTTTGGGCTTGCGTTCCAAGTTCCTATCGCGACCATCACTCTACTGTGGTGCAACATCGTGAGCAGGAAAAAACTCAGCGAAGCAAGACCGTATGTCATCGTCATGGCTTTTATCGTGGGAATGTTATTGACGCCGCCCGATGTGCTTTCGCAAGTGCTGCTCGCCATACCTATCTGGCTGTTATATGAGTTAGGGCTACTGATCGCCCGCTTTATTGTGCCAGCGAAGCTCAACGAAACTAGGGCCTGTTGACACATTTGCTTTTCCGTAGCGAAAATGGCGATAATTTACCAATTTTTTCGTTTGAACGAGGAGAATAGTGACTCCTATTTGACGAGTTCAAACGAAAAAATTGGTAAAGAGAGCGACATTTGCAGCCGAAAAAGCAATTGTCAACAGGCCCTATATCCAAAAAGCCAAGGTTGTCATAACCTTTGCCATACCACGCATCCCTCTTTTCACTACGCTTGGCAACTCATTAGCGCCTGCGGCTTGGGCATTCACAGCGTGTCTTTGCTCATCCAGTAACATTTTTGTGACAATATCTCGGCTGATCAAATCATTACGTGGCAATCTCTGCAAATGAGATTGTAAATGCTTACTCACTTGTATCTCTGTTTCTGCAACCAATCCTAAACTCCACTTATCCCCGATCAAGCCAGCAAATGTGCCCATGCAAAACGCCCCCGCATACCAAATAGGACCTAAAATACTCGTGCGCGAACCTAATGCCACCACACGATGGCGACACCATTCTAAATGCAACGCCTCCTCCTCGGCTGCCGCTAACATAGCAGCGCGCACCGGATCCAGCTTGGCGGTAAGCGACTGTCCCCTGTATAATCCTTGCGCGGCAATTTCACCGGCATGATTGATCCGCATGAGACTGGCAGACAAATTACGCTCACAGGCAGTCAGCGTTTTATTTGGCGCGAGAGGCTGTTGAATCGTAGGATCCTGATCACACGAGGAAACCTCTTGAACAGTTTGAAAGAATTTTTCATCGATATTAACAAGTATGTTATCAATCCAAGTGTAATGTCGCATAATAATACCGTTTGTAGTTGGCTGTAGAGCAACAAAATGTTACCGGATAACCCAGAGCAAAAGGAAGCCCCCGCAGAAGACCCACCTAAGGGTGAAGATAATAATGATAACAATACCACAAAAACCAAGTTAAAAAAAATCACCCCGGAGTACCTGCGCTCTATCATCGAAGCCTCTGAACTATTTAACATAAGCGCGCTGCTGCTGAAACTCTCTCTTGACCCCAGAAATCTTTGTCTTATGGATTATGATTTACTTCGAAAAGCAATTGAAGCCCACTTCCCCGAGCACACGTACCCACTACAGAACAATGAATTCATCTCTTGCTATCATAACTTCCTACAATTATTGCATTTAAAATATTACAACCAAACGCTCAATATTATCTTAGAAGGATTTATCGCAATTGCTGCACTAACCGGAACAATATGCATCATGCTGTTCCCTGCCTTTTGGTTAGCCTGGTTATTTGTTCCTATTTTAGCGGTAAACTATCTTATAAATCATAATATAACTAACTTTTCAGAGATTGATTATACTTTATCATTAATTGAGAACCATTTGTTGATCTATCAGGAAAATCAAAATTACCAATTACCCATCGTAAAAAACCAATATACCAAAGCCGAATATCAACAGTATGTTAATTCTTTGAGTTTTTCTCGGAAAATGTGCTTTGAGCTTATCGCTAAAGAACATCAGTATCACTTACTCGTTACTGACATACAATTGTCACGCAGCGCCCACCATGAAGCGCCGGCTATTTTGCAGCGCTTGTCGGATAACCTTTCTGGCGCCACAGAAACGCTACAGCGCCGGTACCTTAATTACACCACGTTTAATAAAACATTCGTTGATAACTTTTACCGCCTTCACATCCTCTTCGTGGTGTTGGCCAGTCTGCTCACCATAAATTTATTGGCACAACCCATGTTAATCCCGATAGCGCTCAGTTCGTACTATCTAATCAGTGGCGCACTTGCGCTTCTCACGCTGCTCACCTGCGCCTATGACAACTACAGCAAGCATTTATTAACTCAATGCAGAACCCATTTCTGGGCTTACAAAGAGATAACAAATTCCATCACAAATTGTCAAAAAATACTGCAGGAAAAACCACAGCATGCACCGGCCGTAACAAACGTTCCTCCCCCGCCGCCGCCCTTATTTCGAGGAACCAGTGGCGAAAACTTAGAAGCCGTTCAGTGCCCCCTCGGGATACAACTCAGCTCTCCCAGCAAAAAAGATATCCCCAGAAATGTTTTCACAAGACTCCCTTATTATGAGCCCACACGTAACGACGGGGGATCTCTGTCGTATTCCTCGGATACCACATCCCCCTGCCCCTCACCGAGCGTAATTAAGAAGCGTTTTAACTACTCAGCAAAAAGCTGAAGCGCTTCGCTCCTCCTGCTTGAGTTTTGTAACAACGTCGTTGTAGTTATCAGGGGCGTGAAATTGCTTTGTCGAATGAAGTTGTGTGGTGAAAGAGAGGAAGATTGCCGCCTAATGGATTTCGTCGCATACACAATATTCGACTTTAGCTCGGATCAAGCCGTCCAAGCACCAGATTCAGTTATAACGCCAAGGCGGTAAAGCTTATATTCCCAGTAAAAATCAGTTTGAAAATGAATGCCTTAGTGTGGAATGTCGGATACATATACCTAGGGCCTATTGACGAGGTACGGGTGAAAGCGGTGCATGATGAATACCCAACCAATCTATTAGGCAGTGTATCCTCATTAACTGTCAAAAGTGGGCTCAAAGTCTTCTGATAATTAGCTCACACCGCACTATCACCAAGCATTTTTACTTATGCGCGCTAAGACCCGATGCTCTGGGTGTTGCGGTGACAATGATGGCCGGTGATAGCGAAAAGCAACCGAAGAAGCGGATGGAGAGGGTGCCGATAAAGAATAACCAGGCGTTTTTGTAATATTTTCTGGGCTATTATTATTTTCCTCGCTATCCGACGACTCCTCGGTATCAGAAGGTATCTCCACGCTTTGTGGCGGGGGGAAGGGTGATTTGGCATAAATAGGAGACTGACTGTTGTTTTTAAAAGATACCATTTCTATCTCTGGACTGAAGCGAGAAACCGACTGCTCGCTGGATTGATTGGTGGCTTTCACCCCATTTAAGCGAAGATAATTTGTCGCTCTAAAGAGATTGATCATGACCAATATTGCACTGCCGAGCTTAGATAAAACCAGCAATCCAATGGCCAAAGCCGGAGCCACGGGGACCACAAACGCAGCGGCAGAGCTACACACCAATAAGAAAGTCAATCCAATTATCAATGCGACATAAAGCTTTCGGGAAAGCGTTTTCCGGAGATGCTCTTCCCGCGCTCTATCCATTCGA
Organism: uncultured Gammaproteobacteria bacterium; assembly: GCA_964351225.1. GTDB lineage: Bacteria > Pseudomonadota > Gammaproteobacteria > CAYGNG01 > CAYGNG01 > CAYGNG01. Next base: position 21,137 of record CAYGNG010000014.1, read on the forward strand.
GACCGGTGAAATCGACTATCGATCCGAAGTGCCTGCTCATTAATATCCTGTCGCTTGCTTTCACTATTAAGCTCAATATCGTGACCATCTGCGTAGGCTATTAATTTTTGATTTGCGCTATCGTAATCATTTTTTGTCTGAATGCACTGATGCTCTGCCATTTTTTCTTGATGGTAATAATCAAAGTACGCCATAATAGCCAGTGCGGAAAGCGCAAATGCCCAACCAATCATATCTCCAGCGGCCCCTGCCACAAGCAGACCCGCTAAGGCACTTGCTGCTAATACGAATAATACTAAACAAATCGCATCCGCAACGCTCGCCCATCGGTGGACGCCCTCTTTATCCTCTTCGGTGACAAACCCAAGCGTGCGCCCGCCTAACCGCAACAAACGAACCATCCCGCGGAACAGATAAATGGCCGGATCAGCAATCGCCGTTACAAATGCAAAAATGCCCGCACCAAAGAAAGCAATCCACGCGCTCACCACATGCAGCACGATACCGACATTTGCCACTTCAGCGGCTGTATTTAGACCATCAATTATTCTATCGATCGGTAACGGTTTTCGCTTCCAAAGTGCCGCGTTTTCTCTAAGGGCAGCCCATACTAAAAACAATTTTTTAGACTCTTCATCGTCCTGATCAACACGAACAACCCATTGCGCGATAGCATCGAGCAAATCGTTGTCCATCATTTCGAGAATGGGTAGTGCATCATAATGTGATAAGAGAATGGTTTTGATTGTTTCATCCACGGCTGATAGAGAAGCGCTTGCCCCGGCGGCCTTTATTGCTTGCTGGTAAATAGCACGGGCACAGGCATTTATCGGCGCTGAACCATCACCGCCGCCTGGCTTACCTTCGCCAGTGGTTTTATTTTTGAGCAGAAGAGAAAAGATATTGGCGCTGCTCGCTTTATTGGTGTCTGTTTCGTGCTTTGCTGCAGACATACAACCTTCCTGTCCCTATATTTCTAAGGAACTATACCAAGAAAAGATTAACTCTAAATTAAGAGGTGTAAAGTAGAGTATTTTTTGCTCTCCTAAGAAACAAACTCATCACTGTACGAAACTTTTTGTGTGACATTTCTGCCATAAAAAATTTCCAACATTTCGTGTTTCAAACGCTGTTTAATTTGCCTAATTTCGGTTGGCGTAAAATCATTCTCACCAGCACCAAATAAATAATTATTTAAAGCAAAATCTTTCAAAAGCATTTTAGTGTGAAAGATATTTTCTTGGTAAACATTGACATCAATTGTTTGATATCCAGCGCGCATATCTTCGGTTAAAAAATTTTGAATGGAATTAATTTCATGATCAATAAATATTTTCCTTCCATCTACTGTCCGGGTAAAACCACGAACACGATAATCAATCGTCACAATGTCTGACTCAAAACTGTGCAACAAATAATTCAATGCCTTTAGAGGAGAAATCACGCCACATGTCGATACATCGATGTCCGCCCGAAAGGTACTAATCCCATTATCGGGGTGTGATTCAGGATAGGTATGTACGGTAATATGACTTTTATCTAAATGACCAACCACTGCTTCTGGTAGTGGCCCTGGCGCTTCAAATACTGAATTAACCTTTGGGATTTCTTCCTCTGCTATCAGCATCGTCACACTCGCACCCTGAGGCTCATAATCTTGATAGGCAATATTTAATATATTTGCTTGTATGATTTTAGTGACATTGCGCAAAATAGTTGTTAACCGAGAAGCATTGTATACATCATCAATATACTGAATGTATTCTTTAACATGTTGTCTCGTTTTAGCGTAACAAATATCGTAGATATTAAAGCTTAATGTTTTAGTTAAATTGTTAAACCCATAGAGTTTGAGTTTAGTACTCGACATGCCTTCTTTCCTTCCCCAAAATTGAACAAGACAAGGGCGCAAGTATACACTCGTCTCCCGGCGTGTAAAAGGTTACTTAACATACAAATCGCGGCTGGTCACAATATGGGCACAAAGGGAAAAAGCAGGCCTTATCGTAAATGGGCCAACGGGGGATGATATATTATCTGAACGGTACGATTATCCGGATCGCAGCAATAGAAACTCCTTGCACCATCCCGATGCGTTCTGGGTAAGCTTTTGATAGTCACACCCTGGGATTTCAAATAAGCGTACCACTCGTCAACGGCAGCCTCTGTGGCAACGATAAAACCCAGGTGATCTAAAAACTGATCATCGCTGGGTGTGAAATTTTGAGGCGCACGATGCAAAGCCAAATTATCAGAACCGGAGGTCAAATAGACATTATCCGGATCGGGCTGCCATTCGATCGTAAGGCCAAGAATGTCTTGATAAAAAAACAAACATTTTTCGAATGCGATTACCCAGAGCGCCAGATGATGTAAGCCGGAAAATGATTTTGGCCTTGTCATAACACCGATCTTCTTAAAAAACGCGATTAAACACGCTTAAATGGTAAAACGCAACAAGTCCTAACAGTACAATATTTAAAAGGCCTTGCCTCACCACTACAAAAGGAATATATTTTCTCGAAAGGTAAAATGGTAACCAAGTTAACCGATAGCTAAGGGGACGACATGTCATTTTTCGAAAAACCCAAAGCAGAGCCAATACAAGACTATATTCGACGTATGCCAAAATTGTATTGGGACGTGGATCGCGATTGTCTCTCGAAAGCATCTCAATACATTAACTTTCCGCCCGGCCGCGACTATACCGTCTGTGATTGTCAAAAAAAGAGAGGCCTTACTCCAAAACAGATTACCAATGCTTTCGAGGAGGCTGCCAAAGCAGAAAAGGTGGTAACGTTGAAAATTCATGTTGTTGGCTATGAAAATGACCACCCGTGGCGAGCATGCACCCAAGAGCACATTGCGGCCATTGTTCAAGGCATCCAAAATCTGGGAAAAACAGTAAAACGGTGTTGGCTACAAGTATTGGACCTCACCTCTTCAGCTATCCCACATGAGGGGCTTAGTCAAATCGCAAAGGCAATCCTCGAAAACCCCAAATTGGAAATAAAAATCCTGGGCTTATGGGGCAATCATCCCACGCAAGCAACATTCAAAGCATTAAAGCCACTCGCTCAGCAAGGAACCTTAGTCGTCGGTCTTGGAGGCGGAATGTCGCACTATAACATTACCCCAACCGATCCAGAATATGAAAAACTACAAAACCTTGCTCTTAAATATAACGCCGCCATCAAAAAAGAACCCGTAAGCAGCAGCCACACCTGCAGTAATAGCATTCTCAGTCTATGTACCGGCGGAGAGGAAGAAAAACCACAACCCCAGCAAGAAAAAAACAGCGGTACGGCAAAAGTAGATAGCCATACCGCTGATGATAGCAAACACGCACTGACTTGCACGATGCTATAACTCATCGGACGTTAGCCGACGCTGTTACTTTTCGGTATTTGCGGCAACGCTGCACTCTCAGCGCAAATATCTGTAGAGCCAATATCTGACAGGCTCGAAGCAAAAGGAAATCGGCATTGAGACCGCGCCCGTGTCAATATCGATCCCCAATCGGTACCAGCGTCAATCTCATCATCTTCCGCTTCACGCTTGATTTCTTCCTGGCTTTTATCAGAAGCACTTGAGGACATTCCTGTCCGATCTGAATCGGTTGAGAGCGCTGGCAATCCCCAAGAGACAATATCTTCTTCAATTGAGATTTCATTATTTGATGGGGCAAGCGGCAAACAACGTTTCGCAAATAAATGCTCACTTACTATCAAAACAGTGCTGTTTCTCGAAAGGACATAGATTTTATAGATAGCCTCTACAAACTGCTTTTGTTCCGGATCAAGCTTTGCTAATACAGCAGCATTGAGCGACTTATCCGATTTTGAGAGAAATTTCTTTAAATACTTTTTAGCCTCTTTCTTAATCGCCAGCACTCTTGCCGCTTCGGGTTTATCCGCCCTTAATTTTTTCCTTAATTTTTGTACCAACATCGAATCGTTTTCTTGAAGTTCATCTAAACTGAAACTTAACGCTTCTTTGCTAATCAACTCCCGTTTCAAACTCACATCAAATGCTCTGAGTGCTTTTTGACAGGAATCATACGGCTGATTGCGCACTGTGAGTTTAGTCTGCTTCAATGCCCGCCTAAAATCGAGATGGTAATAATCGCAATGGAATTGCTCAAACAAATCGTCTCCCTGCCTATCCACAAGCAATGAGTCCAGAACTTGCATGACTTGTTGCGCTCGCTTCATTAATAAAATTTTAATGTCGCCCTGTACCTCTGGGGAAATTTTTTCATCGAAATACAACACCCCAGGTGGCAAGTTAACCGTATCCAATGCGGCAAATTGGCTATATAACAAACCGATTATATAATAATTAATAATTTCTGCTTTTGATAAACAATCCAATCCTACGCGCATTGATTGATCCAACAGCCATGGATTAATATCCCCTGTTTTACTAATTAGTAAATCCATTGCAAAACGGATATTAGTTGCAAGATAGCAATTTATTATTTCATCATTAAAAATGTCGAGATCGGATAATTGCAAAAGCCCTTGTGACGAAAAATAACCCTTCACCGCTGCCTCAAGGCTCCGCTTAGCAACCAACTCTTGATGTTTCTGGCAAATTTTACGGCGCACAGCGTGGATCAAATGACCTGATGAACACACGGTCAATCCCATGTTCTCATTGCGTGCGTCAGCTTGGAATACTTTTTTCTTCTGTGAAAAATGATGCTCCGCCAATTGATACAACCGGTTTATCATTTCCTCTTCCACGGCAAATACCCGACCACTAAGAAATGGCTGATGATCCAATGCTGCTCCAGAGCTGCTTTTTTCTAGTGCCAATTCTTTGGGGATGATTTTACAAGCATACGACATCAACCATCGATTCACTTTATCTTGCATCTCTACCGCAATCGTCACCAAACTTTTCTCCGATGGCAGCAGATTCGATAACCGCGTAAATTGCAAAGTATCTAACTTTATTTGCACGGCCGCTTGGGCGATTACATAAGAAAATAAATATTGTTGTATTGCAATGCAAATTATATTTTGGTCTCGTTGATAACCATCCGGCAGGGCATCAGGAAGCACTTGCTTTAAAGCATCCGCCAGCCATCCTTGCAATTCATTACCCTGTCCCGATACCGTCAAATCATCTAAAGCAATTCGGAAATTTTCATTCATGAACTGTATCAACACGGTTTTATCAAAATAATTAATGGTGGTAATAGCGGTTAAATGCACCGTAAATGCGTGCCGAAGTAATAACGCTTGTTCATGCGTCGCCTCTGAAACAGTGGTAGATACTTTAGGGACTTGAAATATATGATTGGCAAACGCGTCTTGGATGCAATGCGCTATTCCTGGCTGAGTTTTTAAATTAAATTGACAACTGTCTCTCAAAGAGGAACGACGTCTATCGATTTTTTCTTCTGCGAACATGGAGCTCTCCTTCCGTGGATTACATTTTTGTTTCCTGCAGAAAAAAGCATACACAGCGGATCTTAAGAAAATCTTAAGATGAAAGATTAAATATTAAGGATACTAGCGCTGGGTGAGGCTCAAGTTAAAAATACATTATGCTGATCCAGTTGGAAAAGTGATCACTTCCGCAAGTGTTGCAACCCCTTGTTTTAGCATAACAACCCTATCTAACCCCAGAGCCACACCGGCACAAGAAGGTAGGCCATGATGAATAGCGGCTAACAAACGATTATCGATAGCCATCGTTGGCAGCCCCATTTCGCTGCGATCGGAATTGTCTTTGGCAAAGCGCATCACATGATCATCGAAATCGGTCAACTCATGAAACCCGTTAGCAATTTCAATGCCCTGGAGGTACACCTCAAAACGTTGCGCGACCGGCACTTTATCCTGGCTGATTCTCGAGAGCGCAGCTTGTGAGGCTGGATAATCATAAATAAATGTCGGACTAATTAATAAGGGCTCGATTACATGCGTGAGTAATAGTTGCAAAACCACATCACGATTATGCAGTAGATCGGTTTGTGCCACGACAATACCACGGTGATGAATTTTTTCAATAATCTCGGTAATATCCGCTGTATGTGGGTTCAATCCCACCCATTTTTCAAAGGCTTGGGCATAAGACAGTCGCGAGAATGACCCACAATCTAATATGAGATCCAACAACGCTTCCACGTCATCCATTAGTTGGTGATGATCGGCATCGACGCGATACCACTCTAGCATGGTAAACTCGGTATTATGAATACGCCCGCGTTCTTGTGCGCGGAATGCTTTACAAATTTGATAGATAGAACCCAACCCAGCCGCTAATAACCGCTTCATGGCATATTCAGGAGAAGTTTGTAAATAATATTGTTTTTGTGGCGAGTGCTCGTCTACTTGCAGAGGCACCGAAACAGAAGCAATATGTGGCTCGGTCACCGTGCAGTTGGCCAGTATCGGGGTTTCGACTTCCAATATCCCTTTACTATGAAAAAAATCACGAATAGTTCGCAACACCCCGGCTCGCGTTTTTAACGCTGCCGCACTTGCTGTCGGTGCCCAATCGATATTATTCTTTTGCTCTTGAGACATATTCGCCACTTCTTGTATCGACTTTAACAACCTCGCCTTGTTGAACAAATAAAGGAACCCGAACAACAGCACCTGTCTCTAACGTTGCTGGCTTACCACCACCACCAGAAGTATCACCGCGCACACCCGGATCGGTTTCTGTGATAGTCAACATCACAAAATTCGGTGGCGTCACCGAGAGTGGGTTACCATTCCATAAAGTGACAATACAAATTTCTTGTCCCACCAACCATTGCTTGGCTTCACCCACCGTGTGCTCACTCGCCGTAATTTGCTCATAAGACGTCGGATCCATAAAATGCCAAAACTCGCCGTCACAATACAGATATTGCATATTGGTATCGGTGACATCAGCGGCTTCGACACTATCCCCCGACTTAAACGTTCTTTCGATGACTCGCCCACTTTTAAGATTGCGAATTTTGACTCGAACAAATGCTTGCCCTTTTCCCGGTTTAACAAATTCATAATCCACAATGTTATAGGGATCACCGTCGAGCATAATTTTCATACCATTTTTAAATTCATTTGTACTATAACTTGGCATTACCTTGTCCTCTTATCTATAATTCCGCTATTATCCTCATCAGAGCGCAAATCGCGACTTAAGGTAATATACCCTTCATGTTGATGCAAGAAACTCAAAACCCGCTCACACCAGATTGGCGTGAGGAATTGGCCAATGCCATTACATCACTCCCCCTTTTACTGCAAAAACTCCATTTAAATGAGCAATTAGCGGGCAATTTATTGGCTGATTATCGTAAATTTCCCCTGCGGGTTCCTCAGAGCTTTGTTAATCGCATGCAACCAGGAAATGTGAAAGATCCCTTGCTGCTCCAAATATTACCGATCACCCAGGAGTTATTGGCCGCCCCTGGATATACCGGCGATCCACTCGAAGAAACCAAGGTAAACCCCATCCCCGGATTGCTTCACAAGTATCATGGCCGCGTGCTCGTGATAGGCAGCCGCGCTTGCAGCATTCATTGTCGTTATTGTTTCCGGCGCCATTTCCCCTACGCCGACAATCAAATTCTGCCACAACACTGGCAACAAATTCTTGCCTATATCAAACAGAATCTCAGCATTCATGAAGTCATTTTGAGCGGTGGTGATCCGTTAATTTTACCGGATCAAAAATTACAACAATTTGCTAACGATATTGCCGCTATCCCTCATGTCAAAACCCTGCGAATACACTCGCGCATTCCGGTCGTGATCCCAAGCCGCATAACCGATGAATTCATCGCTTGGTTTACGGCGTCACGCTTAACACCTATTTTGGTGATCCACTGTAATCATCCCCAAGAAATTGATCCATCGGTTCAATCTGCCATGTTAAAATTGCGCCGCGCTGGTGTTACCGTGCTAAATCAAAGTGTATTATTGCACCAAGTCAATGATGATCCCGACTGCTTGATTGAATTAAGCCATCGGTTATTTGATATGGGTGTCCTGCCTTATTATTTAAATGTATTGGATAAAGTCCAAGGCACAGCGCATTTTGCGACAACCCTCGACCAAGCACAGGCTATCCACCAACAATTACAAGCCCGATTATCCGGTTATTTAGTCCCTAGGTTGGTCACCGAAGTTGCGGGTGCAAAATCTAAAATCACGGTGTCTTAAACCTCTTTATTGAAATAGCGCAATTTTGCATAGCGGTAAAAACTCCCCTCTGCTGTTGATACCGCAAGCAGGAATCCTTCCGCACCATCTAAAAAACCCAGTTTAACCACATAGCTTTTGAAGAACGACCATACACCGTGCAACACCGCCTGCCATAGCGTCGCACGCTGGCCTTGTGCATAACGCATTTGTGCGCCAAGGGTAGAGTATTGATCCATTTTCTGCAGAACTTCCGAGAGATCGCGAAAAGATTCATGACCGATTGCAAAGGTCAATCGAGCCGCTACACCCGTTAACACGACTTTTTCATGGACCGCGTCATCACTGAATCGCGCTTTTGCTTTCTTAAATAAGCGTAACACGCTATCACCACGCCAACTACCATGATAAATCACCCGCCCACAGTAAGAAGACAATCTGGGGATCCAATAACCATCCGCACGTGGCGCAGCAATCACCTGGCAAATTTCAGCTTTGAGCTCTGGGGTTAGCCATTCATCGGCATCTAATGACAAAACCCACTCGCCGGTCGCATAAGACAACGCGCGATTTTTCTGCTTGCCAAATCCAGGCCAATCGGTTTGATACACATTTTGAGTATAACGCCGGCAAATGTCGACCGTTTCATCACCGCTTCCCGAATCTAAAACGATAATCTCATCACACCAAGCAACCGACTGCAAACAACGCGCAATAGCATGTGCCTCGTTTTTACAAATAATGATGACACTCAGTTTTGCCACTTGCTATCCTTGTTACTCACTCATATCATAAATGTTATTCGGGGTGTCACCTGGGCGCGACTTGAATCGTTGATAATGCCACAAATATTGCTCGGGTTTATAGCGAACCCCCTTTTCTAAAATAGCATTGATCCGCGTCATATCCGCCAGGAGATCACCACTTGGGAAATTTTCCAAGGGTGGCTCAATCACCGCATCATAGCCTCTGCCATCGTCGCGCCGATAAAAAAAACAAGGCAAAACCCAAGCATCGGTCATTTTTGCAAGCTTAGCGGGTGTTGGCGCTGTTGAAGTCATCACGTTAAAAAATGGCACAAAAACCCCTTTGGCGCCCACATCCACATCACCGGCAATAAAGACTTTTTGATGCTGCGCCAAGGCTCGAACCACTTTCCGAACTTGGGAGCGCTCTATCACGTCGACATAATATTTTTTTCGAGATTGCAACATCACCTGCTCCAGTATCGCGAGTTTCTGCCGTCGGTAAGTCACTACGGTGGGGTGATTGAGTGCCAATATTCGCCCCACCATTTCTAAGCCCATGAAATGTCCCGTCAACAAAATAACGCCTCGATTGGTGCTATACGCCTTTTCTATGAATTCTCTTCCTGTGACCTCATGGAGTAAAGGCCGAAGACGAGCATTAGGCGCCCACCACCCCATGATCGTTTCAAACACCGCGATCCCCAAAGATTCAAAATTGCACCGCAATAAATGCTGCTTCTCAGCAACCGATAATTCCGGAAAGCATAAGTCGTAGTTCACCAAGCAATTATGCCGCAATTTTTTACTAAATTTTAAGATGACACGCCCCAACCCCTTTCCCAATGGTATCAGCCAGCGATAAGGCAGCAATGTGCATAATCGGATCAGCCCCATGGCCAGCCAAAAAGGCCAATACTTTGGGTAATAGTGTGACTTTTTTATTTTCATCCTGTCATTTTAAACAATCCAGATTTCGGAAGTCCACGAATGAATATGGTATGATGCCGGCCATTCATCCGAAAAGGAACCGGCATGAGCATTAAATTACCTGACTTTGAACAAGCAAAAATTTTAGTCCTTGGCGATATCATGTTAGACAGGTATTGGCAAGGCGACACCTCGCGTATTTCGCCGGAAGCGCCCGTGCCGATTGTTCATGTCCAAAGCGAAAAAATTTGCCCTGGTGGAGCCGCTAACGTCGCATTAAATATTGCCTCTCTAGGGGGAAGCGTTTATTTACTTGGCCTTATTGGTGAAGATGAGGAAGGGTCGCAGCTATCCGCTGAACTAAACCGAGGGAAAATCATTTCGCACTTAACCACCATCCCTGAGAAAAAGACCATCACCAAATTGCGCGTGTTAAGTTTCAATCAACAGCTCATTCGCTTGGATTTTGAAGACCGCTTCACGAAAGAACACAGCTTATCTTTGCTAACCGCATTCGAAAAGTATTTGCCGCAAATCGATGTCGTTGTGCTATCGGATTATGGTAAAGGCACGATTACGGATCCACAACCTTTCATTCAAGCGGCTAAAAAACACAACCGCCCCATCCTCATCGATCCCAAAGGGAAAACACTCCATGACTACCGTGGCGCAACCCTGATAACACCTAACCGTAAAGAATTCGAAGCCATGGTCGGCCCCTTTGACTCTGAAAATAAATTAGTTGCCCTGGCCCGCACCGCTATGCAACAAAATCAAATCGATCACATCTTAGTGACCAGAGGCGATCAAGGCATGTCACTGATCCCAAACAATGGAAACCCGATTCATTTACCGGCCAAAGCCAGAGAAGTGTTTGATGTCACCGGCGCTGGCGATACCGTAATCGGGGTCTTCGCTTGTACCTTGGCGAGCGCACATTCCTATGAGCAAGCGATGAAATTTGCTAATCTGGCGGCCGGGATCACCGTCGGGAAGCTGGGCGCTGCCACTGTGAATTTTGCTGAACTTAAATTCGCCCTACAACAAGAAGACTCGAGCCATCGCGGTGTATTCAACTGTGAAGAATTACTCGATAGAGTCCATGACGCCAAACAAAAAGGCGAAAAAATCGTTTTTACCAATGGCTGTTTTGATATCTTGCACGCTGGCCACGTTGACTACATGATTAAAGCTAAGGCATTCGGTGATAGACTCATTGTCGCTCTGAATGATGACGATTCCGTCCGCCGCCTGAAGGGACCGACCCGCCCGGTCATTCCACTCAATTTACGCATGCCCGTCATCGCCGGATTAGAATCCGTCGATTGGGTGGTGCCTTTCTCCGAAGACACCCCCATGGAATTGATTAAATTAATTCAACCGGATGTGCTGGTTAAAGGTGGCGATTACACGCTAGACACCGTCGTTGGCGCCAAAGAAGTCGTGGCATATGGCGGCAAGGTTGCATTGATCCCATTCGTCAATGCTATTTCAACCAGCCATATCGTTGAAAGAATCAAACAAACCTATTCCGAGGATAACGTTTAAAAAGAGGTAATATATGATCATTGTTACGGGTGGCGCTGGATTTATCGGCAGCAACATCGTCCATCACCTCAATGCCCGCGGCTATCAAGAGATCATTGTCGTGGATGACTTAACCGACGGCAAAAAATTTCAAAACCTTACCCACGCCGCTATTGCGGATTATCTGGATAAAGATGCTTTTCTCGAAGCCACTCGCAATCGAGCGTCTTGGCTCACGAAGATAACCGCCATTTTTCATGAAGGGGCTTGCTCTGATACCACCGAGTGGAACGGTAAATATATCATGGCAAACAATTATGACTATTCTAAAGTGCTGCTGCACTACGCGTTAGAAAAACGCATTCCGTTCCTTTATGCCTCCAGTGCCGCGGTATATGGTGACAACACTCAATTTAGCATCGACCTTCACAATGAAAAACCGATTAATATGTACGCCTATTCCAAATGGCAATTTGATCAATACGTGCGCCGAATTTTACCACACGCCAACTCACAAATTGTGGGTTTGCGCTATTTCAATGTTTATGGCCCAAGGGAACAACATAAAGGCAATATGGCCAGTGTTGCCTTTCACTTTAATAATCAAATTAAAGCCACCGGTGTTTGCCGCTTATTTGAAGGCACCGATGGTTATGGCCATGGCGAGCAATTACGTGATTTTGTTTTCATTGATGATATTTGTCGGGTGAATCTGTGGTTTTTTGATCACGCTTCGATTTCCGGAATTTATAATGTCGGAACCGGGAAAGCCCAAAGCTTTAATGACGTCGCCCATGCCGTTATCGCTTGGCATAATCAAGGATCACTCGAATATATCCCCTTTCCCGAGAAACTCCAAGGCTGCTATCAAAGCTATACCCAAGCCGACATCACTGGCTTACGCCAAGCCGGGTACGAGCACCATTTTGCTTCGGTAGAGCAAGGCGTTAAACGATACCTCGACTGGCTGCACCGCTGAATTGCCTTTGTGGTGCTCTAGCCGCTCTGATCAGCCCCCCTTAGCACCCGAGCCTCCATCCGGTTTTATGCCGCCTTCGCCTTTCAGTTTAGCCTTAACATCGGCAGTGTGTTGTTTGCCGCCGCCGCCTTCTTTCAGGTTCTCATTGGCTTTCCGTGAAAAGTCTCCACCAGCCGTGTTAAATCCTTGGGAAATACCGCCTCGCGCGCTACCTAACGCTTCTTGCACCCCCTCTGCACCCAAAGATTCTTGTTGGCCGCCAGAAAGCCATCGCAAAACTTTATCGGGGATGATGTGGATTAACGAAAAGGCTTTGTGAATAACCGACACCCCGAGTGAGGCATAAATGATAGCAAACGCCAGTGGCGAATACAGAAGAGCCCAACCATTGATGGAAGCGGCCACCATTTTTAACGCTTCGCCAAACCCTCTATTAATTAACCACACTCCGACATACGACAAGGCGATACCCGCTATCAAACCCACAATCATCATCGACGGCCGCAAAAATACATTCGTCAATAACATGATCGCTTGATCCGACTTCCCGAAGTGTTCGTGCCCCTCCGGATGGATTAATCCCAGGGCCACAATCGGTGCGGCCACCATCGATTCGATGACACCAATAAACCACCCAATCGCCGCAAAAGAAAAAACAATAAAGGGGATCATCGGGATGTAATAAGCTAACGTGGCACCGGCCATAAACATCATAACCAATAACCCGGAAATAAAAGGCGCCAACCACGTCGATAAGGCCAATAAACCATTGCTAAGCGTATTACAAGGAACAAGCCCAAGCGCAAAAGTGGCAATGGTAATGGTACCCGCTAAGATCCAAATGATAGAGCACACGCCTATCATATTGCTCCCCAAACTCGCCATCACCACCACCGGGTTTTCATTGGTTTGCTCTGCAGCTGCCAAGCGCACAAAATCGACAAGCAATCCCATGAATGGATAAAGAAACGGTGACAGTATAAAAGCAATTTTACTGGCCACATTGATCCCGCCGGCAAAGCGTGCCCGATGGGCAACATCATCCGAGTTGGCAATGCGATAATCATATACTGCATCGTGGGCATATTGGCTCACTTGCTTCTGCTGGTAATACGCTTTAAACGTGCTGCAATACGCTGATCCTAAGGTGCCATATAACTCGCCACCGGCGGCTTCGACACAGGCCAGATTTGCCGCCGAAGGCCCTTGCACCTCCGGAATCGCCGAATCCGTTTTCATACGAATGTCGTCATTGACCCGGGCTAGTTTATAATAATAGCTGCCCGCTAAAATCCAGCCGTCGCGGCTGGCGCCAGGCACCCACTTGGTCCCTTGAAAGCCGGTGCCCAAGTCATTTAAACCGGAGCCAATACCATTACCGATGGTGGCAAACGTACCTCTAGCGGCATCTGCCATCGAGTTAACTTCACCGAAGCCACTTAAGCTCGCACCACTGCGCGTCGCCGGCAACATAATAGCGGTATAGTTTGAATAAGCATTCTGCAATACCGATCCGGGCAATACCGAATTGCCGTTATACTCCAGCCAAGGTATTTGCTTACAAGCCCCTGACGGTGGGCATTTCCCTATCTTCAATTGCACCGATGCTGGCAGTTGCGCATTTTGCACGACTTGTTGTGCCGCACCGGCAACGGAATTAATCATCTGTTGCAATGCCATGGTACGCACCCCGGCGGTAGCGGCTACCGACGTGGAAGCATACGCGGTATTGGTTCCACCGGTATCCCAAGTGACCGAGCCACAAGCCCCCGTTAAGCTGGCATACGCAGGATATTGCGCGGCATCAATATTAGGGAATTTGAGTTTTTTTGATCCTAAGGTATTGCCCACCACCGTGACGGGATCAACGGTTGCCGTTAATAATGGCACCGCATCGACTTGCGTTGCAGAACTTATATTATCGACATATCTTTTTTCTAATGTCGCTTGCAACGCATACACACACACCATGGATTTAAATAAATTGTCTAAACTGGCTTGCGCGGCGGCTTGCCCTCTAATGCTGGGCTGAAACGAGGAGTAAATAATAACCCCACCCTTGTTTAAGTAATTCAATGCCGCATTCCAAATGCTATCCGCCGCACCAATGCCCTGCACCACCACCCACATCACAAAAACTTGAATGAAACAATACCCCGTCGCTTTTGGCAGTAAAAGCCCAACCCCCAAGGCCGACCGCAACGGGATCCAAATGGAAGACCATTTTTTACCCATCACTTCGCCGTCATGAGCGGTATTCATTGTGGAAACAATCAAGATGTATGTGACAATAATGCCGCCAAGCGATAACACGGCAGAATTGAAAACACTAAACATTGTTCCCATGATTTGGCTACCCGCCCCGGACAGCGCCCCGGGAACCATTCCGAAAATACTGGTAAGGTATCGTAATGACACATCCGTTTCCGGTGGTGTGAAACTTTGCGCCATGGCAAACAATGGCAAAAAGGCTAACAACGTACTACCCAGGATGAAATTAATTCGCTTCATACTCAATTTGCTCCCTTCAAGCCAGAGGTGGACACTGGCACGTCACATTTTTTTTCGTAACAATCCGTGTTTAAACCATTCTGAAAAATCACAACCCAATTTCTCGACCGATATTTGAAAATACCAAAAATGAAAACGAAACGCCTGGGTTAAGGCTAAAATGACAACCACACAACCCAGCAACGAGACATGATAAATGTTTAGTATTTGCCCGACACCTTGGAAGCGAACAAGATATACAAAATAACCGGCCGCAATAATCGCCAAAAATAAAAAAATCAGTGACACCAGAAAGTACTTGTCTTTCAAGCGTTCCAAGTCATCTTCGGAAAGTTGTAAGCGTTTTTTGGCTTGGGCGAAGCTTTCTTTTGCTTCACTTTTAGCAGGAACGATGAGTATTTTAATATCTGAAATAACATTACCACCATAATCTTTAAAGCGCCCCCAATCACTCCAGGTTCTTACATCGGTTAATGGTTTCATGACGCGCTTCATCCCATTAAACAATCCCATTAGCTCCCTCCCTCTGCTCTTGGAAAAGAGCTACAGCATATCACTTTCATCTGCAGCAAGCCAAAAAGAGAATTCTCAAAATAATTTAATATGATTAAAACGTTTTCATGTTGTACTTCTATTTGTATAAAGTGATAATAGACAATTACGCAATAAGGCCCGATTGTCATGCCCGATCTCAGCTTAGCTGGTGCCCATAAATACTGGAGCGATTACCACGACAAAATGATTTACCGTGTTGTCATTTTCATGGAAGGCGTCGAACAATGGACGCACGACGGCAACCCCGAACTTGAAGCGGCCATCGACGAGCTTGGCCTAGAGCTTGACAACATCTCTGACTTGGATTTAAGTACACTTGGTCACGAAAATTACTTCATCAGTCTGGCCGGTAACATTAAATCTTCGCGCGCCTTGCGCTTGTTACAAGCAATAGATACCGCACAACCGGGCTCTGCTTCTAAACTGCTAATCTACGCCGAAGAAAATAGCCAATCACCAGAGGATGCGGCCGGTTTATTTTTACGAAGAAATATCATTTTTGAACGATTACGATTGCTTGGTCGAGTATTTGCTCGTGACCGACTTGCATTAGTCCTTAAAGCCATGGAAGGAGAAGAACATGAAGGCGAATGAAAAGCCTAGCCCTGCGACCCTAGCAAAACTTACCGGCTTGGCACTTGCCCTGCATTTACCGGTATATGCTCAAGAAATGCCAGCCCATGCCAACCCGGCGCCCGATTACCTTGCGCAAACGGCAGGTGGCGCACAGATTGTTGCCGCAAGACAAGATTTTTACGCCCAGCAACAAGCACAACAAGACGCTTTCCGTCGAGCACAAGATCCCAATTCTGAGAAAGAGGCGCCACCGCGTGTCACTGGCGGAAAAACGTGGCAAAAAGAAGTTAAAGAGGTTAAGCCTTGGATCACCAAGCCGCAAACCGAACAACCCCAACCTTGGAACACAGAGCAACATAATCCTTGGGCAAATCCGCATCCGAATACCAATCAACCACCACCAAACCCCAATGCCGGAAAAGATATTTTTGACCCCAATGCCGCTCGCGATATTTTTTCATCGCCATCTTCACCGCCATCCTCTAACCAACAAACCGCACCAACGCAACAAAAAGATGATAACGAAATTAATATTTTTCAATACTAACGGAGGGATCCATGCTCAAACTCAACAAACTTACCCTAGCATTATTAACCATCGCCTCAATTCATTGTTCTAAAACCCTGGCGCAAATTCCATCGCAACCACAACGAGTAACCGGCTCTGTCAGCATCTCTGGAGCCGTCAATGTTGACACCGTCAATAAAGATCTGGATGTTGACGCCTTAATAGGTGGTTACGGCTCGGCGCAGCTCAAATATATTCTAGAATGGCCATCCCCAAGTCTTGCAGACGACTCTCTGCTTAGAATTGCAAAAGGATTGTTACAAATGGATTCTGGAACCGTAGGGATCCCAGCAACCATCAAGCAAGAAACCACTATTTTTGTCAAATCTTTGTTAACCAAGAACGATTCCGATCGGTTCGGTAATAATGAGCAAGCACGTAAAGCACGTTTTGCTTATTGCATCCCAGGCAGTGATACCTGGATCTCTTCTACTAAATCTAAATTTGTCGATGGCAATCCTTGCTCCAGTACCAATCTATTTACTGGCGTCTCCATCACCGCCACCGGCACACCCAGTTATCCAATGAACGCGGCCTTCTCAGCAGATACCTTATTAGAACCCACGGCATACTCCGGTGTAACCCAAGCCTCTGGTGAACCACCACAGAATATTCCTGCCTTAGATTACATCTCTTATCTTTCTGGTTTAGCCAAATCGATGAAATTACCGGATATCTTACAAAAAAATGAAATCGATGCCAAAGCGGTCAACGATGAAGCCATTAAAGATAAACTTTTAGATTTACGCACCATGGTAGCCAGTTACTCGATGGGACTTTACGCGCTCAATAAAGTTTATGCTAACCGCTTGCCAACCATTCCAAATAGCATCACTGAAAACAACGTCACCAAAAAATTGGTTCCAACGGTGAGCAGTCATACCGTCAGCCCTCTACAAATTGAAGAGTACATGGCATCAAGACGTATTAATGACACCACTTGGCGTAACGCCATCGAGAAAGCCACCCCGGTTAATCTGCAACGAGAAATTGTTTATCTGTTAGCCGATCAATTATATGAATCCTATAAAATTCATCGCGAGCTAGAGCAAGCCAATGCCCTCAGTGCTTCAGCGCAGCTGACGATGATGAACCAATTGCGGCAAGCCATGGATGCTCAATCGGGTGCAAACGGTGCAATTCCTGATGCGCCTAGTGAGATAGCACCGCCTTCTACCGATTAGGACCTGTGACCACTCAATTAAGCAGGCGGGTGGATTACAGCGCCGGCAGGCGCGCGGTAATCTGCCCAATCAAATTTTTCATTCGGACTTACGCAAAACGCGCTATGCTTTGTTAAAAACTTGCTTAAATCGTTTATCGGAAGTCCTCTTCATTTTGCTTCAAGATCGATCATACTCTTGAGGCGTGATCGCACCAAAAAAAAATCCCGTTGTTGAGGGGAATCAACAACGGGAAGCGTGTTTCCACACGCGAGGGGATAATTTATCTATTTAGGGAGTATTGATAAATTGCCATCACTGGCTTGTCGGGCATAAGCTGATCCAGACTGTTTTTTGGATCCAAACAGATCCACCAATTTTTTGAAAAAATTTCCAACCGTAGAAGAAAAACTTCTTGGGTTGACACCGCCAACCAAATTTTGAGAGAAACTATCGACCTCTACCGCCATTATTTTATTTTTGGCTACCTCTATTTCACTAAAAAAATTCTGCAAATTTTCAACAAATTTTTCACAATACGTAACTTCATCTTGTTTTTCGATATGTTGATTTTTACGTGCAATTTCGCTTAATAGATTCTGAGCCAAGCGCGCATGGTTTTTTAACTGATCCAAAAATACTTTTGCCTTGGGTAGGTTAAAATACAAGCCTTTCGCAAAAATATTCACCGCTCTTTGATATATGTCATTGCTTTTATTGCGCAGCAATAGAATAACGCCTTCGTCGGATTCTTGTGGCACCAATTCATTTTTTTTGAAAGCATAAACGTATTTAATAATTTCTAAGATTGCGCTTAAATGATTGTCTTCAGCCAGCTTCAGCATTGCGGTGAAATAGGTTTCCTCAGTAAATTTTTCATCGGATCCGTGAAGCAATAACGCCTGAAATTGAGCATTTGGATAAGCTTGACAAGCAAGGTCTTCAAAAATTTGCTTGGCATGTGCTTTGTTTTTTTCTGAGCGCCCACCGGATGAAAAAGAACAATCGCCATTGAAATCAAATTTGTATCGACCGTGGCAATATCGTAACTCTTGCGTATACCAGCTGTGTGTTGGCTTAAACAAAGACTGATACACGCTATTAAATCCTTTGTCTCTTCGTTCCGGCATCTTTTGCTGGACTGCTGAAAATATTTGACAATAGCCCAACATATAGCTCTTAATGGGGCTGCTTTCTGGCATAATGTCCAAAAGCGCCTTGAATTGTTTGTTAATGATTGGTTCTTGGCTAATCTCTGTGTCATTTTCTTGATAGTGCCCATCCAGCTCAGAACCCAACATTTCAAGATAACTCGCTGCTGTATTCCGCAACTCGGCTAAACTTTTTTCCAGATTGTTTGCCGCTCGATTGGTTTCTGCCAGGATTACTTTATAGTGTAATCCTTGACAGCCGCACGCTGACAAAAACCAGTTGAAACTATCCAGCAATTTTTTCTTAACATAATAGTTTTCAAATTGGAACATGGTCTCATTTGCCTTGGCGCGCAGCAAAGGGAAATTTTCATAAAATGCTTCTAAAGAATCAATAACGCCATTTTCTCTTTTGCGGGGATCAATTAAATATTGACACTCAAAAAGTTGTTGCTCTAGTCTTCTGTTTTGATAGTAGGAAGAAAAGTAACTCCAAAAAATACGCCACATAACAATTACTCCTTTTGCTTGTCGTGAAATTGTTATTTTTATTAGGGACTTTTTTATGGGACCTTTTTATTCTTGTCAATCGTAACACTCAAATCATAAAAACCATCGGAGTGAGGAACCAAGCTATCATACTCATCCTCGATTACAAAAGGTTTTTTAAGCTCTTCTGCGACGGTAAATTTTGCATACCATCTCTACCCGGAGAGTAGCCGTATAAACACCATATTTTGAATAAGAACATATTTGATCGGCGGCAATTTTTCAACACAATGCGACCAACGAGCAGTTAGCGATATGACTTCATGTTAATAGGACATATGTCATCTAACTTCCTGAAATATTATGATTTTACACGTCTCGAATCGGCGTAACGCCTTCAGCTTTTTGTTGAGTAATTACAAAATTGGTATGTTCGAGTTTTATCTGAAGAAAACACAAGATTATCGTTTCCGGTTGATCCTTCGCACGCAATCACCAGCTCTGAAACAAAGTCGTTAATGGCGGTGTTTTCTTCTTTGTCTTTGTCAAGGGCTCTAACCTGAACCGGTGTATCACTGCCACGGGCAATGGTAAGCGGCATATCATATTGTGACGCAACGCGATGGCCGAGTTCATCGCTTCTCACAACGTTTACCGTTAAGTCTAGCGCGCCATTAAAGTCTTTAGGAGGAATCATTTGTAAATTGGTTAATAAATTGGGTGTGATAATCCATTTTTCACCATCGAAAGCACCGTGGTTCAAGCTGGCGCCTTCAGGGAGCCCAGAGATAGTCACTAACACCATTTCTCGAATTTCCAATCCACGACTCGTGATTTCAATGTTGAGATCAATTGGCTCATTTTGCTTTCCTGCGGCTGGATCAACGGTAATGGATAGTGGCAATGCCGAAATAGAATCCGGTACTGAGCCATCTAAAACATTTACAACAAATTTCTCCATGGTCGTTGCAGAACCATGGCTTTTTGACCTTTGTGCTTCTATTTGTAGCTCATGACTGCCAATCGCTGCACCGATAAGACGGAGCCCTGTTGCCAATTGTTGTGCGGTAACTTGATAGGCGCCATTTTCTCTGATCGTTCCAGCTGACAAATGTGCCTCTTCTGGAATTTGGCTAATGGTAATAAGCAACGCTTCATCCGTATCAAAAACGAATGCTTGAATGGGAACACCTCTTGGATCGGCTACTGAGCCAATACTATCTCCTGTTGCAATTATTGGCACATCGAACAACGACGTTACGTACATACTTAATGAAGATTCATAGCTTGCGCTATTCTCAAAGCCATTCATCGTGTAAACATTGATCCCTAACGTTAACTCTCCTGAAAAATATTTTGGTGGATAAAATTTTAAATCTACAATCTCATTGTAATTCATAAGCCAATTGCCCGGGCTTATTTCTTTTCCCTGATTGAATGAAGCACTTTTAGGAACGCGGTTGAATTCAACGGTAACACCATTAGGCCCGATGTCGCTGTGTGTTTCTATATAAATTACCACAGATAATGCGCCATCCTCTCCTTGCGGACCAGCAATAAAGAAATCGACCCCTGGAGAATGTACCGCTGTATCCATTAATGGTGCGTCTGAGGTATTAATCACGGATAAGCCTGGAACATCTGCTGCGGCTTCTATATCTACTTTGAAGTCAATGCGGCTATACAACGGATTTCCAAGCGAATTGGCAACAATAACTTCAAGATGAAGAACCATCGCTCCACTATAGTCTTTAGGTGGTAACATCGTTAAACCCGTTAATTGACTCGGATGTTCTAAAATCCAAACCGCTGTTTCATCATCTAAATGACCAGCAGAAAAAGTCGTTCCATCTTGAAAGCCGGATAACTCAATTCGCATTGCTTCTAAATTGTCATGTGTATCAACCACTAAATCAATATTGAGTTGAATGCTGTGATCTTCTAGTCCCATCGCCTTTTGCACGTACAGCTCCGGGGCATCAGGATCTGCAGCTGAATTAATTACTTCGACATGCACTTCTTTCACCGGCGCCGCATCGCCAGAAGGTAATCGAACAGCAGTCGGCATGCGTGTTATCGGAATGTTATCTAATGAATCGATGTGTCCTTGAAATACTTGAGACGCCGGAATCACAGAGGCACCCTGTGACTTTGCTGAAATCGATACCCCTTCAGCTTCCGCATGAAGCTTCAACGCTGACGACTCATGCGATGTATGGAAGCCAGTATCATCTGGAAGATCGGCGTGATCAGACAAGAACACCGGTTTTGACCTGGCGGGTTGCTGGTAAAAAGCTTGTGGTGATTCATCGAATGATTTCATCGGTGAACGATAATCAAAAGATCCTTTTGTTTCTCGTTTTTCAGGAGCGGGAAGTTTATTCCCATAAAATAGTAGCCGTTCCCCGAAAAAAAAACCACCATTACCGGATAAGGTTGCCATTTGCCGCCTCACGCAATTATAACATTCATGTGACTATCCAGCAAAAAAGCTGAATCGTTACACGTTCACTATATCAAGTATAGACGCGATAGGGCTATTTGCATTTTTTGCTGTCATCTTTTTGTTTTTAAATACAAATGCTTCGCTCGGTGGCGATGAAGATTCTTTTCGCGGTCTTCCGATTAAAGTATTTGGAAGATAAGCGGGGTATGCCTTATTATAAGGGTATGATCAATCTTGGAAAGCAAATACGGAGCATTGCGGTAGAAGCCGATACACCGTGGCTTTCAATCTGCATTTCACAAACATTAACCATAAGGAGCAACATGATGAAGCACATCGCAACTTTATTAATTACTGTCCTCTGTCTTTCTCTGTTAGGCTGTCAAAACAATGAGGACAGCAGCACGGTAATCGGCGGGGTATTAGGTGGCATCATTGGTAACCGTTTTGGTGGCGGCTCAGGAAAGACTGTTGCAACCATTGCAGGTGCTGCAGGTGGCGCACTCGTTGGCAAAAATGTTGGTCGCAACATGGATAACCAACGATAAAATATAAGCACCTTGTTCTGCTTTTGCTTAGGGCCTGTTGAAAATTGCTTTTTTGGCTGCACCTGTCAACAGGCTCTCACCGTTACTCCAGTTTTTTTCTAAACCGAATGGTTGCCAATGTGAGAACCACTGTCATAAAGCCAATATTCCAAACAATATCTCTATAACAATCCCATACACTCGCACTTCGTAATACCACCGCTCTGATCATCCTCATAAAGTGTGTGGCAGGAAAAATTTCTGCAATCCATTGTGCTAGCGCAGGCATGCCTTCATAGGGAAACATAAATCCCGACAGCAGAATAGAAGGTAATAAAATAAAAACTGTCATCTGCATGGATTGCAGCTGAGTTTTTGCGATGGTTGAAATGAATAAACCTAAGCAAAGGCTGGTAAAAATAAACAAAACACTCACTACCAAAATCGTTATAAAGCTGCCATTAATTGGCACTGAAAATAGGCTATATCCTAGAGACAGAATAATAACGGCTTGCAATAGTCCAATAAAAACATAAGGAATAATTTTCCCTATCATTAGCTCAATGGGCAATACCGGCGTAGAAATTAAAAACTCTAAGTTGCCATACTCACGCTCTCTTACGATAGCAGCAGAGGTAAACATTATCATGGTCATCGTCAAAATAATCCCGACCAATCCTGGAATAATATTGACAGCGGAACGTTGTTCCGTATTAAAAAATTGGACCACTTCAAACGTGGTTGGCAGTGTATTGATTGAGCGAGTATACAAATCGATATCGAGCATGGGCATATTACGTAATCCCTTAATCGCATTACCAATCAGGGTATCTGAACCATCAACTAACCATTGCGCAATTGGCCGGTTCTCTGAATCAAATTGCGAGGTGGTTTTAATTTCCTTAAACATGCGTTTTTGAATGAATCGAGCCGGTAAATCTTGTGGGATCATAAATACTGCACGAACAGAACCGCGGGTAATTGCACGCTTGGCTTCCGTCATCGAATGGTAAACTGCCGCTACGCGAACAACCTGCGTTGATACAACGGATTGAATAATTGACCGGCTTAATGCGGTCTGACTCATATCGACAACCGCAATGGGGATATGGCGGACATTGGTATTAATAGCAAAACCAAACAAAAGTAATTGGATCAAAGGGATCATAACAATCATCCCTATCGTTAGTCGATCTCTTGCCAATTGTTTGCACTCTTTGGTTGTAATCGCTATTGTTCTGGCGAGCGAAATCATTATTTAACACCCGGATCCGTATATTTAACAAAGACATCTTCCAGACTGGGGCGAACAATATCGACTTGTCTATTATTCATTGCTTCTCCCAGTTGCTCGCTTAGCCATTGCAATGGTTCTGAAATTTTTATATCGATTAAGACTCGCAATCTTATACCTTGCTGCGCAACTGAGATCACACCAGATAGTTTGGTAAGTTTTTCTTTTAATGATCGCAAATTATCACCATCGATTTCTAATGCGACAGCCTGTAAACTGGCCATCAAAGTTCTCGGGGACTCATTTGCTCGCAAGCAGCCTGACTCAAGAATTGCCAAATAATGACACCTTTCCGCTTCATCCATATAATGCGTCGAAACAAAAATGGTTGTCCCGATGGCACAAAGATCAAATAATTTTTCCCAAAAATCTCGTCTGTTCTCCGGATCAACGGCTGAAGTCGGTTCATCTAAAAATAGTAATTTTGGCCGATGAATCGTCGCAGCGGCTAGAGACAAGCGTTGCTTCTCACCACCACTCAAATTATTGACCAACCGCGACTGTTTGCTCTCTAAATTATACGTGTCTAATAATTCTCGGATCCTTCCTCTCGCTTCCCGCACCGATAAATTATAAATTGATGTGACAAACTTTAAATTTTCAAACACAGTCAAATTGGTATAAAGAGAAAATTTTTGGGTCATATACCCTATCTTCAAGCGTAATGATTCCGATTGTTGCGGAAGCTTCGCCCCCAGCACCTCAATAACACCCGATGTTGGCTGCAATAGACCCGTCAACATTCGGATGGTGGTTGACTTACCACAGCCATTTGGCCCTAAGAAGCCATAGATGCAACCGCGCCTAACGCTTATGGATAACGCTTTTACTGCAGTGAAATGACCAAATTTTTTAGTGATCGAGTCAGCGACTATTGCGTATTCGCTCATGGCAAAATCACCTCGGCAGGTAAGCCCGTTGGGATTTGATCAGAAACGTCTGGTAACTCAATTTCTGATAAATAAACCAATCGTGATCGCTCAGATGCGGTCAAGCCAAAATATGGCGTAAAAGAGGGCTGAAGAGCAATTTTATTAATAACGCCTGCCAATGGCCGCTTGACACCATCAATCTGCACTTCAACTTGGTCGCCTCTTTTTAATTTTGCACGTCTTGTTTCAGGGATATAAACTCTAACAAATGGCGGACCGTTGCTAAGTAAAACCGCAACGGGAGAACCCAAACTTACTCTTTCACCACGATGCCAAGGTAACGATTCAACGATGCCATCTCTGGTGGCAACAACATGCAAATCATCCACTCGATATTGAGCAAGCTTCTCTCTTGCTTCCGCAGCATCGAGCTCTGCTGAGGCTTGCATGATATCCTCTGGACGCGAGCCATTTGTCAACTTAAGTAACTGCTCTCTCGCGTCACGATAAGCCGCTTCGGCAGAATCAGACTCTGCCTGGGCTTTGTCTAAAGTGTCTTTGGCAGACGTGTTCGTGGCATATAGCGCTTTGGTACGATTTAAATTTTGTACCCGATATTTTAAATCCGATTTTGCAAATAATAATTTTGCTTTCGCCGCGGAGACATCTTCATCACGCGCACCATTTTGTAGCTTTGTTAACATGGCGCGCTTTTGATTAACCGTCGCTTGTGCTTCTTGTAATTGTAATTTTGCAATCGTGTCATCTAACTGAACGAGCAAGTCGCCTTTTTTTACCGGTTGTCCTTCCTCAACTGCGATATTGGAAACAATTTCATTTGCGGTGGCAGACAGCAAGATTCTTTCTCTCTCTACTGTTCCAAATGCTTTATGCGATTTACCTTCAAAGTGGCAAGCGAGAAGGGAACTAAATGCCATAATTAACAAAATTTTTGGTAATCGATATTCCATATCTGACAACTCCATCGCATGACGTCAATAGGCCCTCATTAAAGACATAACTCACTTCCAATATTTTTATTGGTGGCTTGAAGCTTCCAAATATACAGCGGGGCAGTTAGCGCAATTAAAATGAACCATAAATAGGAAAACAACATCCAACTTGCAATTAAATATACAATTTCTAAGCCGGCACAATAAATCGCAAAGACACTCGCTTGCGATTTCACATATTGGATCATGGTATACAGTCGAGGTTCTTCATTGTGCGCACTGCTGTCTACTTCTCCGCAAAACATTAAATAACCCATCCGTTTTTGTTTGTCGCTGACTTGGTAAAACCACCATAAACACAAAATCAAAAATGGGACCAATATCAATTGATGGTGAAGCATTGAAAAGTCAAACCCAAAATGCGGATTAAGGTGTCGCGCGATGACACATAACAAAGCGATAGTCCCCGGCAAAAGGCAATGAGCAAATACGATTTCCCCGATATGTCGATGCGCGCAATACTCTGCCACAAGGCCAGAATAGACACGAATCCATCCTAGCCACCAACTCCATAGTAATAATGGCAGACACACATTCTTAATATTCGGATCAAATAAAGGGTAACTCTCTAATAACAGGTTAGGGTCAACGATGGCAAATTTAGTAAGCAAACCTGAAACCAAATGCACTGCAAAATAAATCAAAAAAACTTTGAAAAATAAGACCCGCAACCACTGCGCGACTGTGTTATTTTTTACGAACCGCAACTGGATTCTTTTGAGTTTTTTATCACTTATCGGTAAAGCCGATACCATAACAAAGATAACCAAGTATTCGCCGCGAATACCAAACTGTATCGGCGGCAATAGCCAACCTAATAAAAAGTTCACCAGCGTTAAAACCAACACTAACAGTGTGATCCCTATCATAAAACCAACGACTAACCGATTTGCGATGTCGATGATAAACGGTATCGTGAGCCATTTTTTCGGAAAAACTTTCTCCAGGATTGTTGCCATCGTCATGGGTTTTTGCTGTTGATGAAATAAAATGGCAAATAACACGGTAGCAATAGCAAACAACGGCCATGGGAATAAACCCCAATGCACCCAGCCCGTCATCATGACTTCGCTCATTTTAGGTGGAGAAAATTGTGGTACTAGGGTTTGTAACGCCGAGTACCAGGCAATAAACCAAGTTATGATGGCAAGTTGTAACGAAAAAATTTGTCGATAAAATCCTGGATGTTTTTCTTTTTGAATTGTGCTCGAAATTGTCGCCCAGGATCTTGGTAAAAGCGCAAGGCACAATGCATACAGCAGCCAAACATATTGATATTGACTCCACCGGTAAATCCATGGATTTGCCAACATCCCAATAAGGATAAAAAGAACGAACAAGGGATACGTCACTCGATTGAGCAAAATGGGATTGGCCTTAACCGACTTTGACATTACTGCTCTGCATCCATATCTGCGCGGCGCGAACCCGCTAAAATGATTTTATACGTACGGTCAGAGATGACACCGGCATTAAACTTTCGTTCGGCATCTACTTTCATCATTTGGCCATGATCTCGCAATAAACGCCGCGTTTCGAAAGTAACATTATCCGGATCGGTCTGCAGTAATTTATCGCGTATTTTTTCATTGAATATCATATATTCTCGCAAAGCCACCCGCTTACCATCCACTGTGGGTACTAATTTTTGCCAAACCACTAATCGAATTGTCTCTAAGATGTCAATGGTTCTACCGTGTCGTTCCCCTGCTGGAAACGATGTCACCAGCCGTCGGATGGTTTCTGCAACGCCCGTGGTGTGTAGTGTGGTATAGACTGGGTGGCCAGTTAATGCAGCCTCGATGACCGCACCAATGGTTTCTTGATCGCGTGCTTCTCCCACTAAAATCAAACCCGGTTTACGGCGCAAGGCATTGCGTACCCCTGCCGCAAACGAAGGCAAATGTCGTGGGATCTCTGATTGACCGATGACACAAGAGGTTTTTTCAACCCCATCAAATACAAATTCAATGGGTGCTTCGTAAGTCAGGATCTTGCGATTAGAGTCTGGATCTTCTGCTATCGCTCGCACCATTGATGCCAATAACGTGCTTTTCCCTGAGCCAGTCGCTCCAGTAACATAAACCACGCCCTCCGTGGGATCAAAGTAATCTAAAATCTCTTGCTCTAAATCCATGGTTGCTAACGCTGGCGGTGTGGTAGGGATAGCACGCAAAGTTAATTGTAACCCTTCATGCCCCTCTACTTGGCAACCGGTACCATTGACTCGATACCGATAGCGCTCAAACCGATTTGGCCGAAATTCATAGTACGTATCGACATCCATGCCCGATAAAATTTGCGCGGTACCATTTGGTCCATAAATTCCGTTAAGCATTTCCCCCACCTCGGCATTGGTGAGCTTACGTTTCGTGACTTGCAATAACCGACCATAAACCTCAGCGTAGACCGGTTCATTGCTTTGAAAGGTTACATCAGAGGTATTCATTTGCTCACAGAATGCCAAAACCTCATCGATTTTTTCATGGGTAAATCGAATAGGCTCATTCGGCATGAACTGCTCTTCAGCCATGATTCACCACTGTCCGCCAATCACGACTGTCCACTTGCATTTGTGGTAACGCCGTGATCCTCAACACGGTATCGTTGACCCGTAGCTTATCTTTGCTACCTGTCACCCCAAGCGTCGCTGAGGAGACATAAGGTGGGCTCACCATATGTTGTGTTAACAGTTTCCGATATAAAGCCATACCAATGAAGTCACGTTCCAAGCGCGCCAGATTTTCTTGATAAATTAAATCCGCTTGTTTAATGCCTTGTCGCCAGCCTTGGATCACGGCTTTCTGCCAGTGCGCGCGTTCTAAGGTATTCTTGGGTAGTAAGGAAGTATGGGGCATAGTTGGGGTAGAATAACCCATCCACAAATAATCACGCCAAGTCGGCGGGTTGGTTACGAAGTGTGCTTGCTGGACTATCTGATAACTTCTGTCTGCCAAACGAATCGTTGTCTCATCCGTTAAATTTAAAGTATCTCGCCCTTCGACTAAAACCGGTGGCATCACATGAGTACCAATGACCATATCCCGAAAATTAAAAATCTGATCTAAATTGCGCTCATGCTTTGTTAAGACGTGATTAATTTCTTTGGCACGACTCGCTAAACCGGCTTGAGCCGATAACCCCATCGCGGTATCCTCAATCTGTTCGATACGGATGGCACCCGATTCTTTCTGCTCTTTTGTTGTATTGACTTTGACGACATGAATTCTTTCAAGAGAATCTCTATCTTCAATGCCGCCTTTTACATCAAAGCCATAGGTACGATTAGACTCACAGCCGTACAGCAAGCTGAGCACCATAGACCCTATTAGAAATGCTGAAATGAATTGTTTCATTCGATTTGATTTTCTGCCGATCCGATAATAATTGAAACAAGTTGCCTACAACATGTCAACAACCTCGACCATTATAATCCTATCCCTGCCTTTATTTGTGTAATTTCAGACGACAAGCCATGCGGGATTGGTAAACCACTCTGGATTTGGTGAAAAAAAATTCAGATGTTGCTTATTTCTTTGAGGAGTGCTTCACGTGATAATGGTTCATAATAGTAGCTACCTTGGCAATACTGACAATTATATTGGCGAATAAAATCCACCTGCTCGCTGTACTTTATTCCTTCGGCAATAAGTTGTAATTTCATCCTAGTCGACAGATCTAATAACATTTTAAAAATATGGATATAGGATACTTCTTTAATGATATTTTCAAAAAATTCCTTGTCAATTTTGAGATAATCAAAATGCAATTGTGGCAAGTTTGCTAAGGTAGTATCACTTCCACTCAAAATATCCATCGCCAAATGAACGCCCATCTCTTGGAGTCTCGTTAAATTGCGAGTAATTTTTTTGTTCTCGATGGCAAAAATATCTTGTGGTAACTCAAGAATAAGGTTGCTGGGATTCATTGCGTTGGAATCAATTTTCTTTAATACATACTCCCAAAATTCTATACTCTCTACTTGATTAAGCGAGATCTTAAAAGAAACAAGAAAATCTTTCGATGTCGGAGCCACCCGACTTAATAGTGCCCCTACAGCATTTCCGACTAATTCTAAAAATTGTTTTTTGCTGCTTTCACTTTGATATTTGGCAAATAATTCCCGGCTGGGAACAAACATAGCAATTTTCTCGCAGAAAATTAACATTTCAGCACCAATGATTTTACCTGTTGCAACATTAACGATGGGATCATACAAAAAAGTAAAATCATTACTCTTAACCGCTTCTCCAAGTAGTTGATCGACTTGCATACTGCGATTAAATTCTTCGCCGATAACCGTTTGGTAAATTGTATACGTGCTCAATTTTTTCTCTTTGGACTTGTACATCGAGAGATCGGCTGCTTTCACTAAATCACTTTGGTTTAGCGCATGATCTGGGTAAAAGGCAATCCCTATGCTCACACTTGGCGAAATAGACTGCCCGCCGAGTAATAGCGGCTTACCACACTCTTGAATAATGCTGTTGGCAATACTTTCTGCTTTCTTTTTATCAACTGTTGGTATGATAATTGTAAACTCATCTCCCCCGATTCGAGATGCCAATATTCTTTCATCTTGACTGACAATATTAATGTGATCTTCGTCCAATTCATTATTTTCATCGAAAGGCTTAATGGCCACTCGAATTCTATCTGCAAGGCTCTTCAACAGTAAATCGCCTACCTCATGCCCGAGCGAGTCGTTGATTTGTTTAAATTTATTTAAATCTATAAAAAATAAAGCGCATGATTGGTTTTGGTTTT
>CAYGNG010000015.1:0-51312 GCA_964351225.1 uncultured Gammaproteobacteria bacterium
TGGCGGGGCCGAACACAGCAGGCGGTGGTAACACATCTGGTCGCAGCAAATGAAGTGGTAACCGACCGAGGATCAATTTGGATTAAGTTACAGCAAACCAATTCAGCGCAACGTCAGCAGATCATTAAGCAGTATCTACTCGAATTAGTTTCTGAGGCAACGGGTTATGATGTCGAACAGATTGATAGTCATACTGGATTTACTGATCTGCAAATTGACTCCTTAGCAACGGGTCAAATTCAGCAGCAAATTAATAATGAACTCGGGGCACATTGCCAGATAGCAAGGACGTTATTATTTGATTATCCTAATATAGAGCAATTAACGGAGTACTTATTAACACAAGTTAATAGTGCATTAGCTAAAGGCGAAAAATTAACGAATGCCATGGTGTTAGACTGGATCAAGCGAATTCGAGATCCACGTGGCCATTCTAACTATCGAGATATTCCATCGATTGTATTGGCTGTGATAAAAGGCGATGTTTCCAAGTTAGATTTGCTCATCAAAAAAGGTGGCAATATTAACGACACGATTAAGTTAACTGAAATAAACGCGCTTGCCATCGCGGTGGTAAGTGGTGATTTTGATATTGTCTCCAAGCTGATTGAACTTGGTGCTGAAGTGACTGATCAAATTAGGGGGTTAACGACAACACCGGTAGTCGCAAATATTCTGATCAACAAAAAACCAACAACAATGGCCCTCTGAAGCCGTGATAAAGATGGAGTAACGCATGAAATATTCAGATTTATTTAAAGCAATTCAGGAAGGAAATTTGGCTTTAGTCAAAAAATGCCTTGATTTAGGGCTTTCGCCTTCAGTTAAGAATTATTTAGGCTTAACTGCTATGGATTTAGCGCATGAGAAAAAAAATGAAGCGATCCTGGATTGTTTATCCGTCGCTCTTGAGAAAGAAGCACAGGGTGACTTCATCTCAGTGCGCTCTGCCACTTATTCGATGGATGATGAAATTTGCATTGTGGGGTATAGCAGTGTCTTTCCTCAAAGTGGTGATTCCCCCGAACGGTTCTGGCAGCGTTTGACCAGCGGGGAAGACGCTATCGTTGAAGTCCCTTCTGACCGTTGGCCGCATGCTGATTTTTATGATCCCGATAGGTCGGCCGAAGGAAAAATGTATACTCGAGGTGGTGGGTTTATTGAACAGTCGCCATATAGTTTTGATGCGGCATTTTTTAAAATTGTACCAAAAGAAGCAGAAACAATGGATCCTCAGCAACGACTCATGTTGAGCTCGATATGGCATGCGATGGAGCATGCCGCTATAGATCCGAACAGGCTACGTGGGCAATCAGTTGGTGTGTTTTGCGGAATTATGACACATGACTATGCGGATATGATGATCCAAGATGGAATTAAACACAGTAATTTTATCGGGACAGGAAATGGTGCCAGTGTATTGTCTGGGCGCGTATCGTATTATTTTGGTTTCCAAGGCCCTTCGGTAACCATTGATACCGCTTGTTCCTCATCATTAGTAACCACGCATTTGGCATTCAATAGTTTAAGACTGGGTGAGTGCGATGTGGCTTTCTCAGCGGGTGTAAATTTGATGCTAGCACCCGGTGTGACGATTAATTGTTGTAAAGCGAATATGTTAGCAGAAGATGGCCGATGTAAAACATTTAGCGATGATGCGGATGGTTATGGTCGTGGCGAAGGTTGTGGGGCTGTGGTACTCATGCGCTACCAAGATGCGCTACGGGCTGGATATCGTATTTATGGATTCATTAACGGTTCGGCAGTCAATCAAGATGGCGCGAGTAGCGGTTTAACTGTCCCAAATAAATCGGCTCAGGTCGCAGTGATCAAGCAAGCATTAAAAACAGCCAAATTGCAAGCGGATGATATTGATTATGTTGAAGCGCATGGTACAGGTACCCAACTTGGGGATGTCATTGAAGTTAATGCCTTAAAAGAAGTATTTGCGAACAGACAGGCGACATTGCCGCCAGTTAATATAAGCTCAGTGAAAATGGTCGTTGGACATCTGGAAGCTGCCGCCGGCGTTGCGGGGTTGATTGGCTCGCTTTTATCACTACAGTACCAACGCTTTCCAGAACCTCCTGCGAAATTACGTAATAAACCGATTAACGCCAAGATCACATTGAGTAATAATTTGGCTATCGTACAACAAGATCAACAATGGCTTCGCGATGGAAGACGTTCACGCCGTGCGGGCATCAGTAGTTTTGGATTTAGTGGCACCAATGCGCATGTTATTATTGAGGAGCCAGAGCAAATCCAACTGCCGGATAAGCTACGATTGCAATGGCAATTTGGGAATGAAGACATACTGCCGGAAGCGGGTTGGCCAAGCAAAGACAGTTCCCTGCAGCTATTAACTTTATCAGGGCACAGCCACTCTGCGCTTACCGCATTAATTGAACGTTATTGCCTAACACTGACAAGTCAGAGAGAGGATAAAGAAGCGTGGTTGAATTTTTGTTACACCAGTAATGTTGGTCGTGCGCATTTGCATTATCGCATTGCAATTATCGCTAGTGGTTTTGGCGACTGTTTGAGTCAGTTACAACAATATGATTCATCGCAGGAAAAATCACACCGCAAAACGCAAGTGGCGATAGAAGCAAGTGAGTTGCAGCAGCTTTCTTTGCAATCTTTTATGCAACGATACCAAAAAGACACTGGGTATCGAGTGGTGGTTGAAAATTTAAAAAATAATTTACAACCGGAATATCGTAAAATGGTCGATAATTTTTTCAAAACGGATAGCGCCTTTCTAGCAGAACTGCCATTGACACAGCAGTTGGTTGTTAGCTTATTTTTAAGCTTCGCCTGGGTTTCTAGGTTGTGTCAAATGGGTTTAATCATACAGCGGATCAGTAGTTCGGGAACGGGACATTATTTAGCGGCAGTACTTGATGAACGCTTGTCATTAAAACACGCGATGCTGTTAGTTAGTCATTTGGCACAAGAAAAAATGTTAGACGGGCATGCGCTTACCGATCAGATAATGGTTCAACCGAGCGCTGGTCTTTGGCCAGTGGAGCCAGCGTCGGATCTGTGGCAACGTATCGCATTAAGCCAATTGCCAGCTGTTGTTGCTGATCACACGATGATTTCGGTCAAACTCGATGCTTCACCGAGATCTCTGCTTGAGGTTCTGAATCAAGCATACCAATCAGGGGTTGAAATCAACTGGCAAGCGTATTGGCGAGGCAGTTTACGAGAAAGTGTTCTGTTGCCACAATATCCTTTCCAAGGCAGTCATTATCATTATCGAGCGCAATTGCATCCAGCACAAATGGAGCAAGTGTCCATGACCGCTGCATATGACGAGTGCTGGGAAGCATTGGATATGAGTCAATTCGAGAGATTATCCGCTGATCAGCCAGTCATTTTATTCAAACTTGCATCTGACAAAGCACAACAAACACCGTGGTATGAAGCATTCCGAGAAAAAATAAGATCGGAATCGATTAAGCCACTATGGTTATACTCTGGAGTAAGAGGGCAATCAGAGGATAGTTATCAAATCGATTTTTCAAGTCGAGCCGATTGGCAATGGTTAGGCGAACAATTGAAAATTGGCAACATAACACGCGTGGTTGATGTGTCGTTTTTGGAATTTACGCATTTGTCAGAAGCTAATATTGGAAACCAAGCGCTTTTGTCAGAGATAGAAAAAACTTTATGGGTTAATCATGAGTTATTGTGTGCTTGCATCACAAAACATCCAAGCTGTGATTTACTGATAGCCACCACCAATGGTGCGAGCGATAACCGAATTTTGAATTTTATTAGCTCTGGGCTTTCAGCACAAGTTCGCGCAGCGGCTAACGAATATCGAGCCATTATGGCTACTTTACAATTACCTCAGGAAGTAGGATCCCAGTTTCAAGCATTGTTCAGTATATTAGATAAACGAATATCATCCGCCAATCTTCTGTGGCGGGATGGAGAATGGCAACATAAAACGTTAAGAACAACGGTCGACTTATCGGAAACCGTATCGTTGCCCCACTATGCAGAGAATGAAGGGGTGTTGATCACTGGGGGCATCGGGGCATTGGGTCTAAGTATAACTAAGTGGTTTGCAAAAAAAGGCGTTCAACATATTGCTTTGCTTGGTCGGCGCAAAATGGATCAAAAAATTCAGCGCACAATTGACGACCTGATGAATCAATATCACAATCATATTTATTATTTTTCAGTAGATGTTACGCAACAAGCCGAAGTGCAAGGAATCATAAAGCTTTTCTCAGAAAAATGCGTTATCCATGGGGTTTTTCATTTGGCAGGACAAGCGGATCTTGGTTTGATGACGCAACTATCCCGAGAGGCTTTGAATCGCAGCCTTGCTGCAAAAGTATTGGGCGCTTTGCATCTTCGCTCAGCGTTAATGACTTTGCCGCTTTGGCCTAGACATGTTGTCATGTTTTCGTCTTCCGCAAGCGTATTGCCTGAGTTAGGGCAAAGCACTTATTGCATTGCTAATGCGATGTTGGATGAATTAGCCCAACAATCGGAGCAAACAGCATATCCGATTCAAAGTATTAATTGGGGCCTTTGGGGCGAGGTGGGTGTTGGTGCTAGCGATGGCTTTATCAAGCGCTTACGAAAAGGATCAGGTGTGCTTTCTTTGCAAGAGGCAGAATATTTTTTTTGGAGAATACTACAAGCGCAACACACCCAAACCGCGGTATTAAATATCGATTGGCCGGTGTATGGTACGCAGTTGCCGTTAACGTTGAAAACATTGACTCATCGATTTAGCAGAGATAGAGAGCCTGCACAAGCGATACGACTAAGCTCTGAACGATCAAGGCTGCGTGCATTACCTGCGGTTAAACGCCGACAATCTCTACTCAAAATTGTTTTGAATATCATCCAAGCGATTACCGGTCTCTTGCCAAGTGAGTTAAAAGAGGATCAGCGTTTTGATGAAGACTTATCCATTGATTCTAACTTGTTGACTGAAATCCAACAGGGGATCCAAGAGCGAATAGGAGACAGCGATAAACCACTTGCCGTAACATTACTTTTTGATCATCCTAACATTAAAGATCTGGTGGATTATTTATTAATTGAGACCGAGCCCTTACCAACCGATATCACAGAGGCTGAAAATACACCAGCTGATTATATTCGTAGCCAGGTTAAAACCCAGTCTGGGAAAATCAATATAAAAACAATGCAAGTTGGAGCAGATCCGGATTATCCCCCTTTGATTCTGATCCATACTATTATGGGTTCGGTATTTTTTTATAAAGCACTGGTTGCGCATTTAAATTATCCAGGTTCAATCTACGGCATAGACAACCCTTTTTTCTCAAGTCTAACTCAAAAATTTCAATCCATTGAAGCGATGTCGCTTGAGTATGCGCAAGCGATTATGACACGCTTTCCAAATAGCCCCGTTCGCTTAGCAGGCTTGTCATTTGCTGGTTGTGTTGCCTATGAAATAGGGCAGCAATTGGTGAAACAACATAAGCAAATTGATAGTGTATTAATGTTTGATACCGCTATGCCACAGGCAAGCGAATTGGTCTTGCCCTCAAGAGAGCATGCCGAGTATGTGATGGGTGAAATCGCGGAAGATATTAATGATTATTACCAAGCGGAAATTGAAAACAATCAAAAAATATTAAATAAATATCGTCCGTCTGCACCTTTGGATGCTATGCGGGTTATTTTATTGAAATCGAGAAGCCGTGACACGATTAATAGTGCGTTGTCTTCATTAAACTTAGTGGACAATGGTTGGTTGTCGATATTGTTCCCTGAGATATACAGCATCCCAGGGTCACATTTTTCTATTTTTGATAAAGGCTATATCCAGAGCACCGTACAAGCGGTGAGATATGTTTACGATAGAATGGAATCATCTAATATTAACAGCACTATTGCACCAGAAGCGCGATTAGCGCATTTGTTATTACATGCTGCGAAACAAGGAGATAGTTATCTGGTTCTGAGATTGCTTCAAGAGGGGGTTGATCCGCTTGCTGTTAGAGAAGCAAATCAAACGGCAGCGCATTATGCCGCGAAAAATGATGATTTGTGTTCCCTATCGTGGATCTTATTTAAAGTAGGGGATGGTAAAATTGCTATGGATGGTTTAATTACGGCAGCAGTTCAAGGCAGTTGCTTGAAAACCATGAGTTATTTAGTGAGTGGACCTGACTTAAGTCAAACGCCGGATATGACGTTGCTGGCAGACAGTAATAAAAAGCAGAAAGCAATATTTTCTGATCAAACCAATCGTTATGAGCAACGTGAGTGGATGCAAATTTTAGCAGATCATAATACCTCGAAACTCGGTAGTCACACAGCTGGTAGCATGTTGGCTGTGACGGAAATAGCACAGACCGATCGACTTGAGCGCGCGCGAGCTTCCGAAGCTTCAATCAAGCAAGTACAAAAAATAATCTTAGGAAATAATTTCAGCTATGAGGTTGTCAATTGCTTGCGCAAGGGCGATCCCCATTATTCACCCTTGTTTTTAATTCATGCGGCCAGTGGCTTAGCGCTGCCATATAGTAATTTGGATGATTTTTACAACGGTTCAGTGTATGGGATCAGCAACCCATTTTTTGGGAATGAGGATTCGCTTGGTTTCGATAGTATTATTGATATGGCAAAGCACTATGTAGAACGAATAAAGGTGATTCAGCCTCATGGCCCCTATTATCTAGGCGGTTGGTCACTAGGAGGCATTGTCGCTGCAACAATGGCAAGCTTGTTAGAGTCTCAAAACGAGAAAATACAAGCGGTTATTATGATTGATAGTGTGAATCACTTTAAAAAACCTAATTTTCCTAGCTCCGAAAGTGGCGCGGTAACAAGGATTCTTGAAAAAAATGATTCTATCGCGCGCTTTCCGCATATGGCGGAAGCTATTAAACGGCGCTATTTGCATACCAGCCACCTTTTAAATAAATATCAAGCACCAACATGGAATGGAAAAGTTTTTTTACTGAAAGCAGAGCAGCATGAGCAAGAACAAAAAGAAGATCATAGTACGTTAAGCCAATGGCGTCGAGAAGTTCTCGATGACCCTTTTTGTGATTGGGGCACTACGTTTCAGCATATTGAAGTATACTCAGTTAGTGGTGGGCATAACGAGCTATTTGATAAAAAATATATTAGCGGCATACAACAGGCATTGAAACACATTTGTGATAGTGAGCTTGATAATAGCATATGTGATATAAGCCAACGATGGGGTATGAATTTAGTTAAAGCGTTGCGACGACACGATGAACGCATGATCAATTTATTGATGAAAGCGGTTCAGACAGATTATAGCTATCACGACGCGCAAGGT
Organism: uncultured Gammaproteobacteria bacterium; assembly: GCA_964351225.1. GTDB lineage: Bacteria > Pseudomonadota > Gammaproteobacteria > CAYGNG01 > CAYGNG01 > CAYGNG01. The sequence continues at coordinate 7,316 of CAYGNG010000015.1, forward strand.
AATTTGTTGGATGCGATTGCCGAGGCGGGAAGAGGGGATCTATTTTCTGGCCTTAATCATGCCAGCCTCGCCACATTGGCAACAAGAGATCAATTTACAGCCAGTGAAGTGGCATTATCGCTTGGATGCCATGATTTTTTTATTCGCAGCACAGAGTCCCAGGAAGTAAGCAAACGTCGCTATCTGTCATCAAAAAAACTCCAACAAAATTTTTTTCGCTTCCCCCCAGCCGGGGAAGAGAAACAAGACGTGGACCATCAATACAGCGGATCCCAAAAAATGGAATTCATCTGATGAGAAAGCTGCAAAGACATGGAATAAAAAAACGAGTAAACTCGAACTGCAATGGGCCCAGGTGGATGTCTGGCGGATGCATTTGGATTTATCGTCTAGAGAGCTCCAGGCATATAGTTTGATTTTAGATAACTATGAGCAGAGCAGAGCGCAGCGCTTTATTAGAGAATCGGATAAAATGCGTTATATCGCCGCACATGGGCAAAGTCGATCGATTTTCTCTCGCTATTTGGGGCGGGACCCCAGACAGATTGCAATCCAGCGGCAAGGTGATTTTGGAAAACCGATATTGGCTGATCATGCCATATACTTTAATTTGTCGCATTCTGGCTGCTATGCCTTATTAGCCCTATCGTTAACAGATGAGATTGGAATCGATATAGAACAAGAGCGTGAAGATAAAGGTAGTTTTTCAGGGATAGGTAATAGCGTTTTTTCTTCGGCAGAAAATAAATACATTATGGCCCTGCCGAAGCGCAAACAACAGACGGCTTTTTTTCAATGTTGGACTCGAAAAGAAGCTTTTATTAAAGCGATAGGTTTAGGTTTTTCATATGACACAAGATCTTTTACCGTCTCCATTGATCCCGATAAGCCAGACAGGTTTATTCATTTTGAAAAAAAGGACTACGACATTGAAAAATGGAAGTTTTTTTCTTTTGAACCGTTTACCAAAACTCAAGCGGCGCTTGCTTGTCCATTTAACCCGGAAATTATTAATTTCTACGCTTGGTGATGATCAGGGCCCAATGTCGGATAATGCACTGGAGGTCCGGTTAATCGACTTCGGTAAGTTCTTTGATCCCTTTCTCAATATGCTCAGGAAGCGTGATGTTTAATTCGAGAATGGAGCGGTCGCCATCACGTTCCAGCGCGACTTTGACTTGTTCTAAATCAATGTCGACGTATTTTGCAATGACCGCGACTAATTCTTTTTGCAATAAGGGTAAAAAATCATTTTGGCCGCGCTCGCTGCGTTGATGGGAAACGATAATTTGCAGCCGCTCTTTAGCGATACTGGCAGAAGTCGGCGTAGCTGCTCTCAGTTTTAATATCTTTTTTAGCAAGCTCATACTGGCGCATCCTCTTTCTTGAGGTTAAAAATCCTTTTTAATAAACTTTTTTTCTCAGGTTCCACGAAGCGTAATGGCACTTCCTCACCTAAGAAGCGTGAAACGGCATCGGCGTAGGCATGGCCGGCGTCGCTGTCTTTGTCGAAAATAACCGGGACACCGGCATTGGATGCGCGTAACACCGCTTGTGATTCCGGAATAACACCGATGAGCGGTACGGCTAAAATATCTTGTATGTCTTGTAAGCCAAGCATTTCACCGCGCTGCACTCTGTTGGGTGAATAGCGTGTGACGAGCAAATATTCTTTGATGGGTTCGGCATTTTCTTCAGCACGGCGAGATTTGCTGGATAAAATGCCGAGGATTCTATCCGAATCCCGTACGGAAGAGACTTCAGGGTTTGTCACGATGATAGCGACATCCGCGAAATAGAGCGCCATTAAAGCGCCTTTCTCTATACCGGCTGGTGAATCACAGACGATGAAGTCGAAGGCATCATCGCTTAATTCTTTCAATACGCGCTCCACCCCTTCCTTGTTGAGCGCGTCTTTATCACGGGTTTGGGAAGCGGGGAGAATATAAAGATTCTCAACGCGTTTATCTTTTATAAGGGTTTGTTTAAGGTTGGCATCGCCATTAATAACATTGACGAAGTCATAAACGACTCGGCGCTCACAGCCCATAATTAAGTCGAGATTTCGCAACCCGATATCAAAATCAATGACCGCGGTTTTATACCCTCTTAAAGCGAGCCCCGCTGCGAAAGCCGCACTGGATGTGGTTTTGCCAACACCGCCTTTACCTGATGTGGTGACAATGATCTTAGCCATTGCGCGTCCCTTAACTATAAGTGTTACTCCATCGCTCAAATCATACATCAAATTGTATACATCCACAAATAATAGAGAGCAAATAACGCATGAAAGAGCGCAAAAATTACAGCGTGGTTATGAAGCTGCCAATGCGTGACAAGGCAATATTCAACTTAAGCATGGCGGCGCACTTTATCAAACTTTCCGTTTGAACTCGGCCCTAGAATGAATTAATAATTAACTTTTCATCTTGTAAGTAAATCTGGGTAGTGAGTCCATCTTCCATGGTGTCTAAATCTTCTTTGACTCGATAAAAACCCGCAATGGAAACTAACTCAGCGTCCAGTCCGCGGCAAAAAATTCGAGCGTGGGTATCGCCCTGAATGCCGGCTAATGCGCGACCATTTAATTTACCATATATATGGATATGGCCATCGGCTAATAATTCAGCGCCATGACTTACTGGGGCAAGCACAATGAGATCGCCGCCTTTGGCATAGATTTGTTGGCCTGAACGCACGGGCTTGGCAATGACTTTAGCGGGTGAATTTGAGATGGTTTGGCTTTTGCTTGCGGCAACGGTCTTTTGCGGCTCTGATTTTAATTCGGTTTCTTGCTCACTGTCTTCAAACGCCGGATCGGTTTCTTGATCTTTTGATTTGGGTAAAATGCCTAAACCAGCCCGAATGGCAGCGTGTTGTTGCTCGATAGAGCCGTTGCGAACACCAACGGGGATCATTTTATTTGCTTGAATAATGTTAATAAGGGCATCAAAATCAATAGGCGATGCATTACGAACATGAAGCAAATCAAGAACAATCGGGGTGTGTTGGAAAAAGTTTGGAAGTTTTGTTGCGAGTGTTGTCAGATTTGAAGCGATATCACGCAGGTCAGTTTTGAGAAGTTGTAGTACAGTTAGGGTGAAGAGGCTTCCTTTTAACTGTATCGCGGATTCTTCTTTGGTGTCGAGAAGTTCATTAATCATGATTTTTCATGTATTTTATACCAGATAAGAGTGGCTCAAGATATGGTGCCCATTATCTTATGTCAAGTTAAACCAAATGAAGGATAAAATTTGTGGAAAAAATCTGGTTAAAGCATTACCCAGAAGGTGTTCCTGAGGAAATTGATACCAATGAGTACACGTCAGTTGTCGAAATGTACGATGTATCAGTTGCCAAACATCGAGATCGGGCTGCTTACACCAACATGGGCTTAGTTCTTACCTATGGTCAGTTAGATACGCATGTTGAACAATTGGCTGCATACCTGCAACAGGTATTAGCCATGAAGAAAGGCGATAGAATTGCTATCATTTTGCCGAACATATTACAGTTTCCTATTTGCTTATTTGCCGCATTAAAAGCCGGCTTGGTGGTGATAAATGTTAATCCGCTTTATACGGCCAGAGAATTGATCCACCAGCTCAATGATGCGAGTGTTGACACCGTTATCGTATTAGCCAATATGGCGTATGTTCTGGAAAAGGCTTTATCTAACACCAGGGTCAAACATATTATTCTCGCTGAGCTTGGGGATCTTTTCCCGAAGTGGAAGGGGACATTAATCAATTTTGCGGTTCGATATATCAAACGGATTGTTCCTAAGTTTCATTTGCCTAACGTTATTTTGTTGCGTGATATTTTACAGAAAAAAGGCAATCGGCTAAGCTTCCAGCCCGTGAGTATTAAACACGATGATTTGGCATTGCTACAATACACTGGCGGTACTACCGGCGTAGCCAAAGGGGCTATGTTGACCCACAATAATCTCATTGCCAATTTGCTGCAAGCAAAGGTGTGGCTTTCTCCTGTTATGCATAATTACGAAGATGAAATTATTATTACAGCTTTGCCGCTCTATCATATTTTTTCACTCACCTGTAATTGTTTAATGTTTTTCACTTGCGGTGGACTGAATGTCTTGATTACCAATCCTCGTGATGTTTTTGGATTCGTCAAAGAATTAGCGAAATATAAATTCACGGTGATCACGGCGGTGAATACACTATTTAATGCTTTGTTGCATGTTCCTAAATTTTCGCATTTGGATTTTAGTCGCTTAAAATTAGCCGTAGCCGGTGGCATGGCTTTGCAAAGGCATGTTGCAGAAGAGTGGCATCGTGTCACGGGTGGGCCGATTATCGAAGGATACGGCTTAACGGAAACCAGCCCCATTTTAACCATTAACCCTGCCACCATCACCTCTTTTACTGGCAGCATTGGGTTACCCGTGTCGTCGACTTTGATTTCGATTCGTGACGATGAGGGGAGGGAGGTCTTGCTCGGAGAGCCAGGTGAGATATGCGCGAGGGGCCCACAAGTTATGCAAGGGTATTGGAATCGTCCAGAAGAAACCACCCCAGTGTTCACTGAAGATGGGTATTTCCGTACCGGGGATATTGCGACGATGGATGAAGGTGGTTACCTGCGGATTGTCGATCGCAAAAAAGACATGATCTTAGTCTCTGGCTTTAACGTCTTTCCTAATGAGATTGAGGCGGTTATTTCGCAACATCCCGCGGTATTAGAAGTTGCGGTTATTGGAGCGCCGGATGATCGGTCGGGTGAAGTGGTTAAAGCGGTCATTGTGCGTAAATCCGAGGAGCTCGATGAAGAGGCGGTGATGGAATTCTGTAATTCGAGGCTTGCCCGCTATAAAGTTCCTAAACTTATTGAGTTTAGAACGGAATTACCGAAATCCAATGTGGGCAAAATATTGCGCAGAGCGTTGCGATGAATGTGAAAATGAACATAAATCAACCAATTTAAAAAGAGAGCAGAGCGTGTTAAGTAATTCTTAAGCTTTACACTCTACTATATGAACATGGAAAAATCACTGCAACAAAATTATCAAGATGATGAGCTTAACAAATCTTATGCGATTAAAACCAAAGCGCTAATCCTCACGTTGTCTTTGGGCGTGCTGTATTTCTCGTTATTTTGTTTCGCCATCGTTTTTGCCTACTCGTTTCCCTTGTTGGCCGCTGGCGTACTGGGGTTATGGTTTTGTTTACATCGCGTTGATCGAGTTTACGCGCACTTCGCTGAAGGCCGAAAAGTCGGTAGGACAGCATTTGTGGTTGCTGGCATGATAGTTGGTGGTTGCGTCGGTTTTTATTTTTCACCACTTTTTTTGAGTTTGGTGGTTTTTCCAGGCGCATTGAGTATCCCATTTTTTGGCCAAATCTGTGCGGCATTCATACTGGCTGCGATGTTAGGCTTGGCGTGCAAGTACCTCGCGAAGGCGATTTTATTTTGTTGGCATTATCGAGACAACCTTTTGAATGCGACCAGTCCGAGCAAATACGATGACTGCAATACGGCACAGTTCCAGGGAAGCGAGCCGGTGTTATTTGATAAAGACCAGGGCGAACTGATCACGATAAACAAGGCATCTTATGCCAGCGCGATGCAAGGTTTATGGGAATTAAAACCGAAAAAATCGTTTACATGGCCATGTCCATTTTTGCCATATTTTTTATGTAATCAAGAACGGCGATATTTCAATAAGATTATCGGTAACTTACGGCAGGCCAAGTATGGCATCGTGTTCTGGCGAGAGGTTACGGTAATCTATGACTCAGTTAGCAAACAAAAAACAATTGAAGGAAAAACAACCAAGATCGACCAGGTGTTAGATCCAACGGGTTGCGATGAAGAAGGTAACTATCTAAATAAATATAAAAAAATACTGGTTATGGATAACACGACTGTACAGGAACGAGAAAAGGGGAAATTGCGTTATGTTAAGCCAGGGCTTGCCGCAAGAGAAATCACGAAGCAAGGCGATGGCTCGTATCAAATTTGCGTCAGCGGGCCGTGGCATCGCAATCAATTGTGGTTTCAGGTAAACTCTTTAATGGAGGCCGTGAACACGCCTATTTCAATGTTGATAAAAGGGCCACAGTACCAAGTGACATCACAATCCGAGTAGCATTAAGATAAGCCCGGTGATCAGTTTAACAGGAATGATTAACATGGGGCTTAATACCCCGGACAGGATTAATACGAATAAAACGATCATGCCGTATGCTTCATACTGTAGAAACAAAGCATAGTATTTATTCGATAAAAAACCTGCAAAGATTTTGCCGCCATCTAATGGTGGGATCGGTAATAGGTTGAGAACCATCAGCACCACATTAATCATCAAACCAATTTGACCGGTGGCCATTAAAATTGGAGCAAATGCAGTCGATTGTGACATAAAAGCAATCTTTAAAGTGATACCCCAAAAAAGCGCCATGAAAAAATTAGCAAGCGGGCCACAGGCCGCAACGATCATCATGTCGCGCTTGGGCGAGTAGAGATTTTGGCTTTGAACGGGTACCGGCTTTGCCCAACCAAAGAGAAATCCGGAGTGAGAGAGGATTAATAAAATAGGGATCAGGATGGTGCCAACGAGTGAAATATGCTTGATGGGATTTAACGATAACCGCCCTAATAAATAGGCGGTATTGTCGCCGAGTTTATAAGCCGCATAACCATGAGCGACTTCATGTAGGGTTATGGCGAGTAATACCGGAACTATTGCCGCTGCAATGAGTTGAACGGAAGATAAATCAGACATAATATCAGTGTCATAATATATTTCGATCCATTAGAATATAAGTCATCAGATAAATCAAGGTTGAGAGCGGGCAATGGAAGATTTTTTATTACTTGATCAGCGTTATTCAGAGGAAGAAAAATTAATTCGTGACACGGTTCGACGTTTTGCGGATGATGAAGTTATTCCTTTGATGCCAGAAGCCTTCGAAAAAGGCGTGTTCCCTGAGCGCTTGATTAAAAGGACTGCTGAGTTGGGTTTGCTTGGTATGACTTTGCCAGAGGCCTATGGTGGCGCCGAGGCCAGTTATGTGGCTTATGGCTTAGCGTGCCAAGAGTTAGAGCGTGGCGACAGTGGCTTAAGAAGCTTTGTCTCTGTGCAAAGCTCCCTCTGTATGTACCCGATATTTGCTTATGGCAGTGAGGCACAAAAGCAGAAATTTTTACCGGCTATGGCGCGCGGTGAATTGGTTGGTTGCTTTGGGTTGACTGAGTCCGATTCGGGTTCTGATCCGGCAAGCATGCGGACCTATGCGGAGAAAGTATCGGGGGGGTGGCGCTTAACCGGCAGTAAAATGTGGATCACCAATGCCCAAATTGCCGATCTGGCTATCGTGTGGGCCAAGACCGATGCCGGGATCCGAGGATTCATCGTTACTAAAGATATTGCAGGATTTCAACGCAATGCAATCAGCCATAAAATGTCACTGCGAGCTTCGCATACCGGTGAGTTGGTTTTCAAAGATTGTTTGATTCCCGATGAAAATTATTTGCCTGGTAGCGATAAAGGCTTAGCCGCGCCTCTAGGGTGTTTGACCCAAGCGCGCTACGGTATCGCCTGGGGGGCTATGGGTGCGGCGATGGCTTGTTTTGAGTGTGCACTTGATTACGCCAAAGAAAGACAGCAGTTTGCTAAGCCAATCGCATCGTTTCAACTCATTCAGCGGGATTTAGCGGATATGTTTAGCGAAATTGTTAAATCACAAACCTTAAATTTGCAAATTGGCCATCTTAAAGATAGCAACCAAGCCACCTATTTAATGGTTTCATTAGCTAAACGCAATGCTTGCCAACAAGCACTTAAAATTGCACGACTTGCCAGGAATATACTGGGCGCCAATGGGATCAGTTTAGAATACCCCGTGATCCGACACCTGTTGAATTTAGAATCAGTTTTTACCTATGAAGGTACAGATAATGTACACACTTTAGCAATTGGCCGACATCTGACAGGCATCAACGCTTTTATTTGATAAACTATTCCCAATTTGGTTATGAGTTTGGCAAACATGCATTCATCCTATCTGCGACAAGCGTTATTTTTAGCGAGAAGAGGAAAAGGATTTTGTGCACCTAATCCAGCCGTGGGTGCGGTCATTGTTAAAAATGATCAAGTGGTTGCAAGCGGTTTTCATAGCCATTGCGGAGGGCCTCATGCTGAAGTGGTTGCACTTGAGTCGGTGCGCCAACAAGATTTATCAAATGCAACGTTGTATGTCACATTAGAGCCTTGCAGCCATTATGGTAAAACGCCACCGTGCACCGAGGCGATCAGAGCCAGTGGTATCACCCAAGTTGTTTTTTCGGAGCGGGATAGTAACCCCATGGTGAGCGGCAAGAGCCAAGCCATTTTGCAAGCGGTCGGTATTTCATGCCGGCAATTTACGCTTGCGGAAATTACCGATTTTTATCGAAGTTACCGCCATTGGGTGCAGACGCGGTTACCCCATCGAACAGCGAAAATTGCCATGTCACTGGATGGGAAAATTTCACGAACAACGCGCGAGCCGACTCAATTAACCGGAGTGGAGTGTGCTCGCTTTACCCACCATGAGCGGGCGCAAGCTGACGCAATATTAACAACCGCCAACACCGTAAATGCCGATGATCCACTTTTTAATGCCCGTTTGCCGCAAGAAACCATTGCTAAAACCGTCTTTGTAATAGATAGCCAGCTGTCTATCTCAGCAACGGCCCAGCTTTTTCAATCGGCAGGCAAATTATTTATTTTGCATAATGAAAAAGCGGATCCTCAAAAGATTCGCGCTTTAGAAAAAAACCAGGCAATCTGTGTCCCTATTGTGTCAAATGATAAATTAGCTGAAGTATTTCAGTTTATTGGTGCAATGGGGTGCCATGATTTATGGATTGAGTCGGGTGCCACCTTATTAAATGCGTTATTAAGAGCCAAAGCGGTGGAGCGGCTCGTGATATATATTGCCCCCGTGATCCTTGGCAATAATGCGGTTGCTGCTTTCTCGCAAGAGGATGATTTAATTTCAATTTATAAACAAGCGCGGTGGCAATTAGCCGGCTCGGATGTTATTGCCGATATTCTGTTACAGGGAGTCAATTAATGTTTAGTGGTATTATCACCCAGATTGGATTAATCAAACAGCTCATGAAGACACCAGCCGGCCTTAAACTCTGGATCCGCGCTTGCTATCCACAATTGGTGATTGGCGAAAGCATTGCGCACGATGGTGTTTGTCTCACGGTGGTTGAGATCCAAGGGGATTGTTATCGTGTCGATGTGTCTCCGGAAACATTACGATTAACTAATATTGCCCATTATAAGCAAAACACCCCGGTGAACCTCGAGCGTTCACTGCGAATGAGTGATAGAAATAGCGGACATTTCGTGCAAGGTCATATTGATCAATGTGTTTCGCTTGTTAACAAAATGCGCCAGGATCAATATCTGGCGTATACCTTTGCCGGCGTACGGCCAGAGAATCGTGCGTTGCTGGTAAAAAAAGGCAGTATTGCCATAAATGGGGTGAGTTTGACAGTTAATCATGTTAATGACGATGGGTTTTCAGTGATGTTGATCCCTCATACGTTACAACACACCAATTTGCGATTTTTACAAAACGGTTCACAGGTCAATGTCGAGTACGATATCTTGAACCGAATTATTGCCTCACAGTTAAACCATAGCATGCGAGATCCAGTTGATGAACCAAGTATTTTCTGATATTCCCAGCGCGTTAAAAGATATGGCAGAAGGAAAGCCTATTATTTTGGTTGACGATGATGACCGTGAAAATGAGGGCGACATTGTGGTGGCCGCGGATAAAATCACGCCCGAAGCCATCAATTTTATGGCAAAAAACGCACGAGGATTAATTTGTTTGGCCTTGCCGCCGGAGGATATTGCAAGATTGCAATTACCGATGATGGCTAAAGAGAACCATTCTAAATATGAGACGGCGTTTACCGTTTCTATTGAAGCTGCTCATGGGGTAACAACCGGCATTTCTGCCTTTGATCGTGCTCATACCATTAAAGTTGCAGCCGATCCCAACTCAAGTGCTCAAGACATTGTAATCCCTGGGCATATCTTTCCCTTGCGCGCCAGAGAAGGTGGCGTACTCTTTCGCTCTGGTCATACGGAGGGCAGCGTCGATTTGGCGAGGCTTGCAGGCTGCCATCCTGCTGCTGCGATCTGCGAAGTCATGCGGGAGGATGGTCATATGGCACGAATGCCCGATCTGCAACAATTTGCTAAAGCCCATGATATGAAGCTTGTCAGCATCAATGATGTTATCGCTTTTCGTATGCAAAACGAGTGTTTGATTGAAGAGTTGGCCCAGTCGCAGCTACCGCTGCCGCCACATGGTCAGTTTGCCATTAAAGTATTTCGTAGCGTGGTGGATAATGCCGAGCATGTCGCTTTGATAAAAGGCGATATCGATGCAGCCACACCAACATTGGTTCGCGTGCATTCAGAGTGTTTAACCGGTGATGTATTTCATTCAGGACGATGCGATTGTGGTTGGCAATTGCATGCTTCGCTTGCTCAAATAGGCAAAGAAGGTGGGGTATTACTTTATATGTCGCAAGAAGGTCGCGGTATAGGATTAGCCAATAAAATCAAAGCGTATGCATTGCAAGATCAAGGCTTAGATACCGTGGAAGCCAATATCAAATTAGGTTTTTCACCGGACCATCGCAATTATGGCATTGGCTCGCAGATCCTGCGTTATTTAGGGATTGGTAAAATGCGGCTGTTAACCAATAACCCGCGCAAAATTCATGGTATATCGGGCTATGGGCTAGAAATAGTGAAGCGTGAACCCATCATGATGGATCCCACAGCGGATAACATAGATTATTTGACAACCAAGCAAAATAAATTAGGTCATCTTCTTTCGATAAAGGAAAATATTTCATGAGTATCCGGATTGTTAATCACGAAAATCGCGCGACTATTGCGACCGTTGCGATTGTGGTGAGTCGATTTAATCAATTTATTACTGAGCCTTTATTAGAAGGGTGTCTTGCTGAATTAAAAAACGCCGGGCTTTTGGAGCATCACATTACCGTTGTCTGGGTTCCGGGTGCGGTGGAAATTCCATTGGTTTGCCAACAACTTGCGGTAACCGGTCGTTATGATGCCTTAATTGCCCTGGGTGCGGTGATCCGTGGTGAAACCGGGCATTATGATTTGGTGTGTCAGCAAGTCAGTGATGGTTGTGCTGCCGTCATGCTGCAACAGAACATTCCGGTTATATTTGGGGTGCTAACGACAGACACCGTCGCTCAAGCCCAAGATCGCATCGGTGGATCGCATGGCCATAAAGGCAAAGCAGCCGCGAGGGCTGCTATTGAAATGTGTTGCATTCTGCGCGATTTGAGCTAAGAAACTGCCTGATAAAAAAACGCCGCATCGTTCGGCAACAATAATAAGAGAAATTTTATGCAACCATCAACAACAGACGTAGCGTTAGCTCGTACCTTTTCAGAGTCGCAAATTAAATTTAGTGCCAGAAATTTATTTGTATATTTTGCTCAGAAAAATGTTTCGATCATTTATTCAGAGGGGCAAGCGGATCTGGCCGTATGGTTGAAAAATAAAATAACAGAGCTCAATTCGTTTAATGATCTTCTTGGTTTTTTGCAATATTTTAATGATTATCTGTCGCCTTCTTTAGCTCAAGTGAGGCAATACTTGCGATTACTTGGTGAGGTGGATGAGGGTAAAGCTGAAAGAGTACAAGCACAGTTGATTGAGCAATTTAGCTTGCTCCAAGCGTTTATTGCCGAATTGTCTGATCGCCATGGCGATTTATCAAGCTTGCTCAAAGGCACCAATCCAGATAAGTTATTAACACAGTTAACGTATAGCGCGAGTGAGAGTCTGCAAAATGAGGTTAAGCGAATTTTACAAAATAGAATGGACGAGCAGGCGCAACAAATTGAGGAGAAACAAGAACAATTAGCGAACTGGCAACAGAAATTTTCTGAGGCGATGGCTGCCATTAATTCTGGATCAGTTCCCGCTGAGTTTGCAAGCCAAGTTTCTGTATTATCCTGGCGGGCTTTTTTGCTGAAATTGCCAGAGTTGTTGGGGCAATATAACTTAGTGCATGAAGGCGTACTGTGGAAGCAGTTGCAACAACAACCGGATAATTGCCGTGCATGGTTACATTGCTTGTTAGCGCAGCCACAAATCCAAGAGGCGTTGCCAGAGATAGCAAATTGTGAGCGGATAATAAATTTTGCTGAAAATCTCGCCGATAAGAATAGTTTTTCTGAGCTTCAAGGCATTGTTTTGCTGCTGTCTCCTCCTGAAATCACCACACGTCAGGAAGGCGATAAATGCCTATTGTTGGTAGAGGGCGGGCATTTTGCCTGGAGCGATATTTTAAATTTGCCACCGTTTCAAGAGGATAGCCTCTCAAAAATAGATGAAGTGCATTTCTTATCAAAGGGCGTTATGTTTGCTGATGCCAATTTGGATCAAGCGCGTTGGGGCGGTATTAATCTATTAGCGTGCTATAAAAAAATCCAGATCACAAAAAATATTGTGATTGATTTATCCGGGCACACGGCTCGGGAACTTTGTCATCAAACCGCGGATCATGGTTCTACCGTTTCTGGTTATAGTACCGGGATGAATGGTAAAGACGGTTTAGCTGGAAATCCTGGGCAAGCAAGTGGCCGGGCTTATTTTTTGGGGGATATGGTAGCGGGTGGCGATTTAATTTGCTGGCAACTCAATGGTGGCCAGGGGGGAGATGGCCAAAATGGTGGTAATGGTGGTGATGGGATCAGTGGTAATGATGGGAGAGATGGAGAAAGGCATACATTGGGTTGGTATGCTTATTCTCAAGATCAACCCTTTTACGACTACGGCAAGCCTGGACGACATGGAACTGTAGGTGGAAATGGTGGTGATGGTGGTGCGGGTGGCCAAGGTGGTTATGCCGGTGAGTTGATTTTTAAAGATGCCAATCATGATTATACTGCGCTATATCCTAATAATTTACATGCGGAGCCGGGAGCAAACGGTAAAGCCGGTAAAGCCGGTTGTGCGGGAGCCGGTGGCTATAATGGACGCAATGGTGCCGATGCGGCCACTCGACGAAATGGTTGGTTTGCAGACGATAGTTACGCCTTGGGTAGAGGGTTTTATCATTTTGTACATCATAAAGGGTGGTTTAATTGTAAAACATATTATACCGTTACCCCGATCGTTCCCGCTCATGTCGTCCACAGGGAAGCGCGTCGACAGTTATCGGCTGGGCATTACGGCAAGCAGAAAGCAACGATAGCGCGCAATGCTGCAAAAAATCTAGCAATTTCGCTTGATGAGAAAGCCCAGATGTATCTACATCATGTCACAAGCACACCGCTGGTCCAAAATGTTGGTTTATCAATAAGGTTAGATCAAGCCACTAAAAGTCAAAATGCTATTTTAAGTTGTGAAACAGCGATGGCCGATTTTGTGGCCGAAGCAGATAAGTTATATCAGCAATATCAGCAAGTTGAAGTGATGTGCCAAACGGTGAATCAACAGGGTCAGATAACAACACAGCAGCAAACTACGGTTACCCAATTGATTGTGCCGGATATTTTTTTGAAAAGAGACAGAGCAACGGAGCAATCACAGCAAGGATCAGAGAGTATTTTTTTCCCAATTGCAAACTCAACTGACCCGGCGGTTAGGTGGGAGATAGAAAGCCATGGTGCATTTGCAAAAAAGATACTATCTATTAGCCACTCTTCTAAGATAGTCGAGCCATTACTTCGTACGTTGAATTTGATTGCGCAGTGGGAAAAGCAGTTTCTGCAAACGGGCCGATTATATTTTCTATCGAGCAGCATGAGATGTCGCAGCAGATATCGAAGATTATTACAGGATATTGTAGCGTATGAGCGCGTGCCCGAACAACTGGTTGCTTTAGCGATGCTTCAAGCTACTCTGGAGCAAAAAGAAAAATTTAGCCAAATGGATTTGGTAACAAAAAACAAAAATCTGAAAATTGCATTTGGAAAATTTTCAAAAGCGATTATGGGAAATAGTCAAGATGAGCGATCCGAACAAGCCTTAATAACGTTTGTTCAAGAAATAATAAATCACATTAATCAATTTGGTCATTATTTTAATGGGAAGGATTATTTTGAAATTTTTGATAGCCTTACTTTGGGGGTGCAAAAAATACCAGAAGCGTGGCGAGATAATACTAAAAACAAGTTTGGGATGGTATTGTTTTGTGCGTTAACGGATGGGCTGGTGGATTTAAGTTGCGGCAGTATGCTTCAGTGCTTAGGAGAATACAGTACAGTAGCGAGTATTGACCAATTTAAGATGGTGCTTTTCTCATTTAAGTTAAGCCCTTTTGAGCTGGATATAATCCAACAAGAGAATGTTTCACAGTCGGTTGAGTTGGCCGCTGTTTTTGAGCAATATTTTCGAGATTTCTATTTAGATTCGCGCCAGCAAAACATACTAAATTTAACAAATGAATTAACGCCAGGTGTTAAAAGCTATATTCAAAATGATTTTGAACAATTTTTTGATTGGTTGTCTTCTAGATTAACTGAGCCAACAAGTAATAGTTATGATTATCGACAGCAGCAAGCGGAAGCGTTGATCCGCTGTTTGCGAGATCACAAAGAAGATCCGATTCAGTTATCCGAGAGAATACATGAATTGACGGAAGGCTTGAATCGGCTTGCAAATTCATCACTTTCTGATGCTGAAGAAAAAGCAAGCGCTTCAGAGGAGAAATTTTATCCTGAAGAAACGCAATCATTACTGGAATCTTTCATGGCGTTAAAGTTTCCAATAGAGAATCTCCCACCAGAATCAGAGGGCGGTCAGGATAAACTGTGGTCTAAATTGCGCAAAATAATAGACAACAAAGGATTAAAATTTTGGGGTAGCAAAAAAGCAGGGCAGCCTGGTATTTTAGAGATTGTCGTTAGTCGCATTAACGTGTTTTCTCAGTTGCCAAGTCTAGAGTCTGTCATACAACTGTTTTCATGGATAAGCGCAAGACAAGATGCTAACGCTTTAAGGAGCGATTTAAAACGCTACAGTTGCGAATATTGGGCTAATGCCATATTGTATGGGAATTTGCTTGAAACGCTTAAAAATTTCTTGTTGCAACAATCAGACTGCTCGGATTCAAAATCGGTATATCAAGAAGCCAAATCAAAATTAACTAATTTATTTTCTGATTTGAGTATACTGAGTTTGCTTAATAATAAACTGGAAACGGAGGTGTCTTTATCAATTCCCAAATTAAAAATACACTGGCTGTTATTGTTTGAAACCATTAAAAAATTGGGGGGAGTAGACTGGCGCTCTGCGTCACAAGCGTTGCAGCAAGAGTTGGCGTTATCATCTTTGTTTGAGTGGTCGGTTATATTAAAAAAACACGAACTTTTGCAAACATTACCACCAGCGCTAGATGAGGGGTTTGATCGTGAGCGAACTGCCATCTTGTTGTGTAATTTTCAAGAACAGTTTGGTGAAGGCTTGACAGCTGCGGTAACTCAAAAAATAAAATCTTATCAAGAAGTGAATTACAAACCATTAGCAGACTTATTTTTTAAAATCATGCATGAAGAGTTTGTTTTAGATGAAGTGGTTGCCAAAAGACTTGAACAGAGTGAGTTGAGTTATTGGCAAAATATTTTGAGTGACTATACTGCTGCAGTTTATAAAAAGCCAAGAGATTTGCCTGAGTTTTTGCGCCTGATGCAAGCGTGTCCAGCCAATAAAGGCTTGCAGGATATTCCGTTATTGAAACAGCAAATAGAGCAGATCCACCGGTTAATAACCGGCTCATCAGTAGAAAATGAGTTATCCATTAAGTTGGGAGCTGTGAATCAAAATCGTATAAAAGATTGGCGTGTGGCTGATATTCGATTTTGGATCGGCAAATTAAGGCAAGAAGCTAATAGCAAGGAGTTAATTCAAGCGCACTTACCGGAAGTGATGGCGGTCATCAGCCAAGCAATATATTTGTCTTATGGGTTTTACCCTTGGGATACGCAATATCTAGCTGTTCTGGCCGCGATAAATGGTGATCATGCTGGTGCCAAAAGAATTCTTGAAGACATCAAGACCGGCCAAGGGAAAACACTGATCTCAGCAATGGTTGCGATTGTGCAGGCTCTCGGTGGCGCATTGGTTGATATTATTTCAAGTTCTTCGGTGTTAGCTAAAGAGGGGATGGATGAGTGTCGAAAATTAATAAACTTATTTGGATTGTCTGTTGCATGTAGCTCGGGAGATTATGGTGATTTTGATATTAAATTAATGGCTGGATCCCACGAGTCGGAAGAATCTATCACAACGGTTAAACAGTCCCACGTTGTGGTGGCAAAAGAAATCCCGGGCGATTATGTTGTTATGTATTTATCCAGTGCGAATTCTGGTTTTGTATCTAAAACCACAGTTAATGCAAAATCGCATCCAAAGCTTAAAGAGAAGCTGGATAAATTGCCTTTTCAATCTCAGTCCTGTTTAGTGGGCGATGAGATTCATGGCGAAATCGAAACAATAGTGAGAGCTCATAAAGGGTATCTCTGCAAAAAAACGTGGAAGGACCGTTTGCGAGACAGTTTCCGCTGTGACATTCGCTATAGTGATATGGAAACAACGATCTTGGCTATATTACGCACGGTTTTTTTTGGTGAGAAGTTGACTTCGAATCGGTATGCTTATTTAATTATTGATGAGATCGATACTTTAATTAATAAAATTAAAGAAATATTTTATCTGTCACATGACATTTTAGAATTGTCATACTTAGATCATCTGTTATTGGCTTGCTGGGCTGAAGCACATGATCGCTTTCCAGATCCATCTGATTTGCCACAGTTGCTTGAGTCGATTAAGGCGCGTCTATTTGCTGGGCATATGCAAGCTGCTGATCTTTGCCACGATGGCATTCAAATTCCAGAGGCTCTTCAGAAATTTGTTCAAGCGAATTTGCCGAGTTGGGCTCAAGGCGTCTATATTGCTAAGCGTATGCCACCGGATTGCCAATATATTTTTGAAGAGAGTGATTGGCGAGAGGGGAGACAAATTCATTTGATTGATCCAGAAGGCATTGCTTCAGCAACGAAGAGTCTTGATGCGGGTGTACAGAGTTATTTAAATTGGAAGCATCAAAATGCAAGTAAACCATTGTCATTAAAAGCGCTATTTATGTCTCCCTTTGCGCTGGTTATGAGCCACTACCCAGCATTTTTAGGCATGAGTGGTACGGCGCCTATTTATGGGTTTGATGGTGGCTTTTTCCAATCACTATTTCAAATTGACCGAGTGGTTGTGATCCCCCGCTATGATCCAATTCGAGTAACGGTAGATTTGCCAGAAGTTTTTGCCAGTGAGGCCGAGTTGGTATCTGCAGTAGCCAAAATCACGGTAACAAAAGCACAGTCTGATCAACCAAGCTTAGTTATCGCACCCACAATTGCGATGGCAAAAGAGGTATTTGCTGCGTGTGAAAGGTATTCAAGCATGAGTGCTCATATCGATACCCGTCTTTATTCATATCAGACAGCTACGGTTGGAACGAAAGAACACCCGCTAGCAAGCAATTGCGTTTTGATTAGTACCCCGTTATCTGGAAGAGGGTGGGATTTCAAGGCAGATGCAGCGGCAACCCCGGAAATTTTAACAATGTCAGTATTTGCCAATATGAGAACGGCGAAACAAGTCCAAGGTCGTGGTTCTAGGGGAAGGGACGCATCTTGTTTTCGCATGATGGCTTTTGATCGAGATGCTTCATCGGTTGAGGCGTTAATGTGGCAGCGAGATCGGGAGGATGGACGCAACTTAGAAGATATTCGTATAAATTTCTTACCTTATAATAATTTTATAGAACGTTTATTTGATCAGTTTAAAAAACTGTCAGAGACTGTTGAGATCAGCTTGCAGGCGACGCCATACGGTGAGGATGAGAAATACCTCGGCATTCAGCGCAAGGCGCTGCGAACCCATTGGGCTTTCTTTCTAAATGAAATTGAAATCAAAATCAAATCATCGCGAGCTCGAGACGAGGTGGCGATTTTTTCAATGTTTGATTCGTTTAGTGAGAAAATGAAGTCATTGGCTAATGACGGTGGTGCGATTGGTTTGGCTGCGCACTTAGGCGAGCTGCATGAGCTAGGAAAATATTTCTTTTACCATAAGCACAAGGATGAGTTGGCTTTAAATTGTTATGATCAAGCGACACAGTTTTATCCTGAATTTGCTGAATGCGTTTTAAATGAAAAAGCGATCGTGTTTGCTAAGCAAGCCGCAGAGGCTGGAGATGATTTCTCAAAGAGACTGCCGCTTGTTAAAGCAATTAAGCAATTATTGAAAGTGTTGGATAATCGAATTTACCAACATCAAGTTGATATTGATAAAATGTGCATTGTAGAGAAGGCATTGAAAACATCTGGTCAGGGCTTGTATTTTAGTGAGTACAAACGATCAGTCGATGGGATCTTACAAGCATTATTGACGCAACGCTGTATGCTCGAAAACATTATTGGAGTTAGGGCGGCTGATCCAGTGTTTTTTGCTAAATATATTCCTCTTCAAAAAGATGCAACTCACTTCTTTGATACGCTGATCTCAAATTTTGAGCTAAAAAATTATCGAGTCAGTAAAAAAATATCGGTTGATTCTGAGGGAAATATTCGAATCAATGCTGAGAGCGGGCCGATTATTATTTGCTTGCCTTCAGAGCTTGCGTATTACAGAGAAAAAATAACAACGCTTATCAGAGAACGTCAGGGTGCAGAACAAAGGGAGCGAACATTAACGTTCGATCAGCTTTGCGCGTCGTTATCGGGCGGAAAAATTGCTGATTTAAATAAAGAAAAACAGCAATTAATAAATCTTGCATGGTTTATTCTCATCCAAAGTGGTGTGATTAAGCCGCCTGTTTATAAAGGGAATAGAGCACATCTCACTTCATATCGTCATTCTAAGCGTGCGTCAGAAGAGCAGTTTTATGCGCTAGCTGGATCGGCAAGAACATTAGAAAAACTGAGTTCGACGGTTGCATTGCCAATCGCTGATTTTTTAGAGAAAGGATCTATCTCAGAGCGAGAGTTATTCTCGTTAGCCAATACCGGTCTATTTGATGTTGTGACCTTGTCTCAAAAAATTGAGCATTGGAATTGGGATTATACACTTCACCTCATTTGGGGGGGGATCAAGATTACCGGGGGCTGTTTATTAACCACAGCCTCTGGCGGTTTAGCTGTTGGTGCTGGCATTGGCTTGATTACCGATGGTGTGGTCGAGGTGGCAACCTTGCTAGGGGATTCCTTTGAAGGGAATGATATTTCTAAGAAACCGTATGGCTTGTCGATTGCTATAAGCTATTCTGGGCAGGAACCTAAAGAGCGCACCAGCAAACAGATATTTATTGATGCTGCTAAAAACGTGACCGCTCGATTGGTCGCCGAAAAGATAGTTCCTTCGCTCGTTGCTGGAATTAATAAAACGGAATTTATTCAGCAGGTAAAAAAAGATCTATTAACCCACTGTCAAATAGGGTTGAGTGACCAGCGCGATGTGGTGGTAAAAATTGGTTTACGGATTGGCGAGTTATGTGAAACGGCCGAGCAAACTCAGCGTATGATTAGTCTTATTCTCAATCGAGTGCTGCGGAATTATAAACGTCCACCTATTCAGCTGGAGTCGTTATCTAATCGTCCGGAGCTTGCTTTCAACGCTCAGCGTTTTAGAGAGACGGTGCATTCGGCTTATCGTAATGGCCAGTTGACGGGGAATGCCTGGTTAGATACTTTGTGCCGCTTAAGCGTGGAGTATTTCGATCAGATCCAAGCAGCCACAGACTTGGTGACTTTACCAGCTACTCTATTACAGAAAGTATATGAAGAGCTGAGCTATGCGCATGAAACATTGCTGCAAGAGTCCACAGCGGATAGTCCTAGTACAAGCAGTCCAGAGCAGAGAGAAAAGCTTGGCTATTGGTTAGAGTCGCGATTAGATGCATGGATAAAAGCCGTCCACGATAAAACGGTTAACCATTTTTTAACTCAAATTTTTAATCCAGCCATTTACCACTTAGTAGATTTTGGACTACAGCGAGGCATTGACTGTGTCGGAAAAATTTCACAGCGAATGCAAGAGAAACGACAGCCTGTCATAAATAAACAACGTCCCTCTAAGATCTTGGTTACCAAACAATGCTTGTTTTATCCAAGTGGTTCTGGATTGGATTTGTTTGCGTTAAAGCTTGCTGCCGAGAAGGGAATATATTCACCACAGCAAGCATTAAGTGAAAGAATCGTTAGTAAGAACAATGAATTTGGTGTCTCACCCCATCTTATTGAGTTAAGAAATAGTGAGTCACTGACGTTACAAGAAAGTTTACCTGACTTTATGCGATTTCCATTAAATAATTTAGGCTTGATTGTTGCTGGTTCCTGTCTTAGAAATGCGGCAATAAAGAGACAGTTTGCTGTGTTTATACCAAGTCAAATATCCCATGAGCAGATTGTTGGCGTTACCATTCCAGACTGGATGCTAACATTAAAGCCTGACGAGATTAGAGCTAAAATAGAACTTTTTCCATTAGCAAAAGACTATCTTGAATATCAAAATATTCTGCCAACCATAGCGCAGATGCAGCTTTTCTTTAAACAATTTGGTATTTCATTAATGGATGATCCAAGATATAAAGCGTCAGCAGCCGATTGTGTAAGATTATTAAATGGCGCAAGTGCTAGCCTTGAGCCAAAGTATCTCCCCATCGGTATACGTGCTCAGTTGGAGTCAGCAAGAGAGTCACTTCACCAGTTGACCATGAATTGTTTGATGGCACTTTGCGCACAACGTTTTAGCAAAGGGGTTGATGATGTTACCGTGGTTGATATGGTTAGATTGGCTACCGATGATAATTTACCTATTTATAAGGCCAGTTCACTTAAAGCTAAAAAAGCAAAACCATTTAAGTTTAAGAAAATACCCGTCGCTAAAAATTCGGGATGTCCTAATGAGGAGTGGTATCGGGTCGAGGAAAGATCGGTGTTACCAAAAAACATATGTTTTTTTGAGCCGGCGGTTTTAAGAGAACGAGACATGCTTAGTTGCCCTGTCAGTTTGGCAGGCTTAGCTATACCAAGTTTGGGGGATGAAATTGAGGCACTTGAATCAACTATAGCCGATAAAGAGAGGTTATTAAAGCGTCCGACAATTGAAGAGCTGTCTCAAGCGAAACAAGGGTGTTTGACAGCTGCTCGAGGAAGAGAATATTTTGAACAAATGGGTGGGCGAGTGCGTGACAATAAGGATTGCTTCTATCACACGTGTTCTATACGACTGTCAGAGCGTTTAAATAATATCCCAACGAAAGAAATTCCTTTTTTAGCGGATAAGACGGTTTCCTACTATAAGCAAGCTACTACAGAAAAATCATGGGCTTATTATCGAGTGATGGATCTATTAGACTATTTTTCAAAGACCTACGGTGATCCGATTGTTATCCGAACGGCATCAGAGGAACACGTGTTGGATAAATCAAAAGGGTTATTTATTTATCTGTTTGGACAGGAGGGAGAGCCTGCCGGACATGCGGGCGTCTATGAAGAAGGAGACTCTTATCGTGATCCGATGGGTAGGCGTCATTGGATCTGGAATCCTGCTGCTGCCGACGGATCGGCAACAAAGGATGTTCTTTACTATTGGCCTTGCCTCGAACAAGCAGAGTATGATGAACAACAGACAGTGCTTTCTAAGCTCAGAGAATCTTTAAAAATGAAAAAACAAGAACGGGCGATAGAAGCGAATCGACCTGGGATCTTAAATCTGGGGAATGGCTTCTTTGCGCCTGAAAAAGCGGACGAAGCCAAAATTGAGGAGCCATTCGTGTTATTAAATGAGCCATCGTTATCGCGAGCAAGGTGAGGTACCGTATGTATTGCATTCTGCGCGATTTGAGCTGATTTTTTTACCGCAATACACCGATATTACGGCATTACGGTGAAAGTATGGCTATTTAACCATAAGTGTGCACCAACTCCAACCAGGTAACCAAGTGCGATGACCGGAGTCCATTTTAAATGGCTAAAGAAGGTGTAGTGGCCACGGGCTTGTCCCATGAGCGCAACACCGGCAGCAGAGCCTATCGATAGCATACTGCCCCCAATACCCGTGGTTAACGTGACTAAGAGCCATTGCCCTTCGGACAGGGTTGGGTTCATGGTTAGAATGGCAAACATGACAGGGATATTATCGATTATCGCGGATATCACACCGACGGCAATGTTTGCAGGGGTGGCGGCATAGGCAGCAGAGAGATGTGCTCCCCATTGGGTGTACATCATATGTGATAACACCTCAAGATAACCAATGGTGGATAAGCCACCGACACAGAGGATAACGCCATAAAAAAACATTAAGGTATCCCACTCCGCGCGTTCAATTTTACGAAAAATATCAAAAACCGTGTAATTTTTTTCTGCTTGGTATTTTAATTGAATATAACGCAAATAATAGGCGAACATCATTAGGTACCCCAAGCCGGTCATCATGCCAATAGTCGGTGGCAGATGAAAGAAATTATGGAAGCACACCGCCGTGGCAATCGTCAAAAAAAACAGAGCAATGATGCGCTTAGCACCGGGTTTCAGTGCGATGATTTCATTGCTGCCGGTGGGGGTCTCTTGAGGGACAAAGAAATGCATGACGGCAGCCGGAACGATGAAACTTAAGGTTGCGGGAACAAAAATTTTGAAGAAATCAAAAAAAGGAATATGCCCTTTTTGCCAAACCATTAAAGTGGTGATATCCCCAAAGGGTGAAGAAGCACCGCCGGCATTGGCTGCGATTACAATGTTAATGCAAGATAAGCTAATAAATTTGCTATTTTTCCCGCCCATGGCGAGTACGACCGCACACATTAATAATGCCGTGGTTAGATTGTCGGCAATTGGTGAAATGAAAAAAGACAAAATACCGGTTATCCAAAATAATTTTCGGAAAGAAAAATTTTTTCGGATCAACCAGCAACGCAGCGCATTAAATACTTCTCTTTCTTGCATGGCGTTAACGTAAGTCATGGCAACTAATAAAAATAGGAATAACTCGACGTATTCAAGTAGATTGTGGCGGACTGCTAATTCTGCCGCATGAGGTAAGTTGAGTTCTCGACAAAGTTCTGCGACCAAAATCCAAATGATACCGGAAGCCATGATGACGGATTTTGATTTTCTCAAATGAATAAATTCTTCGCTCATGACCAAAATATAAGAAATAGCGAAAACGATGACGCAAATAATTCCAAGTGAAGAGCCGGTTTGTTGGATATTGTTTGTTACACTACTGGCGGCGAAACTCAGGGATGGAAAAATAACGACGAAGAGCGCGAGTAGTTTGGCGTAGGCAGTCATTGCTGTATCCTTACATGTGCTGACAATTCACAATATTGTACCTGTAAATTTGCGCAATGGCATGATTATTTTATTTTCTCGATGGCGCTGAATTTATTATTCTCATCAAAACGGATAACAAATGTGCCAAAAATGCCATCTGTGGTGATATAAGGTTGAAGTCGATTGGCTGGAAATTGTATAACTTGACCGTCTATGCTTTTTGCCGTAACGGTACGAGCCGCGCCCTGGTAGTAACTGAGGTAGCGTTCTGCGGGAATATTAAGGTGGATGGTTATTTGATTCACATTGAGTCCTAACTACCAGCCGGGTGTTCTTTTTTATTTTTAGGGGGGTACGTTAGCGTGCTGACAATCTCGCCTTTCTCATTGACTGTTTCTAAAATGACGTCAAAACTCCATAAGAAATGGATATGTTTTAATACGGCCATGCTATCTTCAATGGCTAATGGGCGGCGATTGAATTGAGTATGCCGCAAACAAATGGATCGGTCACCTTTGATATCAATAGAATAGACTTGAATATTGGGTTCAAGGTTGCCTAGATTGTATTGGGCTGAAAGCGACTCTCTGATCTTTCGAAACCCCAGCTCGTCATGGATAGCCGATATCTCTAAATTTTCTGAGTTGTCATCGTCTAAGACGCCAAAAAACTTAAAATCACGCATAATTTTTGGCGAGAGAAATTGCGCGATAAAACTTTCATCTTTGAAGTTTTTCATGGTGAAATCCAATGTTTTTAGCCAGTCACTATTAGCAATATTTGGAAAGTAATATTTATCTTCATCGGTAGGGTTCTGGCAAATTCGTTTTATATCCATCATCATATTAAAGCCCAAAGCATAGGGGTTTACCCCGGAGTAATATCGGCTGTCAAAATCGGGTTGATAAATAACATTGGTATGCGATTGTAAAAACTCAAGCATAAATTCATCGGTAACGAGACCTTCATCATATAGTGCATTTAAGATGTGATAATGCCAAAAGCAAGCCCATCCTTCATTCATAACTTGAGTTTGTTTCTGGGGATAGAAATATTGCCCAATTTTTCTAACGATGCGTACAATTTCTCGTTGCCAAGGCTCTAGCAGTGGCGCATTTTTCTCCAAGAAGTATAGTATGTTTTCTTCAGGCTCTGGTGGAAATCGTTTTTCTTTCGCTTGCGTTTCTTTGCTTTTGTTTCGAGGAACCGTCATGCGCCACAGATCATTGATTTGTGATTGCAGATATTCTTCTCGTGATTTTTGTCTTGCTTCTTCTTCGGAGAGTGAAAGTTTTTGTGGTCGTTGGTATCGGTCGACACCATGATTCATCAAGGCGTGGCAGGCATCAATTGTTGCTTCAACGCTGTTAAAACCATATTTTTCTTCACATTTTTGTATGTAATTTTTGGCAAACAACAGATAATCAATAATCGCATCGGCATTGGTCCAGGTGCGAAACATATAATTGCCTTTGAAAAAAGAGTTGTGACCATAACAAGCATGTGCGATGACCAAAGCTTGCATGGTCATCGTATTTTCCTCCATGAGATAGGCAATGCAAGGATTGGAGTTAATGACTATTTCATAGGCTAGCCCCATATTGCCACGTTTATAATTTTTTTCGGTATTTAGAAATTTTTTACCAAAGGACCAATGATCATAATTAATAGGCATACCAATGCTCGAGTAAGCATCCATCATTTGCTCTGCCGAAATAATCTCGATTTGATTCGGGTAGGTGTCCAGACCATAATCCGAGGCAATTCGGCTGATTGTTTTGTCGTATTGACGGATCAAGTCAAAGGTCCATTCGCTAGAAGTTGAAATGACCTTGCTTTTTCTCATGCCGTTTGCCTTTTAAATAATTCACGAAACACCGGGTAGATATTGTTTACATTGTCGATGCTTTGCATGGCAAAGTGGGCGTAGGTCTGTTGTACTAAAAGATAACACTCCCATAAGCTTTGGTGATGTCGGGGCATGATTTCAACGTAAGAGAAATACTGTACCTTAGGCATGAGATCTTTCAAAATAATTTCTTGGCAGCGGGGGGAGTCCGCATTCCAGTTGTCGCCATCAGAGGCTTGTGCCACATAAATATTCCAAGCATCAGTAGGATATCGTTCATCAATGATGTTGTTGGTTAACTCGAGAGCGCTGGAAACGACCGTGCCACCTGTTTCTCTTGAATAGAAGAACTCTTCTTCATTGACTTCTTTTGCCGAGGTGTGATGGCGGATGAAAACAATCTCAATTTTTTCATAATTTCTATTTAGAAATAGATACAGTAAGATAAAGAAACGTTTAGCGATGTCTTTTTTTGCTTCATCCATAGAGCCTGAGACATCCATGATACAGAACATCACCGCTTGGGTGGTTGGTTGCGGGTGTTTTATTCTGTGGTGGTAGCGGATGTCGACATCATCGATAAAAGGGAAAGAGGCGATTTTTCGTTTTAAGCCCTCAATTTTAGCAAGCAAAGCCACGACCTCTTCAGCGGATTCTTCATGATCTTGTAACAATCTCTCCAAAGATTCACTATGCTCTTTTAGTTGTTTGCGGTAGGGGGCAGACATGGCAATACGACGCCCAATTGCATTTCGAAACGATCGGGTGATGTCGATATTGCTTGGCACGCCGGCGGAGGTGTAGCCCGCGCGAACAAATTTATAGTTTGGGATCTGAGTTACTTGTTTTTTAATGAGATCAGGTAGCTCAAGATCTTCAAAGAATATTTCTAAAAACTCTTCACGAGAGATTTGAAAGACAAATTCATCAGAGCCTTCACCGTGATCACTGGCATCCGATCCTTGGCCTTTGCCACCATTATTCAGCGGACGCTTTACTTGGTCCCCGGAAATAAACTCTTTATTTCCGGGGTGAATGTATTCTTTCATGCCACCATCGTCATGATGAAAAACAGGCTCAGCGGTTTCTTTTGCAGGAATGGTTATTCTCTCACCTTTTTCTATATCAGTAATGCTGCGCTTACTCACGGCGTCTGTTACCGCTTTTTTTATTTGATTTTTGTAGCGTTTAATGAAGCGCTGTCGATTGATAGCGCTTTTGTTTTTCCCATTGAGTCTTCGATCAACAATTTGCGACATAACAGCAATCCATTATGATGATTTGCGTACTCGAATATACCACTCACAAAGCAGACGGACTTGTTTTGCAGTATATCCTTTGGCAACCATACGATTAATAAATTCTTCATGCTTTTGTTTTTCTTCATTAGAGCCTTTAGCATTAAACGAGATGACAGGCAGTAAATCCTCGGTATTTGAAAACATTTTCTTCTCAATGACGATGCGCAGCTTCTCATAGCTATGCCACACTGGGTTTCTGCCATTATTTTGTGCTCGTGCTCGTAATACAAAGTTAACAACTTCATGACGAAAGTCTTTGGGATTGCTTATTCCTGCAGGCTTTTCAATTTGTTCCAACTCTTCATTTAAAGCAGAGCGAGAGAAAAACTCACCCGTATCGGGATCGCGATATTCTTGATCTTGGATCCAGAAGTCAGCATAAGTCACATAGCGGTCAAAAATGTTTTGCCCATATTCGGAATACGACTCAAGATAAGCAGTTTGAATTTCTTTACCAATAAATTCAATATAGCGAGGTGTGATAATCCCTTTGATAAAATAGAGATACCGCTCCCGAATATCGGCTGGAAATTGTTCGCGCTCAATTTGTTGCTCAAGGACATAGAGCAAATGCACCGGATTGGCAGAGACTTCTGTGCTGTCGAAGTTAAATACCCGTGAAAGCACTTTGAAGGCAAAGCGGGTTGATAACCCATTCATTCCCTCATCGACACCGGCATAGTCTTTATATTCTTGGTAAGATTTCGCCTTGGGATCGGTGTCTTTGATGTTTTCGCCGTTATAAACCCGAAGCTTAGAGAAAATGTTAGAATTTTCTGGATCTTTTAGTCGAGAGAGTACTGAGAATTGCCCTAACATTTTCAAGGTGTCAGGGGCGCAGGGTGCATCTTTTAGTGAGCTATGTCTTAGTAGCTTATCATAAATTTGGATTTCCTCATTGACCCGCAAACAGTAGGGGACTTTGACCACAAATATCCTATCGATGAAGGCTTCATTGTTTTTATTGTTTTTGAAAGAAACCCATTCGGATTCGTTTGAGTGTGCTAATACCATGCCGTCGAAGGGAATGGAAGAGAGGCCTTCTGTGGCATTATAGTTGCCTTCTTGCGTGGCGGTGAGTAAGGGATGTAGGACTTTGATGGGTGCTTTAAACATCTCAACAAATTCAAGTAACCCTTGGTTTGCCAAGCATAGTCCACCGGAGTAACTGTAAGCATCGGGATCGTCTTGAGAAAACTGTTCGAGCTTTCGAATATCGACTTTCCCGACCAGCGAGGAAATATCTTGATTATTCTCATCGCCAGGTTCTGTTTTTGCAATGGCAATCTGATTTAGGCGTGAAGGTCGCAGCTTCACAACTCGGAATTGTGTAATGTCGCCTTGATATTCTCGTAAACGTTTTACCGCCCATGGCGACATGATGGATTTTAAGTAACGACGAGGAATGCCATATTTATCTTCCAGTATTTCAGCATCTTCCTCATGGTCAAATAAACACAGGGGTATTTCATTGACTGGAGAACCTTTGATGGCGTAAAAGGGCGTTTTTTCCATTAAGTCTTTTAATTTTTCCGCAAGCGAAGATTTGCCACCACCAACCGGGCCTAATAAGTACAGGATTTGTTTTTTTTCTTCCAAGCCTTGAGCCGCGTGTTTTAAATACGAAACGATTTGTTCAATCGGCTCCTCCATGCCATAGAACTCGCTAAAAGATTGATAGGATGGCATGACTTTATTTGAGAAAACGCGACTGAGTCTCGAGTCGTGTCGAGTGTCTATTAACTGGGGTTCACCAATTGACATGAGCAGTCGCTCTGCCGCACTGGCGTAAGCCGATTTATCATTTTTACAAATCTCGAGATATTCTTGGATGGAAAATTCTTCTGGTTGGTGCTCTTCGTAACGTTCTTTATACTTGTGAAAAATATCCATAATCCGACTCCCTTGCTGAAACGCGCTGTCCACCGCCGCATATGCTTAAGTATAGTCTACTTAATGAAAAAACAATGATTCTCCGATAAGCCTAATATTGGTTTGTTTCCGTATCCAGATGAATTTTAAAGTCTTTGACCCGACAGACCGTGGATGAAAAGTTGCCATCCGAGTGCAATTCGAAAAAACGAAATCCTGGGGATAGCGTATCTAACGTGAAATTTTGAGTATTTGGCATGAATTGGATGCAAGTCGACGGGCTCGCATAATATTGAATGCCATTAACCATTTTTTCAAATGCTTGATGGATATGTCCAAAGCTCACAATTTTCACGGGTGAAAATTTTTCAATCAGAGCAACAAATTCATTGTTGTTTTTTACACCAATTTTGTCGAGCCAAGCGGAATTAATGGTAAGGGGGTGGTGATGCAAAAATATCAAGGTATGGCGTTTGTTTTGTTCAAGATGTTGTTGTAGTGCCGCTAAGGAGGATAAAGAAAAATTACCCGCTGGTGTGCCAAGGACGGTGGAATCAAGCAAAATAATTTGCCAATCATTGAGCGTGACGATATCAGGATGTGGCTTGTTGTTGGAGAGAATGTTTTCATATAAACAAGCGGGATTATCATGATTCCCTGGAATAAAATAACTCGGGCAGGAAAATTCGTGCATGTAACCAGCCAAGCGTTGATAAGACTCGGGGCTGGCATCTTGTGATAAATCACCGGTAAGGAAAATAGCATCTAAATGGGGATGTTTTTTCTTAATCAGCGCGAGTGTTGCTTGTAGGCTCTCTTCGGTATTCATACCAAGTAAAGTCGCATCCGTAGAGCGGAACAGGTGTGTGTCAGAAATTTGCGCTATTTGCAGTTTGTTATTTGCCATTTAACCAAACCAGTTTCGATGGATCTGTACTCTAAGGTTAACACAGCGTAGCGGGCGCTCGCGAGAAGATTGTTTCTTGCCTACACTATATAATATATATACTGATACGACGCGGTTTTTAAATGGCCAGATCCAAATTGCGAGAAAAAGCCATTCCGATATTGCTCGGTTTCGGGATCGTATTATGCAGCCTTTGGTTACGTATTACGACGACTGAACCGTTTGCTGCGTGGTTAACCAAGCTGGATCACTATGCTTATGATATCCAATTTAACCTTATTCCAGAGATACCAGCCGGTAAAGACAGTGAAATTATTATTTTGGATATTGATGAAAAAAGCTTAGCGAAATATGGCAGTTGGCCATGGCCGAGAGATGTGGTTTCTCAAATGGTCGATAATCTATTTAATGCAGGAGCCATTGTAGTGGCTTTTGACGTTGTATTTCCAAATTCAGAAGGAAATATTGCACAACAATTATTAGACCGGCTCCCGCCAGAAAAACGAGAAAAAGAGTTTATTACCAAAGTTACCGAATTATTACCACAATATGATACCGACACCAAATTAGTAGAATCGGTTGCAAAAGGTGATACCGTTTTAGGTGTGATATTTCATAATCGCAGCACATCTCAAGAGGGTGTGCTGCCAGGGCCTGCAATGATTCTGGATGATAATTTATCGCAAGGATTGACAATCCCGGTAATGGAAGGATTTACTGGGAATAATAAATCCCTACAAGAAAGTGCAAAGCATGGTGGTTTTATTACCGCAATTCCCGACTCGGATGGCGTTATTAGGCGCTCACCGTTGTTGATCCGCAATGGCAATCGCTTGTATTTGAGTTTGGCATTAGAAGCGTGTCGACTCTATCTGTTGGTTGATGATGTCGCGTTGAATATTCAAGAGATAGGAGAATATAAAGTTATTGAAGGAATTAAGCTCGGACAAAAAAGCATTCCAACGGATGAATATGGCCAAGTAATGGTGCCGTTTCGAGGCGGCGCGGGAAGTTATCCTTATGTTTCGGCTGCAGAGGTGATAGAAAATAAAATGGATCCGCGCACAGTGGAAAACAAAATTGTTTTTGTCGGAACAACAGCGCTAGGAATGGGGGATATGCGGGCTGTGCCACCACAAAGTGTGTATCCCGGGATTGAAGTTCATGCCAATATCGCCGATGGTATTTTAAAACGTGGATTTCCCGTTAAACCCTCATGGGCGATTGGTGCTGAATTTTTAATGATCGTTTTTATTGGTGGGTTTTGTGCGCTGATTTTTCCATTTTTAGGACCAAAATTTTTAACAGCTTCGGCGCTATTTTTTCCAGCCGTTTTAATTGTTGCAAACGCCTGGTTGTGGAGTCGAGAGGGCTTGATCCTGTCTTTTGTCATTCCGATGATTATGGTGGATATCATTGCCATGACCAATATGGGTTATGGTTATTTATTTGAGAATCGAGCAAAACGACTGATTAAATGGATGTTTGGGCAATACGTTCCTATGGCGCATGTCGAGCAGATGACTTTGAATCCGGATGAGTATGGCATGAGCGGTGAAAACAGAGAAATGACCATCCTGTTTGCAGACATACGTAACTTTACCAGCATTGCTGAATCATTAGAGGCCAATGCGCTCAAGAATTTATTAAACCAATTTTTCACGCCCATGACGGAATTGATTTTTAACCATGAAGGAACCATTGATAAATACGTTGGGGACATGATAATGGCATTTTGGGGAGCTCCATTGCGGGACGAAGCACACGCCAAACACGCTATCCAGGCCGCGATGGCGATGATTGAAAAAGTCACTCAATTAAAAGCTAAATTTATTGAGATGGGGTTACCTGAAATTGATATTGGGGTAGGGATTAATACTGGGATCGTGAGCGTGGGGGATATGGGTTCAGAATATCGTCGAGCTTATACCGTGATAGGTGATTCGGTCAATTTGGCATCAAGACTTGAAGGTCTAACCAAATATTATGGTGTTAGTATTATCGTTGGACCGCAAACGCATGATGATAATCCCGATTATGTTTTCCGATTAATTGATAAAGTTAGGGTCAAAGGCAAGCTCAATGCGGTTGAGATATATCAGCCATTATGCTCGTTGCTGGCGTTTTCTAATGAGAAACGGACTGAAGTTGAAGCCTATCACGGAGCGTTAAAGCTTTATCACACGCGTGATTTTAAAAAAGCCGCAAAAGAATTTAAAATGCTTATTAATCAATATCCTTATGATAAGCTATATCAAGTCTATCTTAATCGTTGCAAGCAATTACGAGACAATCCGCCCGACAAAAAATGGGATGGTGTTTTTATCAGCACTACTAAGTGAGGAATTATGACAGAGAAACCGACAACCATCTATCGCAAAGATTATTGCCCGCCCGCCTTTGTCATTGAGTCATTACAACTCGACTTTGACTTATTCGATGAGCGTGCTGTGGTGCTTGCGACCATGAAAATTAAGCGGATTGACCAAGCCATGACGACGCCTCTGGTGTTATCTGGGGAGAAGCTCAAATTATTAGAAATCACGCTGAACCAACACGTGTTGCCAGCGGAACGTTATCGGGTTCATGAGGAGTCACTCACTATTTTAGAGCTGCCTGTTCAGTTTGAGCTTGCGATCAAAACTGAAATTCACCCAGAAACGAATACCGAGTTAGTTGGGTTATATCGTTCCGGCTCTATGTTTTGCACACAATGCGAAGCGGAAGGCTTCAGACGGATCACCTATTATTTAGACAGACCCGATGTCATGACTCGTTTTACGACGGTTATTCGCGCGGATAAAAGCAAGTATCCGGTGTTGCTATCCAATGGCAATCTGGTTGCCAACGGTGAGCTTGAAGACAATCGGCACTGGGTCAAATGGGAAGATCCTTTTAAAAAGCCAAGTTATCTCTTTGCCTTGGTTGCTGGTGATCTCGAGTGTTTGACTGACAAATTCATCACGCAAAGTCAGCGGGAAGTGGCATTGCATATCTATGTTGAAAAAGGCAATTTACACAAATGTCAGCATGCGCTTGATTCACTCAAAAAAGCCATGCGTTGGGATGAAGAGCAATTTGGTCGAGAATACGATTTAGATATATTTCAAATTGTTGCGGTCAGTGATTTTAATATGGGTGCTATGGAGAACAAAGGACTTAATATTTTCAATACCGCCTGTGCGCTGGTTAACGTCGAGACGGCAACAGATAAAGACTTTCAATGGGTTGAAAGTGTTATTGCCCACGAATATTTTCATAATTGGACAGGGAATCGAGTAACTTGTCGAGACTGGTTTCAATTGAGTTTAAAAGAAGGGCTTACTATTTTTCGAGATCAAGAGTTTAGTGCCGACATGCATTCGCGTGCGCTGATGAGAATTCGCGATGTTAATTATTTGCGGCAATTTCAATTCCCAGAAGATGCTGGTCCAATGGCTCACTCGGTGCGACCAGATGCTTACATTGAAATTGATAATTTCTACACGACAACCGTTTATCATAAAGGTGCTGAAGTTATTAGAATGATGCGGACTTTAGTGGGTAAGGCGGGCTTTCGCAAAGCGATGGATCGGTATTTTGAGCGCCACGATGGTTGTGCGGTAACAATTGATGATTTAATTGATGCGGTTGAGGACAGTAATAAAATCGATTTGACGCAGTTTAGAAAGTGGTATCAGTATGCAGGGACACCAATTTGCTCTGTGAAAACAGAGCATGACGACAAAAACGGGGTGTATAAAATATCGGTTGTGCAAGACATTCCCGATCCAACCGGGCAAAATCAAAAACCAACTTTCCATATTCCTTTTAGCGTAGGATTGTTGGATGCCCATGGCAATGATATGCCCTTGCATTTAAAAGGCAGCAAACATTTAGCGCATGGTCACATCATGGCGCTTACTGAGCGCGAAACGGTTTTGGAGTTTCTGAATGTTTTTGAGCGACCGGTGCCTTCTTTTTTGCGCAACTTTTCTGCGCCGGTTAAAGTTGAGTATGATTATAAAGAGGCTGACCTCGCTTTTTTATTTGCCAATGATACCGATCATTTTAATCGGTGGGAGGCCGGACAAACGCTGATGAAGCGCGTGATCCTTGGCTTGATTGATGATTATCAGCGAGATGTTGTTTTTCAAATGCCAGCGGGGCTTATTGCCGCCATGCAAAAGGCTTTGCAGCTTAGAGAAACCGAGGACGATTTATTGGCTGCCAGTTTAACATTGCCTATGGAAGTGGATTTCCAAAATTTGGTGAGCGAGGTACATATTGATGCCATTCACGAAGCGTACCATTTTGTTAAGCAAGAAATAGCCAATCAACTGCACGATAAATGGTTGGCGGTCTATCAGGATTGTTGCAGCGACAAACCGTATTCCAATGCGCGTGGTGCAATGGCCAAGCGAGCTTTGCAGAATACCTGTTTATTTCATCTGGGCTCTAGCGAGTCTTTTGAAGCCATTTCGCACTGTACCAAGCAGTATGATCGTTCTGATAATATGACCGATACCATTGCCGCGTTACAGGCATTAATACAAGTAGAATGTCATGAGCGGGATGCGTATTTAGATAAATTTTATCACAAATGGCAACAAGATCCGCTGGTCGTTGATAAATGGTTTGCGTTACAAGCCAGTATTCCCTTTGAAGCGGTGGTTGAACGAGTTCGAAAATTATTAGCTCATAGCGCGTATGATAAACACAACCCGAATAAAGTTCGTTCCTTGCTTTCGGTTTTCGCCAATAACCCAGCGGGGTTCCATCAAGATGGTGGTGAAGGCTATGAGCTGGTCGCTAGCCAGATTTTAGAGATGGATAAATTAAACCCACAACTGGCTGCAAGGCTGATTAGGCCATTTATGCAATGGCGACGTTTTGAAGCAACCCGCCGAGAAATGATGGAGTTGCAATTAAAACGATTGCGCGATGCCAAAGGTCTTTCCAAAAATGTGTTTGAGTTAGTGGATAAGTGCTTGTCGTAAAGGCCCAATCTGAAAAAAATCGAGCTAAATGTGAGTAAAAGTAGACTAAATGCCTGTTGTCGGTTATATTATTGCCACTTATTGGGAGGTCAGAAAGAGGTTAATAATGATACATCCCCTATCGGAATTGTTTTGCCGCATTAAAGATCGAACCCTTTCTCCGGAAGATCTGGAACAACAAAAGCAAGACTGTATGAATTCTGCCAAGCTATCGGAACAAGACTTTGCGTGTTTGCGCTTGTTCGCCGCTATCGTCACTCACCGGAGGCGGGATGATTTTCTTGCTTTAGAAGCAATCGCAAGGGGACGCAACCCGATCGCCGCAGGGATCGTGGCGTACCTCTATTTTTTTGGGGAATTCGGTGCCGATAAAGACCCGGGGGTTGGTTATCGTCTCCTGAGAGCGATGGATTTCGATGGATCCCGGTTCCCGCTTATTTTTACCCTCCATGCCGATGCTCTGGCGGCCGGTATAATAAGAGGGGCAGGGGATGGTCGGCATGTTATTAAAAATCCGGGAGAGGCCGGCAGACTCTATGCGCGCGCGGCGCAGGCGGATTGTGCTCTGGGATATTTAAGGTATGGAGTGTGTTTATGTAAAGGAATATGTGGTATCACCAAAGATATCGCACGTGGTCTCTTCTACCGAATCAAAGCGACGAGAATGTTTACTGAGACGGATTGGGCTAAGCTTAGAACCAGTAGCGAGGCAACACAGTTGGTCCGCTTGCTGGATGAAGACAGTGACACAAGACACTGTTTAAATGAACTGGATTTTGC
Source organism: uncultured Gammaproteobacteria bacterium (assembly GCA_964351225.1). Classification (GTDB taxonomy): domain Bacteria; phylum Pseudomonadota; class Gammaproteobacteria; order CAYGNG01; family CAYGNG01; genus CAYGNG01. Next base: position 42,380 of record CAYGNG010000015.1, read on the forward strand.
TTCAGTTATTTCATCTATTAATAAATCCCCCCCTCTGGAAGCAAGGCTTTTGGTGCAAGATCCCAAGTCACAGGCGCGCTTTATTCATAATGCTGTTTCTCGCATATCGGAAATAATGTTCTATGATATCCCAGACCGGGTAAAAGCTAAATGTGTCATGGATATTTCTCAAGAAATACTGAGTTGTACCCATTCTGTTGCACAGGGTGATTTTTTGATTGCGCACGGCGCCTATCGCTTGCTCGAGTTAGGTGCAAGTGATTTACTCGCGGAACAACACGCGTGGCTACTCGATCAACTCATGTATAGTCCAACACTTGCAAAGTTGATCCAGAGCCAATTTGGTGAGTATAAAAATGAAGGACAGGAAAGACTTCGGGATTTTATCCTTTACCATTACCAACAGTATGCTAAAAAATCAGAAAAAGATGACTATTACTCCGCTGTGCACAACTTATTTACAAAACGCGGTGCCGCTCGCGCGGAGGATTATTTTGGTGTGGCCGCTTTAAGCAGCGACAAACCCACAACGGCAAGCCAGCTAAGACTGGAGCAAAAACAAAGCAGCCCAGAAATGGGTTCATTGGACGAAGACGAAGAAGAGCCGCCCATAACTTACCACGCTAGGGCATTAGCGCTGAATGAGCCACAAAAAATAGGTTTCCTCCCTGTGCCACGAGTCAATCTCAATTGCCGCCCGACAAAAGAACATTTTGTTCCTTACTGGTGTTTGCGGTTAACGGATATCGCGCAACAGAACAAACAGCTTGCGCCTATATGCCAAGCCATGCGCCCGCTATTGGTTTTTTTCTCTGCGGCACAACTTATCACTAACTTCAAGGTGTGTGAATTCAGTTACCAGGCGATGAGCACGCTTATTGCCTACCACGATGAACGTGGTTTTGATATCGCCAGTTTGCGCGGTGTGTTGCATGAGGCCGTCGTCGCGTTAATCCCTGTTCTACCGGGCTCTTCACAACTTTGGGATTTGTTGAGTGATTTGTTGTCGACCGTATATGCGCAAAAGGTTAACCTAAACCACTGCCCTGTAAAGCACTGGCCTGAGAGGTTATTTCTTTCTTTCCATAAAGCAATGCTTAATGAATTAACAAATCGCTTCACGGATCCGCATCTAAAGGCGATGTGTGCCAAGGTATCGACACTTTGTGATTTAGCAGATAGCCCGTTGCTCGGTAAAAACCAACAAGAAAAAGCTCGAAACGTTGTTCGCATACTATACGTTGCTTTAGACCGTTGCGAAGAAGGTACGCGTGCGAGTATTCTGGCGCTGCAGCAAAAATGCCAACAAACCATTGCCCAAGCAGAGCCGGTATTATCTGAAGTTAGCACCATTTGGTATGTGCTCAGCGGGATTTTACAAATACTTATTTCACTCACGGGTGTGGGTCTGTATTTTGTGGCGCTGTGGCGCGAACAAAAAAGAGCAGGCTCAAGCTCTCCGGTATTTTTTTCGAATACGGCGGTGGATAATGCCCTTGATGATATTGCGCAGTGTGCGACAGCACGGTTAGTTGCCTCAAATTCCAGTGCATCATAAGCATTTTTGAGGTTTGGGTAAGCCAGCAATTTGGGCAGCTGTCCGGAGTACGGTGTTGGGGAATAATTGGTGCAGGGAGCTGCTACTCCATTGCCCAGAAGGATGATGCCGGTTGAGTAATTTTATGAGAATACGCAGCGCGGGCATTGCTTGATAGGTGTTATAATAAGATTGCAAGGTGTGGATGACTTGCCAATGCGCTGGGGTTAACACGATATCGAGCTCATTGGCAATGTGCTCGGCCAGTTCGCTGGTCCAATCGTGTCGGTCGAGCAAAAAGCCGTGGTCGCAGGTTAGTATCACGTTGCCAGATAGGTGATAAGGCATGGTTAGCTCCAGGAAATGATGGGATGGCAAATTTCAGTAAGCGCTACCAAGCCGTCATCATGGATAAGCCGGAAAGCCGGGTGCCGGTTTTGCAGGATTCCTCGAGCACGACAATCCGCTTCAAGTATGGAAATTTGTGCCTTGGGGGTGTTTTCACAAAAAAATTGGCAAAATGGCGATGCAGGTAAGCCATTATAAACCCCATTTTCACAAAGTAAAATCATACAATCTGGGGATAGCAGGGAAAACACCGAGAGTATATTGGGGTGATGAAAAGAAGAGTGGGTGATAATATATAATGCCATAGTATCCCTACGATCAGCTAAATTTAAAAGATTTATCGTAATCAATGATGACCGCACCGCCTAAACAAACATGGTCTTGGTAAAAGACAACCGATTGCCCTGGGGTGATGGCGCGTTGTGGGCTGGTAAATGTCACTTGAAATTGATTATCAACCGGTTCAATGATGCAGTCTTGGCAAGACTGGCGATAGCGCGTTTTGGCCCAACACGTGATCGGATAAGCGGGCGGTGTTCCGGCAATCCAATGAATATGATCTACGGTTAATCGTGGTGATAACAACCAAGGATGATCATGGCCTTGGCCAACGTATAACACATTATTGTGGGGATCTTTGGCAAGCACATACCATGGTTGTTCTTCCGATCCCGATAGTCCGCCAATGCCAAGCCCTTGGCGTTGGCCTAGGGTATAGAACATTAAGCCATCGTGTTCACCAATAATTTTGCCGCCGCTGGTTTTAATCAGTCCGGGATTTTTACTCAGGTATTGATTTAAAAATTGCTTAAATCGTTTTTCGCCAATAAAGCAGATGCCAGTGCTGTCTTTTTTATTATGAGTAATAAATTGGTGTTGTTTGGCGAGCAAGCGCACGGTATCTTTATGATAGGTGCCAATGGGGAAAATGGATTTTGCCAATTGCGCTTGCGTTAAGGTATACAGAAAATACGATTGATCTTTGTTGGGATCGTTGCCTTGCCATAATTGGATTTGATTGCCAAGTTTTTGAGTATAAACATAATGACCGGTTGCAATTTTATCGGCCCCCAGCGTTGTGGCATAATCCAGGAAGGCTTTGAATTTGATTTCTTTGTTGCATAAGATATCGGGATTCGGTGTGCGGCCGGCTTGATACTCAATTAAAAAATTTTCAAAAACCGCATCCCAATATTCGGCCGCAAAATTAACCGTGTGAAATGGGATTTGCAAAAGGTCCGCTATTTTTTCAGCATCTTGGCGATCTTGGGCGGCGCTGCAGTAGGTTTCGGTATCGTCTTCCTCCCAGTTTTTCATAAACAAGCCTTCCACGGCAAAACCTTGTTGTTTGAGGAGCAGGGCTGAGACTGAGGAATCAACGCCACCAGACAGGGCTACAATGACTTTTGACATCGACATGTTATTTTGCTGAATTTAACAGATCATTGACTTTTGCCGCACAGATGAAGTCATTTTCTGTTAAGCCACCGATGGCATGGGTGCTGTAGCGCACGTTAACGCTGTTGTAGTGTACTTCCATATCCGGATGGTGCTTTTCCTTGCTGGCAATGAAAGCGATGGCGTTGACAAAAAACATGGTTTGCGAAAAATTGGTAAAGGCAAACAGTCGGAAAATTTCAGTATTGTCCGCGTTAACGTGCCATTCTGGAATGGCTTTGAGTAAGGTTTGAATTTCTGGGCCGGTTAATGCGGGTACACCACCTTCACAAACCGCACAATGTTTTGCAGATAAGTCGGACATCAAGCTACCTCTTTAAAAACGCACTGAATTTAAAAATGAAATAATAATGCACACCGATATAAAATGCTATAAAAATTTGGTTAATCGATTAAATCGTCAATCGGGAATGACGGTTCGAAATCACCAAGACGGATGGCTTCATCGCATCTGTCGAGCAAATTATCATGGGTGATTTCAAACAATTGTTCAAAACTTTCTATCACAAAATAGATCGTTTGGAATTGATCGATGCGATAAGGAGTGCGCATTGCGGTTAATAAATCAAAAGGCTGGCGTTGTGGTTCGGGACTTTCTACGGCGTATACGGTTTCACCAATAGAAGATAAAATGCCACCACCGTATGACAGCGGTCCTTTAGCGGTTTGGATTAAGCCGAACTCAACCGTGAACCAATAGAGTCTTGAGAGTATAGCGAGTTGTTTGCTATTGGCTTGCCCGGCGATGGTGCCATAGTTTTGCATGAATTTGGCAAAGTTGGGCTCGGTCAGCAACGGGCAATGGCCAAATATTTCATGAAATATATCGGGTTCTTGCAGATAATCCAACTCTTCTTGACGGCGAATAAACGTTGCAGCTGGGAATAATTGCGCGGTTAATAATTTAAAAAAAACTTCCGTTTTAATTAAGGCGGAAACCGGTTTCACACCCCAACCCGTCGCTTTATTCATGGCTTTGTTGATTTCTGGAATTTGTGGAATTTTATCGGAGGGCATTTTTAAGATGTCGAGGCCTTGCAAAAATTCTTCACAAGCACGCGCTTGGACTAATTGAATTTGACGCTGATACAACGTTTCCCAGATTTGATTCTCCTCATGGCTGTAATCGACATAACCGATTGCATCGGTGGGCTTTGAGACATAGGTTGATACTTTGTTTTTGGAAAAAGTTCGGAGTTTAGTCATCATTATTCCTCTTGCGGATGCCATTTTGATTATAGTCCATGGGATGTTCGTATGTTAGCCTATTGATTTATCCAAAGATAGCCGCTAAGGTTTCTAAAAATTGCTGATTCTCATGGGGCAATCCGATGCTGACGCGCAAATATCGGCTTAATCCTGGCATGGGGACCGGGCGGGTGATGATGCCTCGATTTAATAAGGCTTGAAAAACGATTTTGGCGTCACCGCCGGTATCAAATAAAATAAAATTAGTTACCGAAGGAATAAAGCGCAGACCCAGCTGGGTGAGCCCGTGTTCTAATTGTATTTTGCCCTGTTGATTATTTTTCAAGGTTTTCTCAAGATGTTCGCGGTCTTCGAGTGCGGCAATAGCCCCGACTTGTGCCAGGGCGTTGACATGAAACGGTAGGCGTACCCGATTCAGGTAGCTGCAGACTGCTGGATGACAGACACCATAACCCACTCGGATCCCGGCTAAGCCGTAAATTTTAGAAAAAGTGCGGGTGATGATGAGATTGGGATAGTGCGCAAGCCAGTCCAAAGCAAGCGGATAGTCGGGTTTGTCAATAAATTCACAATAAGCTTGATCTAATATCACCAGTACGCGACTGGGAACGTGCGCCAGAAAGGATTGCATTGCTTCGGAATTACAATAAGTGCCTAAGGGATTTTCAGGGTTGGCAATAAAAATAAGTTTAGTCCGTTTTGTGATGGCTTTAAGTATTCCCGGTAAGTCATAATTGAAATCAACGGTTGGTACCGTCACGGCAATACCGCGACCGGATTGGGTGACGGCTGGATAGGCCGCAAAGCCATACTCCGAAAAAATGACTTCTTCCCCTTCATTTAAAAAGGCCCGGGTTGTCATTACGAAAATTTCATCGGAACCGTTGCCGAGGATAATTTGCTCGCAAGCGACATTTAAATAAGCTGACAGTGCTTGCTTTAAATCATAGGCATTACTGTCTGGGTAACGATGGCAATTGGCTAACGCTTGTGAAATGGCGGCAAGCGCTTTAGGGCTCGGCCCAAGTGGATTTTCATTGCTGGCGAGCTTAATAACGTGGCTTATTCCGGTTTCGCGCGTGACCTCGGAGATGGGCTTGCCCGGTTGAAACGGTTTGACATCACGTATGTACTTATTGGCTAATTTATTGGGATCAAATGTCACGGAGATATTCCTTGGGCGTTGTGTTACGATTTAAATTGTCTAATATTACTTTAGATGAGCGCGCTTGCAAACCATAAGCGGGCTTCATCCATAAGGCTGACTTTTGATAAGGTTTTGAACATGAAAAAAATCAGAGCAGGTATAACAGGGGTTGGTATTTACGCACCGACTGAGGCGATCAGTAATTCCGAGTTGGTTGCTTCGTTTAATAGCTACGCTAATCGTTATAATACAACCCACGCCGCATTGATTGCGACCGGAGAGCGGATGCCACTTAAAGAATCTTCCGCTGAATTCATTGAAAAAGCTTCCGGCATTAAGCAACGTCGCGTACTGGATAAAGCCAATATATTGGATATCAATCACATGCAGCCGGTTATCCACCCTCGTGTCGCTGATCACCTATCCCTACAAGCGGAGTTTGGATTGCAAGCGGCTGAAGTTGCTATCGCCAGAGCCGGTATCTCACCGCAAGCCTTGGATGGGGTTATTGTTGCGACTACGGCGCTCAGTAGAGCGTTTCCCGCTATTGCGATTGAAATACAAGCGCAATTGGGCATTACCGGATTTGCTTTTGACATGGATGTAGCCTGTTCGTCTTCTGTTTTTGGTTTGCAACAAGCGGTCAATTCAATTTTAGCCGGACAATCCCAAAAGCTATTAGTCATCAGTCCCGAATTGTGCACTCCGCTGGTTAATTTTAAAGACAGAGATAGCCATTTTATTTTTGGTGATGCGTGTTCAGCCGTAGTGGTTGAAAACATAGAGGGTGCTGGTGGCCACCAAGTTATGGAGATTATCAGTTTAAAAACACAAACCAGTTTTTCAAATAACATTCGCAGTAATTTTGGCTATTTGTGCCATCTGGATCCGAGCTTTCACGATTTTTCAAGTTTGCTCTTTCAACAGCAAGGCCGGAAAGTATTTAAAGAAGTGATCCCATTTGCCAGTAAACATATCCTCGAGCATTTGGCGCTCGAAAATATTTCCCCAGCCGCACTGAAACGATTGTGGTTGCATCAAGCAAATAGTAACATCAATCGACTCGTGGCGGAGCGCGTCTTTGGGCGCGAAGCGAGTCTGACGGAGGCGCCAATTATTCTCGACCAGTATGGCAATACCAGCTCGGCGGGCTGTTGGATTGCTTACGATCATCATCACGATGACTTCGCGATCGATGATATTGGTGTGATCTGTGCTTTCGGTGCGGGCTACTCGGTCGGATCGGTGGTGGTTAAAAAAATAAAATGATTTATTCTCTACCAAAACGCGTTGGTTTTTCATTGGTTGAAGCGCTTGTTGCCATTGCAATTTTATCTTTTGCGGTGGTGGCTTTGTGTAAGTGTCAATGGATGACTTTACAATACCAGCAACTTGCCACTGAATTATTTGCAAACCAACAACGACAGATTATTTCTTATGAGAAGCACCAAGCGCAATCATCGGCAGCCGGGTATAACCGGGTTTACCCTGGTTGAGTTGTTGCTTACTTTATTCATTGCGTCCGTTTTGTCATCATTAGTGGTAGCCATATGTCAGGAGTTGCGGAAAAATTATCTTTGGCACAGCGCCCAAGCCCAAGTGGATTATCGTTCTCGCTTGGTGTTGTATTTCTTGCGGCAGGCAATTGAAGAATCAAATATCGCACCGTGTCGCAGATTGTCTGACTTAAAGTTAAATAACAGCATACCAACATTGCTCAGCAAGCTAACGCCGGCGTTGCCAAAGCACAATGATCAAATGATTTTAACCACAATGACGGCTTATGCTGGCCGCCATGCCTTGTTAAAATCGATAACCAAGCCGGATAAACTCATTGTCGCCGGACAAATTTCTCCTTCTTTACAACCCTGGCTGTTATCAGACTGTGTTTCTGGTGAGGTGGTGTGGCTAGCGGATATCCGAGTTGAGCAATCAAAAGGACGAACCATCGTGCGGCTGCAAGATAAACTGTCTCATGGTTATGCGCCGCTTACTTATTTGTCAGGCGTGCAAATCATCACCTATTTTGTTCGCTCTCAAGCCGGTGTTCTCGGGAGCTTATTTCGGAAAGTGAATATTGAGCCAGCGGTGGAATTGATATCCGGAATCGCGGATTTTCAGGTTCGAGCCGTTAAAAATACCGGGGTGCTGGAATTTGCTGTTCTGGTAGCAAGCGATCCCATTTTGCCTTTTTTGCAACAGAAGCAAGTGGAAATAGGGCAACATCACTATCAAGCCTACGATAGACGCTTGTATCGGCTTTTGCAATTCGTTATTGCGCTAAGGGGGGCAGGTGAAGCCATCGAAATCGCTAAGCGGTAATGTGTTATTGCTGGTGTTAATTTACACTTCTTTATTTGCACTTATTGTATTGGCTAATCAACAGCAAGCAAAAGCGCAATGGCAATTGGCGAAGGTATGGTCTAGCGACTGGGATTTGTTTTTAGTGACGCAAGCGGTGCTCATGCATTTTAATAAAAGCAAATTGCTTGCGATACCCAATGAGTGCTTCATCGATCAAGAAGCGTTTTTGCAGTCTCTCGCTTGGTGGCAGTCAGCGAAGTCTTGCCAATTGCCTCGGGAAAACTACTTGATTAGATATGTCTTGAAACCACTGCAACGGGTTAATTGCCAAGCCTCCTTTTATCGGTTGACCGTATTCGTTCAAAATCAACAACAGCAATATAGAATTACTCAAGCCGTGCTGGCTTACCCCGATGATCAGCCATTTTGTAATAACACAGTCGTTGCAGTTAAGCCCGGTTTGCAATATTGGCAGACGCTGAATGACTAAGCTTACTTAGTCATGTTCTCGCGGATCGCGACCAACGTTTTTTCAATGTTTGTCATTTGCAACTTAGAAACACCGGCTTTGCTTGGTAGTTTAAAAGGGGATAATTCTAATCCTGTTTTGATAAAGGCAGAGTCGTATTCAAAAACGAGTTGTCTATCTTTAAGTAATAACCTTCCCATGAGTTGCTTGGTCACCGAGCCGTGATAATACACGTAAACGAGATTGTGAGAGGCGGTACTCATTTTCTACCTCTTTTTCTTTTATCATCATTGTATCTCTTATGTTAATTTAAGCGATATAATTGATATTATATTATCTACTATACAAGGCGTGTCGTCAATTAATTCGTGCAAATATTCAACACATGTAGGGTGTATTAGGCGCGGGAGCGCCGTAATACACCAAATCAAATTTCTCTGTCTCTTCACAAGCTAAATTTT
>CAYGNG010000016.1:0-50059 GCA_964351225.1 uncultured Gammaproteobacteria bacterium
TAATACACCCTACATATGTTGAATATTTGCACGAATTAATTGCCGACACGCCCTAATTCGAGCGACAACTATGCTGACACAGGGGATTATCGCATACCAAGTTGATGGGCTTTGACTTGCTCTGCATTAGCACAGAACCGATCTTCCAATGTGGATTGCAGTTCTGAAGCACTTGAAATAGTGCCATGCTCAAGAGGAGAATCTGTCGTTGAAAGACCCATGGCTTGTTGCAATGCACTCGTCCAGCGTTGATACATTGCAAATTTTATTTTCGCTACTCTTCCAATTGCTTGTCTTCTTTTTTCAATTAAGGTTGCTGTATCCGGCTCATAGGCAGCATCATAGCGTTGTTGCACCGTCGTTGAACTCGGTATACGACTCTGTAATGCTGTCAGCAGGGCTGCGTGTTGTTGTTTAACGGCTGCATCATCTGCAAGTACCGTTCTTACACGGCCGTGGCCAGAACCACCAACGTCTCGACTCAGAGAAGCAATAAAATCTATTAACCTCGCATCGGGCTGAAAACGAGTCTTAGCAGCAGGGTCGCTGACATAATCAGGGATAACAATTTTATAAACTTCACAACAATTTTCGCTACTAGAAGGTCTTATAAATACCAGTGCGAAGACTTTTTCTGGTGCTAGTCCTGGTGAGACAAATTCGCATTCGCCGGGGACATCCTCTTGGCGCACATTGCCCCTACTGATCGGATAAATCTTTTCTGGAGCAGCTAACACCAAACAGCCTAAATCCCCTCCACCAGCATAGCCCAGTGCAATATCCGGTTCTCCTGAGAAAGGCACTAACCCGCTACTCCAAGATCCTGGTATACCCGCATCAATTGCAGCGGTCGTCACATCTCCCATGCATATATCGGAATTAAGCCCTGTGGCTTTACGTGGCCCTGGCCTATATAGATATAAAGAGGGGGAGAGCCCTGCTGCCATTATTTGTTCTCCAACCGTTTCTGCCCAAACATCGGCTGCTTTTACTTCATAAGTTGAGTCATATATCCCACGACAAAATAACAGCCCCTCCTGATTGTCTTCGAGTTCAAACGCCATGTTATCTATTATTTTCTCTAAAACCCCTGTATGAATTGCTCTAATAAGGGCTGACCGGTGAGCATAGGAGAAAGCGTTATTAACCGGCCCCGTTGTAAGCGCCTCCCACTCTTCTGTGAACTTTTCTGAGAGCTGACTCATTTTGCTTTCATGGTTCTCATTAAAGTATTGCTCTAACATCGCTTTTATAAACAGTGCGGCCGGTATTGCGGCTATAGCAGCAAACATAGCAATTTTATTGCCGGCAGCGGAGCTGTTTTTCCACCCGGTTGAGATATCTGGTGTGAGTGTGGATGATCCGGGATTTCGAGATTGATTATTGTAAGAAAAATTTCTACTACTCCTTGAAAAGGAAGAGGAAAAAGCTACTCGCGCATTAGGCGCAAAATGAAAAAATTTACCTGATATTCGTGATATTTGTCGAGTAAGCATCTCTGACCTCGATAATGAATGAATCTTTGTAAAGTAATTTCATTATAAAGTATGCCTCTTAACTGAAGATTAATTTTTAACCATATTTCTTGGTGAGAAGCCCTTTTTTTGTTATAATGCTTCAATTCTTCCTTCAGACAAGAGTGCGGTTTTATCGTGTTTTTTAAATCAATTGGTAAGCATTTCAGGGGTTCTGCAGCAAGGATATTTTTTGCAGCCGGTGCAACAAGTGCTGCGTTTGAAGGTTTCCAACAGTGGCGCATAAGAACAACCGACATTGCCTCACAAAAGCACGATAAGTTTAGCCAAGCAGAATCATTCTTACGTTCTACTTTAGCAGACAGTCATAAAAGTCATATGCAAGTGCAATGGCTTGCTGATCCCGATGCTAAAATCGAGTTGGTTTCCTCCGCTTTTCAACCGACTTATTTATTGAGATTACCCACGGCATTTGCTGAAATTCAGTCCGTTAACGATATGACGACTCTAACCGTATTGGGCGCTGCGGCTTTTGGTTATACCCGCGAAAAAGTACAGCCGCTGTCAATATTTACGGCTACAGGCACCTTGAGTTTATGCCATACGGTGCTAAGAGCGTGTCGCTTTAACCCCATCGCCTCAAGCATAGGGGCAATTGTGAGCTTCGAGCTCATGCGCATCGTGGCAACAAGAGAACTCATACTGCGCGCTGATGCCCGGGCCATGAGGGATACTCCCGCGCTGTTACCCGCATATCTTGATCTTTTGGTGCAACAGTTTGATCCTCAAGGCTGCTTATCCGCCAATGGCGGCATGCGTTATGTGTCGTATATGCAACATCATTTTCTAAAGCAGCGGATTACGTCACTCGCTGCAGCTGTCGCACTGGCTACGACCAAGCGAAAAAAAGCAAGCAAGCATGCGCTGCACTTGCTGAGCACGAGTCGTGTTAGCTATTTACCCATCGATCCTACTCGGCTATTACAAAATCCTATTGCAAATGTATATAACCAGGGGCAGCTTTTATTGCCTCCTCGAGAAAGCGGTGCACTAACATCTTATGAAAAATCAGCAAGTATCTTTATTTATCCTGATGATGAAATGATATTAAAAAACTTTTTTCAACGTGCAAGAAATGAAAACTCTCCACTTGGCAAATTATATCAAACGTTGGCTTACGATCAATTCCTACGCCGTTTAGTAGAAAAGCGGTTTAAATCGGCATATTTAGATGGCCGAATGTTATTGCCTCGCCATTCAGATGATGTACTGGATCGGGCATTAAGTGACATTGACCGCAATAATCCTAGAGAAGTCTGTCAGTTATTACAAAAAATTGGCAGCACCGCTGATCAACATGCTATCTTCAAACAATATTTATCTTTATCGGAAATTGCTGTGGCGAGTTTACTGATGCCACAAATGGTGACTTTGGCTATCGATAATGGTAGTCGCAAGGTGTTATTAGATGAGAAAACAGAACGGCTTACTTGGGATCCTCGGCTAGGTTTGATTGATACTGTGCAAAATCCCATCGTCGTCGCTTCACCCAGCGGTATTGAATGTCGGAATGGTACAACGGTACACCCAGATTTGTTTATGGTGGCATTGCCCGCGCATCCCAATGCGCTGTGGCATGAACGTGCCGAGCAAATTCGTGCCAGCGTTTTATATTCAGTGGCACCTGATCTATACGGTAAAATACTGGGTTTAGATGTAACGCCACAAGCGGCTACAGCCGATAAAGTAAATTTTGCAGAAATAGCGGACCCTTCTTCGGGTACGCGTTGGTATTTATGCCTGCCCGCTTATAAGCAACGCGCTAAAAAAACGCTGCGACTCTTATTGACTGGCGCTGATAAGCAGATGCAAGCACATGCGCTTGGAACGTCATTCAATCTGCAAGGGTTAGGTCTGGGGTATTTTGGTTTTAGCTTTGCTAGCGATCATGAAGAACGATTATTAAAAGAAGCGTTGTTTGAAGTATTATCTGAAGAGCGTTTACAGCACATTACACAAGTCAATCTGCTTAACTGGCCTTCAAAATTTCAGTCTGCTCACGATACGGAACAAAGCGAAGCGCAACAGCCACCGTTAGCGCCAATTAAAGTAATTAACGGCGTACGCGTGACGGAAGGGTGTGGCGACCCGCTCTCCCGCACGCTAAAGGATAGCGGCTCTATTGGCGGTACACACAGTTGTGGGGATAGTGCTGCTTATTTTGGTAATGAGGCCTATGCTAATGATGATCAGGGTATCCATCTGCCTCGCAGTAGCAGTGGTGATACCGCAATGTTTCACAGTGTTCTTTTCCCTAAAAGGCTTATGCCTCCATCCATTGATCTATACCAATATACTAAGCCGGCATCATCCGTTCTGTCAGGCCCATCCCAATCTGCCGATAGGTCGCTTTAGTGCTAAGATTGATCAGCGGCTACGGCCGCGTATTTTTTATCGGCAAAGAACAGTAAGGGCGACATCTGGCAAATCCCATCATATCTCATCGCGCAACGGCCCCGCTTGGTTCGCGAGAGATTCTAGGGTCTGTTTTTTATAATGGGTTGTGGCACCGTCTATTTTTTATTGTGCCCAGCAAATATTTTTCCTATCGTGTCCGGCGGCGAGGATGCTTCACGGATTGCCTGATTGGTTGCCAGAGCAAACCGCGGCGCAGCCGGTTTTGGTAATAATGCCACTTTCTCTTCATTCGCCGCTTGCGGGCTGCTAACCGGATGGGCGAATACGGACCGCAGCACGGCACTCTGCGAAGAGCTCTCACGGCTGATTGTTGCTATTTCTAATTCTTTTGGCGCCACAATCGGATATTTTCGCATCCAATTATAAAAGCGCTCCGATAGACTGCTGTTATAAATGCATGTCGACGTGGCGCTCAAACCGCCACAGATAATCCCAACCACGGCAAAGATAGACACTGGACAAACCGCAACGGCAGTGCCCAAAGCCACATAACCGATATAGGTCCACACAAAAGCATTAACCGTGACAATCAGAATGGAAAGAAACGCACCCATCGGATATAACTTCGTTTTCCAATTGCTGACATACGTCATTGGTAAATTTGCCAACGCTTCATTGGCTTTGGATTGCTTTTCTTGAATTAAGGCGACGTAGTTAGTCACCGCACCGATGAAAAACGATGATAGGCCCATGATAATACCCAGAATTAACCCGCCACCGCCTGGGAACATCAAATTAAATGCAAAACAAGTTAGCACCGACGAGTCAATCGAAGATAACATATTCGTAACAAATGAAACCCTTTCCCAAAAAGTGCTGTCTGGTTCAAGTTTACCGGCTCTGACCGTCCAGTAGCGCATAAAAAATTTACTGATGGTAATCGTTGCCCCCACCGCACACAAACCACCGAAAATAATCCCCATCGCTTGAAAAGCGCTTTTAGGCAGCGGCCAATGCAGCTGTTTTCCTAGTATCATGTAAGCCGTATAACTACCCACAAAAAACGTGGTCACCCGAATTAAACCAGCCAAAAAAGACAGCAACACCTCCCACGCTCGTGTTTTCTGGGGCTTAGTCCGATTAACAACCGGCACTTTGGTGCAACTTCTCAAAAAAACTTTTTTAACCTCGCCAGGATCCATTGCCAATAAATACTGAAAGTCTTGTTCTTTTTGACTCGGCTGGTATGTGAAATTTAAATTGTGGGTATAGGCTGAATGGCCATTGGCAATGCTAAAAAGCACCGGCCTGTTATTTTCATCATACGCTTCTATTTCAATTTCACCTTTACAACATGCTTCGGCACCTTTCTCTTCACACCGCTCATTTTGAACCGCGGGCATTCGACTGCAAAACTGTAACAAGCACTGCCATTTCTGATCGCTTTTTGTTAATGTGGGATCTCCCCTTTGAATCGTGTAAGAGAGATCTTCATGCGGCACAATAATCGCCTCTTCTATTGCGAGAGTTTCTGTGGTTTTTTTTACTCCGAGAAAAAGATGCCTTACGCCCTGATGCCTCACTTGCAAAACAATCGGTTTGTTACTCACGCTCGTGCTAAAGTCGTCAGCGATCCTCATGAATATTTCATCGTGTTCACTCTCAAATGAAACCATTTCACTGGTGATTGCTTGCCACTGGCCTCTTGCATTGCGCTTATGTAAGGAAATTCCTTTGGGCAATACTTTTTTATCGAAGATAAGCTTTTGATTGAAATGCTTTTGTGAATAGGTAAACGCTAAGTAATCTCGCAAATTGATGAAATTATTCGACCATTCCGCGGCGAGTGTATCGAGGCCAACTTCACACTCGCATTCATTACGGCTAAATAATTTTTTCTCGAACTCCTTTTTCAAACGATAACCCTTGAGCGCGATATAATTGGTCATAATGGCAATATAAGCACCGGCTAATCCCATGAATAAGCCGACCAGCCAACCATATACCGGTATTGAAATCGCGTAAGTCAGCACCGCCCAAGAAATACCAAATAGCGTTGTGATTTTAAAACACAACATTTGGGTATCTTGTAGAAAATCCGTATTGAAATAAGAATATTCTCTCGTGTCCAACTCTGAGCTGGGTAGCGAAGACTTCGGAATTTTTGCCTTTGGATAAGCCGTGATTGTCATATTTTTCCATTCCGCTTTTTTTGCTAAATAGTTACTCTGGTATAGTTACCCTATTTTTTATTGTTCCCAGCAAACACCTTTTGGATGGCTTCAGGTTGCGAGGGTACTTCATGGGTTGCCTGATTGGTTGCCAGAGCAAACCGCGGCGCAGCCGGTTTTGGTAATAATGCCACTTTCTCTTCATTCGCCGCTTGCGGGCTGCTAACCGGATGGGCGAATACGGACCGCAGCACGGCACTCTGCGAAGAGCTCTCACGGCTGATTGTTGCTATTTCTAATTCTTTTGGCGCCACAATCGGATATTTTCGCATCCAATTATAAAAGCGCTCCGATAGACTGCTGTTATAAATGCATGTCGACGTGGCGCTCAAACCGCCACAGATAATCCCAACCACGGCAAAGATAGACACTGGACAAACCGCAACGGCAGTGCCCAAAGCCACATAACCGATATAGGTCCACACAAAAGCATTAACCGTGACAATCAGAATGGAAAGAAACGCACCCATCGGATATAACTTCGTTTTCCAATTGCTGACATACGTCATTGGTAAATTTGCCAACGCTTCATTGGCTTTGGATTGCTTTTCTTGAATTAAGGCGACGTAGTTAGTCACCGCACCGATGAAAAACGATGATAGGCCCATGATAATACCCAGAATTAACCCGCCACCGCCTGGGATCATCAAATTAAACGCAAGACAAGTTAGCACTGAAGAATCAACCGAGGATAACACATTGGCAATAAACGAAACGCCTTCCCAAAAGGTGCTGTCCGCTTCAAGTTTGCCGGCTCTGACAGTCCAGTAACGTAAAAACAGTTTGCTGATGGTAATGCTCGCCCCCAACGCACACAAACCACCGAAAATAATCCCCATTGCTTGAAAACTACTTTCAGGTAAGGGCCAACCCAATTGTTTGCCTAATACCATGTATCCCGTGTAACTACCCACGAAAAGTGTGGTGACTTGAATTAAAACCGCGATAAAAGATAAAAATATTTCCGAGATACTGACTCTTTGTAAATCGACTTGCACCTCTTCTTTTAACTTGTTCCCTTTGAGGATAATGAAATTTTTCTTCTTGCCAACATAATAGCAAGCAATCCCCATCAAAAATCCCAAAGCCCAACCATAGCCTGGAATAGAGATAGCATAAGTCATCACTATCCATGAAATACCGAGTAAGGCGTGTACTTTATAACACCATATTTGTATGGCTTGTAGTGCATTGCTATTGAAATAAGAATAATCTTTTACATTGGCCATTATGTTTATCCGTGCGGAGTTCTTGACCCATAACGTTTACTCAACGGCAAATAATGCCGCAAATAAGCGCAAAGTGCTAGGACAACCTAAATTCAATTGTTAAAATCAACGCTCTGTATAAAGATTTTCTTTGAGAAAAATAGATGAGCAAAACCATCGTCTACCCTGGCACCTTTGATCCGTTAACTAATGGTCATTTGGAATTGATCCAGCGTGCCAGCAGCTTGTTTGATCAGGTCATCGTGGCAATAGCAGCAAACCCGCATAAAAAACCCATGTTCTCGTTAGAACAACGCATTCAATTAGTACAAGCCGCTACCGCATCATGGCAAACGATTTCCGTCATCGGCTTTGATTCTCTCCTTGTGGACCTTGTGAAGCAACATCAGACCAACATTGTTTTGCGCGGTCTTCGAGCCATTTCCGATTTCGAATATGAAATTCAACTGGCCAGCATGAACCGCGCACTCGCTTGCGATTTTGAAACGGTGTTTTTAACACCTTCTCTGGAAAATTCTTTTATCTCCTCTAAACTCGTTAAAGAAATTGCGAGCTTAGGGGGCAATATCAAATCATTTGTTCCGGATGTGGTTTATCAAGCCTTAACGGCATGGGCAAAAAATATTGGGTAAGTATTATGGCATTACTAATTACAGATGAATGTATCAATTGCGATGTTTGCGAACCGGAGTGCCCCAACAATGCCATTTTCCAAGGGGAAATGATTTATGAAATCCGCCCTGAGCGCTGCACCGAGTGCGTTGGCCACTTCGAGACATCACAATGTGTTGAAGTCTGCCCGGTGGCTTGTATTCACGTTGCGCCTGATCCTATTGAAACAAAAGAACAATTATTTGCAAAATACCTCAAGCTAACCGCTAACTCTTAATGCCAAACGCGGTGAAAGCTTCTAACGTTGTGTCTTGCTCAATAACCCGTACTACTCTGGCATTGGGTGGACCTTGCCAAAGCCAATCACACAACCGCGCCAAACGGGCAGGGTTGCCCGTTGCGACCACTTCGACTTGCCCCTCCGGCAAGTTTCGCACATAGCCACACACCCCTAACAGCTCTGCTTGCTTTTTAGTAGCGGCGCGATAAAAAACTCCCTGCACGCGACCCTCAATAATATAGCGCTTAGTAATTTCCACCATGATTTCTTCACCTTCTTAAACTTGGCAATCGCGGCAATACACCGTCTGCCGATTATTTATTTTAGCTGCAATTAATGGCTTTTGACATTGCACACATGGCAAGCCTTGGCGACCATAGACTTGTAATTGCAATTGGAAGTATCCCGTTTGATTATCGGCCTGGCGATAATCTTTTAGGGTAGTTCCACCAACAGCAATCGCATTCTCAAGAACCGCTTGAATGGCTAATACCAATTGCTGAATTTTAGCTAAAGAAAGCTGTGATGGCTTGCTCCCTGGACGTATCCCGGCAATAAACAATGCTTCGTTGGCATAGATATTCCCCACGCCGACAACTACTTTACTATCCATGATCACTTGCTTGATCGTTGTCTGCTTTTTATAACACCGAGCCTTGAGATAAGCCGCATTAAAATCTTCAGATAATGGCTCTGGGCCCAGCGTTTTTAATAGGGGATGATGAGCCGGATCTTCCTCAGTCCATAACCACGCTCCAAAGCGCCGTGGATCGGTATAGCGTAAATAGTCATCATTTGATAAATATAAATCGACATGATCGTGCTTGGCTGGTGGCAATTGCTCAGACAAGACGCGTATTTTACCAGACATCCCTAAATGAATGATAAGCGTACCCCGCTCGCAGGCTATGAGTAAATACTTGCCGCGCCGCGCTACCTGTGTGATGGTTTGGCCAGGAAGAATTTTGCATAACTTACTGGGAATTAACCAGCGCAATCGCCGCTCTCGCAGGGTAATTTTCGTTATGTGCTGATTTAATAAATACGGCGCAATCCCTCTTTTACAGGTCTCGACTTCTGGCAACTCCGGCATGAATAACTCGCAAAAAATAGAGATTATAGCTTTTCTACGCTATACTTAGATACCCAACGTAGGAGCGGCGGATATGTTTTACGGTTTATTGGATTTAAACTTCTGGGGTTATTTTATCGTATTGCTGGTGTCGGCTCATATCACACTCTGTAGCGTTACAATTTTCTTACATCGCTGTCAGTCGCATCGCGCCTTAGAATTACATCCGATTATTTCTCATTGCTTTCGTTTCTGGCTATGGCTCACCACCGGCATGGTCACAAAAGCCTGGGCCGCCATCCATCGTAAACACCACGCCCGTGTTGATACCGTCGAAGATCCCCACAGCCCACAGATCCACGGCATTTGGAAAATGTTATGGGAAGGCACCGAATTGTATCGCTTAGAAGCCAAAAACCAAGAAACCATTGAAAAATTTGGTTATGGCACCCCTAATGATTGGCTGGAGCAACACCTCTATGCTCGCCACTGCAGTGCCGGTATTTTTATTTTGTTAGCACTGGACATCGTGTTATTTGGCATCCCTGGCATTACCTTATGGGCTTTACACATGATGATCGTTCCTTTTTTTGCTGCGGGCATAATCAATGGTGTTGGCCATTTTTGGGGATACCGCAACTTTGAAGTCCCGGATGCTTCTCGTAATATTATCCCTTGGGGAATTTTCATTTGTGGCGAAGAATTACATAATAACCATCACGCTTATGGCGCTTCAGCAAAGCTTTCCGCCAAATGGTATGAGTTTGACTTGGGCTGGTTCTATATAAAACTGCTTGCTTGGTTTGGGCTTGCCAAAATCAAACGCATTGCTCCGGTTGCAAAATGCACCCCGAATAAAAAACACATCGATCTGGATACCCTACGGGCGGTGATCACCACCCGCTTTCAATTATTAGCGGAATACACGCATAATGTGATCATCCCCACATTAAAAGAAGAAAGGCTTAAGGCTGGAAAAGCCAGCCAACGCACCTTAAAACGAGCCAAGGCATTACTCACCAAAGAAGACGCTCTCATTTCAACGCAAGACAAACAGCTGTTAATGGATCTTTTGGTGAAATTCCAGGAAATCCGCGAAGTTTATCAATTCCGTAAAGGGCTACAAGCCATATGGGAAAAAACCAGCGCTTCGCAAAAAGAGCTTATCGCTGAACTACATGAATGGTGCAAACAAGCAGAAGCCAGCCGCAGCCAGCTTCTACGCGATTTCGCTGAACGTGTCCGAAGTTATTCGCTACCAGCTTTTGCTGTTTAAGTTAAGGCAGAGAAAGCGTTACTTAATTTTGCCTTCTTCGTACCAAACGTGCTTACGAACGACTGGATCAAACTTCTTTAGACGAAGCTTGCTCGGCATTGTTCTTTTGTTTTTCGTCGTTGTATAAAAATGATCACTTTCAGTGGAATTCATTTTAATTTTATCGCGCATAATCAACTCGCCTTAAATAATGTTAGACGTCTTCGCCACGTTCACGCAACTCGATCAGTATCGCATCGATGCCTTTTTTATCGATGGTACGCAACCCTTTATTGCTAATTCGTAAACTAACCCAACGATTTTCACTCTCAACCCAAAAGCGGCGGGTATGCAAATTTGGCAAGAACCGTCTTCTGGTCTTATTATTCGCATGAGAAACATTATTTCCCGTCATGGGCCTTTTGCCAGTAACTTGGCATACTCTAGACATTTTTTAGACTCCAATAAAACGCATCAATCTGCAGATCACAAAGAGAGCATTTTATATCAAAATCATTCTGATTTTGCAAGATTTTATACGGTAGGAGCAGGGGGGGTGCGTCTAAATTTGACCACGCACCTGCGCTAAGTATGCCTATAATGGACCCCAAAATTTAGACCACTAGTTAAGATATAATCATCCTGACAAGGCTGGAGGAAAAAATGGCAGATGTTCGTAACCGTTATAGTGCGCAGGATTTATCTATACAGCGTTCTTATTGTCCATCAGGCTATGGCTATTCCATAACGGAGTAAATAGTAAAAATACGGTATTTGCACTAGGGTCAACAGGCCCTGCTGTACAAAAATAATTTATAGTTTTACTGTACATACTACATCTATGAATTACCAAGCGCTCAAGGAGTATAAGTTGAGTAAGTTATACAATTTCAAGAGGCTTAATTTTTGGCGGGCGGTGTAATTTTCCACCAATCCAGCTCCCATTGCGTGGTTTAGTTTTGGTGAAGCGTGGTCTTAATAGGGACTCACAAATGCGTTAATCGGAAATCCACGGAGCGTTTACTTTGGTGAGATTAAAATGCGTTTCCCCTACACCTTTCCCTTGACAGTTGATTGCACCCTGCCTACGATGCAGCCTGCAGTAAAACGCTAACCGCGCTGTACTTTGTTGAAAAATAGGTCATGTGTGCAGCCGCACAGGTTAATTGTCTGACATTGAGGCTTCGTGATACCCCAGAGCGCACTTCCTTGTGCGGGCGTTCGAACCTAACTCGAGCCGTGCTCAAGTTGCAGAGCGTCGCTCTGCCGGTTCTCACCCCGCTTTTCGCTCGTTTTTGACGCGCCCAGCATGGTTTATCGTAAGGTCTAGAGGATTGAAATTTGATGCAAATTGAGCCTATTCGCGCCTTAATTAGCGAGCAACTCGACGAAGTAAGCCAGGCTATCCGAGATAATTTATACTCAGATGTTGTTTTGGTCAACGATATAGCTAACCATATTGTCGCAAGTGGTGGTAAGCGGCTACGCCCTTGTGTGATAATTTTAACCACCTTATGCTTCGGCTCTAATTCAAAATTATTTAGTACCTTGGCTACCATTATTGAATACATCCACACCGCCACGTTGCTGCACGATGATGTTATTGATCACTCTATGCTGCGTCGTGGCCAGCAAACGGCAAATGCTATTTGGGATAATACCGCTAGCGTCTTGGTGGGTGATTTCCTATTTTCTCGCGCTTTTCAATTGATGGTCGAGTTAAATAGCCTTGAAATCATGGCATTACTCGCTAAAACCACCAACATTATTGCTCAAGGTGAAGTTTTGCAATTGAATACTCTGCATAATCCTCACACGACTGAAGCCGAATATATGGAAGTCATTAATCGCAAAACCGCCTGTTTATTTGGTGCTGCAAGCCGGGGAGCGGCATTGCTTTGTCAAGCCAATGGCCGTGAGGCCGCTGCTCTTGAGAAATTTGGCTTACATTTGGGATTGGCATTTCAAATTATTGATGACACTTTGGACTATGAAGCGACACAAGAGGAATTAGGGAAAGCGGTCGGTGATGATCTTGCCGAAGGCAAACCGACGTTACCCTATATCTATGCCTTGCAGCATATCGACCCAGGGAAACAAGCACCGCTGCAGGCCGCTTTGACTCATGGCGATAGGAAACAATTGCCCTTGGTTTTCGCCGCGCTGCAGGAGACGGCTGCTAGCACGTATTGTTACAACTGTGCAAAACAACACATAGAGACAGCCAAGCAACAATTAGGTATTATACCCGATTCAAAATATAAACAAGCGTTACTGGATTTAGCCGATTTTGCGATAGCGCGGCGTTATTAGGTGCCATGGCAGCGTCCAAATAAGGACGAAGTACATTTATATAATAGCTTCAAAGAAGCTATTATATAAATGTACGGAGTGTAGCTCAGCTTGGTAGAGCACTGCCTTCGGGAGGCAGGGGCCGTAGGTTCAAATCCTATCACTCCGATCATTATTCCCTGTTTACATTTGCTTTTTCGGCTGCAAATGGCAACAGACTCTGGACTCTTTGTAGAGTCAAAATGATCGCTCACATCCGAATAAATTATCTAACAATGACCTCCCTGTTTTCGATGTTCCTGCGAACCATTATTATCATAAGAGGGGGAGGGGGAAGCCTTGCTGGAATCTTGAAAAAACAAAGACGAATTTCTTTTTACTCCGCACGTTAGTTCCCAATTATAAAAAATACCTGCCCATATGCATTTTTTACAACTGGACAAATGCCCTAACGCATTCTCAAGATACACTTTAGCTTCTGTATTGCTAACAGGTATTTCTTTGTTACTTGCCCGGTCTTTACGATTGAAAGAGCCGTAGAATTTTATCGTTTCTATATGAGAATTATTAAGAATAATCCTACAAAACGAATCCAAATCGAGCCTTCGAACAATTTCACCATGTATTGATATGTCTATTTCGAGTTCTTTTATGGCGCGGTTTTTAATGAGCGCTTCATAAAAAATATCATTATCAACCGGGCCCTTCCAAACTAATTTTTTAATAGCCGTTTGCTCAAGCGCTCTTTGAAAAGCTTCATAAAATGAATTTGGCAGCCCGTAATTTCCATTTCCATACTCTGCGTCACGCCTGGGATTAATCGTCCACGTCTCACTGTTTTTTTCTGATAGGCTAGCGATGTACTTGGAATAGTATTCATCCAGTGCGTTGTTTTTTGCTACCCGCTCACGATGTCGCCTATTCATCGCTGCCTCTGCACTTTTACTGCTACCATCATGACCGGTCAACCACATGTTAAATCACTCCATTTAAATAACCACAGCGTTCATAAGTTAATAAGCAATAAATGCCGCTAAATACGGCACCCCGTTAAAAACGCCACCTCTTGCGAGGATAAATAGATTTTTATTGATTTACAAGTTAGGGTCTGTTGGCACCGCTTTTTCGGCTGCAAATAGCAACAAACCCCACTTGAAGCGAAATCCGCTTGGCTTGTTAGTTTTTTTTTAGCAGCAAATTGATTTTATGTAACTCTTTAGCAAAAAAGCTGAATAGTGGCAATTAAGGTTTATTTACGAGAAAGAATTTTCAGCTAATGCAGCGCGCTATCAATTACATCGTTTACCACAATAAAAGGCTTGAAATTTAAACCCGAGTTCAGAAAAGCCACACCAAGAAATGCTTGCATTTTGACTGATCTTAACGTTAAGGCTTGAATTGCTGAGCGAAATCGTTACAATGAAAGCGCTTATATTCAAATTTAACATGCTCATTATTTAGGGTCTGTTTACAATTGCTTTTTCGGAGCGAAAATGTCGATAATTTGTCGCAATCATCGTTTGAGCGAGGAGAATAGTGACTCCTATTTGACGAGATCAAACGATGATTGCGACAAAGAGAGCGGCATTTGCAGCCCCAAAAAGTAATTGTAAACAGACCCTATTATTTTGGCCAATATATTTTGTATAAATCATGAAGAATAAATCATTTCAGCTCTGTAATGCCACGATTCATCCTGGCGAAAAACTCGCTTTGGCACTGCCATTGCCTGAGCTTTTCAGCTGTGCGCCCCTTTATATGCCAATTACGGTTATTCACGGTAAAGCCCGCGGTCCAACACTTTTACTCACAGCAGCCATTTATGGCAATGAGTTGAATGGCACTCAAATAATTAATCGCTTAGTTCATCTGTCCTGGATGAAGCGCTTGCGTGGTACCGTGATTGCCATTCCGGTCATTAATGTTTACGGCTTAATTAACCGGGCACGCACACTGCCTGGTGGCATTGATCTGCACGACTGTTTCCCCGGCGATCCACATGGCTCACACGCTTCTCGGGTGGCTCACCTATTTAGCTCTGAAATTTTTTGTCACGCCGACTATTGTATCAACTTAGAAACGGGCTTCGTCAATTATAAAAATTTTCCACAGCTCCACATTGACTTTAAAAATATCCAAGAAAAACGGTTAGCTGAGCATTTTAATGCGCCGGTGATTGCAAATACCGAAACCACCGCAGGTTCCCTGAGAGCGTTGGCTCATAGCCAGCAAATCCCCTTAATTACCTATCACGCGGGTGAAGCACTCCGATTCGATGAATATGCCATTCGATCGGGTGTTTCTGGCATAATCAATATCATGCGACATCTTGAAATGCTGCCTCCAAAAAAAAATCCCAAAGAATTTAAAAGCTTTTTCACCAATGAAAACCTCTGGATCCGTGCCGCCACCAGTGGGATCAGTTCTTCAGCAATCACCCTAGGCCAATCCATCAAGAAAAATCAATTGATCTGCCGCATAGAAGATCCATTTGGTGTCAGCACCAGCACCACCATCACCAGCCCCAAAGATGGCATCATTGTTGGGGTCAATAGCTTGCCGCTGGTGCATGAGGGTGAGGGTTTAGTACAATTAGCCGCATTCTCAGAGCATGAAAATGCCGCCCCCTATCTTGAGGATTGGCAAGAAAATAATAAAGCGGCATTGCTTAATACCCATGAGGGGGGAGGGTAATGCTCCCATCGTCGAATGCCCGCATCACCTTCCTCGGTTTATCCATTTGGATGTTGCTGGTTATTTTCTTTCTCTATGAGTTTTTTTTACGGACCTTCCTCGGTACGATCGCGCATCAGATCATGACTGATTTACAACTCACGCCCGAGGCTTTCTCCATCATGGGATCCGCCTATTACCTGATCTATGGCCTCATGCAAATTCCGGTTGGAATTATTGCCGATAGGTTTGGCATCAGGCTCGTTGCCACCATAGCCATTGTCATCTGCGCCATCGCCACGGTTGTCTTTGCCAAAACCAATAATTTTACAATTGCATTCATTTGTCGAATTCTAACCGGTTTCGGTTCATCATTTGCCTTCATTTGCATGCTGATGATCATCATTGAATGGTTTCCACGAAATTATTTTGCGTTAATTACTGGATGCTCACAATTTATTGGCACCTTAGGCCCGATGCTAGCTGGTGGCCCTTTGATGAATTTTATAATCAACAGCCACAATAATTGGCGCCATATCTTTACGGTTATTGGTTACTTTGGTTTGGTGTTAGCCGCAAGTGTTGCGCTATTTGTAAAAAAAAGACCGACGACATGCCCTCAAAAAGCCATCGTACTCAATCCAAAACAAAACTTATCCACTCAAATGAAACAACTCTTTCTCAATCGGCAAGCTTGGGCCATCGCTTTATTCACCGCCACCCTGTATGCCCCCATCGTCATTTTCGGAGCGGTGTGGGGAACCGAATACCTGCATTTAAAAGGCTTATCACAAACCCATGCGGCACAAGTGATCAGTTGCCTCTGGCTTGGCTTCGCCATTGGTTGCCCACTGCATGGTTTTATTTCAGATTATTCACAAAGAAGAAAGCCGCTATTAGTGCTAAGCAGCGTAGCCGGCGCTGTCCTCATCAGCATCATTGTATGCTCAGCTCATCTCTCTTTTCAGCAGGATATTGTTTTATTCTTTATGCTGGGAATAATCATTGCGAACCATAACAATGGCTTTGCAACCATTGCAGAAAATGTGACACAATCCTCGCGTGCCACCGCGATTGGTTTGAATAATGGCTTAATATCACTCTTCAGCGCAAGCATCCCCATCATCGTCGCGCTGATAATTTCCCATGTCATGCACAACAGCCAGCAAAGTACCATGACTTATGCCCATATTACATCTGGATTGATGATTTTACCGGGGCTGCACTTACTTGCCGCTGGCATTGCTCTATTCGGTATTAAAGAAACTTACTGCAAGCCCACCAAAGACATCATCTATCTGGTCACATCGAGTGTCAACCGATCGGAAGCTGAATCCAGTTGAGTAAGTAATATGAGCTAATAAGGACACCTATGAGTGATGCGCCACAGAAATATTATAAAATTAGCGTAAGCATGCTGATACTCTTCATTACCCTTGGCTCATGTCAATCTGGCTGTAATAAAAATAGCGACCCCTTATCATCAATCAAACAATCCATCATCAAACAATATCCAAGTCTCAGGTCGGACAGCAAGAAAGACGTCTTGATAAAAGCCCAAGATGTTTTTGCTTGGTCGTACAAAAATTTTTTACTTACTTCTACTGACGACCTGAGATTGCCCTATACAACTGACATCGTTAAGGCTTACTCCCAGTTTAAAAACCATAGAAAAGGTGTCTTTTGTGGTGGCGCGTCCAGTTTTTTTGTACATACACTATATGAGTTTCAGATTCCAGCACTATCTCTTGGCATTGGGAAGTCAGGCACATTCTCCACCCACACCATCTCTATCGTCGCAAAAAAGAAAAGTACAGATAAGCATTACAAGCTATATATCTTTGATCTTACGTTTGGCGTAACGTACTGGAATAAAAAAACGCAGCACATGGCAACATTAGACGAGGCATATAACGCATATTTAAAACACAGCTTCAATCAACTCATAGACATGAGATTTATTAATTACAACCCGACAGCATTACTATGGAAGAGCTCGACTACCATTAACGGTAAGATTAAGCAGCACCATTACTTAAAAAAATTAAGCAAACATTGGCTGGATGACTACATCTCGATGAGAATAGACACCATACGTAAAAATGGCTTCATTCCAAATAGACAACTTACTTTTCAACTATTACAACAGGGTATTATCGACTACAACTCAGACTATAATGCAGAATTAGATGATGCCATTTTACAGTTTGCAAAAAAAAATCACATCCCGATAAGAAAACCAAAAAACCTACGTTGGTTGCGAGCCCTCTATCATAAACTCGATTACTGGTTAAGAAATGTGGCTTCGCCAATTGGCTAGCGGTGCCCGCCAATACCTACTGAGACGCCACGTGTTAAATTCGTAGCATAAGAAACTTATTTTTGAGAGCATTGTGATTAAGGCTGGTAATAATCAGCGCGGCTATTGGGAAAGTTTGAATGAAGCCAGACTTTTTACGTAAATCTGCTCTTATTTTTCATTCGATTTAATTGGCATTAACGTCGATGGGGAATCCTTAAGGAAGAGAATGCAATTCTCTCCCTTAAGCACCGAAAACGGCTTGTTATCATTTCACATTCTCAGATACGATGGGTATAGTCACATCGAGTGTCAACCGATCGGAAGCTGAATCCAGTTGAGTAAGTAATTGTTTGCGCTTAGCCCCTCGATCTAATGCCAACCGTATTAATTTTTCGATGAGATCGACATAGGTAATACCGCTTGTCTCCCACATTTTGGGATACATGCTGATATTGGTGAACCCCGGCATGGTATTTACTTCATTGATATAAAGCTCGCCACTATCCGTGGCAAAAAAATCCACTCTGGCTAAACCACTACACCCTAATACTTTGAAGGTTTTAACCGCCAGCGCCCTGACATCACGGATAACGGCTTCTGGCAAATTCGCGGGGATCACAATTTTAGCGCCATTTTGATCTAAGTACTTCGCCTCATAAGAATAAAACTCATGCGTTGGAATAATCTCACCCGGAATAGAAGCCACTGGATCTTCATTACCCAACACGGCGCACTCAATTTCTTTCCCAACAATAGCTTGTTCAATTAAGATTTTGTCATCAAAACGGAAAGCATCGTCATATTGTTTATCAAAATTGTGCTCCGATTTCACCTTGGAGATGCCAACTGAAGATCCTGAATTGGCTGGCTTTATAAAAAATGGTGCGCCAAGCAAATTCGCCAACGTTTTAAAATTATATTTGTCTTTCTCATGAGCATGAATCGCAATAAAATTTGCAATAGGAAGGCCCGCATCACGCAATAATCGTTTACAGATATCTTTATCCATACAAATGGCCGAACTCGCCACATCTGCTCCAACAAAAGGAATATTGGCTAAGCGTAATAATCCTTGAATTGTGCCATCTTCACCATTTTGCCCATGCAATATAGGAAAAACCACATCAATTTTTGGGCTTGATATCTTTGGGTCACTCACCGAAGTTAATTGCGAATTGGTTGTTCCGGGTAAAAAAGCAACGGCCTTATTGGACTTATTGAGCCTGACTAACTTGGGATCGTGTGCTTCTAAAAGATATTTTTCCGCATCGTCGTGATACAACCAGCGACCATCCTGATCAATACCGATCAAAACCACATTGAATTTATTTTTATCGATAGCACTGATGACGTTTTTTGCAGATAAGAGTGAAATTTTATGCTCTACTGAGTTGCCGCCAAATAAAATACCGACGGTAATTTTGCCTGCCATGATAACCCCCTTGCTCTCCAAAGCGATTAACTTAACACGGGCGACCAAACAAAAAAACTAAAACCGTGTTGGTGTTTACATCCTGATGGAATTATCGACCGCCTCACAAACCAGTTTACCGTTTTCTTCACTAATACTGATATGGCCATTTGATAACATCCGCTCATTGTGGCAAACAGAGAATACCTCGCCTTTATACTTACCTGTCACAGCCCGTACGATAATAAAATCAAAATACTGATCTGTTTTAAATAGGTTATGCTTCGAATGCTTATGCAAGGCATGCTGGCTAAAATGGCCATTGATGCTATAACTGATTTGCTCAAGGGTAATCGCATCCGATCTGTCATTCATGACTAAGATTGCATTTGCTTGTTGTGCCTTTTGCCCGACAAGCCCCTCAAGTGCGCTCAGAAAACTGCCTGCAACACCCACCTGACAAAAACCTAACGCCAAAGCAATAAAACCCAGTTGCCATACTTTTTTCATCATCGAACCCGTCTGTTTTATAATTGAACATTCGCCTTAGTGGCAACTCACCATTAATTTGTGTTTGCCATAAATACTATAGTCCGTGATGACACATTGACTACCAAGCTCAAAAGGTAAACTCGCATTTGGCTTGTTATGAGTAGGATCCCATGCATACAACTTAAAATGGGTGCGGTCGTAACAATGGTTCGCCCCTGTGTAAAGATCGCTCTCCAAAAGCTTGCATTTTGCCTCTGCAGCAAGCAGCCTTGGCCCACTGCAACTGGTATCATCATCGGCCGTAACCTGCACCATAATGTCTGATTTGACTTTATTTTCTATCTCTACAACCATTTTATTAAAGTCAAAAATACTTTCCTCACCGGCAGAGACAAAAAAAGGTAACAACATTATCACGCCGAGGATCAGAAACGGTTGGTATTTTTTTTTGTTGCCCATGATGACCTCCTATCCTCCCACTACAACAACATTGGATCAGTATATACCCATCCGTACAAAGCACAATACTTGCTGTAATCTTGCTCGCGCAGGCGTTCGCATTGCACGGCGACATGAAATGTTGTTTTCTCGTAACGAAAAAATGGCGATAACCCATTAAATCTTTGTGATGGCAAAGGAATGGGGTGGTTTTATGGTTTTGACGCCGGGCAAGGCAAAGCCTTGACCTTTCGCGCTTAAGGAGGACCTATCCCTCAGCAACCTGCGGAACAATTTACAGAAAGAACGTTACACTCCCCGAATCGGTTCTCACCCCAATTGAACCAGCTTACGACAGATGTCATCTTCTAACTGGGTATAGCGCCGAACAGAATCTGAAAAACCATTAACAATAATAACAAATGACAATAGGTGCTTTTTATTGGTGAACACATACCCCGAGAGCGAGCTTACTCCCACCATCGTACCGGTTTTCGCTCTTATCTTGCCGAGCACCACGCTATCTTTCAATCGGCGCTGTAATGTCCCATCTTGACCGGCAATCGGCAATGCCATCATAAGCTCTGGCTCTATAAAAAAATTCCGGTAAGCAAAATACAACAACTCGGACATTTGCTTAGGGGTCACTAGGGCATAACGCGATAATCCTGAACCACCGACTAATCTTGCTGTCGCCATATTAACATGCGCCATGTCTTTCAGAATACGGGACAAAGCCTGCGCGCCATTATCCCAATCTCCCCTGGTTTTAAAATAGTGTGCGCCCAAATTTTTCAAAAATGATTCCGCATAAAGGTTGTCGGAGTTTTTTATCATCTTGCCATTGAGCTGCCATAACGGTGCCGAATAGTGCCGTACGATAATTCGATTCTTTTTTTTCACTTTGGCGATATCACCAATATGCCCGGTAACTCGTATGCGATGTTGATGTAACGCAAACGCCAACATGTCTGTAACATAACGATCGACATCGCTAATCGCTATCTCTATTTTTTGTCCTCGACTTTTATCATTGACACACCCTTTTAATGTATAAATATTTTTGTTATTACTGGAAATTCTTACGCCACAGGATCTTGTACCGTTACCTTTGGTGACTACGTTATTTTGAATCGGTGTAAAAATCGATAGCTGCTTAGGCTCAATGTCAGCGATATGCCCTATTTGATTGGCTGGCTTTAATTTGAAACTTAAACAATTATGATCTAAGTTCATCGCATTTACCGGGGCCGAGTAACATCGAGCTAAATCTTTCGACATCCACCCAAGGCCAATATTAGACTTCTTAAATGCCGTATCATCTAAATATATATTACCCTGAACCGTGGTAATCCCTCGCTCACTAAGCCCAATAACCATATTCTCTAAATCATTGTAGGTTAAACTTGGATCGCCAGAAAATTTAAAATATAAATTTCCCTTAATCATCCCTTGCTGAATATTTTTTGCATCCGTGCTGACGTGCGTCAAAAAGCGGTAGGAAGGACCAAAATAGAGCAATGAGGCAACCGAGGTAAATAACTTAAACGTGCTCGCTGGCGTCAATAGTCGGTTTGGATTGACTTCATAAGCAATATTCCCATCGGCCATATCTTGGATCCGAATGCCGATATTTAAATTTTTGCCATAGCTTTTTAATATCCGATCAATGGCATCGGTGAGCTCAGACGCGAAAGAAATATTAACAACACCCAATAACAAAATACAGCACAGCAATAACCGGTGTATTCGGCAGATCATGGTCGGAAACCTTTTAATAAATGATGGAACTTATCATGATAATCGCAATTGCGAGCGGCGCAATGATCCGTAATGAATATAACCATAACTGGTACAACAGCGAACTGGACCAAGCTAATTCTTTCTCGCTTATTGATTGTTGCATGACCCAGCCCACAAACACAGCAAACAAGAGGCCACCAAGTGGTTGTAAAATGTTCGTGACCAAATCCGTGATCACCGTGAAAAAATTCCATCGCCCAAACAGTTTTACATTTTCCCAAATATTAAATGACAATAAAGAACCAATGCTCAAGATCCAAGCCACTATCCCAACAGCTAAAGACGCTGCTCGCCGCGATAAATGATGACGCTCTTGCAGTAATATCACCAAAGGCTCTGCCATCGATATCGACGAAGACCAGGCGGCAAAGACGAGTAACAGGAAAAACAAAGCGCCAATTATCATCCCGCCTTGCATGTGATTAAAGGCGATAGGCAAAACTTCAAACATCAATCCCGGCCCCCCTTGGGGCGATAAATGGTTACTAAACACTACTGAAAAGATAGCAACCCCTGACAATATCGCAACGAAAACATCGAGGATCACCACAACAAAGACCGCGCGTGTTAGCCGAATGTTGGCCGGTAAATACGAACCAAAAACTAACATACAGCCGGCACCAATTGCCAAAGAAAAGAAAGCATGCCCTAAGGCATCGATAGCAACATCACTGGTGATCGCTTGATATTTAAATGCCAATAAATAATTCAGACTGGCGTAAAAACCTGGTGTAGTAATCGCATAACAAACCAAAACGATCAAAACAATAAATAAGGCAGGCATCATATATTTGGATGCCGCTTCAAGACCTTTTTTTAATCCCCTCGCGACAATCCACATGGTCATCACCATATAAATTGTGTCCCAAAATAGCAGATACGCTGGATCCGCTAAAAACTGTTGCCAAATACTCACGACTTGTATGTTCTTACTGACAACCAACGATCCCATAATGGTTTTACAAAAATAGGCTAAAGACCAACTGGCAACAACTGAATAAAAAGAGAGAACCAATAATAAAGTCACAATGCCAATCCAACCGGCATAACACCATCGTGTCGAAGCGCCTGATTCAATCGCTAAGGTAACAATGGAATTGACTGGATTTTGTTTGCCACACTTACCGATTAACATTTCAGCAAGCATAATGGGGATCCCAATGACGAAAATAAAAAATAAATACAATAAAACGAAAGCACTGCCACCGTTATCGCCAACCATATAAGGAAATTTCCAAATATTCCCAAGGCCAACGGCAGCGCCAGTTGCTGCGAGAACAAACGTTGCTAAAGACGACCATTCCCCTCTCGATGTGTGCTTATCCATAACGATTCAACTTGGTTTTGGAGAACCACTGATACTATGATGTTTAAAAAATAAAAACAACGCTCAATAATGATTTTTAGAAACCGTGTGTATTTGGTGGCTATGGGTGGACTCGAACCACCGACACCAGCATTATGAATGCTGTGCTCTAACCAACTGAGCTACATAGCCAAATGAATGCGCAAAACATAACCTTTAGGGGAGCATATTGTCGAATGCTGGCTGCATATTGTCAAGCGCCAAAAATCAAACATTAAAACGAAAATGCATCACATCGCCATCTTGAACGACATACTCTTTCCCTTCTAAGCGCCATTTGCCCGCTTCTTTGGCACCTGCTTCGCCTTGATAGGTGATATAGTCGGCAAAATGAATGACTTCCGCACGAATAAATCCTTTTTCGAAGTCGGTATGAATAACCCCTGCCGCTTGTGGTGCTAACGCACCCTTCACATAAGTCCATGCCCGAACTTCTTTCTCGCCCGCGGTAAAGTAAGTCTCTAACCCAAGCAATTGATAGCCGGTATTAATCACCCGATTAAGACCCGGCTCGGTAATGCCCAAATCAGCGAGAAACGCTTCGCGATCGGCGTCTTCTAAGTCGGCAATTTCTGATTCGATCTGAGCACAAACCGCCACCACCATGGCTTGATCTTGCTTAGCGTATTCAGTAACTTGATTGAGCAGGGGATTGTTTTCAAAACCCGCTTCATCGACATTCGCCACAAACATCACTGGCTTCATGGTTAATAAACACAAGGTTTTAATAAAGGTTAGTTGATCTGGCTGAAAAGATAACGTTCGAGCTGATTTTCCACCATCTAAACAGTCTTGAATTTTCTCAAGTAACGCGACTTGAGCCAATGCTTGCTTATCACCGCTGCGCGTTTTCTTTTGGGTTCGCTCAATCGCTTTAGCGACTGTCTCTAAATCTGCTAAAATTAATTCGGTATTAATCGTTTCAATGTCGGAAATGGGATTGACCGCACCGGCCACATGAATAACATCATCATCATTGAAACAACGCACAACGTGTGCGATAGCATCAACTTCACGAATATTTGCCAGAAATTTATTCCCCAATCCTTCTCCTTCTGCCGCGCCCTTGACAAGCCCTGCAATATCAACAAACTCAACGGTAGTTGGCAGCACCGCTTGCGGTTTCACAATTCCCGCTAATTGCTGCAACCGGTTATCGGGCACTGGCACAATGCCAATATTCGGATCGATAGTACAAAACGGGTAATTTTGCGCCTCAATGCCTGCTTTTGTTAGTGCATTAAATAATGTCGATTTGCCGACATTCGGTAAGCCAACGATGCCACAAGAAATACCCATTAAAATTTCCTATTAATCACTATGTAATTTTCGCATAACCGCTTGCATATCACCGGCTATCAACGTCGGCATTTCATTTAATACCGTAATTATTGCATCACCAATCAATCGCTGATCGCCAGATGGCGCTCTTGATAGGACATAATCGGTCACTTGCCGTTTATCCCCCGGATGGCCAATGCCAATCCGTATTCGATGAAAATCGGGTGTTCCTAACGCTCGAGCCACATCCCGTAAACCGTTATGACCACCATGACCACCCCCTTGCTTCACACGAACCACGCCGACAGCCAGATCCAATTCATCGTGAGCAATTAAAATTTCTTGAGGGTGTATTTTATAAAAATGGGCGATAGCAAGCACCGCTTGGCCACTTTCGTTCATGTAGGTCATTGGGATCATCGCAATGCACGAGCCATTCGCTACCGTAAGTTTTGCAACAAACCCTTTAAATTTAGTTTCAACATGAAGGGTTTGAGCATGTGATGCGACGTACTGCGAAACCAAGTCGGCACCAAGATTATGGCGAGTGGCCTGATATTGTGGGCCTGGATTTCCCAAGCCCACCAGTAACTTAATCGCCATGGCTGTTCTTATTTGCCTTTGCTATCCGCTTCAGAACCAATAACAACGGTTTCTGGCGTGCTACCAGCCGCGTCTGTTTCGCTGGCTGCACGAGGAACATGAATCGCCGCAACCGGCAGATCGTTATCGTGGCCTTTTTCAACGGGGTGGTAGAGCTCAACACTTTGCGGTAATACCAAATCGGAGAGATGCACCGCCTCATCCAAATCTAAATGAGCTAAATCCACTTCAATGAATTCGGGCAGATCAGCCGGCAAACAACGGATCTCAATGTCGTTTAACAAGTGGCTCACAATACCACCATGCAGTTTAACCCCCGGAGCGACTTCACCACCTTTGAAGTGCAAAGGAACTTTCATGGTGATTTTTTCTTTAGCGCTTACCCGTAAAAAATCAGCATGCAACACTTTGGGCTTGAATGGATGGCGTTGCAGCGATTTCAATACCGCTTGAACCTTTCTGCCAGCCAGATCCAGAGTCAAAATACTGGAAGCAAAGGCTTCATTTCCCAATTGCCTTAACAATTTAGTGTGTTCAAGCTCAATGGCTTGCGGTGCTTCACCGGCACCATAAATAACGCCAGGAACCTTACCGGCGTTGCGTAAGCGGCGAGAGGCACTGGTGCCTTGTTGTTCGCGAATATTTGCCGCTATTTCAAAATGCTTCATGGCTAATCTCCATCAATAATTTAATCGCCCGAGGTGGGCGCTCATTATACAATCATTTTCTCAATAAATACCATAGGATTTACGCAAAATGCGCTTAGGGCTTGTTGACAATTGTTTTTTCGGCTGCAAACGAAAAAATTGATAAATTATCGCCATTTTCGCTGCGGAAAAGCAATTGTCAACAGGTCCTAATCGACAAACATTGAACTGACTGATTCTTCTGTATTTATTCGATGAATAGTCTGTGCAATAATGGAACTTATGCTGATCACCCGAATTTTCTCACATCGTAAAACTTCGGGCGCCAGTGGAATGGTATCCGTGACCACCAATTCATCGATTTGTGACGCGGCGATATTTTTTAATGCCTTCCCTGACAGTACCGGATGGGTACAGTAAGCCACAACCCCAGTCGCCCCAGATTGACGTAATGCAGTCGCAGCGGAACACAAAGTCCCAGCGGTATCGACGATATCATCAACCAGCATGCAATTACGCCCTTTCACGTCACCAATCACGTGCATGACCTCAGTTTGATTGGTTTTAGGGCGGCGCTTATCAATGATCGCCAACTCTGTATTGTTTAAGCGCTTAGCAATCGCGCGCGCGCGCACAACGCCACCCACATCTGGGGAAACCACCATATAATCGAGGTATCCTTTGTCGCGAATGTCTTTAAGAATTTCAGAGGTTGAGTAGGCATTGTCCACTGGTATCCGGAAAAAACCTTGGATCTGATCGGCATGTAAGTCAACGGTTAGCACGCGCTCAATACCAACCACTGTCATCATATCGGCAACCACGCGTGCGCTAATGGGCACCCGCGCTGAACGCACCCGTCTATCTTGTCTGGCATACCCAAAATAAGGAACGACTGCGGTCACTCGGCCAGCTGACGCTCGACGCAGCGCATCTGCCATGATAACTAATTCCATCAGGTTTTCATTCGCGGGGGAACACGTTGATTGTAAGATAAACACATCACGACCACGGACGTTTTCTAAGATTTCAACGTTGGTTTCACCGTCACTGAAATCACCGACGATCGCTTCCCCAAGGGGGATTTTTAGGTGGTTCGCAACATCTGCCGCAAAATTGGGGTTGGAATTCCCACTAAATAGCATAATATCGCGCACGTTCAATGGTTCCTTACCCGAATTGACTGGGGTGCTAGGATTCGAACCTAGGAATGCTGGGATCAAAACCCAGTGCCTTACCGCTTGGCTACACCCCAATAACCTCGTCTTGTCTCTTAGGACTTACGTAAAACGCGCTATGCTTTGTTAAAAACTGGCCTAGCATCGTTTATCGTAAATCCTATCTCTCTTGGCCGCCACCTCAAATCGCTTTTTTGCAATCTGCCCAAGAGCAAAAATTAACACCTTTAGCGCAAAATCCGGCCATTCCAGCCGGGATTTGGCTGACGACAGCCTGTGCGTGCTGTTGGTTTTTTGCAACCATAAACACGGCACCACCGGAACCCGTCATTCTAGCCGGGCCAAACCCAGAGATCCATTCAAATGCTTTTGCAACAGCTCGATTGTGTTTTAAAACGACCGGCTGCATGTCATTGT
Organism: uncultured Gammaproteobacteria bacterium; assembly: GCA_964351225.1. Lineage (GTDB taxonomy): Bacteria > Pseudomonadota > Gammaproteobacteria > CAYGNG01 > CAYGNG01 > CAYGNG01. The sequence goes on from CAYGNG010000016.1 coordinate 27,476, forward strand.
GGCCAAATTCAAAAATACCATCCTCAACACCACACAGCGGAGGAAGGTCGCACATTTTGCAGGCTGCTGTGTCTCTTGTCAATTCCGGCGCACGATATATTTCCACCGTGGCAACCGCCGTGGCAGGAACCACTACCACAAACCAGGCTGTTGGCAAAATTAAAGGCTCTAATTTTTCACCGATCCCTTCGGCAAAAGCGGAGCGCCCACGAATAAAAACCGGCACATCCGCTCCCAACGTTACCCCAAGTGCCAACAGGTCTTCTAAAGAACAACCCAGTTGCCATAAATCATTCAGTGCCCACAACGTTGCCGCCGCATTTGAGCTGCCACCGCCTAATCCCGCGCCAATTGGGATTTTTTTATCTAATTCAATAGTAACGCCTTTTTTTATCTGGAAGGCATCTTGCACTAATTGCACCGCTTTGTAGCAAAGATTCTGCTGCAACGGGATAGCCACTTGCTGACAACTGATATCAATTTCCGTGTCATGCCGCAGCGAAATCGTTAAGGTATCGCCATAATCTAATAGTTGAAATATCGTCTGTAATAAATGGTAACCATCCTCCCGACGGCCAACAATATGCAAAAATAAATTTAATTTTGCAGGAGAAAAACAGACCAAAGTCACGACCAATCCCATCGGTTAATTATTATTTTCATTTTAAATTGCGCACCTCGCGTCAATTCAACTCGACTCGGTAAATCCACCGTCCCGACACGGGTGTAACTCGGATAATCAATCACCCAGCCTTGTTGCAAGAACCGATAAAGGCGCGCTTGCTCATCGTATTTAGGCTCGTTGTATGACCCTGGTGCTGGCAATCCTCGTAGCCAATACATCAGATTTGCTAAAGGTAATTGCCATCCGGTTTGGTGTTGCAATAACGTTTCAGCTGTTGCCGCATGATATTGCTTGCCATCGCTATCCCGCCAGCGGGCTTGCGCAGGGGTAACAACCAGCTGCGCCACACCCGCACCAAGCGGTGCAACAAAATCAATGTGGTATTGCTTGGGTGCAAAATAACGCCACACCACATGGGCGCTCCATGACTGATTCTCAGCACGAACCGCCATAGCGCCTTGCGCCTGCCAGTGCCGGATAGCGCGCAATTTATTTTGCCGTTGCGGCCAAGTTTGTCTTAACTCTTTGTTCGCTTCTGGTGCAGGCGTAACCATCGCACACCCAGAAAAAAATAAGCAGAGCACCAACGAGCGTAAACAAAAAAGCCATATCGTCAAAAGACGATAATGAGAATTATTTTCATTTGTCATGGTTCATCACATTATTCTTTGAAAACGCAGCAACATTTTGCCTTAGGAATGGGGATCTTGCTATATTAATCACTTACCATAACATTGCGTAATAAACGATGCCGTTGCTTGCTTGTGGCCTAAATCATCAAACCGCACCACTTCACGTGCGCGAACAACTGGCCTTTGCGCCAGAGGCTATCGCCTACCCATTAGCGCATCTCGTTCACAGTGGTGCTGCCAAAGAAGCGGCTATTCTCTCTACCTGCAACCGCACTGAAATTTATTGTGAGACGGATAATTACGAACACATCCTGCATTTTTTAAGTACCCACGGCCATATTCCTAAAGCAACGCTTGCGCGCCATGTTTACACGCATCAAAGCCAAGATGCCATTCGTCATATGTTACGCGTCGCCAGTGGCTTAGATTCCATGGCGTTGGGTGAATCGCAAATTCTAGGCCAAATGAAGCAAGCATTCCAAACTGCAGCAAATGTGGGAACATTAGGCCCCCAGTTAAAACGATTATCACACTACCTCTTTGCAACCAGTAAAAAAGTTCGAACGCAAACAACGCTTGGATCCCATTCCGTTTCTTTAGCCTATACCAGTGTGCTACTCGCTAAGCGCTTATTTAATCGACTTGCCGATAACACGGCTTTGCTCATCGGGGCAGGGGATACTATCGAATTAATTGCTAAGCATTTAAGTGAACAAAACATCCAGCACCTCATCATCGCCAATCGGTCACTCAGCCGAGCTCAATCGCTTGCTGAACGCTTTCACGCAGAGCCCATTTTATTACAAGCCCTACCTGAGCATTTGTCACGTGCTGATCTGGTTTTTTCTGCAACGGCAAGCCCATTACCCATTTTAGGCAAAGGCTCGGTGGAGCGGGCTATCAAACACCGCAAGCACAAACCGATGTTCATGGTTGATCTCGCATGCCCGAGAGACATAGAAGTCGAGGTAGGCAAGCTCAGCGATGTTTATCTTTATGATTTGGATGCCTTAAACACCATTTTGAATGACAATCGCAACCAACAAAAGCTTGCGGCGCTGCATGCCGAAGATATTATTAACCTGCACACTTCTCATTATGTTTGTTGGGAGCGCTCTCTTGCGGCTATTCCAATTATTAAAGAGTATCGGGAACAGTGCAACACCTTGCGCGACTCAGAATTAGCTAAATTTAAGCGTGCCCTCGACAAGGGTGCAAAACCTGAAGCAGTCCTCGCTGAGTTTGCTCGCAGCTTAACAAACAAGCTCATGCACCATCCCTGCGAGCAACTGCGACAAGCCGGATTTGATGGCGATTATGACTTGCTAGAGCACGCCAAACAAATATTAGATACCTCTGGAGCCTTATGATAAATACCACGCTCGCTCGCGTCCCCACGCAATTGCAAATTTCTGGTGTCCATGGCTACGGCGTGTTTGCCTCGACGTTCATCCCAGCAGACACCATCGTTGAAGAGTGCCCTGTTGTGATAGTGGCAAAAAAATCCTTGCCCAGCATTGCAAGCTATTTATTTAATTGGGACGAACAACAGGATGCCATGCCTTTGGGAAATGGCATGTGTTTTAATCACTCAGAGGATCCCAATCTTTGTTATCTAAAAGAATTCGATAAAAAACTATTAATCTTTAAAACACTGCGCGATATAAAACCCGGCGAAGAATTGTTTATTGGCTATGGGGCAACTTGGTTTAAATACCGGAAGATGAAGCCTAGAAAAAATCGCAAAATCACTCGCTGGTTTAATCGTAAAATTAAGCCACTGTTTGATCTGGGTGCGCGCTTTTTTCACTCAAGGATTGGGGATATTTGTTTGCTCATGATATTCTTTTTTGTAGGGCTGCATTTTAAACCCTAAAAAAAACTGGGCGTTAATGAAGTTTGCATTTATTATTGTCTTTTTTCGCAAACAGTTAACGCCCAAATTTTACAGTTTCTTGTTTTTGTTATACAACTGAAATTGCAAGGTCACTATAACAAATGAAACTTAAGTAAAGCTTAACGGCAACCAAAGTTTTTAAAAATAAATGCTTTTGCTAATTCACCGCCCAAGGTGACCGCTCAAATCACTGCCTAAGAGTAAAAACGACACAAATAATGGTTGGTATTTAAGCTTTTTTCTCTTATACTGGCGCCGACATTCGGATAAAAAGTCACAAAATGAAACCTTCCTTACTGCATAAATTACAATCCTTGGTTGAACGACACGAAGAACTTGCTCTCTTACTTGGCATCCCTGAAGTAATAAATAACCAACCTCAGTTTCGTGAATATTCCAAAGAATATTCGGAACTGGAAGAATTAGTTACGACCTACCAACAGTATGAAAAATGTCATTCTAATTATCAAACCGCCCTTTCTTTAAAAAACGATCCCGATCCAGAAATGCAGGCGCTCGCTCAAGATGAGATCACTCAAGCAACCTTAGAATTAGAAACCATAGACAATCAACTCCAAAAACTCCTACTCCCCAAAGATGACAACGATACACGCAATATTTTCCTAGAAATTCGTGCTGGCACCGGCGGCGATGAAGCTGCCATTTTTGCGGGTGATTTATTTCGAATGTATTCCCGATACGCCGAAGCGCGCGGCTGGCGCATTGAAATTATCAATGCCAATGAAGGCGAGCATGGCGGCTATAAAGAGATTATCGCAAAAATCAGCGGGCAAGGTGTTTACTCTAAATTAAAATTTGAATCCGGCGCGCATCGTGTTCAACGTGTCCCTGAAACAGAGTCCCAAGGCCGAATTCACACCTCCGCCTGCACCGTTGCTATCTTACCGGAAGTTGACGATATTGATTCTATTACTATCGATCCCAAAGATATAAAAATTGATACTTTTCGAGCATCGGGTGCGGGTGGGCAACACGTCAATAAAACCGATAGCGCCATTCGCATTACCCATTTACCAACGGGTACCGTGGTCGAGTGCCAAGATGAGCGCTCACAACATAAAAATCGGGCCAGAGCGCTATCGCTGTTATCCGCAAAATTACTCAATGAACAACAACAAAAGCAACGTGACGAGCAAGCCGCTACTCGCAAAAGCCTGGTCGGCAGTGGTGACCGATCGGAACGGATCCGAACATACAATTTTCCTCAAGGGCGACTGACCGATCATCGAATTAATCTAACACTTTACAAACTAACTGAAATCATGGAAGGCGCATTATCACAAGTCATCGACCCACTAATTCAAGAGCATCAAGCAAACTTGTTAGCTGACATGGCACATGATGACTGCTAACATTCGGACCATTATTGGTAAAGCACAAACGGCTCTTGAACCATATAGCGATAGCCCGCGCCTTGATGCCGAAATCCTGCTAGCGCACGTTTTACACTGTAACAGCGCTTCTCTTATTGCAAAACATCGCGATCCCATCACTCAAACCCAATACCAGCAGTTTCGTGAATTACTTGCCAAGCGCAGGCAATCAATTCCCGTCGCCTATTTGGTCGGCGAAAAAGAGTTTTGGTCACTGCCGCTGACCGTGACACAAGACACTCTGATCCCAAGATCTGAAACCGAATTACTGGTTGAACTGGTGTTACAGCAACTCGATAGCACCGCAAAATGCCAGATTTTAGATTTGGGCACCGGATCAGGAGCCATCGCGCTGGCCCTAGGCATTGAACGACCACACTGGCAAATTCATGCAACCGATCTCTCGGCATCAGCACTGGCCGTCGCCCAAGCAAATGCCAAAAAGTTAGCAATCCATAATGTCGCTTTTTTTCAAGGTGATTGGTTATCTGCAGTACCTCCGCAACAATATTCTGCCATTATCAGCAATCCTCCCTATATCTCAAATACCGATCCGGCTGCCGCATCCTGTCCCGCCTTACACTTTGAGCCAGAGCGAGCACTATTTGCTGAAGATAATGGCTTAGCCGCCTTCAACCAAATCACCCCTCTGGCAAAAAAATTTTTAATAAACAATGGGTTGATTGCTTTTGAGCACGGCCACACCCAAGCCGCTGCACTGCGACAACTTTTTTCAGATCAGGGTTACCACGACATCCACACACAACCCGACCTTGCAAATCTTGACCGAGTGACCTCCGCACGCTGCAAAAAATAGCGGCCATAATAGGGTCTGTTGACAATTGCTTTTTCGGTTGCAAATGTCACTCTCTTTACCAAGTTTTTCGTTTGAACTCGTCAAATAGGAGTCACTATTCTCCTCGTTCAAACGAAAAACTTGGTAAATTATCGCCATTTTCGCTACGGAAAAGCAAATGGCAACAGACCCTAATAAAACTTCTTGCTATTTTTTTTTGAAGGTTTATCCTTGCTTTCTTTTTGTTTAACCCCTAATCTTATTAGCTTAATAGGGTCTGCTGACATTTGCTTTTTTGGCTGCAAATATCAACAGACTCTAACAATAGGGATTGTCATATTGAGGAGCATAGCAATGGCTGGATCAGGTAAGAAGTCATCTGCAAAATCTGCGACAAAAAAATCGGCTCGAAAAACAACAAGTAAAGTGGCAAGCAAAAAGTCTACGAACCAGGAAGCTGCCGTTAAAAAAGCGAAAACCGCTGTTAAAAAATCAGCCGCTAAAAAAACATCGACCCAGAAAACTGCCAAAAAGAAATCGGCCGTGACAAAAAAATCCGCTACTAAAAAAGCACCGGTTAAGCAAGTGGCGAAATCTAAGGTGGTGCCTAAAAAGACCGCTGAAAAAGCAACCCCTAAAAAAAAGGTAACCACGGATAACCCAGCCGGAAAACCACCTATTGAAAAAAATCACTCGGTTACCGCATCAAAGACCACAACCAACCCTGATAACAGCGATAAAAAAGAGATTACTGAAATTACAAACGTAGTGGATTTACACGCAGTTAAAAAAGAAAAAAAACTTACCCCCCCCTCAACGACAACCAGGGCAAAAATAGAAAAAACTATGGAACAATCACCACCTGCTGCACCGCCAAAGAAAGAATATAAGTATAAATCTGAACCGATATCGGCTTCTGGAATAAGTAGCATTTTAGACGAAGTGTTGCCACCAGAGCCAAGCTCACTACCGATACAGCCATCCATTTCCACCACGATAGGGATAATGGGGATTTCACCTTATGATATAAAAGAAGGTGAAGAATATATGTGTACGGCTCAGAAAGCGCATTTCCGTAACATTCTATCGATGTGGAAGCAATCCCTTATGGAAGAAGTGGACCGCATTGTCAATCAAATGCAAGATGAAGCCGCCAATTTTCCTGATCCCAATGACCGAGCCACTCAAGAAGAAGAATTTGGCTTAGCGCTACGCGCACGCGACAGAGAACGTAAACTCATCAAAAAAATCGACGAAGCGCTCGATAGGATCTTAGAAGACGAGTATGGTTTTTGCGAAAATTGCGGTATCGAAATCGGGATCCGTCGACTTGAGGCAAGACCAACAGCCACTTTATGCATTGACTGCAAAACCTTAGACGAAATCCGCGAACGGCAGAATCGTTAGGTTTTTAAAAACACATTACCATCTTTTTGGGCCGCACGTCAGGCGGCCTCTTTTTTTTCAATTGGTTTCATATGGTTACCGCTTTATCTGTCGCCTCGAGCTCATGGTCAAAAATCATGCAAACTTAATCGCCTTGTGCTAAAATAATTCAGTGGACAATCCTTTTCTATAACTTTATGTTAGGAGTTCCTTTTATGAAACAATCAAAACAATACCTTGCTGCTGTTTTTTTATTTGGGTTTTGCAGTATTCCTGCCTATGCTGCAGCGACGGTCACTCCTGATCTTTTTTCAGTAAAAAATGTTACTCCTGTTTATCAAAAATTAAAATCTTCGGTCCCTCGCGGTACGCTAAATTTTAGCGGTAACCATGTGATCCTAGAACCTTTCAGTGATGGTTTTTTAATGGCAATGCTCCCAACGGATCCTTCCGGAACAATATCCATCACTCCGAATGACCTCAACTGCAAATTTAATAACGGTGCTATTACCGCGGCTTTCCACCTCGATAAAACAACAAACGACTTTATTTTTGATGGCTTAAACAATCAAACGCTCATTGTCATGGACAGCGCTCCGATGAGCGGTTGTTCGATGATAAAAGGAAGCTACGAGATCCACATAACTGGCAACCCAGCTTCCGAAGAGGGCTATACCTTTACAATGACCAAGCAGTAAGGTGCACGTACACGATCTAGGGGAATAATTTTCTCTCTATTTGTTGTCTTTTAAGTTTTTTTCGGCGTTGCTTTTTTTGTTTTCTTTTGAGACTCGGCTGGGGTACTCTTGGTTTTTCAAAAAATCGCGCCGAAAAAGTTTGTTGGGTGGGTGGCTTGGGTTGTGCTTTTGGCTCAGAGCATTCTGCATACAAGGACGGGGCTTGTCTAAGAAAATCGAACAGCGCTTTACCTAATTTTTTGTGCCAACATTTGGTGTAACGTTTCAGCTCGCTAGCGGTTTCTTGACAAGCTTTTTCTTGTTCCTTTGCCCAGTAGCACGGATCAGCCTCTGCACAAAAAGGATCATAGCCTGGCTCATTATAATCCTCGATTTCTTTTCGAACTCGCTCTCCGAATATGCCGCTCCATTCATTGTTAACCCACTTTTCTTCGGAATCAGCCTCACATGGTGATATCGAGAATAACGCACGAATACTGTTAACAAACGGTGGGATCCCTCTAAGAACCCTATCCAACAGGTGGTGGGAAACATAAAATTCCGTTAGCGTATATATTTTATAATCCTGCCCCGGCGGAAGTAAGCAAATATGAACCGTCGCAAACACTTCTTCCTTTGTTCCTGTGAAAGTCATCCAATGCAACTCGGTATCACTGATTTTTTTATAGTTAAAACACCGGACAGCCGCTTCACTATTATAGCCTGTCGGAGGTCGTATTTTGGTTCTTTTGGCTTGCTTTTCTAAAATACCAATTATTTCTTGGTATTCATCACGGCTTAGCAAAATCGTGGGATTGGTTAAGGGATCCCATATCATGGTGCCATCCTGGCCCTCAATTTCTATCCAAGCCTGATCGAATGTGAAGCGGTGAACCAACCGATATGGAATACGATGTGCTTCAAAAAATTTCCCAAGCTCTATAAATAGGTAGCCACAGCGAGCCATACAATTGCCGCCAGAGGAGAGGTGAATAGAAAGCCATCCTCTAATAAGGGGCCATATCAACACGGCTTGGGGTTGCTTAGGATCGTTGCTTGGATTTACTGTCTTGTAAAACGCTTTTAAAAAGCTTTTATTAAATACTTTTTTTGCATATTTTGATGAATGGAAATCCAAATGAAATGCAGAGGCAAGACGACGTTCGTTTGGAAGTTCCTCCGGGTTATTGAAAAAATAATCTCTATTATAAAACAAAAAATCCAAAATCATCTCCAGCAATATCGCAGAGTCAGGAGAGGTATTATTCCGATAGCTCGAAAAATAATTTTTCGAACTGCTCGTATCGCGATTACTGGGAGGATATTGTGTTAATTTTCCAACAACCTCGCTTAGTTTTTTGCTGAACTCGCTGGTTGGATTAACGGTTTTAAAAAAATCTTTTACGGATATAGGCACGATGTGATCCACGCTCAAAAGGCACCCCCTTGCAAGCACAAGCGCAGCAATCCAGTCGGAAAAATGGATTGCCACGCCTACGCCGTGCGCCTCCTCGCAATAAGGAGACGCGCAAGGCTACGGTGCGTTTATTTACCTGCCAAAACCAAGCCATCGGCGTAAACAACTATCCTTATTTGTCGTCGTCTTATTATCCTTTTCGTCAGATGACGACGATAATTCCTGCTCGGGAAATAATCCCTGATTACCCCTCGGCGATGTTTGACGATTAGTAGATGACGATGAAGATGATGATCCGCTGAAAAGTTGCTGACTACTACGAGAAAATCTTGTGTCAGGGAATCTATCAGCAGGCAAAACGTCATCTAAATCTAAATCTGAATCTGGATCTGGATTACCATCTTGTGCAAACCGGTTATTACCAGAGTTTTCTGCTGGGTTATTATTATCAAGCTTTCTTGCTGGATCACCCGGGATAATACCACTATCATATGAATCCATGGTGTAGTAACCCAAATAACAAAGTTTAGCTTTATTTTTTAGAGCGTCCTCAATCACAGCTTCGAATACTGTTAATTTTCTCTCAATTTTCGCTACTTCATCGCTATCACCTAATAATTTCGCATCAAGGAGCTCATGTTTCAATTTCACTTTCTCACCAACCCCATAATAGGTAGTATTAAAAAGCAATTTAGCGTCTTCAAGTGGCATTTGGAAAACAGCATTATGCTCGCTGATTTCAGCTAAGAAATATACCATTGGCATAATTTGTTCAATGGCTTTAGCTTTAACTGCATCAATAGCCTTGCTTTTTTTCTCCTCTGGTGTTTCTTGTCCAGCATCAGAAGCCTCAGAAGATTTTTGCTCGTCTTCTGAAACAGAGGCATCTTCTATTGCTTTGATTTCTGCGTCAGCTGCAACAATAATTGCAGTTAATGCGTCTGAAACTTTTCGCCCAACAGCTGGTAAATCCACCGCGCCGTCAAGTTTGATCTTGGAGTCTGTGATAGTCTTAATTAACTGTTGTTTGCTTGCCTCTGGTGTCTGCTCAATTACCTCTGGTGTCTGCTCAATTACTTGAGCCACTTCTGCAGGCATCGTTTTCAATGCATTATATTTTTTAGCCGTGTCATCTTTACTAAATGCTAACGAACAGACCGCTTGGTAAAGATTCGTTCTTTTTCGCAAATTAGTTTGAACTTCTTGCAAAAATTGAGTCATCAACCCATCTTGCTCTGCATTATCCGTGGTGAATTCAGCAATAATCACAAATTTTTCATACGCAGAAGGCTCTGGCCCTTTGTTTTTTTTAGCCGTAAACAATGCATCGCCAGCTAAGTGCTTAATAGCATCTAAAAATGAATGACCGATAACATTATGTTGCACATGAATTTTAGCTGGTACCGCAATAGCATCCATCACTTTATTAAACATGGATCCAACATCTTCAGAATAGCAATGGATATTGCCAAAAAGTTCTTCGCCAGATTCACGCACCGCTGTTGCAAGCGCAGTCTCATCGCCTTCTATTGCGCCATTCGTTTCAGCTAATACACCACCGTACTTAGATGTTTGTGCGCTGATGGGAGAAACCAATATCTCATTGCCTTTAGAATCAACCCACTTAAACAGCACGCCAGCACTCATGTCTATGCCTTTTCGACCTTTACGGTTTTTTGCAGATTCTAGTTCTATCAATAGGTCTTCTGTCACGTTCAGATTTGGATAAATTGCACCAATGACCGCTGCCATAAATGCTTGACGAGAAGACAGTGCATTACACTGGATTGCATCTAAGCGTGAGGCTATCACAGAATAGTCTGGGTGATCGCTCAACAATGTTTTAACTCGATCGAGCCCTGCTGCGTTTGGCACTAGCCCATAATGCAGTATGATATAATCACAAATAGTAAGTCTGGCTAAATTTTTGATCTTAAGCCATTCGCCAATCTCTAATTCGGCTAGGCTGGTTTTTTTAAACTGGCTCCGCACTGAGTCATAGACAGAATCCCATTCAGCCGTTTGAAATTTTGCTTCTTTTTCTTCTCCAATTAACATCTTAATATCCTCTCATCGTTTTATTTATTGTGGACTGGTGCTCCCAGCAACAGTTTGGATACTAACAGAACAGACACCCCAGATCCATCGCTTATACAAAAACTCTAAAGTAAATATATTTGTTAATTCATTAATTTTATGTTTATGAACCGAGAGCCTTGAAACGGGCAAAAAAGCAATTGTTGACAGGCCGTAGTCATTGCAAACAATTTATCAACTGTTATAACATAACGTTTTTTTGGGATAGCCGCGGCTCATGCTCCTTCTTGTAGTCAAAATTAGTACACTTCTAATCCTCTTAGGGTTTAGTTTAGCCATTGGCCGCATCCCCTTGTTAGCGCCAACACACAAATCCCCCTTCGCTGGTGACAGCCGTAGCGCTTCGTTATATGGCGAAGCCTTAGCAAGCGGGATCTTCTTAGGAATTGCCGGCTTTCAATTACTGCCCGAAGCTTTTGCCCACGTCAAAAACATATGCCCCAGATATAACTATTTGCTGACATTATCGCTCTGTTTACTGATCACTCTGGCGTTATATTACCTTGAAAAACGTTTTAGCTATCCCATTGCCTCAAAAAAACTGTCAAAACCCACCTACGTCTATATTATGGTCGGGATCATGTGCTTACACGCTTTATTTACCGGTGCCGCACTCGGTGAAAGCACCATTGTGCCCAGCACCATTGCACTATTGATTGCAATCTACGCCCATAAAGGCTCAGAGTGTTTTGCCGTCGCTTGGTTTTTAAAGAAAAATACCACGATAAGCATTCACCCGTGGCGCTTATACCTCTTGTTTTCATTCATGACCCCACTGGGGATAGCCATTGGGATGCTTCTTCAACAGACGAGAACCAGCACCACCAGCGAATTCTTACCGGCAGCCATTCACCTATTGACAGCTAGCACATTGATTTATATGGGGCTATTCCACAGTTTGCCCGCGCTATTGCGGGCCCAAAAGACCCCCCACTCTATTAAATTACTGATAACATTTATATTAAGTCTTACCCTGTGCCCATTTTTAGGAAACACCAGATGACCAGTGATCATTTACAACGGTTTTTATTTAAAGACTCGCCCATTCGCGGCCAGTTAGTCCGGCTCAATGCCAGTCTTCATGATGCCATACTGTATCAAAACATTGCCCCTGAATTAAAATCACTTTTCATAGAATGCTTGACCGCGAGCCCACTCTTAGCCGGAACGATTAAAACCAATACCCGAGTCAATCTGCAAATCCAAAATAAAGATCAATCTAAATTAATGTTAAGCCAATGCAATCAACATCACGGGATCCGTGGCTATCTTCGTTGGCCAGACGATGCAAAATCTATCGAAAATAACCCCTTAGAAGCCTTTACCCCAGGCTTTGTACTAATTACGCTTATCCCAGAAGCAAAAGGCGAACGCTATGAAGGGATCACCGAATTAAATTCACAAAGTATTGCGCACTCATTGATGGATTATTTTCGCCAGTCGGAGCAAATTCCAACCTGGATATTAATTGCGACCGATGAACAGCACAGCGCCGCACTGCTTTTGCAAATATTACCCAGTCATGCGGATGAACAAAAAACATTAGCGACCTGGGAAGAAGTGCTCCTATTTGCAGAAACCTTGTCGCATCAGGAATTACTGCATTACGATAACCCAACATTGCTTTCCAAATTGTTTGCTGAATACCAAATCCAACTTTTTAATGAAGAACCGATACAATTTTCATGTCAGTGCTCCACCGAAAGAATGATCACGACCATTCAATCCCTCTCGCCAGCTGAGGTAGAATCGCTCGTCTCTGAACACAAAACCATTGATATCCGCTGTGAGTTTTGTGGTAAAAATTATGTGTTAGATAGTGAGGAACTCCTGAGTATCCGGCGCGGCTGATGATGGGGAACTACTTGATATCTTTCGTGATTTCCGCTCGTAAATAATCATTGAGCCGCCAGTCATAAGGCATCGTCGTGTAAGTCGTAAACTTTTTAAGCTTAATTCGTAAATCATCGCTGGCATACTTTTCGATGTGAGTGAGAATAGGCCGACCAGCACCACCAAAGTCTTTCCGGTACCAATGATAAATTTCTGAAACCAGTACTTTATTATCTTCAATTTTGACGCCTTTCGTGCTGTTAACGAATTCTTTAGTACTGGTATCCAGCAACGCCTCGATATTCGCACCAGTAAAGGCTAGCGCTCGCAAATTAGGGCAACTCATTGCAGCACAGTTTAAAGCATAATGGAGGCGTGGATCTTGCCAGATAGGGCGCAGAATTCGATGCTCAATATCGTCAAGCGAAAGATCATTACCCTCAACATTCATCAATTTATGCTGCCAAGGCCCTGGCGATAATAAGCCAGAGAATAAACCCACGCGATAAGTAATATCTCGAATTGAACGCACTGGGTATTTTTCCAAAATTGTGGCAATGGTGCGCGCATTATACAAATTTACCCAGTAAGCTTCTTGCTCATGACGATTATATTGGGAAATTTTTAATGATTGCAGATAGTATAAATAGCTATTTAACCGCTTAACATCTTCTAACGAGACTTTGTCGTACGCGACAAAGGTCGCACCTTTATAAGTCTTAACGTATTTCTTTAACCAGCTGTTGTAGATATGGTGATCGATGGTTGCTTTTGATGAAAAATCAAATGGCAACCAGATATCCCATAAATTTTTTTCAGGAACGGCATAACACCAGCTCGTTATCAACAAAAGACTGACAAAAAAATGCTTGCTTTTCATCATCCACAGCCGTTTTAGATCAAACCCAGCTCTTTAACGGCATCTCGCTCTGAGCGCAACTCTTCATAAGTTGCTTTAATTTTATCTTGGCTAAAGGCATTATGGGCAATGCCCGCTACCACCGTCAGCTGTCCGGCAGTCACCTGGCTTGGAAACGAAAAAATTAACCCCGCTTCAATACCATACTCACCCTCGGAGCATTTTGCGACAGAGAAATTGGTGTCTTTAGGTGTATCATGCGTCAAATTATAGATAGAGCTCACGGCGGCATTAGCAGCAGATGCCGCTGAAGAAGCCCCGCGTGCTTTAATAATTTCGGCACCACGTTGCTGTACTATTGAAATAAAGTGCTGTTGTAACCAAGGTTCATCCTGGATCACCTCAATAACTGGCTTTTCATTGATTTCAGCATTATAAAAATCCGGATACTGAGTGGCAGAATGATTACCCCATATTGCCAATTTTTTAATGCTGGTGGTATCGACCCCAGCTTTTAAAGCTAATTGCGCAACCGCGCGTTTTTCATCTAATGCGGTCATAGCATAAAATCGGCTATTTGGCACATCCGGCGCATTATTCATGGCAATTAAACAATTCGTATTACACGGATTACCCACGACAAATACGCGAACATCGTCAGCGGCATTTTTATTGATGGCTTGGCCTTGCGCTGTGAATATTTTACCATTAATGGTTAACAGATCGGAACGCTCCATCCCTTGCTTGCGCGGAACCGCACCGACTAATACCGCCCAATTGACGCCATTCATCGCCACATTGAGATCCGAAGTACACACAATATTTTTCAACAGTGGAAAAGCACAATCTTGCAACTCCATCGCCACACCCTGTAAAGCCGGCAGGGCAGGTTCTAGCTCCAATAAATGTAAATCCACCTCCACGTTGGGTCCAAACATTTGTCCGGAAGCAATCCTAAATAATAAGGCATACCCTATCTGGCCTGCGGCACCGGTGATGGCAACTTTTACTTTCATTGATTTCTCCTATTCTTAAAGGCTGTTGACAATTACTCTTGGGATGGCGAGAATGTCAACGGTTTGTCCAGAGCAAAGCGATCGTTAACTGCCATGATACCACAACTTAGTGCAACGAATATTCCTTTGTCGCTTTATATCCACCTGCCGTGGTGCCTGAGCAAATGCCCGTATTGTGATTTCAATTCACATCCTTTAAAACAACCGGTGCCTGAACAACAATACATAAATGCTTTGCTTCAAGATTTGAGCAATGACCTCCCGCTGGTTTCCGATCGCATGTTACACACCATTTTTATTGGCGGTGGCACACCCAGTTTATTTTCTGTCAGCGCCATAACGCATTTAATTCAAGAAATTAAACAACGCATCGCTTGCGCGCCGCATATGGAGATAACCTTAGAAGCCAATCCCGGAACGGTTGAGCAAAGCAAATTCCAGGGCTATCGCCAAGCGGGTATCAATCGGCTTTCTCTTGGCGTTCAAAGTTTTGATCCCGAGCAATTACGCGCCTTAGGGCGAGTACACAATGAAAAAGAGGCGCATCGCGCCATCGAGATAGCGCAAGCCAATTTTACTAACGTGAATATTGATCTGATGTTTGGCTTACCACAGCAATCTCTGGCTGCGGCCTTGGCTGATTTGCAAGCGGCCATAGCGCATCAGCCACAACACATTTCATGGTATCAACTCACTTTAGAACCTAATACTGCGTTTCATCGCCATCCCCCCGCTTTACCAGAAGATGATCTCTGTGCCGATATGCACTTGGTTGGCACAGAGCAACTGCACCAGGCCGGCTATTTCAATTATGAAATATCGGCTTATGCCAAACCAAACTTGCACTGCTTGCATAACGTAAACTACTGGCAATTTGGCGATTATTTAGGAATTGGCGCCGGCGCCCATAGTAAGATCACCGACTTTACCCAAGCAGGAGGGATCCACCGAATGCAAAAGATAAAGCATCCCAAGCACTATTTACAAGATACGTCTAATTTTATCGCCGGAAAAACCACCGTCGCCACCGAGGAAATCGCTTTTGAATTCATGATCAACGTCTTGCGGCTGAAAGCACCCATCCCATTACAACTCTGGCACACGAGAACCGGGCTATCGAATGACAGCCTCTTGCTGTTATTAGAAAAACCCATTGCGGATGGTATGATGGAACTTGATGATACGCATTTTAAATTAACCGACCGCGGCCATCGGTATTACAATAATAGTGTTATGTATTTTCTGTAGTATTTTTGGCTTAAGTGGATCGGCTGGATCACCCCAGCAAACCCCTCCTCAGAACCGAACGTGCGGATTCCCCGCATAAGCCATCTTGCTGAATTTCAAGTTATCTGCAAACAATGGCAAACAGGCCCTAAGCATGAGAAAAAATAAAAACCTTGACTGATGATGGACTGAGTATCATCCTTTTACGCTGGTGCTTAGGGTTTTGTTAACTATTTAACCTCGTTGTAATACGCAACTAAAAAGGAGTGCGCTCTAACCATGCAAACCCCAGACAATATTGTGCATGGACTCGATGATATACCATCGTTTAGTACTATTGTGCTGATTGCCATTCAGCATATTTTTGTTATGTCGAGCACGATAGTTTTGCCCGTCATTGTAATCCGCGCTATAGATGGAAACTTTGCCGATGCGCAAAGATTGGTTGCTTTTACGATGATTGCTGCAGGCATCGGAACAATTTTACAGTCCCTCCGTTCTCAATATATCGGATCTGGCTATCTGGTTCCTAATTTATGCGGTCCGAATTTTTTATCTGTTTCGCTTCAAGCGGCCTGGCTTGGAGGCCTTCCGCTAATGCATGGAATGATTCTCATTGCTGGCTTATTTGAAGCCTGCTTTGCTAAAGTTATCCGTTACATTCGTCGTTTGTTTCCTCATGAAATTACCGGCCTAGTGGTATTTATGGTCGGGATTTCATTGATGCCAATTGCCGTGTCAAAATTTATGGGCGTCGAATACAGTGGCGATGAAATTAATTTAACCTTCGTTTTTATTTCTGCCACTACGCTTTTTGTCATGGTATGCGTTAATGTCTGGTCGTCATCCAGCTTAAAACAGTACTGTGTGTTAATCGGCATGGGTGTTGGCTACGCCTTAAGTTATTTTTTAGGACTCCTGTCAAGTGATGTCCTACAGCATGTTTTTGGGTCACCGCTTGTTGCCGCACCTGGGCACTGGGATACCTTATTCGTTTTTACATTTCGTCAAGACCTTATCGTGCCATTTCTGATCGTTTCTTTGGTTGGGGCATTAAAAACCGTTGGTAATTTAACAATGGCGCAAAAAATTAATGATGAAAATTGGCATGAACCTGATATGAACTCTATTTCAAAAGGATTGTTAGCTGACTCCGTGAGTGTGACGCTTGGTGGGCTGCTTGGCGGAATGGCTACAGATACGTCCGCAAGTAATGTGGGTTTGAGTGCCGCAACCGGTGTCACCAGTCGAATAATTGGAATTGTCATTGGTGCGGTTTATTTTTTGTTTGGATTTTCGCCTAAACTTTCTGCGTTATTTTCAATTATGCCTGGGCCTGTGATGGGAGCCATATTATTATTCGTTGTTTCTTTTATGTTGCTCTCGGGTATTCAAATCATGATCCAAACCAAACCCAATTTAAAAATGACCTTTATCTTAGGCTTGTCTTTAATCTTTGGTTTAAGTGTCGATATCCTGCCAACACTTTATTTCAAAGTGCCCACTTATATGATACCAATCTTTAATTCCTCTCTGACGTTTTCAACCATCATGGCAATTGGGCTCAATTTCATTTTCAATTTTAAATCCATTATTAGTTTTAAAAGTAGAGAAGCAATAATAGCATGAGGAAAGGTAAAATAGGCTCTTATCTTTTTATCTGTTATATGCTGTTTCACGTAACATTCGTGTTCTCAGCTCCCAAAAACACTTTCATAGAATATAAATTTGCTCAAACTCGGGAATTGGTTACCTATGTGCAAAATGCCGCTAACCTGTTTCATCGTCTTGGTGATAAAGCGTACCCCCTATTCAGGAAAGATACACAGTGGTTTAGTAACTCACGTTATATTTTTATTTATGACCTAAATGGTACCTGTATTTTTCATGCCGCTGAGCCATATCTTGAGACAAGAAATTGGTTAACTCTGCATGACCTTAATGGCAAACTGATTCTTCGAGATCTCCTGGCAATTACGAAATCAGAGCCTAGCCACTCTGGGTGGTACCACTATTATTGGGCGGAGCCCAATCAAATTCTTCCCCACTGGAAAACATCCTACGTGATGCAGGTTAAAGCGCCTAATGGTAAAAAGTATATGATAGGCAGTGGTATTTACAACATGCGGGTAGAGAAAAGCTTCATCAAGCAGACAGTGGGTGCAGCGGTTCGGCTGATCCAGCGCGAGGGAATACAAAAAGCTACGAAGGCTTTTTCCAATCGGGCAGGCCCTTACATCTACCAGGATATTGCCGTCTACGTTTTCGATATGGACGGGACATTGATCTTTGACCCCTCTTTCCCAGATTCCACACCTTTTCCGCCGTTTTTACCCGAGCGGAACATTCTTGATTTTCGCGATTGGGCGGGGAATCAAACCGTACACGAAATGATACAACAATTAAAAAATAAACCCGAGACCTGGATCATGTATATTTGGCCAAAACCAGAGGAAAACGTACCCGCTAAAAAAATCGCTTACGTGCAGCGCTTGTCTTACCATGGGAAAGAGTACATTGTTGGCAGTGATATGTATCTTACCAATCCAATTTGGATGAGATATTGAGGTTTTGCCTTACCACGGTGCTGTCGTTATGTTTTTGATGCTGCTGTAAGTTTTGGGTGAATAGTTACAATTCTATTGTATAAAAAATCTTGAATCGGGTGTCCCAGATTTTTGCCACGAATTTCGAATTTGGTCATGGGCCTTGGCAAAACACCTGCTACTTCTTCGCTCGGCGCCACGCGGAAACAATCAGCCTGCGTCATCACGGTTTGAATATGCTCGGCATAAGGAGACCAATCCGTTGCTATATGAAGCAAACCGCCGGGTAATAACTTGGTTGCAAGCAATTCGATAAAAGGCGTTTGCACCATACGACGCTTATGGTGTCGCCGCTTCGGCCATGGATCGGGGAAAAATAATAGCACGGCGGTTAAGGTATTATCGGCAATACAAAAACGTAATAAATCAAACACATCGGCATTAAAGATTTTGACATTGGTCAGCGCTTTTTCGGTGCAATCTGCAAGTAAGGAGCCTATCCCTGGCAAATGCACGTCCACCCCAATAAAATCTTTATCTGGATGGCTGTGGGCTAATTCACATAAAGTGTGTCCCATCCCAAAACCAATTTCCAAAATTTTGGGGGCTTTCCTATTAAACAAATCATCGAGATTTATTAATTTTTTTTCCATCGCAACGCCATAGCCTGACCAATGGCAAGCCAACGCTTGGCGCTGACGCCAAGAAAGGCGGCCAGTGCGGCGAACAAATGATTTGATGGCAAATGGCGTTTGGGAATTATTTTTCATCATTATTGCTCTCCAAGATCATTGATCAGCAAACACCTGGTTTAGCATCTACACGTCGCAGAGCAAACAACAATGCCGCGCCTAAAACTAATCCCCAAAACAGGATGAAACCGGCAATTTGATAGCTGCTGCGAGCATTATCCGAGGCCTTCTGCTCTGTCATGGCACAGTGACAGGATAACAGTTTCCAATCCTTACCTTGTCGTTTAGCAACCACTGAGCAATAGCCATCATTGGTCGCGGCCACCTTTTTTTGAGTTTGCCAATCGATTTGCACCGCAAAACTGATAAAAATCATATCTTGGGTAAAATGCTCGATAAACATTTCACCTTTGGGTTTCAGATCGAGACGAGCAATCGGATCGGGGCGTTGCAATAATTGATGACTCCAATAATGCTGCACGGCCGCCAAATCCATCATACGGTGGCTACCCACAATAACAACCGGATCTTTGGTCGCAAAAATAGTAACAATAGCCTGATAATCTTGCTTTTTGAGGGCGCCAACCGTGCGCTTTAATAAAGTGTTAACTGCCGCTTGCTCGGATAATACCGGCGCAGAAATCGCCACACTTGTTTCGGCGCTACCCCTCGCCGCGATCACGAATAACATGACTAAAATGGATAAAATGACTCTTATCTTCATGAACACTTAACCCAGAACAGAAACTGCAGTGTAACAAACGGATTAAACTGTGGAAATGGTGCTTTCCTGAAACCACTGGCAATTTGAGCAAGCAATAATCTCATAAGAAAAATATTGTACACTATAATAGTAGTGACATCGGTTATTTATGTTGTGTTATGTCAGAAAAGTGTGATTCCTCAAAACAATTGCTAGAATTAGCGGCGCATACCTGTGACTACCAAAAATATCCACATAGCGACCATTTTAAAATAATCGACAATAACGGCAGAAATATTTTTCATTATATTGCCATGATGGATTTTAATCATCGACCGACTATTCCTACCGATAGCAGTGGCAACACATCTGATTCGAATCATACACGCGACGTCATCGAAATCCTCAACCACACAAACTATAAATCGCTTCTCATAGCACGAGATAATAACAATAGAACACCCATACACGAGATTTTTAAACATTGTCTCGATGGAAGTCTTGAGAGCAGTTACACTTTACAACACTTTTTCGATGCCTTAAAAAATTTTGATGCACCACAGGTCGCTTCTCTCTTCCTACAAAAAGACAAGCGGGGCAAAACACTCGTCAGTGACGCCACTGAAATACCCGATACCGTCTACCGCAAAAATGGCTCTTCTGTTGAAGAATACAAGGTAATCAAATCAACAAGCAATACGGTAGGAAGTGGCGAAAAGAAAATTGCAATCAATGATAAACGAGCTGTTGCGCAGGCTTTGTTATCGTTACTGAATTGGACTGTCGATAAATTAAATAATTGTAACCCTCAGTATTCAGAAAAATATAACAAAAAAAGCTGGTTGGGAAAATTATGGGAAAAGATCTTGCTTACGTATCGTCAATGGCAACATAACCGCACTCTGATAAAGCTAAAGGCATTGCAAGCGACCTTTGCGCCAACACAACCAGCAGACAACCGTCATCAATGGCTAATAGCGGATGATGATGATAATAATAGTCACAGACAAGAAACCGCAGCACTGAGATCATCACCTGGCGTTGGCTTTTTCGATCGAGTCAACCGCCTTCCCTCCGTTTCAGTTGACTTGTCAATGAGTGAGTTTGATCCTGAGGAATCAAATGATGAGAAATCAACCCACCCTGAAATCACGACATATCTTGGCCAATAAATCCAACATTGTGTATACTGGCGACGGCTATTTCCCCAAACTTGGCTTTTTAGAATTAATTTATGTCCACAACTCTTTCACCCCAAGTATTTCGCCGATTATTATTATCGTGGTATCGTCAACGTGGACGTAAAGATCTACCGTGGCAACAAAACCCCGCACCCTATCGCGTGTGGATCTCTGAAATCATGTTGCAGCAAACGCAAGTTACCACCGTGATCCCTTATTTCAATCGCTTCATGACACGATTCCCAACGGTCGCGGCACTTGCTCATGCCGATGTAGACGAAGTGCTCTCGTTATGGAGTGGCTTAGGATATTATGCGCGGGCGCGCTATTGCCATAAAGCCGCCAACCTAATCGTACATGATTTTAATGGCACTATTCCAAACAATGTGCAGACACTGCAAACTTTACCGGGAATAGGGCAGTCAACTGCTGGTGCGATTTGCGCATTAGCTTTTGGGCGATTTGCTCCGATTTTAGATGGCAATGTTAAAAGAGTATTAACTCGGGTATTCGCTATTGCAGGCAATGTGACAGAAAGTGCTGTCAAAAATCAGTTATGGCAGCTGGCCAATGAATATACCTCGCACAAATACCCAGCACAATATACGCAAGCCATTATGGATCTTGGCGCACTAACTTGTACCAGAAGTAAACCGCTGTGCACTGAGTGCCCATTGCAACGGCATTGCCAAGCGCATGCGTTGGGTATTGAAACCCAATTCCCCAATAAAAAGCGCCAAGCCAATAAACCGGTTAAACAAACTACCATGTTAATTATTCGCAATGCTTGTGACAAAATTTTACTGTACAAACGCCCCCCGCATGGGATTTGGGGTGGCTTATGGAGTTTTCCAGAAATCGCTGACGAAAAAGATGCACTACCGTGGTGCCAACAGCACTTACAATTATCGGTTAAACGCATCAAGCCGATGGTCGGTTTCCGTCATACTTTTAGCCATTACCATCTCGATATCTCACCGCTTCTGTTACAAGTCGCTGGTGACAAGAATAAAATTACGCACTCCGATCACGATTGGTTTCATCTATCGGCAGAACAAAATCTCGGGATCAGTGCCCCTGTGCGTAAATTATTGCTACAATTGCGTTCGCTATCCTAATTTAGGTTTAAAAAAATGACATCTCGTTTGGTCTTTTGTCAAAAATTAAAAAGAGAAGCGCCTGCTTTAGAGGATACCCCTTATCCGGGGGCCATCGGCCAGCGTGTTTATGAGCACATTAGTCTTGCGGCTTGGGAAATG
The DNA here is from genome assembly GCA_964351225.1 of uncultured Gammaproteobacteria bacterium. GTDB lineage: Bacteria > Pseudomonadota > Gammaproteobacteria > CAYGNG01 > CAYGNG01 > CAYGNG01. The sequence continues at coordinate 49,713 of CAYGNG010000016.1, forward strand.
TGGTTGGCCCGCCAAACCATGTTCATTAATGAGTATCGATTGAATTTAATGGACCCAAAAGCCCGCCAATTTTTATTGAATGAAATGGAAAAATTTTTGTTTTCCGATGACAGTGACGAGGCACCACCGGGCTATGTGCCTCCTGCAACCGATAATGGTTAAATGTTGCGTCGTCACCACGGGGCTTGACTCAGGAGCCCACAATCGGTTTAATAGCGAGCTGTGATCGGAGGACGAAAGACCGCTGTCCTTGCGAGGAACGCATAGCGCGTTTTGCGTAAGTCCTAACATAGTAGAAGCCTTGTGGGTTGCGACAGGATGTCAAACATAACGGCCAAATAGCTCAG
>CAYGNG010000017.1:0-47093 GCA_964351225.1 uncultured Gammaproteobacteria bacterium
TTGGCGCGATGTCGCTTTTGAATCTGGTCATGTAGGTGTAACAGCAAAAGACAACGGTAGGGTGTATTAGGCGCAGGAGCGCCGTAATACACCAAATCAAATTTCTCTGTCTCTTCACAAGCTAAATTTTTCCTCTATCATGGCTAGGTTTCAAATTGACTAGGATGTTGAATGCGTCGCCACGAACTGAGTGATGAGCAATTTAAAAAGATCGAACGCTTACTACCGGGACGAGCTGGTCATGTAGGTGTAACTTAAATCGGTCATGTATGTTCATATACACTCCCGATTTTCGCTCGTTTTTGCCTCGCCTAGCATCGTTTATCGTAAGTCCTAGTAATGACTAAAAAAGATAACTCACCAAGCCATCTAGTAACTTAGGCTCAAACCAAGTTGATTTAGGCGGCATAACTTGGTTGGCTTCTGCGATGGTTAGCAGTGCGTTCATGTTGGTGGGCTTGACGGCTATTGCCAATTGGAATTGATTTTGATTCACCAATATTTCCATTTCATTAAAGGCATGGGGACCGCCAACAAAATCTAGATTGTCATCGGTGCGTTCATCGATTATCCCTAAAATGGGTTCGAGAAAAGTCTGTTTAAGAATGGAAACGGGCAGCTGTGAAACCGGGTTTTTGGGATCGGTAAAATAGTTTTTGCTGGTAAGCAAATGCCAATATCCTTGATAATACAGACAGAATTGGTGGTCTCTTTCTGGTGCATGCGGTGCAACACGGGATTGAATAACAAATCGTTCGGTCATTTCATGCCAAAATTGTTCTGGTGCTAAAGGAATTTTGCAAATAACTCGGTGATAGCCCAGTAACGTTAACTCGTTTGCCGGAAATAATACGGAAAGACAGTAATTGCTAGAGGCCTGCGGGTTTTCTAAGTCTGCGGCGAGTAGGGCGGCGCTGAAGCGGTGATGGCCATCGGCAATATAAAAAGCGGGCAGCGATTGGAACGCGCGCTCAATGCGATGACTAGCCTCAGGCGCAAGCGGCCACAATAAATGCGTGTTGTTGTTGCGATCTTTGACTGTGTAAAGCGCAGCGGAAGCCGTCTGCTCAACCAGGAGCGAATGCAGTAGGTCATCATCTTGGTAAGTGAGCAAAACCGGTGATATTTGTCCTTGCAGACAAGTGATGTGTTTATAGCGATCCCTCTCTTTCTCGGGTCTGGTGTTTTCATGTTTGTGGATGATATTATTTGCATAATCTTGTACTGAGGTAAGACAGACGAGACCAGTCTGTGTGGTTTCCCACGTTTGGATTTGGTAAATATAATATCTCGCATGATCATCGTGAGAGAGCAAGCCTTGCTGAATAAATTGCTGTAAATAGGCTTTACCCCCAAGATAAACCTGATCCGAATATACATCGATATCGTTAGGTAAATCAATTTCAGGTTTGGAAATATGTAAGAAACTGAGCGGATTTTCTTTGGCAAGCTCTTTTGCTTGCTTGCTGTTGAGCACATCGTATGGCGGTGCCACAAGCGTTTGGACTTGTTCAATACTGGGAAGTAATCCGCGAAAAGCTTTAATGGTTGGCATAATCTTTTACTCCTCCGTATCTTCAATTTCAATAGAGTTTACACTTTGATAGCCACGGGGGAGTTTGGAGCCTCGTTTACCACGCTCACCGTGATACTGTTTTAACTCTTTAGGCTTAAGTACAATATGACGTCGTCCAGAATAAATTTTTAATGAACTGTCAGGGTACAATAAATCCATAAAGGCGACTATCTCTTCTCCAGCAGAAAATTTCTCTGAAGAAATGCTAATGATCTTATTGCCTTTTCCTTTATTTAGCTCGGGTAATTCACTAACCGGGAAGATTAACAGACGGCCTTCACTGGAGAGGGTCATGATCAGTTGTTTTTGAGGGTTGGCAATGATTAAAGGTGTTAAGGGAATAGCACCTGTGGGCAGTTTCAGTATCGCTTTCCCTTTTTTATTTTTGCAATACAGCTCGCAAGCTTTGACTCTGAAACCATATCCGGCGTTTGAGGCCATCAAGATTTCCTGCTCGGGCTCTGGGATCAATACCGTCATGAAAGAAGCGCCGCTTTCTGGTGCGAGTTTTCCTGTGAGTGGTTCCCCTAGGCTTCGTGCGCTTGGAAAGCTGTGTGCGGGCAGGGAATAACTGCGACCGTTTGAATCAATGAAGATGGCGAGATCATTGCTTTTGCCAAACGCAGAAGCGAGAAATTCATCCCCTGTGCGATAATTTAAGTTTTCCGCATCAATTTCGTGACCTTTGGCTGTCCGCACCCACCCTCTATCCGATAAAATAACCGTGACGGGTTCTTTAGGAATGAAATCAGATTCTTTCATGGCCTGCGCTTCTTCGCGGCTGATCAGCGGTGAGCGTCGCCCATCGCCGTATTGATCTCGGCATGCTTCGATCTCTTTTCGGATGAGTGTTTTCAGCTTACGAGGGGAGTCTAATAATTCTTGAATTTGTTTCTGCTCTTTTTCAAGCTCACTCATTTCACCACGAATTTTCATTTCTTCTAATTTGGCGAGATGGCGTAAGCGAGTATTCAAGATGGCTTCAACTTGAATTTCACTTAATTTGAAGCGCCCCATCAAAACGGATTTTGGATCATCTTCTTCTCGGATGATGCGAATGACCTCATCCAAATTCAGATAAACAGCTTGCAGCCCCTCTAAGATGTGCAAGCGTTCAATAATTTTCTCTAAGCGGTATTGTAAACGATTGCGCACGGTCTCAGTGCGGAAGACAAGCCATTCATTTAGTAAGGTTAATAAATCTTTGACTTGTGGTTTGCCATTAATCCCTATCATGTTTAAATTGACGCGGTAGGTTCTTTCCAAATCGGTGGTGGCAAACAAGTGATTCATGAGGGCTTCGATGTCTATGCGACCCGATCGTGGTTCGATGACTAAGCGAATGGGGTTTTGATGATCGGATTCGTCACGAAGATTTTCTACCATTGGCAGTTTTTTTGCGGTCATTTGATTGGCTATTTGTTCGAGTATTTTAGCGCCGGATACTTGGTGGGGCAGTGCGGTGATGATGATGTCGCCATCTTCAACGGCGTAAGTCGCACGCATCCGAATACTGCCATTGCCGCGACGATAGATCTCGGCAATTTCGGATTTTGAGGTGATGATTTCAGCACTGGTGGGATAATCAGGACCTTGGATGATGGCTAAAATATCCGCCAGGGTCACTTTGCTGTTGTTAAGTAAATAGATACAAGCATTTGCCACTTCAGTTAAATTGTGTGGTGGGATATCGGTTGCCATGCCCACCGCAATCCCGGAAGAGCCATTTAATAAAATATTTGGTAGTTGTGCCGGAAGAATCGCAGGCTCTTGCAAAGTGCCATCAAAATTGGGTAGCCAGCGTACCGTGCCAAGGCCGATTTCTTTGAGGAAAATACTGGCATACTCGGTGAGTTTCGATTCGGTATAACGCATGGCGGCAAATGATTTGGGATCATCGGTGGATCCCCAGTTGCCTTGACCATCGACAATGGGGTATCGGTAAGAGAACGATTGCGCCATTAACACCATCGCTTCATAGCAAGCGCTATCGCTGTGAGGGTGATATTTACCGAGTACGTCACCCACTGTTCTGGCGGCTTTTTTATATTTTGCCGTTGCTTTTAAACCCAACTCCGACATCGCATAAATAATGCGACGTTGTACCGGTTTGAGGCCATCACCAATATTTGGTAGTGCTCGATCTAAAATAACCGCCATAGAGTAGTTTAAATACGCATGCTCACTAAATTCGGCGACGGGTTTGCGCTCGATATCTTCAACTAATAGCTCGGACATCAGTGACACCTAAGTGGATAATGAAAGAAGGGTATTCTAGCATGGCTCTGTTGTGTGAGAAAAATTATACATATCGTATTTACGGTAACCGCGCGATACAGTGCAATTTCTGCCTCCTATGCCATTTTGCGTCTCAGCCTGAACATCGGTATAATTTTTTTCAGTACTAATTGGTTTAAGAGGGTTTGATGGGTAATAACAGTTCAGTTCGTGTGGAAGCCGACAGCTTTGGGGAAATTGAAGTGCCGACGGATCGTTACTGGGGTGCTCAGACTGCTCGGTCTTTACACCACTTTAACATTGGTAACGATACCATTCCGATTGAAATGATCCATGCAATGGCGGTGTTAAAAAAAGCTGCAGCAATAGCGAATCGGGATCTGGGGTTGTTGCCGAAGGATAAAACGGACTGGATAGTGCAAGCGGCCGATGAGGTTATTCACGGCAAATTGGATGATCATTTTCCCTTGCGTGTTTGGCAAACCGGCTCTGGGACGCAAACCAATATGAATGTCAATGAGGTGATTGCCAATCGTGCGATTGAAATAGCCGGCGGCAAGCTTGGGAGTAAGACACCGGTCCATCCCAATGATCACGTTAATATGTCGCAATCGTCTAACGATACATTTCCAACGGCAATGCATATTGCGGCAGTGACTTTTATCCATAAACGGTTGTTGCCTGCCCTGAGCGATTTACACGATGGCTTATTGCGTAAATCACAAGTATTCCATGATATTGTTAAAATTGGCCGAACCCATTTGCAAGATGCCGTGCCATTGACTTTGGGTCAGGAATTTTCAGGCTATGTTGCGCAGTTAGCGCAATGTAAAGAAACCATTGAAAATAGTTTACCGCATTTATATGAATTAGCCGCCGGTGGTACGGCAGTGGGAACTGGGATCAACTCACACCCCAAATTTGCCAATAACGTTGCTGCAGAAATTGCAAGATTAACGAGTTTGCCATTTATCTCTGCACCAAATAAATTTGCGGCATTGGCCGCACATGATTCCTTGGTGACAGCAAGCGCTGCGCTAGAGCGCTTGGCGGTGGCTTTGATGAAAATAGCTAATGATATCCGTTGGTTGGGCTCGGGCCCTCGTTGTGGTTTGGGCGAATTGATTTTACCAGAGAATGAACCGGGCTCTTCCATTATGCCAGGGAAAGTGAATCCGACGCAATGCGAAGCCATGACGATGGTTTGTGTTCAAGTGATGGGAAATCATACCGCCACCGCTATTGCCGGCTCTCAAGGAAATTTCGAATTAAATGTATTTAAACCGCTGATGATCTATAACTTTCTTCATTCGGCGCGGTTGTTATCCGATTGTTGTCATTCATTCTTAGAGTTTCTGGTTCAGGGCTTGGAAGTCAATCGAGAGAGGATTAAGTATTTTCTTGAAAATTCTTTGATGTTGGTAACGGCTTTGTCACCGGTGATCGGCTATGATAAAGCAGCAACGATTGCTAAGAAAGCTTATCATGATGGAACATCACTGAAGCAAGCTTGCTTGGCGTTAGGCTACTTGGATGCTGCTGCTTTTGATCAGCACGTGCGACCGGAGGCATTAATTTCTCCTAATATGGAATAAAATAATTGGCAAGGAGTCAAAAGCATGGAAAGCGAATCTCAACAACTACGACAGCTTACGCAACGATTTGCTGAGTTAGTGGCGACCGCTGAGGCGGCGGAATTGAAAATGCACGTGCGCGAGCAGACTTTAGAGCGAAAGTGCAACGATCATATCACTTTTGTGAATAGTCAACTCGATAGGATGCAACAGTTACTCAAAGATTACGAGTCAGTGATGACGGAAGCGGGGGTGGCGCGCTGGCGGTTAGCCGCGGAAAATAATTTGCAACAGGGCCGTGATCATTTACAAGCGATGCAAGCCACGATTGAGGAATTTAAGCAATTAACGGGGCAGACTTGTGATCGTCTCGACCGCACCACTAATTATGCGATCAAAGGAATTTCTGATGCGATGAACTCCGTACGGTTTTCCGATTTTAAACAATTAACAGAAGAGAGCTGCCATCGAGTGGAGTTCACAGCCAATTCAGCTGTTCGTCAAATTGCGAAAGTAGCGCATTGGTTTTATTGGAAGAAAACGCTATTGGTTTTCTTATTTTCTTCTGCGGTGGCGGTAATTTTTGGTTTGTATGTTAATGCCGAGTGGCCGTGGGAAATGCATGGTGATGTAATCAACCAACGTCAGATGGGCCATGCCGCAATGAAGGCTTGGCCACAGCTCCATGAAGAAGATAAAAAAATCATCGCTCAGTATCAGCAGGAGGATAAAAACAAAACTGTTTGAGTGATTTTCTCTAAATAGGCCCTATCATTTGGGTAAAAAACTGATTAAACTCAATCCTTTTTTGGCCCAAATGTAGGAAGTGATTACGATGAAAACTGCCATCACCCCAACCCGCGATGAAGGTTATGCTCAATGGTATCAGCAAGTTATTAAAGCTGCGGAACTTGCTGAAATTTCCCCGGTTCGAGGTTGTATGGTGATCAAGCCGTGGGGTTATGCGATATGGGATAATTTGCGCGAAATATTCGATCGTGAATTCAAAGCAACGGGCCATCAAAACATCTATTGCCCATTGTTTATCCCTTTGAGTTTTTTAGAAAAAGAAGCCGATCACGTGAGTGGTTTCGCTAAAGAATGCGCCGTGGTAACCCATCGACGATTAATTACCAATAAAGAAGGGCGTTTGGTTCCCGATGGGGAATTGGAAGAGCCGTTAATCGTTCGTCCCACCTCAGAAGCCATTATCGGAGAAATGTTTTCACGATGGGTGCATTCTTATCGCGATCTTCCGATACTCGTCAATCAATGGGCAAACATCGTACGTTGGGAAATGCGTACCCGGATGTTTTTACGTACCACGGAGTTTTTATGGCAAGAAGGGCATACGGCTCACGCCACCCAAGCGGAAGCGGAATGGGAAGCCGCGCAAATGTTAGATATTTATGCCAAAGTGGTTGAGCAAGAGATGGCTATCCCGGTGGTCAAAGGGCGCAAATCCGAAAGCGAAAAATTCCCGGGTGCTGAAATCACTTATTGTATTGAAGCCATGATGCAAGATGGTCGCGCGTTGCAAGCTGGTACCTCACATTATCTCGGTCAAAACTTCGCGAAAGCGTTTTCAATTAAATTCACCAATCAAGCCGGGGTGGAAGAGCATGTCCACACCACGTCATGGGGCGTATCGACACGGTTAATTGGTGGGCTGATCATGGCCCATTCAGATGATGATGGTTTGGTTTTGCCGCCGCGGATTGCGCCAGCGCATGTGGTACTGATGCCGACAGCACATGGGTGTGATGGCACAGAATTATTAGCGTATTGTGAAGCAGTGAAAACGCAACTGAGTAAAATAGCTTACCACCATAAAATGCTGCAGGTTGAAATCGATAAGCGGGAGTTGAACCCTGGCGAGAAATCTTGGCAATGGTATTCTCGTGGTGTTCCTATCCGCATCGAGGTAGGACCGAGAGAATTAGCAGAGGGTAAATTATTTGTGGGCCGACGGGATAAACCTTATCGTGAGCGCAGTGCCATGTCGGTGGCGGATTTCGCAGAAAACATTGTGGCAATTTTAGATGAAATGCAACAAGGTTATTATGATAAAGCCCTGAAATTTCAAAAAGCCAATAGCTTTACCGCGAACAGTAAAGACGATTTTTATGCTTACTTCACCAAAGCAGAAAGCAACCCTGGGATGATTCAAGCGGGATTTGTGTACGCCTATTGGAATGGCGATGAAACCATCGAGAAGCAAATTAAAGAAGACTTGAAAGTCACCGTCCGATGTTTACCGCTTGCCCATGCCGATGCCCGTGGCAAATGTATTTTCAGCGGTGATCCAGAGGCGAAATTAGCAGTCTTTGATAAAGCCTACTGATGAGGTGAAATATACTGAGCAAGGATTCAAGAGAGCGCGGCGCAATGCACCTTTGCTTGAGTTGATCCGTTCAGGCCCTATTCTTGATTTATCATGTATTCAACGGTAAGTTTGATATCCTCATCTGAGCAAGTGGCACAGGTTCCTTTGGGTGGCATCGCATTGAAACCTTGTAAGGCATGGGCAATGAGCGTGTTCTTGCCTGTTGCCGTGACGCGTTTTTTCCATTGTGCTTTATCAGAGAGCTTGGGGGCGCCAGCAACTCCGGCGTCATGGCAAACCTGACAGTAGGTTTGATAAATGGTTTTAGCTTTATCATTGTTTGTTTCAGGGGTGGTTGCTGCAGCAGCAGCAGTGGATGTTGTTTTGTCATCGGTCGTCTGTACGACCGTTACTGCACCAACGGGTTTAAGTCTTGCTGCGATGGCGTTCAATTCGGCATTTTCATTACCAAAACAGATTGTGCTAAGGCACGCAACCGTGAGCAAGCATAACGGTGAGGAAAGGCTACGCATATCAATTCCTTGGTAAGAAGTATCGTCTCTCTATGTTATAGATCCAGATACAAATTGCCAACTCTAAGGAAAAACGTTATCGTTTTACCATGATGGAATTAATGATTGAAAGTTTTTTGTTCGGAAATAGGGTCTGTTTACAATTGCTTTTTCGGAGCGAACATGTCGATAATTTGTCTCAAACGATGATTGAGACAAAGAGAGCGGCGTTTGCAGCCCCAAAAAGTAATTGTAAACAGACCCTAAGCAAAGCGAATTTATTCGATGGAGTGAAACAATGGCTGTGCCACAATTTGACCGAAAAACCAACCGCAAACGGATCTTATGTATCGCCGCTTATTCGATGATTTTATTTTCAGCGGTTGTTCCGTCTATTGCGCAAGCAGGGACAGCCTTAAATGGTGATCACAACATATTAAATACCGATCAAATGCAGCCCGCTTTTCATCCGCCGAGGTACGATTTTATTCGTCATCGGGAAGACTGGTCTGCTTTGCGTTATGCCTCGAAAGATGAGCAGCGACAGGATTTTTGGTACCGGATCAAATATATCCCGTTGTCACAGAATCCTGGGACTTATGCAACCTTGGGTGGCGAGCTCCGAGGGCGATATGAAAAGTGGCGGCATTGGATTTTCATGCCGACCAATAATGACTCGTTCCTATTGTGGCGGTTGATGGCCCATGGCGATTTTCATTTCAACGATAAATATCGACTTTACATAGAAGGTAAGACTGCGTTAGCAACCAATCGTAGTTTGCCTGGTGGTCGGCGTGTATTCGATCACGATACCTTAGCTTTGCAGCAATTATTTGTGGATATCCCTTTTGGGAATGATTTTATTTTGCGTCCTGGTCGACAAATGTTTTCATTTGGTAAAGAACGTTTAGTCAGTCCTAATGCGTGGAGTAATACGTTAAATACCTGGGATGGCGTCAGTTTAATAATAAATAAAAGCAGTTGGCGAGCGACGGCTTTTTATTCGGAATACGTTGCTGTACGCCAATGGGATTTCAATAAGCCAACACATAACCGCAAGTTGGGTGGTGTTTATGCGAACACGGTGTTGCCAACAACACAAGCGGGGCTCGATCTTTACTGGTTATATAATGACACGATTAATCAAGTATTCGATGCAATGCTTGGGCGAGACAAGCGGCATACGTTGGGTGCGCATGTCTTTGGAAAATTCTTGGAGCGTTACAGCGCATCTTATGATTTAGAAGGGGCCTGGCAATTGGGTTCGTTTGGGGCAACGCGCGATGTGTCAGCTTATATGTTAGCTTTAGCAAGCCGTTATGAATTTCAAACCGTTAGAACCACACCCAGTGTTTATGTGGCTTGGGATTATGCGAGTGGTTCTAATGGTGCCACCGATCCGAGAATGCGGACTTTTAATCAACTCTACCCGTCGGCCCAGACTTTTTTAGGATTTGCGGAAATGATTGGTCGACAAAATATCTCGGATATTCATGGTGGTATTGATTTCAAACCGGTGGGTAATGTTAAAGCGGGGATGGATTACCACTTTTTCCAAAGAGCGCACAATTCGGATGGTTGGTATGATGCATATGGCACCCAGAGAGGGTTAAGTGGCGCGAGTTCTTCAGCGAAAATTGGCAATGAATTGGATTTATTCCTGAAGGCGTATTTGGGGCGTCATGCCATCGGAAAATTCGGATTAAGTCATTTCAATCCTGGTCGTTACTTAACCTCAGCGACTGCAAATAACAGCAGCGTGGAATTTGGTTATCTCCAAATTGAATACGTTGTTTAATGGTATCCCTCGTTGTGCTGCTTGATCTTCAGCAAAGGCCCCTTCTGGGGCCTTTTTAATGCGTGCGCCGGGGGCTATGAGGTGGCCTTGGCTTAAGCTTGTGGCGCAAAAGCCAGCATTTTGCGCGACAAGACCGAGACATTGATTTTTTGAATACGTAACCCTAATTGTGGTGCTTGTGCAAAATCACGCTGCAATAGGATTTCAAGCTCACATTCCAGCCTGAAAAAACGGCTGTTGTGGGTATCATAGCTAGCAACGGTCACGGGCGCGATGACGACCCATTGATAAATCGTTAAGGGATTTAAGCCGCGATGGGTTATTTTTATCGGCGCCATTTTAAGTGGAAACATTATTTGATGCGAGGGGTTAAAATAGCGCTTTGGAAAAATTGCCAAGGTGCCTCGATCTCGAGCGGGTTTCTTGAATAATTGATTAATCACCAGCGCATTGGAAACTTCGGATTGCAACCATTTCTTGATTTGTTGATCCGAGTATAAAGGGGTTTGTAATTCGGTTTTGGTTTGTAAAAGGCATTGAATAGCCGCTGCTGGGATTTTTTTATTATATTGTTCGCACTCGGTTTTTAATATCGTTAATAAATGTTTGGCTTGTTGCGTAGGCGCTACAATGTTGGTCGCTTGGGTTGTCGTTGCGATCCCGAGCGTTAAGCTTAAGAGCACAAGGAGCTTTTTCATGGTGTGATCCATTGTTTAGGATGAATCGTCAGCATAAAATCAATAATTTTTAAGCTGGATAATTCATCGAGCGGGGCTTCTTTGCTGAGGTGCAATGTCAACAAGACCGGCCCAGCTTCGCCGCGCATCATCGCGAGTGGATTTAGGGGAATTTTAAGGACGAATAAAGGCACCGGTATTAACCAATAGCGGTGGCCATTTGCAACGCCTTGTTTGCGGATAGCCACTAAACTGTGTTTTGGTCGTGTTGCGATTAGCGCATGAATCGGCGTTGGTTTAAATAGTGGTTTTTTAAATAACGCTAAGTATTTATTCCAAGCGGCTGTGGCAAAAAGGGGTTTTAACGTTTCGTTGCTCCACTTCATTTGTAAGGTATTGTACGTCAACATTTGCTTGGCAATATTAACGGCGTATTTTTTGATGTCATCCGCGGGAAGCTCAGAAGCAGTTAGTGGCGTCTCTTTTCTAATAGAGCAGGCACTATGCGCTTGTTTTAATAGAGGCCGACTCTTTTCACATAAACTTCGTAATGCCGGATAATCGAATTGTCCAGTCGCCGCAAAACTGTGCCAGGAAAGCACAGATAAAATGAGCAACCAAATTGGGTTAGGATGTTTCATTGGTTGCACATAACGCATTTTCACGTAATAAGAAGGCCTGATAGGGCATAAATTTGTTATGGAGCTTGGCCGTAATCATGGGCTCTTCGTAGACGCTGACACTAAACGGTTGTTGGCACTGGAAAGTAGTTGCCGCGTGCAGGTACTGCGACCAATCTTGGGTTGATGCCTGATATCCCGGTGCAATAAGGTGATCGCCATTCATTAAGCGGGTTTTTACCGACGCCGGGGCCTTGATTTTTTCCAGACTGGCAATGTCTTCTTGTAATTGGTGCTCATTGCGAACCAACATAATAAAAGCCCGTGCCGATTCATCGAGGAGCAAATAGCTCCCAGTGTGGTCGAGGCAGTAATACTCGTTAATACGATATTTATTGATGATATCGTTAAATACGAAAGCGAATTTATTGTCAAAGACGGGATCAATAGAAAAAGCATTTAATATTGTGAGTAAGAGATCGGAAACATTTTTGAAATAAGTAAATTGCAAAGTTTGTATCGCATTTGATAGGTTGACATGAATATTGGCATCGCTTTTAAAAAAGTAATAATCGATAACACCTTCTTCCGTCGCTTTTTGCATCGTAATTTGATCGGATTTGCCAGTTAGGAGAATTTTTTTTACTTGGTTGTTTTTGACATGCTCACAGAATTGCAAACCGTTTAGCCCTGGCATCGCATAGTCCACCACGACGACAGATATTTCTTTAAACCGATTTGGGTTGAAGATTTCACATTGAAAGGATGTAAATTTTTGATTTCCGCTGATTGGTAATGGCAGGGTTGCCAAAAAAGCCTCATGAGTACGGAAGAGATTATCCGTGGACAGTGCCGGCGTTTCTTTTACCAGATGGATGGCTTCCAGGGCATCGTAAGGGGAATCAAATAACCGATAGAATAAGCGGTCGTCTAGTTGTCGGCTGAAGTTGATGAGGAAGTCTTTACTATCATCCACAAAAACAACCGTACTGGGAAAATAACATATTGGAATGCAGCAGTGACGATTCATTTTACAAAGCATCCTTGTCTTGGTCAGAAGTAAACAGGTCCTATTCATCAAAATTATATCACTCAATTTTCAGGAAGCACACGAAGCAAATAAGGCAAAGATATAACCACATGGAGATTGTGCTTGAGATTTTGTCTAAAGAGAATTATTGTTTCCTAGGGCCTGTTGGCCATTACTTTTGGGGGCGTGATACCAATGAGTGATTATAATCCTAATGCGCATTGGCGCGATTCGGCTCGCTCAGCCAGATTTTTCCTAGTGGATGCTCGAGCGGCTTTTCCGCTGTTGCTGTGGTTGCTTCATATTCGTTGGTGGACTTTTATTCTAGCTGTTGTTGCGATGTTTTTTTTCTCGACTCTCGAGCGATACGGTTTTACGGTTCCAACTTTTTTACGTTGGTTTCGTACCGTTTTGGCTGGTCCAAATAAAACCGCCGCACCATGGTGGAGGTCTTAAGCTTGATAATTTCCAGCACTTTTCGTAAAAAGCTTTGTAATATAGCGAAGGCGTTGAAGGCCAATTTTACGCTGAATAATCGACAAATTACATATGAGGAGGTGTTTTCAGAAACCGGGTTGTTGCCTGCTATTGCTAGGAGGGCCGATCAGCTTTGTTCTTTATGCTTGGGATATGGAATTGGCATTTCATTTGATGAAGCAGAGAAATCATTGTTAGGTGTTAAAGTGATTTTTGATGATGTGACCCCAAACACACTTCGTTTTTTATGTATTACCGATGTGTTATCTGAGTTAATCAATAATGGACCCTCGAAAGAATCGACACCACTCGACGAATTAATGTATGATTAGGGCCCTAGCACCGAAAAACACAGATTGGTATCGTTCTGCCAATTACAGCCAATAAGTTCTCCGCTATAACACTTTGATTTATCGTAAATGGATTTTCCCAGATTAGGTGATCGCCTACTTTGACGAGATCAAACAAGGATTGAGACAAAAGAAGCGGTGGTTACCGCTCCAAAGAGTAATTGTCAGTAGGCCCTAAGGTGGTGTTAAGGATCTTGGTCTATTATTAGTATGATGGCGATGAATAAACATGAATCAAAGCGTGATTCCTTTTAGCCAAAATCTTACGTAAGCAAAATGGGAATATTCATGAGTGTATTACGAGATGAGTCAATAAACTTAACTGAAGAGATGTGCGATGTCATTGGTAATTATCAGGTGACGCTCAATCGTTTGAAGGACATCTCATTAGTAAATCTTTCTAATAGCGCGGATGACAGCACGGGCGGTGATGCTGTGGGTGCTTATGCCAGGGGAAAGCGCTCTTCAGCCTCGCTCACACAAGAAGAATTGGCCAAGAATTGTGAATTAGTTCAGCAAGCCACTGACATGGGTAAGTACGCGAATGATTTAACGCTCGGCAATGTCCAATCACACACGATGGGTATGGGCCTCGGCGCTTCCTCAACCGCTTCAGGTCCAGAAAGAGAAGAAAAATAGGACTCATTTATTCGCGGCACAAAAAGTAATTGTGAATAAGTTTTATTTCTATAGTAATATCGAGATCAATAGGCCCCATATTTGTTTTGATTATTTTGTGTGCGACCGGGAAGCATGGAAGAAGACATTGAAGAAATACGACAACGTTACCAAAAAGTGCTAGAGGCGCTGGATAAAGCAGTCGAAGAAGGGCACTGGGACAAAGGACTGCTATTCCAAACCATTGGTAAAAAACTCAAGCAATACCGCGATAGATTTCGTGTCTTATTAGAATCCGACGACGTTGTCCAACCGGAAGGACCTGTTTTGCATTTAGCAAATCGGGTTGCTGAGCGCAAAGGCATGGTTGAGGTTTCTATTGCGTTATATTGCTCTGAGGGCGGCGATCCCAGGCGGTGGGAGTCTGTGATCCACACGTTGGGCGCGACGATCGTTTCCCGAGCAATTTATAAAAATGAAGCCGATGTGGTGAGAGTGATCCGTTCTAAACCGACGCGGATTAACGAGGGATATTGTAAAATTTACATTCAAGAAAGCAGTATTGCTAAGCCATTCACTGGCCAGAATCCTCGTGATAAGATGGGACATGAGTTGTTAGTGTTAAAGCAAGGGGCTGTTTCTTCTTCTAATATTGTGTGTTTTATTCATCAAACTGGCGTCTACGATTGGATCGATGGACGGTTAGTAAAACGCCAGGATAATATTGAATCCACAATTTCATAAGTCCTTACGAAAATAGTTTATACTATGACTGTGTTTAGGATTGACGGTAACAGATGCTCAATTAAGGGAAACCCTGATTATGGCTGGTCCCGGAGGGGGTGGCGGAGGCCACAATTCTGATAATTCCATGGGTCCTTTATGGATTGTTGCAGCGTTAATGGTCGCTGCTTTGGTCATATGGTATTATTTTAAAGCTCAATTAGTTTATGGTGTTTTGTGGGTCAAACTCTACGAAGGCCATTTCATTAGTTTATTCACCTCTAAATTACAAAATGATATGTCCTGGATCCGGTATGCGATGCAAGTTCCAGAGCAGGTGGCTATCCCTGATTTACTTACGCATGCAGAAAATGTTGGGTTGTTAGTCTCCATCCCCTGTGGGGTGGTATTATTTATTTTTGCGTTTATTGTGATGAATGGGACAATTACGTTACGCTTCAAAAACACTTATACGATGCAACGTTTAATAGATGAAGAGCAAGTCAATTGGCCGCAAATTTCCCCTATCACCAAATTAAACCTAATCGAAGAGGACATCGATAGAGGCCCTTGGGCTATGGCCATCAATCCAAAACAATATTGCTATGATAACTTCCTATTACGAGAAGATCCGAGAGATCTCTCTCAGGGCAAAGTCATGACGCGTGACGGGCGGACCATGTCCATTAACCGTGGCGAAGCAACCCGGCTATTTACTATCCAGTTGGGACCTTATTGGCGTGGGCCAAATGCGTTACCGGCGCATACCCGAGCAATTTTTGCGGCACTGGCCGCTCGCGTTAATCATGACACAGAAGCGGCAGCAAAATTGTTTACCCAAATCGCGAAATCGACTAAATCGGGTGAGCTTAATTTCAGTGGCGCGGATGCGTTGCTCGATAAATACATTAATACCCGTTATGTTCAGCAAATCATTCATGAGCATGCTTTCGTGCTAACCGTGATGGCTTCAATGCTGAATAAATCGCGCGAAGAGGGCGTGATGGCGACAGCGGATTTTCTTTGGTTGAAACCCGTCGATAGGGCTTTGTGGTTGATGTTGAGTAATACGGGAAGACAAACCAGCTTCATTGAAGTAGCCGGCCCCAGGGCGCATTGGATTACGGAGCGAGAGATTGGTCGAAAACTCTATGTTCCAATGGTGGAAGAAGCGGTTAATGCGCTAGAACAGACCATCAACAGTACGTTATTCCCAAATGAAGAATTAGAGAACTACCTGCAGAAACTCAAAGAAAGAGAGAAAGCGCATGGCTAGGCAGAAGTTTCGGCGAGGGATAGATTCAAAAGATGAAGCTCAGCCGCTGCATTTGCTGCGGGATACCCGCACCCTTGGTGATCGACTCGCGGATTTTTTTAGAGACGCTTATTCTGTAGCGATTACGTTAAGTTGTTTCGCTGTGGCGGGATATCTTTTGCCCGCTGTTTCAGATGTCATTTTCATTATTGGCGTATTAATTTTCTGGTATAACTATTCTCAAAAAAACACTTTGCCGTATCGATTGCCGATGCGCGCCCACACCAAAGATTACAATGATACCAAGCCGGGGGATAATAAACCGAACATGTCTCGTGGCATCACTTTTTTTGGTAATGATATCGATACCGATGAAGAATTATGGTTTAACAATGACGACATGCGGACTCACGTATTGATTTTCGGCTCAACCGGTAGCGGTAAAACAGAAGCGCTGGTTTCACTTGCTTTTAACTCGTTGACGCAAGGGAGTGGGTTTATCTATGTCGATGGTAAAGGGGATAATGCGTTATTTGCCAAAGTCTTTTCTATGGTTCGTGCGGTAGGTCGTGAAGATGACATGTTAACGATTAACTTCATGACTGGGGCACGAGATGTGGTTGGTCCTCAAATGAAGCGATTATCCAACACCTTAAATCCCTTTTCGAGCGGTTCTTCGAGTATGTTAGCACAGCTAATTGTCGGCTTGATGGATTCTGCCTCAGGCTCCTCGGATGGCGACATGTGGAAGGGACGAGCAATCAGCTTTGTAGAAGCGATCATGAAAGTTTTAGTTTACGCGCGGGATCAAGATATGATCCTGCTAGACGCCAATACTATCCGTAATTACTTTTTGCTTGATAAATTAGAAGCGATGGTTATGGATAAAGTACTCATCAGAGACAATCAAGAGCCAGCGAGTTTAGAACGAGCGCCTGATGTTGTGATGGAGCCAATTAAAAACTATCTTTTCAACTTACCAGGGTACGACAAATCTAAAAAAGGCAAGCAAGTTTCTCAGGTTTTAGAGCAGCACGGTTTTATTACCATGCAGTTAACCCGGGTATTTAGTTCATTAGCAGATACCTATGGTCACATCATTCGTGTTCGTTTAGCGGAAGTGGATGTGAAAGATGTGGTGTTGAATCGGCGAATTCTCGTGGTACTCTTGCCCGCCTTAGAGAAGGCACCCGAAGAGCTAGCCAATCTCGGTAAGATTATTGTGGCATCACTCAAGGCGATGATGGCTTCAGGATTAGGGGATGATGTTGAAGGGGATTATCGTGATGTTGTTTTAAGGAAGCCCACCAATTCACCAACACCCTTCCTTTGTATTTTAGATGAATATGGCTATTATGCTGTCCCCGGGTTTGCTGTTGTTCCTGCGCAAGCGCGGTCGTTGGGATTTTCTGCGATATTCGCTGGGCAAGATTTACCGGCCTTCCAAAAAGCATCTAAGGAAGAAGCCGCCTCGATTGGTGCTAACACCAATATTAAAATTTGTATGAAATTAGAAGATCCGGCTGACACATTTGAGTTTTTCATGAAGACAGCGGGCGAAGCTTATGTTACCAAGGTAGATCACTTCCAAACAAATTCACAAAGTATGACCAACACGTATTTAGATACTCGCAGCGCCTCTTTCGAGAAGCGGTCTCGAATTGACTTATTGGATTTAAAAGAGCAGCGCGAGGGTGAAGCGCATATATTCTTCAAATCGGTGATTATTCGAGCCAGAATGTTTTATGCCAATCCAAAACCGGCGAAGAAAATGCGTCTTTCTCATCAATTGCAGATTGAGCCACCGAAGAATAAAACCTTGTACGACTTTAGCAATCGAATTAATCATTTCCAAGTGGTTTCCAAGAAGACACAATACTTCGAAAATGTGCAGAATGAGAGCGAAGACATCAATCTTATTGCGCAATCGTTTGCTGAAAATGAATTTCTCGATCCGATCAATCGGGGTGTTACCGCTTTATTAGCGTATCATAATCGGTCACTTCCAAGGAAAATTGAGAAAGTCGAAGAGACGCTTGCTGTTAATGAGCTCAATGTCTTTACCGCCTTGCGTTACCAGCCAGGTACGGAAAATTCTTTCATAACGAAAGATTTCAAAAATTTCTGCAAAGAAATTTTATTACCGCATATTGCGATGGAGCAAGTCGAAACCATAGAGCGGATGTTCGGAAAATCTGAGAAGCACGCTCGAAATATTGCGGAGGAGATTATTAAAGACATGCGTATGGCGACGCACTATCCACCCGACAATGTCATCCAACCGACGATATCGGACTTGATAGCCAGCGTTAAAGAAGGCAATGCCATCATTCGGCGTGCTCGAGCTGAGAAGAGTGGGGCTTCTTAGAGGAGGTGAGCCGTTGCGAGTTATTATCGGGCTATGGTTTTTTCTATTAATTGTTAAAGCCTATGCCACACAGCAGTTAATTTTTGCAATTGATGTTATTCGGCATGGCGATCGAGCGCCAACGGTTGCGTTGCCGAAAGCGGCTTATCCGTGGCCTTCTGGGCTTGGTGAGTTGACCGCAGAAGGGATGCGGCAAGCGTATTTGCTTGGGGAAAAATTTCGGCGCGAGTATATTGTAAGGTCGCATTTACTTTCTGAGAAATATGATTCAAAGCAAATGTATGTTCGTGCATCTGATTTTAATCGGACGTTGATGACGGCGAATTCGGTGTTGTTTGGTTTGTATCCTTTAGGGACCGGACCTCACCTAAAAAGCGGATTGGCATTGCCGGCTGGGTATCAGCCTATCCCCATTCATACTTTACCAGTGGCCAAGGATAACATTTTGGTGCCGCAGCATCATGAGAAAGCCTATCAAGCGGTGCTGGAAAAGCAGGTCTTGAAGACGGCGGCATGGCAAAAAATGACAGCGCGGTATGCCCCCGATTTTGGTCGATGGCAAGCTGCAACGGGGTTGCCAATACAAAGCTTAATGCAAGTTGGTGCGCTGGCAGACAATCTATGGGTTCGACATATTCACAATATACCAATGCCCAACGGATTATCGCCGCAAGATCTTGCTAAGATACGGCAAGTCGGTAATTGGGGAATGGCTTATGTTTACCAGAGTGAGGCCATGGCGAGGCAGGTTGCCCAGCGCTTATTATCTGAAATGGCACAACAGGTGCGTCACGCAGCGGCACATCAGGGCGCGTTGCGCTATGTGCTTTATGCCGCGCATGACTCAACCTTATTAGCGGTTATGAGTGCTTTAGGTGCTCCGCTATCAAAGCAACCCCCTTACGCATCCGATCTGCAGATCACTTTGTGGCAATCGCATTCAGCATATCGCATTAAAATGAAATTTAACAATCAACCAATCTATCTTCCGAGATGCAAAAAAACAGAATGCACCCTCCCCGAATTTTTGGATATTCTTCAGCATGGCAAGAGCGTTTTGTATAGTAACCGCAGTTCTGGATAAGGAAAGCTGTAACCTAATGAAATAATTGAAAAAGTGACCGAAGCCGCTAAAATTTAGCTCCAAAATCACGACAAAATGATTAATAAGGCGTTAACCAGGCTGGCGCCGGTCACCGAAATTTTTTGCGATATCGATGATTTTTGCAAGGATTACTTGAAAGGACAATCGAAATATCTACTGCCCAATCCTGATAGGAAACGTGACAGGACAATGCAAATTAGTGGCAACCTAACTATTAAGAGCCTGTTTAAAATCTTTTTCAATAACGGTGTAAATGACTCTCCCAAAAGCGCGCGGGGGGCATTATAATCTAACTTTTCTTTCTCAAGCCTAACGCTTTCTTTTTTAACAAATTAAACTCCAAACTGGGGTTATAATTAATATTAGTGCTGGGTACGGATAATATAATGCCTTTTGGGGAAATTTACTTAAATGACAATGCTAATAAAATCATTAACGCTGTTAATGGCAAAAAAAATAGCGCTAGCAGCAGAAAAAAAAGCAACTGAAAATAATATTAATGTAGTTATCAGCATCTATGATAATAGCGGTAACCTTAAATATTTTCAACGAATGGACAACACGAGTTACGGTAGTATCCGGATCTCTCAATTAAAAGCCAAAACATCTGCCAGTATGCCTGTTTCTTCCAAAGCATTAACTGAAAGAAGTGCCAACATGCCTGCTAATCCGTATAGTGCAATTCCCGATATTTTATTACTCAGCGGTGGGTTGCCTATTATTACCCAAGATGGTCAACACATTGGTGCTATTGGGATCAGTGGTGCTACTCCTGAATTAGACGAGCATTGTGCAAAGGCTGGGTTAGAGGCAATTGTAGATGATCTTAATTAAACTCAATATTTCAAAGATAAGGCTCCTTTAAAACCCATCCATCAGTTAATCATGGAGTTGTGTCGTAACCCCGGAGCCAAGAAGGTCTATTTATAATAGACTAAAAAACATAATACTAAACTATCTTTATTTTTAGTTCGAAATATACTATAACAGTCTATTATGAATAGACTAAAACCATCCAAGTTAAACTATTTGCTATCTGAATGGCCAGCAGGCGTTGTTTTGACATCTACTTGGTTGAAAAATAACGATTATTACAAACAGCTGGTTAAATTGTACTGTGATCATGGTTGGATAAAAAGCCTTGGTAGAGGCGCTTATAGTCGTTTGAATGATGAGATAACCTGGTCTGGTGCAGTAAAGGCATTACAGTCTCAGCTCGATATGCCGGTCCATGTCGGTGGACTAACAGCGCTACAGCTCTATGGGATATCACAATACACAATGATAGACGATCATAATCCGGTTTTTTATCTTTATAATAGCGTTTTTAAGAAAATCACCTTGCCTGTATGGTTTCAGCAATATTTTACGAATTGTCACTTTGAGCAAAAAAAACTATTCGATCATTCAGAAGGGTTGTCAAAAAAAATGGTTAATGGGGTGGAATTAACCGTCGCCACCCCTGAGCGTGCTGTGTTAGAGGTATTAGCCCTGGTTCCTATAAAAATAACATTATCGCACGCAGAAGAGCTGATGGAAGGTTTAGATCGATTAAGAGGTCAAATAATGCAACACCTATTGAAGACGTGTCATTCCATCAAGGTTAAGCGTTTATTCTTGTATTTGGCTGAAAAAAATAATTTAGCTTGTTTTAATGACTTGAGTATAAAGGATTTGGAATTGGGCACAGGGAAACGGGTGATCGGTGAAGGCGGTTCATATAGTGCAAAATGGATGTTGAGTCTCCCACAATCGAATGAACTCAATCAACAACAAGAGGAAGATGATGAATAGAGATCAGTATGTTGCTCAGGTTGAGTTATTATTAGATTGCCTACCTGCATTAAAAGAGCAAGAAATTTTTGCCTTAAAAGGCGGAACGGCTATTAATTTTGTTATTTATTTACTTTGTTCTCCAAGACCCATACACGAATTACTACGACCAAATTTGATTGTTTTAAATAACATATTTGAAAATGAATTCATTAATATGACGGAAAAACCGGTATCACTGGAAACATTATTAAATACTCGTGAAGAGCTCATTAAAGTGATTAACCAAATGCTATCAAGTAGTGAACGGGAGTTTATATTGTCAGTGAAAAAAGGTGATCCTGATTACTCCTTGATGCCATTTGATAACTTAGAGGACTTGCCTGCATTAAAATGGAAGTTAATCAATATTCGAAACATGGATAAAGCGAAACACCAGGCTATGCTGAAAAAATTAACCGTTGCGTTAGAGGGATAAAATGTTGTTAATATCCGATGTCAAGAATTTTAATAAGGCTCTGTCACAAAAATTTGTGGATTACGGTAGAATCCGATTCAATTTAGACACAGCAAGCAAGGTTGCGGCCTAAAGACGCCCGGGGGAAACTCGGGTTTGGGTTGGTGTGAGCTCAAAAAATATTTGCGACACAACCCATTAAATCTCGTCTATATAATGTTTCAAAATAAGTTCCTGCAGAATAAACACAGCAAACACAACCTTGAGATTACCCTCAAGCAGCATCATCTAAAGGTTGTACATCAATATCATCTTTGCTTTGCTGAATAACCCAAACATCATATTGGGCTTGAATATTCACCCACATTTCAATACTGGTATTAAATAGTTTTGATAACCGTAATGCCATCTCTGGACTAATACCCGCATGACCATTGAGTAATCGAGACAATGTAGTTCTTGAAACACCAAGCCGCTCTGCCGCTTCAGTGACTGACATCCCTGTATTATCTATCAGCGCATCTTTAACAATAAGCCCTGGATGTAGTGGTTCATGCATAATCATAATAACACCTCAATGATAATCTAAATAATCAACTAAAATGACATCTTGTCCTTCAAACGCAAATATGATTCGCCAATTGCCGCTAACCGTTACTGCATAGTGTCCTTTTAATTTTCCTTTAAGCGGATGAAGGCCCATTCCTGGTAAATTTAAATCTTCAGGCGCTATCGCAGCATTTAATCTTTGTAAGATTATTTTTAGTCGAACTTTATGTTTAGCTTGGATCCCTGCAAGGCTTCCTGTCATAAAGAACTTTTTAAGACCTTTGTGTTTCCAAGACTTAATCATGTGTTAAGTGTAGCGCTACAGCACACAAATGTCAAAGATAAAACCATATTGACGAGTACTTTAGCTGGGTGGTAACGTCCTGTTAGGACGTTAGTCAAATAACAGTTTTTCATTGAAAATAAGGCTCTGTCACAAAAATTTGTGGATTACGGTAGAATCCGATTCAATTTAGACACAGCAAGCAAGGTTGCGGCATGATCCGCTTCAAATGGAAACACTTTCGCCAGGACATTATTTTGATGCTGGTGCGGTGGTATTTAGGGTCTGTTGACAATTGCTTTTTCGGTTGCAAATGTCAACAGGCCCTAGCTTATTCCTTGAGTTACCGCGATATTGAAGAGCTTGCTGCTGAGCGGGGATTGCAGGTAGATCATTCGACCTTTACCAAAGCGATTTGCTCAAGCGGAATACCTGACAAAATTACCATTGATAAAAGTGGCGCGAACAAAGCGGGAATTAAAACGATTAATTTCTTTCTCTCTATGGCATTTTTAATTCTTCAATATTTTGGAATCATCCAAGTGCGGCAAATAAAATATCTGAATAATATTGTCGAGCGATTTGCATCGCTTGCGGCCTAAAGATGCCCGGGGGAAACTCGGGTTTGGGTTGGTGTGAGCTCAAATGTAAAGGGCTATCGCTACTGGCAGATTTAAAGAGTGAGTTAACCAAATTACGTGATCCAGTAGCGCCTAAAAGTGACAGTTTATTTGATGGGAGGAACAAAAGGTGGAGAGCAGATGAATCCGCTCGCAGCGACAGTATTATGCCAGGACAGCTAACCCGACAAAGAAGCGGTTTCTAGCCGAGAAGTTAGGATAGCCTTGCCACATTTTTTGATGCCAAGAAACATATTGAAATTCTCTTCGGCGAATTCATGATTTTGGAAACGAATGGAAAAATTTCTTGCGATCTCTGCGATGATAATCGGTAAAAAAGTCGATGCCATGCTGATCCCGATACAGGCTCTTGGTCCTGCGCCAAAGGGAATATAAGCAAATTTCGGCCTTAGTTTACTGGCTTCTGGGGTAAAGCGATTGGGGTCAAATTTTTCAGGGTGAGGAAAGTAATCTGGATTGCGATGAATGGCGTAAGGGCAAATTAGTAAAGAGGCATTCTTTTTAATTAAGTACTCCCCAAGGATATCATCTTCATAATTGCTTCGACCAATTAGCCAAACAGGGGGATACAAGCGCAAAATCTCTTTGGTGATGTAGCTGCAGTATGGGATATCATCCACCGTTATTTCTGAGGCGGATTTTTTTTGGAAGATGGCATCCACTTCTTCATGTAAGCGTGATTCGGCTTCCGCTTTGTATGCGAGGCGATACCAGGTCCAAATTAAAACGTTTGCCATCGATTCAATGCCCACCGTTAAAAAAGTCATAACAGAATCAATAATCATTTTTAAAGAAAAAGATTGTTGCGTATAAGGATCAGTGGCGGACAAGAGCAACGTTAAATAATCAAGCGGTGGCGCATCTTGTTGTTGTCTGGATTTAATTAATTGTGTTAACGCGTTGATATAGCGGTGTCGACTGTGATGATAGCGTATGACGCGGGTTAATGGCAGCCAGGGAGTGGCGCGACGCTCGGTGCTGGTGTGGTTGTCTGCCGCTTGATTAAAATGATAGACCGTGGTAGTCGCATTAGAAAAATCATCGTTTAATAATAGCGCTTGTGCAAGATCGATGATAAATAGTTTCAATTCTCTTTTGAGGTTAACGGTTTTTGCGTGTGTTGCATAATTTTTCCAGCGCTGAATAAGCGCGGCGGTTTTTTTTATGACGATGTCGTGTTGTTTAGTAATATTGCTTGGTTGAAAAACAGGTTGGAGGTGTCTGCGAAGAGACAGCCAAAGTGTTTTATCGGACGTTGTTAATAGGGTATCGCCAAGTAATGCGCGCACAATATCGTAGGTGAATTCAGCTTTATTATAGTTTGCGGCGTTGGTTAATAATATGTGTTGTAGCAGTTCGGGTTGGAAGACAGAATAGGTGTTTTTCATAAAAGGCACTTGCGCGATATCGCGATAATTACCAAGGAGCGCGACATGTAAGTCGGAAAGCTTGGTAACTTGCCGGAGTTCCCGGTTGAAGATCCGGGATTTTGCAGGGGACTTGAGTTTTGTTTGTTCGACGGAGTTCATAATCATTTTATTCGATTCAAGGAAAGTGATATTATATCAATAAATTGTACGATAAGGCTTTTGGTTATTAGGGCTTACGCAAAATG
Source organism: uncultured Gammaproteobacteria bacterium (assembly GCA_964351225.1). GTDB lineage: Bacteria > Pseudomonadota > Gammaproteobacteria > CAYGNG01 > CAYGNG01 > CAYGNG01. Next base: position 24,566 of record CAYGNG010000017.1, read on the forward strand.
AGGCTAGGTAAGGCGAATATGTCTAAAACAATCATCCAACGAGGCGCATGGGGTTTGATATTTGCCACTTTGTTGTTGACCGGCTGCCATCATAAAATGAGGGGCGTGATCACCGAAGATCCATTTCGTGCGAAAGTTTACATTTTAGATAAGGTGGCACGTACCACAACATCACAAGAGCGCCTTACAGCAAAGCGCAGCCAGTTAGAGAATCGCTTAGCCCACCATAGTGTTAACCTTATTCAGGTTGGTGATGAGTTTAAATTGCTGCTCCCGGCTGATCACTTTTTTATCGATTTGTCACCCAAAATAAAAGAAGAGGCGTATTACGATCTGGATCATATTAGCGCTTATCTCAATACTTATGACAAAGTCGGCGTTGAAGTGGCGAGCTATACCGACAATGTCTGTTCAAAAGAAAGAAATTTAGCGTTATCTCGTGCTCGTGCTGAAAATATTGTGAAATATTTATTGCGCCAAGGTTTGGATGCTCGAGTGGTTATGGCCGTTGGCTATTCGAGATGTGAACCGATATCTACCAACTTAACCCGAGAAGGAAAAAAGCAAAATCAGCGAGTAGAAATCAGTTGGCGTCTTGCGGTTGATTAGGGCCTGTTTGCAGACGCAGCCCTAATATATCTTGTATGCAGTCTGGGGACTGCGCTATAGTTGATAGTACTGATGATGTACAAGCCAGAGAGGTTATGGGTAGAAATTCTCGTGAACAATCCAAACAAACTCGGAATTTTTATCGGGATAACTATCGCATATCGACAAAAATTTTGGTTTGGGTAAATTTAGTTACTTTGGTTGCTTTGGTCACAGGCGCATACTTGTTTATTAACAGACCGCCGCATATATATTATGCAACAACTTCGATAGGGATATTGGTACCGTTGCGGCCGTTGATTGATCCCAATCAATGGCATATGGATTAACAACGGAATAGTTGAGTGATTTGGAGTGAGAGCGAATGGCTGATAATAAAACCGAGCAAGCAATTGCTTCAGGAGCGCAAAAAGCAGGTTCAGATGCTGGTGCCGCGCAACCATTACAGTCAGGAAAATCATCAACGCCACCACCGAAATCAGCGCAAGTTCCACCTTCTCAGCGTAAATCACAACCTGGCGATCAGGCAGTAGTCGCTGTTCATACTCGGAATGAATTTTATCGCGATAGCCATCGACAAGTATTACGTGTGTTACTACTGTCTGCCTCAGTCTCTTTTGTTGCCATAGGGATTTTACTTTATATTGTGTTACATCCTCCCGCGCCCAAGTATTTTGCAGTGACTGCAGATGGGCGATTAATTCCACTGGTGGCGCTGAGTGAGCCAAACCTCTCGCCGCCATCCGTATTGCAGTGGGCAAATCAAGCTGCTGTTGCTGCATATTCTTATAATTTCGTCAATTGGCGCAGTGAGCTGCAAGCGGCGTCGCAGTTTTTTACCCCCAATGGTTGGGAATCTTTTATTCAGGCATTATCCGATTCGAATAACTTAACCGCAATTCAGAAAAAGCGTTTAATTGTCAGTGCGGTTGCTCAAGGGGCGCCGGTTATCTTAGATCAGGGGGTATCCTCAATGGGGCGATATTATTGGAAAGTTCAAATGCCCATGTTAGTGACTTTCCAGAGTGCAAGCCAAATTAGCACCCAGAAAATAGTAGTGACTATGTTAATTGTTCGCGTCAGCACGTTACGTTCGGTGAGAGGTATTGGTATCGAGCAATTTGTTGCATCTAGCCAATAGGTATTATGATGAGTAAAAAATATATAGAGCCAGTTTGTCATTGTGTTTTGTTTTTTAGCTTGTGTTGGATGGCGTGCAATGCAAATGCACAGACTGCCGGCCCACAACGAAAAAACATCCAAACCGATCTTGCTCAAATACAGCAATTACAGCGTGAGCAATTTGGCAATGATAACCAAACGACAACGGTGGATGTGCCGAATAATCAGGATCTTGATCAATCCTGGGGAAATAACCTCGGCAATCAAAGCAATGATGCGGATCTTCTCAATCAAAGAGCAAAATCAAATCAGCAATATGTCGCAAAGCAAAGTGAGAGCCTGTCCAAAACGGCTTTTGATAGCATGGTCAATGAATTGTTGCCATTAACACCCAATCAAATTCGGCGTTTAAAAAATATGTTTGCTGCCTCTCAAGAAGCCTCTGCCTCACCACCAGGAATGCCACCAAGGCCGGTTGCCACGTCGCAGTTTGTGAATTTGGCGCCAGGTTCAACACCACCTGTGGTGCGTTTGGCACAGGGTTTTGTTTCTTCCGTGATGTTTATTGATTCGACGGGCGCGCCATGGCCGATTGCAGCATTTGACATCGGAGATCCGAATTCTTTTAATATTCAGTGGAATAAAAAAGACAATATGCTCATGATCCAAGCAAAGCGGCAGTATGTTTATGGCAATTTAGCGGTAAGACTGGAAGGCTTAGCAACACCCGTGATGATTACACTGGTTCCTGGACAAAAAGCAGTGGATTATCGTGTCGATATGCGCGTGGAAGGCATCGGACCCGATGCGACTTATGTCCCAAATGGCCAGGGTATTCCTCATGTGCAGAACGATCAGCTGTTACGAGTATTAGATGGTGTCACACCCGATGGTGCTACGATACTTGATGTCTCCGGTGGCACTGCAAAGGCATGGAGTATTGGTGATAAGATGTTCCTCCGTACGAAATATACGTTATTATCGCCAAGCTGGTTGTCGACATTATCGAGTGCCGATGGCACAAATGCATACGAATTGTATCGATCACCACTGATTCTGGCCTCTGCCCATGGCAAAGTCATTAAGTTAAAAATTAAAGGGTACTAATGTATGGCAAGCAGAACGAGCAATTTAAAATCGTTGTTCACTAATTCGAGAACACGCACCATCATTATATTTACCTCATTTTTTATTGCTGTGGGGGTGGTTGTTGGTTACATGGGGTTGCGTGAGCAGGTATTAGGTGGCGATAGCAGTGCGCGATTTGTGAAAGCGCCGCCTACCATCCAATCGGTGCCTGGCTCTTTTGATGCGACTAAAGAATATGTTAGGGCGCAAGAAGAAGAAAATAAAGAGAAAGCAAAAGAGGCGTTGCAGACAGGGACCGCGTTTGTGCCCACCTTGATTAAATCGGAGCGGATTGGCGAAGACGGCGCTGAGAATGTTGTGGGGCAGAATGGCTTTGGCTTTTCAAATCTAGCACAAGCGGAACAATACAAAGGTGCACTTAAATCGTTAAATGGTTTAGGGCAGGCGGGTTCCGATGCGAATGGTCATAATGCCAATGGTTCTGGTTTGGATGGCGCGGGTGGCAATGGCTCTGGATTGAATGGCGCGGGTGCCAATGGTTCTGGTTTGGATGGCGCGGGCGCCAATGGTTCTGGGTTGGATGGCGCGGGCGCCAATGGCTCTGGGTTGGATGGCGCGGGTGCCAATGGCTCTGGGTTGAATGGAACCGGTGGCAATGGTTCAGGTCGAAATGGCTCAAATCAGGGTGGTCGTCATGGTGAACAATTTGGAGATTCCGGTTTAGATATGGATGCTTTGTCTCGTATCCCAGTGAGTGCAGCCGTAACAGGTGGTGCAGATCTTGAAGCTTTAAAACAAAAAGAACTCACGGCAGCGAATGCACAACAATCCGCCCAACTACAAAATATCCTCAAACAAAAAATGACAAATCAAGCGAATCAACTTTTCCAAGCATGGGTTTCACCAACACAAGTTTATGTCGTTGGGACACAAAAAGATAAAGCGCAGTCCGGTTCTTCAGAAAGAGGAGGTGCTGTCAATGGTGCGGATGCGAATAATCCAGGACCGATGGTTACCATCAAAGCGGGAGATATGCAGTATGCGGTATTAGACACAGCGGTTAACACAGATGAGCCAGGTCCTATATTAGCGACGTTAACCTCTGGCCGATTTAAAGGCGGTAAATTAATTGGCACGGTTACAACGAATCCGCCACCGGCACAAAAAGTTTTATTTAGCTTTAGCAAGTTAAATTTACCGAATGCAGATAAGACCATCAGTATTACAGCGGTAGCAATTGATCCGGCGACTTCACGAACGGCGTTTGCAAGTTATACCAATAATCATACCTTAGTTCGGTATGGAACTTTATTTGCGTCATCTTTCATTGCCGGTTTTGCGAAAGCATTAACGCAATCCGGTTCGACCATCACTCAAAATGCGCAATCAGGACAAACGGTAACGGCTAATCAAACCTTAAGCACCAAACAACAAGTTTTAATCGGCCTGGGAAATGTTGGCCAACAAATGGGCACACAGTTGGCACCCATTTTTGGACGACTGCCGACTATCTTTGTACGAGATGGAACAGCGATGGGTGTTCTCTTTTTGGGAGATACACAAGTTCCAGAGTCTTTCCTGGAAAAGAAGGGGAAAACATTAGGTGATGGGTATTTTAAGTAAATCGGTAACTATTCACCCAAACCGTATGAGAAGCAAGGCACATAAGTCATGATGAAATTATTAAAGAGGATAAGATAATGACAGAGCCCAGTAATGACGATGATGAATATTATTTTTCTGAAATGAGTACGCAGGGTGATGCAAATAACATGAGTTCTTCATCGGTCAATACAATGTATGGAGGGGGCGTGAATCCGGTTGAGCGCATGTCAAGAAAAGGGATTCTTGCTTTTGTTGGGATTATTATTATCGCGTTTTTGGGCTATAAGTTAGCGGGAGTTTTTTTACAAAATCGTCATGCGGCTCCTCCGGTTCCCGCTCCGAAAAAAATTGCAGAGCCAAAGCAAGCGGTTGCACCTGCGCATGATCTGGATGAAAAAATTAATGGTGCACTAACCGACTCCAGCAACGCCATTGCTAAACGCATGGCAGATCTCAATCAACAGAATCAAACAGCGATTGGCCAAATTCAACAGCAATATAGTGCTTTGCAAAATAATGTCGAAATTCTACATGAAGATGATAAGAAAATGGGAGAGGCATTGGGTTCTATCACCAACCAATTAGCGCAGCAGCAAGAAACCTTAGAAAAACTGATGAAATTTCATGAGAAACCGAAGCCTGCAGAAAAGAAGAAAGTTAGCATGAAACCAGCACCGAATTATCATGTGAAAGCGGTGGTCTACGGTAGGGCTTGGCTGGAGAACGATTCCGATGGTTCTGCGACGACAGTCACCTTGGGGTCTAGTTTACCGCCTTATGGCTATGTTCGTTCTATTGATCTTGGAAGAGGGCTGATATTCATGAGTTCAGGACATGTTTTCAGTTTCGCAGCTGAAGACCGATAAAGTATAGGATAAATTAAAGATGAGTGTCGACGTAGCTCAAATGCTAATAAATCTGCAACGCTCGTATCCCGGGATTATCAAGCTTATAACGTCGTTCTCATTCGTAGCCGGGATTGCTTTAACGTTGAATGCGCTATATAAGCTTAAAGTTTACGGTGAAATAAGAACCATGATGGGTGGGCAAACCGATTTAAAAGGCCCGTTATTAATGTTATTGGTCGCGGGAGTTTTCTTATTCCTGCCCACTGCCGTCGATACGATTATGATGACAACGTTTGGAACCACGGCTTTTACTCCGTTAAGCTACATTTCGAAAGAGGCTGTTGGTTTTGAAGCAGGAATGGAGGCGGTTTTAGGATTGGTGCAAATCGTGGGGTTAATTGCTTTTATTCGTGGTTGGCTCATGATCATGAAGTCCTCTCAGCAGGGCCAAGGCGGTATGGGGAAAGGGTTAATCCACGTGTGTGGTGGGATTTTCGCAATGAATGTTTCTGGGACTAAGGAAGTGATTTGGTCTACTTTTGGCTTTGGTTAAGCCAAACGCGGCGAATAGTCGTTGTAAATTTAAAACAGAGGCGGTATCGTTAGGTATCGTGGCGAGTATTTTAATTATGAGGAGAATTAACGTGGCCAAGTTGAGAGATAATATTGGCAAAGCTGTAAAATATACGGTAGCTGCGCTGGGTATGGTTGTCGCAAGTCAGGCTTTTGCTCAAGATTTGACACTTGGGACAGTTGCGACGACAGTCACCGATTCAATGACCGGCATTGCAAAGCTGATTACGGCGGGTTCTTTGGTTGCTGGTATGGCTTTTGCGGTGGGCGCAATTTTAAAATTTAAGCAACATAAAGATAATCCGACCCAAATTCCAGTTGGCACACCAATCGCTCTAATTTTTATTGCTGCCGCGCTGTTATTTCTACCTACCATTTTTAGTACTTTGGGTAATACGTTATTTGGTAAAAGCGCGCAAACAGGTGGTATTTCTGGTCAGAACGAATTTGTTAATAGTGCTGGCGGCGGCGGCTAATAGGATCAGCTCCTATGCATACCTTGAAATTATCTGCTCAACCGGGTGCGTGGCGTGTGTACGCCGCGCGTAAAAACGATCCCGCTTTTAAAAAATTTAGGCAGCGTATTTTGAAACGTGATAATTACGCGTGTCAATTTTGTGGGTTTCAGGCTAGAGATTACCAAGAAATTGTTAATCTCGATCAGAATTATTATAACAACAAGCTTAGTAATTTAGTTACGGCTTGTTGCTTCTGCACACAATGCTTTTTTTTAGACGCAGTGGGTGTTGGCGATTTTGGAGGGGGCTCTCTCATTTTTTTGCCAGAAATCTCTCAAGCAAACATCAATAGTTTTTGCCATGTATTATTTTGTGCGATTACCAATGATACGGGTTATAAAGCTACGGCGCAGGCGATTTATCGAAGTTTAAAATTTCGTTCGCAGTTGGTTGAAGATCAATTTGGAGAAGGAACGAGTGTCCCGAATGTAATGGGACAGTTACTAGTTGAAAGTTGCACAGAACCCGACAAAATGGAAAAGATGCTTGAAAAAGTGAGATTACTTCCTTCCCGAGGGCGATTCCGCACTCAGATAGAGCATTGGGCAGCCGCTGCGATGCAGGAATTAGCTGAAGAAAACAAGAGTTCATAGCTTTGGGGTTCGCTCGTTTCGTAAAAGGAATTTGTGTATGAGTCTACTGGATACTTTCGATTCATTTCTGGCATGGCTTAGTTTTTCAGTTGGGCAATCAATCGATTATTATGTTGATCTTGAAACGGCAGAAAGCTCCGAATGTTTGGTTGCCCATGATGGGTCATTGGTAACCGTTATAGAAATACATGGTTGTAAAACGTTAATGGGGGCCCCTGAGTTTGAGCGTTTGCATGAGGGGCTTACGGTTTCGCTGCAAACCGCGATGTCAAATCCAGGCCATAGTCTGCAAATGGTTTTTAACTACGACGGGGATCGTGTCAAGAAATTACTGGACGATATTTTGACTCCAGCCAAGACGACAGCAAAGCGGCTTGCGCTGGATTTATCCGATTTATTCCGAGAGCGTGTTAATTTTATTTCGCAATACTGTGCTGAGGAATCGGTATATTTGGTTGTCTGGACCAAGCCAAGTTATTTGGTGGGCGAGCAATCCAAGCGTGCCATTCGAGAAAAAGCGCGCTATTTACGCGAGAATAAAGTTCCCATCTTTAAGAAAACTCAAAATTTTATCGCGACCATTCCCGAGTTGCGTGAAGCACATGGTTCATTTGTTCGGTCACTCGTAAATGATTTCCACTCATTAGATGTGCATGTTAGTACGCTTGAAGTTCATGATGCCGTTTACCATATGCGGCGATTAGCTGATCCGGATTTTACCGATGTCAATTGGCGCCCTAAGTTGCCTGGGGATAAGATGACAGGGGCAAAACAATACGAAGATTTTCCAAAGGACTACTCGGATTTATTGTGGCCACCTTTGGCAAGACAGATAATTCCTCGTGATGCAGAGAGTTTGGATTTAAGAACGTGTCGAATTGGGGATAAATGCTATTCTTCGGTTTTTATTGATTTATTTCCGAAAGACATTCGTTCATTCAGCTCATTATTCCATCGAACCTTGCAAACCAACATCCCGTGGCGCGTATCATTTTTAATCGACAGCAGCGCGGTCAATACCATCAAATTTAAGAGTATGCTTGCGACCATTTTATCATTTGCCTCCAGTCATAATCGCTTAATATCGGATTCTGCGAAGTTATTAAATTACATCAATGTAAATACCGATGACGCGGTGGTTCGGTTACGAGTGGCTGCGACCACGTGGGCACCAGAGGGCAATATTGGGTTGTTACGGTTACGCACGGCGGAATTGGCAAAAGCCATACAAGGTTGGGGCGGATGTGATACGTCGGAGGTGTGTGGTGATCCCTTTGGCGGTATTATTTCAAGTATGATGGGTGTCAGCTTACGCAGTTTGGCAACGCCCAGTGTAGCACGGCTATCCGATGTGGTTTATATGTTGCCGGTTACCAGGCCCTCCTCACCATGGCAAACCGGTGCAATTCTATTTCGAACACCAGATGGTAAGCCATGGCCGTTTCAACCGGGTTCAACCTTACAAACAACGTGGATTGATTTAGTGTATGCGCGTCCTGGATCGGGTAAGTCGGTATTATCAAATACCATGAATTTGGCATTATGCCTAAGTGGCGGTATTCAGCGGTTACCGCGGATCTCAGTCATTGATATTGGTCCGAGTAGTAGTGGTTTAATTTCGTTGTTACGCGAAGCGATGCCACAAAAAAATAAACATTTGGTCGCTTATCATCGTTTGCGGATGACCCCAGACTATTCCATTAACCCATTTGATACCCAATTGGGCTGTCGTCGACCGACAGCCCAAGAGCGAAGCTTCCTTGTTAATTTTGTCACTTTATTAGTGACGCCTTTGGGCGCGCGTTACCCTTATGATGGGATGGCCGATTTAGCGGGGATGGTGGTTGATGAGTTATATAAGGTTTTTCACGATGAAGGTAAGCCGGCGGTATACGCAGTCGGAACCGAGCCATTAGTGGATGGACTATTAGAAGAAATTGGTTTTGTGCGCGATTCGAGAACGACGTGGTGGGAAGTGACGGACGCGTTATTCATTGCTGGGTTTATTCACGAAGCGACATTGGCGCAGCGGTATGCTGCACCCTTGATGGCGGATGCGGCTTCTATCTGTCGGATTTCTGCAATAGAAGATTTATATGGCAAAATTACGGCACCCACAGGTGAGAGTTTGATTAATGCCTTTGGGCGAATGATTTCTTCAGCCATTCGCGAATACCCTATCTTGTCTCGTCCCACGTGTTTTGATTTGGGCGAGGCGCGGATTGTCTCATTAGATTTAGATGAGGTGGCCAAAAGTGGTGGCGACGCGGCTGACAGGCAGACGGCGGTGATGTATATGCTAGCGCGTTATATCATGGCGCGCCATTATTACTTAACCGAAGACAATGTGACTGAAATGCCAGAGCAATATCAAGGCTATCATCGTGAGAGGATTCTTGAGTTGCGCGAAGATCCGAAACGGTTGGTTTATGATGAATTTCACCGTACGGCAAAAGCACAAGCGGTTCGCGATCAAGTTGTGATCGATATGCGAGAAGGCCGTAAGTGGAAAGTGCAGATTGCGTTATTATCACAATCGGTCGATGACTTTGATGCGGTGATGATTGAGTTTGCCACTGCCATCTATATTATGGATGCCGGTTCTGGCCAAACAGTAGAAAAAACCGTGAATATTTTTGGCTTATCTGAAACGGCTAAAGTGGCTTTACGAACGCGGGTTCATGGTCCACGGGAAGGTGGTGCTACGTTTTTAGCTCAGTTTGCAACAAAACATGGGTTAAATACTCAGCTGCTGACTTGTACCTTGGGCCCCATTGAGTTATGGGCATTTAGTACCACGGTAGAGGACGCCAATATTCGCAATAAGCTTTATAAGCGGATTGGCCCTAAAGAAGCGCGGAGGGTATTAGCTATTCTATTCCCTGGCGGTTCAATTGCTAAAGTCGTTGAGAAGCGGCTGGATGCCATTCGTGAAGAAGGCGGTGGCCTTATTAAGGAAGATGTCGCTGGCAGTGTGGTCGATGAAATACTGTCGGAAATTATAGAGGAATATACCAAAGATCCCGATTTCAAAGCCTTACCTTCTTTGGAAAGATAAGTGTTAATTATATTGTGAGAGGTTGCCTTGTGAAGAAAATAGTAATATATGCAGCATTAGCCTGTTTATGCTTTATCTCTCCTTATGCTTTGGCGCAAATGGATATTGGTGGTGTTGCATTGCAGATCACCAAATCGATGGAAGGGATATCTAAACTTATTACTTCTGCGGCATTGGTTGCGGGTATGGGATTCACGGTTGGTGCCATCATGAAATTTAAACAGCATAAAGACAATCCCACTCAAATTCCCGTGGGCACACCAATTGCGCTATTATTCATTGCGGCGGCATTACTTTATTTGCCGACAATTTTTAGTACGGTCGGCCAGACCTTGTTTGGTGATAGTAAAGAGAAGGCCCGGATCTCTGGGGTCAATGTTTTCATCGATACGGTTGGTGGCTCATCTTAATGTGTGCGGCGTCATACGGTCACCACCAGGAGAGCTACTAACGGACTCTGGCTTGTCCCCAAATTGAAATGAACGCTCGTTTTGAGCCGCCGGCGATAAGATGGGGTTGACGGCACCGGGCTGCTGCTCGCTGATGGATTTTGCGGCTGTGATTTCGGTATGTCCCAGTAAAGTTAATATGATTTTGGGTGAGTTCTGCAATGTTGGATTTAACTCACCATTCTGACCAAAGCAGAAAGTAAGCCAAGCACTACTGATAAATCCGATCTGTCGCATCAGTGCGGTTGTCATCTGGGCTTTAACCACTTCGCCGGTACCAAAGGCATTGACCCCTCGAGCGAGAGTGGCAATGAGGAAGGGTGCATAAAAAAAGGCTCGGGCAATGACTTGTAAAGCAATGAGAATCGGTGCCGTAAAGATAGCAAAAAGCAGAGCACCTGCTTTGCTTAATGGATGAGATTGGTGCTGCGAAGTTTCCATGTAATTTTTAAATACGACAACGCCATTTGCCCCAGCGGCAAGACGAACCAGTAATAGGGTCGATAGTTTTAGCGTGCTGTAAACCACATAAAAAGGTTTTACCAATGCCGCACTTTTGGCGATGGCGTAGAGTTCCTCCGCGGTGGTTTGAGCAGCGCTTTGAATCGCTTGAATGAGAGATAAGCCAATATTGCCATTGCCGGCCGCGTTGATAGTATGGACCGTCATCCTTAAGGTAAATGGAATTTGTGATAACAGCGGCATGACAAATGCCACGATTTGCAAGGTGGCATTGCCCGCTAACCAAGGGAAAATGGTTACCAGCGAAAGGTAACAGGCTTTAGTGGCAAGAAATAAACCGAGGGAAGACAGTCCCACGCCGGAGAGGAGCATCGTGATTGTTAAGATGGGGGCCAGAAGCCGAGTGACGGTTGCGTGGGAATTATCTGGTATTAGGTCATAGCAAAAATCTTTTAATCTTTGTGTTAAGTTAGCTATCATCGACAGCTTATTGATAGCATGGAGCTGCATGCCGCACAGTGATATTAGTGTTGACAGCATGACCGCCGCGCCAATGATATCTGCGCCAACTGCACCCATAGCCTTAGTCATTAAAGGCAGCAGCGGCGCTAAGATAAGCGCTATAAAAGTAAGGCCATAGGCCAGCGTACACAAGGTTGCGAAGCATACGACAGCTATTCGGCGATGGGAGAGCTTGGTTCCCTTGGGGAGCTCACCCTCATCACCGCTGGATGTGATCATATTTTCAAACCAGCGCTGGCCCCCAAAGATGAGCTTGATGAAACGAGGGGCATCTTGATAAGTCATCTTTAAATTGAGAATGAAGGCGCACAGTGACGTGAGCAGTGTGATGGTAAGTCCTGCGTCAGCGATGCTGGAAACAAAAACCAAACTGCCCCATGAAAGTGAATAGATAACACTCGCGATTTTGCCGAGTAACACGAAGCTTGAGTGGATTGTTTTCTTTGCCATGATATGCGACGCTCTGGTTCCCTTGAGAGCGCGTATCATACCGAAGGTGGGTTGATCTGTCGACTTCAAATCAAATAGGATGTATGGTAAACGATGCTAGGCGTGTTTTGCGTATGTCCTATCAAAGCACTACACATGATCTGGACATCTAAAGGTGTTAATAATACCGGGCATGAAGGGGTTAATGGTTGCACGGGTGACGAGTTGATATTTCGCTTGTGCGCCATTGATATTGAAGGTGACATCATAGAACTTGGGATCAAGTGACGGGTGTAACCGCTGGTTATCAAATAAGCGGAATAATGCCCATGTCCCTTGTTGTTGCCAGCTGGAGCGGGTGCCGTTATTGCGGGTGAGTGTGAGCTGTAAATGATCACTCAAGGCAAAAGGCCAGTGGATGGAATGAGCTTTTGACTCGTGCAGAGCGTCTTTAAAGCGATCGCCATCAATTTCAAATGCCACATTCGCTACGGTTGGGTGCAGGGCCACTGGTTTCAACTCAAAATCAACATTCGGAAAGGTTGCACGCATTTCGAAAAACATGGTGCGGATGATATTGGCTTTTTCAAATTGTTTGATGGTCTCTTTATCAAAACCCAGGGTTAAGCCATCGAGCGTGTTATTCCGCCATTGGGTTTGGGTCGTATCGACAAAAGGTAAGATATAGTCAGAAAAGAAAGTGCTGTATAAGCCTTGTGGGTTAAAGAAGTGGTTAAAATCAGTTAAGTTAATTTCATGACGGCTATCGGAAAATAATGGAAAGCGGTTTTCAAGCTTTTGTTTGTAGGCGGGTAAAATCATGGTGCGCCACCTATCATCGATGTGTTCATGGGCTTGTGCTATCAGTAATCCCCAGGTGTTTTCAGTAATCTGTCGAATCCAATTTGAGAGCGGGGCAGGAACGTGTTGTGCGTCGTTCATTAACAGTGAGATTGGATCTTGATTGCGGTCATCGGTTATTGTAAATCGATGTTTTACCGCTTCAAAGGCGCTTTTATCGGGTTCTGGGCTTGTTAAAATGCCATTGACATAGGTAGATAGTTGATGGAGATGTGCAAGCACAACCAACAATTCGGGTTGCACGTTATCTTTTTGAACTAATTGCAACAAGGGCTTAAAGGATTGATAAATTTGATGGGGTTCATCTATGAGCTTAGTAGAGTGGATTTCCACATTATTGCGTAATTGATCGAAGATCTTGATTAAAGGAGAGTGTAAATCATCAGCCAGTTTCGCGAGTACGCGGCTGGCCCTCGATAAATTGTTAAGCGGGGTAATGTGGATTTGATTTAATTGATTTTGCCAATATTGGATATAATTTGATATATAGTATGGCCGAACTTGCATGGCGAGATCGTCGGTATCCATATCACTGGGTTTAGCTAATTTACCTAAGATCCAGTTGCCTTCTAAAGCTTGCTTAGAGGCGGATTTGATTTGATTAAAAAACACGGGATGAAAATGTGCTGCGGTATAAATGCTGGGGATGCCTTTAGTCTGCCCGCCAAAAGAAAATACTCGAGAATTATCTTTTTTCAATGAGAAAGGATCAGAAAAGGTATCGGAAACGTGGTTGCGCATAATAAATAACGCCAATAGAGGCTTAGGAACCGATTGCAGCTGTTTCCTGGCGAGTTCAATGTTTTTTAAATCGATAGGTAATGGTGGCAGTGGATTTTGTAATAGGTTTGCCACATGCAAAGCAAGTTGATTGCGTTGTGAGAGAGAAAAATTTTTGAAGGAATTAGCTTTTTTAGTTACCCAGCGCGTAACCATCTCAGGGTTAAGATATTTGGGTTTGGTTAACATTAAATAAACTTGTAGGGTGTCATATAGCCGGTAGGGATCACCATGTGTTTGTTCGGCTAAATCAGTTGCCAAATCTTTTTGAATAATTGGCAGCAAGGTTTTAATTAGCGCTTGGTGGTAAATCGCATTTGACTGAGAGATTAATGACGTATCTGGGCGGATGGTTAACCATTTTAATGGATAGTGCGGTGAGCTTGGGCTTGCGACCGTACTTTTGACTTCTTCCAGAGCGTTGAGTGCCGCTAATAGTTCATTGATATGGCCACCCATAGCTTTTCTCGATAATACTTCATATTTGGCTAAAGTTTTTTCCGCAGAGTTGAAGGCATTAATATTCGATTTGAAGTTGTGACCCCAAAAGCACGTCAGTATTACGATGCAAGCAAAGGCAGTCATCATGCCAGTTTTTCTGACAGCTTGAATGCCTCGATAGGCCCCTGTCCTTTTAAAGTTGTCATTATTGATAGCGGAAGTTACGTGGTTAAATAAATCATGAATAAAGTATGCTTTATTTAGCAATGGTAAGGATTGCGCTGGAACCGTAGCAATATCAAATATTTGTGATAAGGGCCGTTTTAGCCTATCGATGGCAACACCTTGTTGTATGGCACTGCAAAAGTAAACGCCACGGATCTCGCCCGTGTTTGATCGCTCTATTTGATCCAAGGTGTAACTGATGATGCCTTTTATGCTTTCAAATTGCAGTGGGAAATCAGAAATTAATATGCGATCAGATAAACAGCGTTCATGGTGTAAACGAGCAATCAAACGCTTATTGAGTCTTTCTAAGAGAGCACTGTATTCCTGCTTAAAAGAACGAGTATAAGCATCTGGATCGAAGCTGGATTTGAGATCCAGCTGTATTCCCCACGATTGTCGCTGTTCATTGGGCGCTAGATCAGAAAAAAATGCACTAAAGCCACAAAGTAAATCCATTTTCGTATTGAGCAAATAGATAGGCAGCGCATTGCCAAAGCAATGAGCAATCACAGATAATTGTTCAATGATGGTTTCATTTTGTTTTTCTGAGTTTGCCACCAGCATTTCCTCAATGCCAAAGCAAGCTATTATGCCGGCAAGCTTAGGTCTGGACCTTGTGGGAAAGAGACGGCTTGCTTGCTTTAGCTCATCAGGCGCTCGCCGGTGGGGGCTGAGTTCGACGAGGATGGCCTTATCGGTTAGCCACCAGGTATAATGATTATCATAAGCGTCAGTATATTCTCCATCTCCAATGAAATCTAAGCCCGCATTTTTAACTAAAGCTGTTTTACCGCTCTGTGGCGATCCAATAATTAAATACCATGGTTTTGAATTAAACCAGCGCAAGGGACCTAACCGACTGCTGTACTTCATTTTAATAAGATCATGAATATGATTTAAGCCGATCTCTAATAAAGTGCTTTTAATTTCAATTTCACGCATTGCGGCCCTCGATACTAAAAGTCATCATCGATATTGGTCAACATCTGATGGATATTTAAAAGTTGTTGTTTGAGCGGAGAACTCGATACGGTAAGAACAGAATGAAAGCTGCTATAGATCAGCAGCAATATCAATGTGCTCACGAGCGTTATTCCCCAAAGTGGCACCCGTGTCAAGCGCCGGACCGGGGTTTTGGGTTGATTATCATTAGACAATTGTTTTGGAAATTCACCACGCTCGTGTCGAATGATCTGATATAATTGGTTGGCAATTTTTGCAAGCTGCTCTTCACCATTATCTTGATGACGATATTTGCCTCGAAAGCCGATGTTTAAGCATAAATAACTGAGCTCAATCACATCAATAAATTTCTTGGGATCTTTCATTAACCCGCGCATGACCACAAAAAATCTATCCGGATCTGGGGTCTCGTGTAATAAGCTACTAATGAGTTGATATTTGGTCCACAGTCCTTTTTTCCCCCATGGGGTATTCATCAACATATCATCAAAAGCGGTGCATAATAAAAAGCGTGCAATCCAAACGACGGAAGTGGAATAACTGTGAACAATGGCAGTGCTTTCAAATGCTTTGATTTCATGGGTTAATTGTTGATATAACTCGTGAATATCTTGATACTCTTCGGTCTGACTGAGTCGTGGATATAAGCTCAACAGTGCGGCGGCTGATGTGACTAAAAGGTTAACTCCAGAGCTTGCAACGAAGGTTTTGGCACGGTAGTAAGATTGGATTTCAAAAGGAGGTGTGTTCTCCCCATCTCGAGTAGTCGGATCATAAGGGGAGAGAGTCAAAGTAACGGGTTTTGCCGTATGTTCGAGCCGTTCAGCATCCATTTGCTTCCGTTATTATATATAGCCACAATCTTCAAGAATATATCAAAATCTAGAGCCTTGCAAAAAGTGCCGTGCGCCATTGCTTTCATCCTTTCGCTTGGCGGGCAGTGTAAAATTTTGTCATTTCACGCTGTGCATTTTGCAGGACAGACCAATTGGGCTGAGCCCTTAACCTGGGCTTTTGCTGCAAAGAAAAGATCATATAATTACCACTTGGATAAATGGTTGTGATCCGATCTTTCTCCCGAACAGCGAAATCAACATAACTGCCTTGGATAAAAAAGTAAGGGTATTTTCGAGTAAATAACGAGTGGCCAACAGATAGCTCGTCGACACGCCGACAATGCCATAGCGAGGAGAGTAGAGTGGGGAGAATATCATAGTGCGTGGTAATCGTTTGTTTGAACAGCGGTTGTTGGGTAGGCCACATTAGAATAAAGGGCACTTGGGTTTGGTATTTGGTGTAATTGCTGGCATGTCCCCAATAATTTTGCTGATTGTCATTAAATTCTTCACCATGATCCCCGGTGATAATTAAAACGGTATTTTTTAATAGGTGTTTTGAAATTAACTGGGTTAATAGTGGTTTGAGCAATCGATCCAATTCATATAAAGCATTCTTATAGCGATTAATGTAAGGCTTGGGATCGCTGTGTTTATTTAACCAAAGACGTTGGCATTGCGCCGTGATGGGGGTGAAGTGTGGCGAATAGGGAGCCGGATCACAGTAACCATGGGCACTGTCTAGCATTAAAAATCCCCAAAAAGGTTGTGGCGCTGTTGTTAGAAATTGCCCAAAGGCACGAATGATGTGCTTATCTCGAGTGTATGCAATTTGCGGCTTAGCATAAACGGGCGATGCTGAAATATTTGCAAAGAGTGTTTGGGCCAGTGGCGGATTGGATAAATGACTACTCGAGAAAATGCCAAAGTGATAACCAGATAACTGAGCCAGTTGTACCAGTGGCGAGGGGATGTGTTGCTGCATGAGTGCTGGCCAATACGTTGGGGGAATACCATAGAAGAGCGAAACCAAACCAGGAATGGTGGCGTTTCCGCCGCTAAAATGTTGCGGCAAAACCTGGGCATGCTGTGCGAAGCGGTAAATATTTGGCATGACCATGGCGTTGAGCATGTCAAATCGCCACGTGTCGATGATTAACACGATAATATTTACCGGGTTGCTTGGCATTTCACAAACAATCGGTTTGCTCGGATAGTTGAGCTTCGGGGCTTTGGCTTGCGGTTGATAGAGGATGCCGGCGCCGCGGTGCTCGAGCATGGAGAGTGTCATATCCTGAGGTAACAGCATGGCGATGGTATTCGTATATAAGGGAAAAAGCCGAGCTTTTAACGTAATCGCGTGATTGCGTAATATCGTTTGCGGATCTTGCGTTGCGTCGCTTGCCGCTAGCAAAAAAAACAGATAAGAAATAACCGCACAGCCGAGCACGACGCTGTAAAGTGTTGGCAGCGTTGGCAGTGGCAAGTTACGAGGGGATGAAAAATAATAGATTATGCCACTTTCGAAGCCAAGGATCGCCACGCAAACCAATAGAATACTCAACCACTCGATGATCGACAGTCGAAAAAATTGGGCGCAATGACCACTGATAATAAAACTTACAAATATGCCATGTAAATGAAAATTGAATAATCGGAAAATAAGGGTATCCGCAGTTAAATAGGCAATAGTCATGGCCATGACGAAGATGCTTAAGATTTTAATGTGCTTATCTTGGAGAAATACAGCGAGGATCTGGATGAGGCACACGGTGGTAATGATAAATAAGCCGATGTGGCCAATAAGCGTGACTATCATGTAAAAGGCGATCAGTACGTCATCAAATAAACTGTTTTGTGCAAATCCCAATTGCGGCAGGGTCAAAAAGGATAACGCGACAAGCCCAAAGCTTAAAAATAAGTTTAACAATAACAAAGGCCGTAGCCAGTTAGCCGATGCGCGCATCATAATGCACGATGACCGATATCACGCCGATAAAACAGGCTATCCCAATGGATGCGCCCAATGAGGTTTTCAATCTGTGCTTTTGCCGCTTGTAAATTGTCACCGCGCGCTGTCACCGATAATACCCGCCCGCCGTTGGTGAGGATGTGATCACCGGCTTGTTTGGTGCCGGAATGAAATATTTTTTGATCAGGGGATAAGGTTTGGGTCAAACCAGAAATGATTTCACCGCTCGGATATGATCCAGGATAATGGCGACTGGCCAGAACCGTGGTTAGTGCAGGTCGTGGATCCCATTGCCAATCCGTGTGTGGCAAATTTCCAGTAAAGCAAGCAAGGCAGGCACTAAGCAAATCAGACTGCAAGCGCATCATGAGGACTTGAGTCTCCGGATCCCCCAATCGACAATTATATTCTAATACGTTGATGTGGTTGTCTGGGGTAATCATAAGGCCAGCGTATAAAAAACCTCGGTAAGGGATCTGGTCTTTTTGCAAACCGAGTAGCGTTGGTTTGATGACTTGATCGATGATTTGCTGATGCAATTGTTGAGAAACCATGGGGGCAGGGGAATAAGCACCCATGCCGCCGGTATTAGGTCCTTGATCACCCTCATCGCGTGCTTTATGATCTTGAGACGTCTCAAAAGTTAAAAAATCGCAGCCATCGGTGAGGATCATGAAACTCACTTCTTCGCCATACAAGCATTCCTCAATGACAATTTCATGGCCTGCGGCACCGAAGCGTTGTTGTTCCAACATATCGATAACCGTTTGTTTCGCCTGCGACAGGTCATGCGCAATAATAACCCCTTTGCCGGCGGCTAAGCCACTGGCTTTTATCACAAGAGGAAAGGATTGATTCTGACAATAGGCTATGGCGGTTTGACTGTCGGTGAAAGTCGCAAAATGGGCCGTTGGAATGCGATGACGCTGCATGAAGTGCTTGCTGTAAGCTTTTGAGCTTTCAAGTAACGCCGCTTGTTGTGATGGGCCAAAACACTTTTGTTGATGAGCGGAAAATAAATCCACGAGTCCTTGGGCTAATGGGGCTTCAGGGCCCACGATGGTTAAGTCAATATGCTCTTGGCGTGCGAAATGGAGGAGCCCAACCGGATCGTCAATCGAGAGATTAATATTTTGCGTCTTATTTTCAATTGCTGTTCCAGCGTTACCCGGTGCCACAAATATTTGAGAGACGAAAGCAGATTGTTGGATTTTCCAAGCGAGAGCATGCTCGCGACCACCACTTCCGAGGATTAAGACTTTCATGATACAGTTTGCCTATTTTTAAATAGGCTCATTGTAGAGAACTGAATTCATGGCCACAACCAGAAAATTTGCGGTAATGGGTCAGCCCATTGCTCATAGTTTATCACCGTATCTGCATCGATATTTTGCCAAATTGTGTGGTTTTTCTTGTGACTATCAAGCGATTTCCGTTTCGCCATCAGAATTTGAGTCGAAATGTTCAGAATTCATTGCTGCAGGCGGCAGCGGCTTGAACATCACCGCACCATTAAAGAAAATAGCGTTTACACACGTGGATAGTCTGAGTGCAGAAGCGCAAGATGCGCTTGCGGTCAATATGATCACCGTCACAGATCATAGCACTTTACTGGGTGGCAATAGCGATACTGCAGGATTTACCATGGATATTTGTCAGAGCTTGGGGTGGAATATTCAGCAGAAACGGGTGTTAATCGTGGGTTCGGGGGATGTGGTGGGTAGTGTCATTTTGGCACTTCATAAATTGCGACCGGAGGTAATTTATCTTATCAATCGCACGCCACAAAAGATAAAGCATTGGTTAACGCACTTTCATACTTTGCCAGAGTTGCTGGGTGTTGATGGCAACTTATTAACACTGCCAGTGTTTGACGTGATAATTAACGCAACATCAGCGAGCTTACAAGGTAAAATCCCGGAAATTCCAAAACAATGCATCACCCCAAAGACGCTGTGTTACGATATGGTTTATATGAAAACGCCAACGGTATTTATACAATGGGCGCAAAGCGCTGGGGTTACCACCGTGGCAGATGGGTTAGGGATGCTAATTTGTCTGGCAAAGATTTGTTTTGAGCAATGGCATCAAATTAGCCTAGGGGACCTGCAAACGCTAAAAAGACAGCTATTGAAGGAGTTACCATGGCAAACAAACCTATCGTAATTATTCATGGATGGAGTGATAGCGCAAAAGGTATGCGGCGACTCGCTCGTCTTCTTCAAAAAAATTTAAACCGTTCAATCCATCAAATCCATCTGGCTGACTATATTACCTTGGATGATGATGTCACCATGAATGATATTGTAGCCGCCATGGATAAAGCTTGGTGGGAGGCCAAATTATCTCGTAAGCCTTATTCCGTGGATGTGGTGGTGCATAGCACCGGCGGATTAGTGATCCGAGATTGGATGAGTCAATTTTTTACTCCTAAAACCGTTCCCATTAAAAACCTAGTGATGTTAGCGCCGGCAAATTTTGGCTCGCCGCTGGCACATAAAGGCAGAGCCTTGATAGGTAGAGTATTGCGGGGGTTTTCTGGAGATAAGTGGTTTGAGACGGGAACGCATGTGTTAAAAGCCCTGGAATTGGCGAGTACGTATTCTTGGGATCTGGCGATGCGTGATCGCTTTGGGCGAGAAAACTTTTATGGTCCTGGTAAGGTCTTATGCACCGTGTTGGTGGGTAATCACGGGAATGAGGGTTTGGCGGCTGCAGCGAATGATCCTGGAACCGATGGTGTGGTGAGGCTATCGACAGCCAATTTAAATTGTGCCTTTTTAGAGTTAGATTTTACGAGAGAGAAAGAATTGATTTTTCGAATAAAGCAATCAAGTGGGCAAACCGCTTTTGCTATTCTGGAAGGGGAAAACCACACCACCATCAGTTGCCATGAAGGTGGCCCGAAAAACCCGTGGACATTGCCAGCTATTTGTTCGGGCTTACAGGTGAATGACAAAAACTTTAAAGATTGGATGAGAACCTGTACCACAAAAACGAAAGCCATTAATTTAGGAAAAGGGCTTAATGAATTTTATTATCAAAACACGGTTATTCATGTTTGCAATCAGTATGGTCACTGCGTGCCGGAGTATTTCATAGAGTTTTTTGACAAAGAAGAGAAATGGGTGTCGGAATTATTCCACGGCAACATTATTGAGACGGTGCATGCTTACCAAGATAATAACAGTTACCGCAGCTTACTAGTAAACTGTACCCTAATTGAAAAATCATTGCAGGCGCACATTCAACAGATACAAATGAGTTTGAGTGCACTACCAAACATTAACAAAGGCGAGTTGGCAGGGTATCAGACTATTGATAAACTGCATTTCCCTGGTTTGGCGCTGACTCGAGACAAAATCCATAAACTGTTTATGGCCAATCGAACACTATTCATCCGCATTAAAATTCCTCGATTACAGTCGAGTAAATTATTTCAAATTCGAAAACGATAGCTTAGTAGTTCGCGGATTTATTGACCACTAGATTTGGTGGGCGCTTATTTGCTAAGCACGGTGAATACGATTGCTTTTGAATAAACAGCAGATTAGATATATTCTTTATACGGACAGGAGAAAACCTTAATAGGGGCTATAGTCATGCGCCAATATAATATTTTTCACGCTTTTTTCATGTCATTTTTTTCGCGAAAATTTTATCGCGACGTTGGCGAAAATTGGCGCGGCATTGGTTATGGCTATTTATTTATTTTGGCATTACTCGTTTGGATCCCGACGATGTTGAATGGTTACCTGCATTGGCGGCAGTTCACCAATAATGAGTTGCCAAAAATTATTGAGCAATTGCCGCAAGCGGTTATCAAAGATGGCGAGCTGAGTATCGATACCAAGTCACCTTTTTTCTTACGTGATCCTGAAAAGCCTAATAGCATTATTGCGGTTTTTGATACCACCGGAAAGTATACGGACTTGAGCAACTTAGAAACCAATATATTATTCACTAAAACAGCATTTTTCATCAGAGATAAAAAATCAGATAATGTTAAAGAGATTCGGTATATTGATGATGACAGTCTAAGGAATTTAGATTTGTCGCATGATTCCATCAATAATTTCATTGACCACTATAAAGAAAAGGCGCTGTTACTATTTTTTAGTGTGTTGTATTTTGTCTTAGTTTTGCTGTGGTTTGTTTATCGCATGGTTCAGGTCCTGCTTTATGCTACGGTAGGGATTATTTTCACAAAAATAGTCAGCAATGTGAAAGACGACTTCGGAATGCTGATGCGATTAACCAGTGTGGCAATTACGCCGGCTGTGATTATTGGGACGGCATTAGAATTTTTTCCTGGTCATAGTCACGTGCCCTTGCTTGGCTATTTGGGTATATCGTTGGCTTATCTTTTCTTTGCCGTTGTTGCAAACAAAAACAGCAATCAAAATGTATAGCGCCTTTTATGCTTTATTCCGCTTAAAAATTCCCCATCGCCCAGGGCCTGCTGCCATTTTCGCTACGAAAAAGTAAATGCAAACAGGGCCTAGGTATTTTTTACTATATTGCGAAGCTCTTCGACTGAAAGCCCGGTGAGTACTGAGATTTTTTCAAT
>CAYGNG010000018.1:0-41594 GCA_964351225.1 uncultured Gammaproteobacteria bacterium
GCGCTTTACGCAACTGCTGCGGTTTTTAATTACCCGTAAGGATGATAGCGTGCGTCATTCGGGAAATGGGATTTATGCCGCTCAGCATTTATTTTTAGAACCTGGTCAGGAAATATTGTTTCTCTCTCACGCCAAAGCCAGATTCAACACCAAAACGCCTTGGCAAAAAGCGATAGTACGTGCCTCTGATGAAAATACAATCACTCTTGCCTCTTCGCCACATCGCCCCAGACAGAAATATCATCCGAACGCGATCCGGATCTGCCTTTATGATGACCGCATTTTTCCGCTGCTTGAAAAATCCGACGAAAAGAAAGATGCGATAACCTTGAACAAAGTGAATTTGCTGGAGCTCGCATTTTTCAAAAAAAATATCGAACAAATTCAAATTTTAGCAGAAAATGGCTATACGCTTCCTGATTATGCCATCCGATATTACCACTTAAAAAAATCTTGGAATATGCTCACTGTTTACTTTGAGCATACCGCATTGCCACTGGACCCATTATTAATCAATGAAATTCTTGACACGTTAATCATTGATGATGAGGTAAAGCACTATTTACAATTAATCCAGCGCTGTCCGCTTAGCTTAAGTGAAAATAAATTGCGCTTTATGCTGGCCATTAAAAGTGGCTCCCACAACATATTGCCGCATCTTTTTGATTCCGATTTTTTCAATGGCCCTGAACGCGATGAAATTATGGTAGAGACCTTTGCGCACGGGTTCGCACAGCAAATTGAATTCTTATGTGCCCATGGTTTTCGAACAGACGATGCTATCCTCCTCCAAGCAGCGAAAAACGGTTACTGGGCTTGTATTTCGAATTATTTTGACCAAGTCGGTATTAATAACAACCTTGCTAAAAAAGCCACCGTGGAAGCGCTGCTCTTGTTGCTGATTCCACTGGCATTTGAACATAACAGCACCTTTGCGGCTATTCAACTATTAAACCATCTGGTAACCTTACCGAATAACCAAATAACCCAGCAATTCATCTGTGGTATTCTGTCGTCTGCTATTAAAAATGGTAATAGCGAATTATGCCATCGTCTCAAAAAACAATTTACCACACAATTTACCAAAGCAATGCAGCAAAAGCATTGGATTATCCTTGCTTGTGAGCATAACCAACCGGGTATGATCCCCTGGTTACTCGATGAAGGCTGTCAAATAGACCTTGAAGCCTTATTAGACCTTTTAGAGTGGGCGATTACAAAAAACAATCTTGAAACAACCCGCCGAATTGCAAATCTATTAGTAACCCACCACGATGATAAAAGAGAAAAATATCTCTCTCGCGTAAATGCGTTAGTAAAGCCTGCTCTACTTCACAAAAATGATACTCTATTAAAAATTCTTTTTACCACAGGCGCTAATAGCCGCGAAAATATGACTTATAATAACGCCAACCTTATTCAGGCTCTACCTGGAGCAAAGCTCCGATATCTTATAAATAACCACTCCGCAATTTACACTAAAGTCAGCCCCATATTTAAAAATACCACTTGCCGTATTGAAGTTCAGTCTAGAGATTTTTTGGAAAATTCAATTCACGTAAAAACCTTAAGTGATGTCGGCACTCCACTTGCGCTTGATTTTATTATTCGTCTTAATGAAGAAGCGGCATTTTTAGCATCGTACAACACCAATCCTAATGCGCCATATAACTACCTATATGAACACAATACCTATATCGATTCACACACGCCGCTGGCTATCGCTTTATTTGAAAATGAGTATGAACTTGCGGCTTTAATCGCGCTCAATTATAAAGGGGAAATCCCGGAAAGCGACGCTACTTTATTATCGAACTCCAAATACGCCACCAGGATCAGGCTGAACTGTCTAGACCGCTTGAATTTATCGCTCGATAACCCGCTTATTCTAGAAGAAATTCACTCCCTAACCCCATTGATGACGTTACCCGCTTATCAAACTAGAATATTAATATATCTATTTACTTATCGTTCTATTGAAATATTTCAAACGGCTTTTCTAACCATTTTTTACCGCTTGAAAGATAATCCAAAGTCACAAAACCAACTCATCCACGATTTATGTTATACCTATGCTAAACACTTAAAAGTTTATCATTCGAATCGATATTTGTTGTTATCCAGCGCCGTTATCTCCGCCTTCCTAATCGGTATTTGCTTCACATTTCCCACTGTGGCCATCACCGCGGGTGCTTTTGTTGTTATTAATTTAACTGGCCTTCTCATCAATACTATCCGCTTTTGGTATCATCAATCACAGATGAGAAACCAGCTTCCTCGCCCTGAGCAAATCAAATTTGATGGCCGATACCCTTATGGTGCTGGTTTATTTAAAGACAAACCCTCACATTCCTCTTTCTCTCATCAGGAAGATGTCATTGGCAACCGTGCTAAGTCATATCATGCTTCTTTGAAGCGCTAAGATTGGTGGTAGTGACAGTGACATCGGTGCTCATATCGCGAGGTGATAGCGGATAAGCCGCCAGTTGGAAAAAACTTGGACTTTGAGGAAAGCCCACTCCACAAGAAGAATCGCTGCTTGCCGCTCTTGCTTGAAAAAAAGTAGGGCTACTGGGGCGAGCATTAAGGGGGGAGATAACACATGGATTGGAATTGCTATCCTTCATGGATGACTGGTTTGAGTCATCGTAATGACGGCCGACTAAGCGGCTGCTGTTGAGCGGGGGCAATGGCAGAGCAATATTATCCAACCAACGAGTATCTTCCTCTGTCAAAGCAGGGCAGCTAACGTGCGTGTGCGAATGGGCGTCGTGCAAAGACGCAGCGGGATCCGAGTTTGTGATAAAACTGGAAAGTGGCGATAGCGGAAAGCTCGTCCCTTGCCATGGGAGTAATAAGCCCGCTTCATCCATATTATTCATATTATTCACGAACGAACCCTCGTCACGGCTTGGTATCACAAGATCAGCGGCTGTCGCAACGGTAATCGTCGCGCTGCAATTATGTGTTCGCTTCCTTGTCACGCGTTCGTCATGCGAACCGTTTGCTGACAACCGCAACGCATCGAGACTCTTCAAAATCCTGCTTGTAGCGCCGCTGATCGCTTGCATAATGGTTGCTAGTCGATTGTCCTCAGGAAGCTTGTCAAAATGCGCTACAATAAATGCAACTATCTGGTCACTCGAGTCTCTTGCTGCAATATGAGCAAGTTGCTGGTTTGTGAAGCCAAATCGGTGCAACGTCGCGTAATGTTGAATTATGCAATTCACTACCTCACCGGCATCGGCATAACTCACCATTGCCACAATCATTTGATTGTCAAAACCCAACACGGCGAGATCGGAATGCTTCCTCATAAGCAATTGCAGTTTATCAAGGGGATCGTCCTGCGTCGCTATTTCAACAATGTCTGCGTTTCCAATCCCCAATTTAGCAAACTCAGCATGATTTTTAATTATAAATTCCTTGGTTTCACTGTCCATGCAAAAAACTTTCATTTTAATGCGCAGGTAATTACTGAAACCACAATTCATTAATGCTGTGTCAACGTCTTCTTCTCCATCGGCGACTATCTCAGGTATTATGCTATTCTTAGTTTTCTTGGTTTTGCCTTCGTCACTCACAACAACGGGGTGTGTTCTTTTCCCAGTGGGCGCGCGACCCGCTTGGCTCTCTGCCGCGGGCAATAACGCTTGTAGCTTCGTTAAAATCTCAGATGCGCTTGCAGAAATTTGTGCCATAATGGCCGCTACTCTATTATTTTCGGGAAATTTATCGAAATTTTCTAAAATAAATGCAAATACATTACTGACGCAACCGTCTCTTCGGGCAATAAGAACAATTTGCTCGTTAGTAAACCCATGTCCCAGTAACACATCATGGGATTCCATGATTTTTTTAATGGTTTTTCCTGCCCCATTATAGCTCAGCATAATCGTAATCATTTCAACACTAAACCCCAGCGCTATAAGGTGGTCATGGTTTTTCAATACACACTCAAACGCCCAGACCCCGCAAATTGACGCTCCGATTTCCACCATCATGGCGCTCGTAAAGCCACGGGTTTTAAAAAAACCATCGTTTTTCAAAATAAATTTGAGTTTGCCCGATGCGCACGATCGACCAGCGAGTCGCACAATCATTGGAATGTCAAAGCCACACTTTTTTAGGCCACTATAATTCTCGATTATAAATTCCAGTGTTTGGCAAGCCCCCCCATAACTCGCCATTCTGGTGATCATTTCATTATCGAATCCAAGATTGAACAAGGTGGCATATTTTTCAATTAAAAAATGAATGGTAACACTCGCGCCACTGTGCGTTGCAATTCTCACTAGGTGGTGCTTATCAAAACCCAAATGCAGCAATCGCTTATGATTGTCAAGGAGCGCTTTCAGTGCATTCGCTGAACCATGGTAAATGGCAATCTTTGTAAGATCTTCCGCGCTAAAGCCTGCCCCTGTTAACGCCTTATGATGCTTAAGAAGAAACTCCTGCACCGATTGACTTGCGCGCCTCTCAAGCTGGTTAATATTTTCCGGGCGGTAAAATTTCAGATTTTTTATGTTTTCTATAATTCCCATGATTCTCTCCTCAACTTGCAAGAACGGGTGGATCCATATAAGTTACAAAATTACTCACACATCGCCGTGCTTTTCAAACTGCTAAATTCGGCATTATTACAGATTGCTTCTATAGTCTCTAATAATCGCCCCACCATATACAGTAAGGTGCTCCGGGGTAATAATTCATTTAACGCGGCATGCTCCATTTGATTGACCATCTGACTTTTGCACTCGTCTATCTGCTCTCGAACATCTTCCATTTTGGCAAGGTAATCTTCAGAAAAATTTAATAAATCAATCACATCCTCCAACATGGTTTTCACCGCTTGCAAATCCGATGAAGCACGAATATTACTCAAATTACCGCGATAGAGTGTATCCATCGTTAAAACGATTCGGAACAAATCACGCTCCGCTTCATAAAGGCTGCTATATGTCGACTTTTTATTGCGAAAGCGTTTACCTTCGGTAAACGCATGGATCAAATAGATCCGTTGCAACATAATGGATTTCAAGATTACCTTATCAATCTCATAAATTTTGTCCGCAAGCGTATTGGGAGTTTCTTGCAAGATACTCAAGCGAATAAATTCACCAATCCTCGGTAACGTTTCGCGAAGCTCTCGTAAAAACATATCGATTGAGCGTATGGGAAAGAAAAATCGAGAGATCAGATAGGCTATCGTTATCCCTAAAATGATTTCGCCCACTCGAATATAGGCAATAGCGAAATCAGACTCAGGCACCACCAGCAAAATCATCAAAGTAACCAGCGTCATGGTATTCATGTAAGAAAATTCTTTGTACACCGACCCCAAATAGGTAAGCAGATAACCACAAAAAACCAGTTCAATAATAATCACCAAAGGATGGTTGCCCGCAAAATACAGCGTCGACATCCCCAACACCGCACCGATCAGGGTTCCTAATAATCGCAAAACCGCTTTATTCAACAACGCGCCTACTGTTCGATTATCAGACATCACGACAATTAACGTGATTAACACCCAAGCGCCCCCTAAGGGTAAATTCATCAAACGCGCGCAAGTAAATCCCAAGGCCATGGCCAACGATAATTTCAAACTGTGAAGATCAAAGTATTTTCCTAAGCGCTGTCTTATCGTCATTGCAGTAAACTTAAAACCTCACTCAATAATTTAACCGGATGGATCTCAATCCCGGACATTGCGGGTTTGGGTTGATTGCCAGCCGCCACTACCGCCTGCTTAAAGCCATGCTTGTGCGCTTCTTGCAAACGCTCTACTCCGCGCGTCACCGGACGAATTTCACCGGCCAAGCCAATCTCCCCAAAAAAAACCCAATCGTAAGGCAACGGTTTATCGCGCAGACTTGATAAAATCGCGAGTAAACACGCCAAATCCGTAGCGGTTTCCGTCACCCGGATCCCCCCGACAATATTCACGTAAACATCCTGATCATACGCGGCAATGCCACCATGGCGATGTAACACCGCCAATAATAATGACAACCGATGACTATCTATCCCAACACTCACCCGCCGCGCATTATTCATGGGACTATGATCCACTAACGCTTGCACTTCCAGCAGTAATGGCCGACTACCCTCCCAAATTACCGATACCGCACTGCCAGAGACCGGATTTTGATCGCGCGTCAGAAAAATCGCCGAAGGATTTTTCACTTCATGCAAACCCGTCTCCATCATCGCAAACAAGCCCAGCTCATTAACCGCACCGTAACGATTCTTGATGGCTCGTAACAAGCGATAGCGACTGTCTTTCTCGCCCTCAAAATATAATACCGTATCAACCATGTGTTCTAAGACTCTTGGCCCAGCCAAAGCGCCCTCTTTGGTGACATGACCAATGATAAATAATGCAATCTGCTGTATTTTTGCAAAACGAACCAACCGCGCAGCCGACTCACGAACTTGACTCACGGAGCCTGGAGCCGAAGAAAGGTACTCGGTATAAACGGTTTGAATGGAATCAATGACCATGACTTGCGGCATGGTTTGTTTAGCCAATTCGATGATCCGCTCAATATTGGTTTCCGCTAACGCATCAATCTGTGCTAAACGCAAATTTAATCGTTTGCCACGTAATGCAATTTGTTGTAGAGATTCTTCACCGGTCACATACAACGCTTTTTGTGCGCCGGCCAGTTTAGATACCGCTTGTAAAATCAAGGTGGATTTACCTATCCCCGGATCACCACCAATGAGAACCACCGATCCTGGAACTAAACCACCACCGAGCACCCGGTTAAACTCAGCGAAACCCGTGTCACGTCGTTCGCTGGTTTCTAACGTAATGGCATCTAATGCTAATACTTGTGCACTCTCATCGCCAGAGTACCCAGCTAATGCCGGATCTTTTTTGCGAATTGAGACCGTTTCTTCAACCAAGGTATTCCAACCCTGGCAATCCGCACACTGGCCCATCCATTTCGGGTTTACCGCACCACAGTCGCGGCATACATAAGCAACTTTCGCTTTTGCCATCCTTACAGCACCTAGCTCACCATTTGCCAAGTACCATTATCTTTCCGACAAGCTTTTCCCGTAATCACCTCCGCTTTGCCAGCGATCATCGCGGTGGTTTTAAAATGACGACAGGGCCGACCTTGTCGATAAGTCGTTTTGGTACAACGCACCGTATATCGATTATGGCTATCCGGATTAACCCAGCTATAATTTTTACCGGTAGCTTGGTTTTCTAACGCGTTATTCAACGCTTGTTTATCACTGGCATCCATCGAGCGACCCACTTTGCCCCCGATCAAAGCACCTAACATCGTGCCGCCAATGGTTGCAATCACGCGACCATCGCCACCCCCTATGCTATTACCTAAAATACCGCCAACAACGGCACCGGTGATCACGCCAGCGTCTTCATTGCGCAGCCCATCGCAAGCCAGCAGTGAAAACGCCATGCTCATCATTGCCAACAGGATTACTCTTTTTTTCATACTGATTTTTCCTATATAGATAAAACTTTAAACACCACTAATTTTTGCCTTAATTATATCCCACACCTTACATACTGCCTATATTACCTTATGTTACACTTTCCCCGACATCGTTACCTGGTAATTTGTGTAAAAATGACCGAACCGAACACACATCGTTTATGTCCCTGCGGTAGTCAACAAGCTTACGCCGACTGCTGTAAACCCTATCTGACTGAGGTAATACCCGCGCCAACGCCAGAGACGCTAATGCGCTCACGCTATACCGCTTATACTCAAGCAAACACCGATTATCTCGCGCAAACCATGCAAGGCGCCGTGGCTCAAGACTTTAATCCTTACAGCACGCGTTTATGGGCACAATCAGTAGAATGGTTAGGTTTGTCAATACTCGATGCCCCAGCGGTAAAACCCACCGCATGCCAAGGCATCGTTGAATTTTTTGTGCGTTTCAATGAAAACAGCAAAACCGTCTTACTCCATGAGCGCAGCAAATTTGAAAAAATTGGTGATACGTGGCTATACGTTGGATTTCTCCCAGTCAGCAAAATTCAACGTAATGATCCCTGCCCGTGTGGCAGCCACAAGAAATTTAAAAAATGTTGTGGCAATCTCAGTTAGGATTTCCTATCTGGCGAAGGGGGCGCAGCCTTAAAGCTGCTAATAAATGACGGGTACTTTCAATAACAATCGCTTCGTATCGAAAGTATAACAAGACCACCCCACTCCTTAGGCGATGAGGAAGTAAAACGAATCGCCATCTCTAAATGATATGGTATTGCGGCCTGTCGGTAACCCGGCACAATAACTCATAACCGATGGTTTGCGCGTGTTTTGCAACGTCATCCACCGAAAGATGTTTGCCCCAACACTCGACTGGGGAACCGATTTTAACTTGAGGATGCGTACGTAAATCGACAGTTAATCTATCCATAGAGACATGACCAATGAGTGGTACACACTGGCCATCGACCCACACTGGCGTGCCATCCGCTGCCGTACGAGGGTAACCATCACCATACCCAACCGGGATCACGCCAACAGGCATGGTTTCTGGGCAAATATATCGCCCACCATAACCAATGGCCCCACCTTTTGGCACCATTTGAATGGCCACTATCTGAGATTGAAATAACATGACCGGCACTAAGTTAAGTTCATGCGCGCTTTTATCCGCAAAAGGTGACGCACCATAGAGCATGATCCCGGGTCGTACCCAATCGGCATGGCTATCGGGCCAACCGATAATGGCCGCTGAATTCGCTAGGCTTTTAGGCGCCAAAATAGGTAAGGTAACTTGCATAAATTGGGTGAGTTGGTTCAGTGTGGTTGGATCTTGCAACCGATCCGCGCTGGCAAAATGCGTCATCAAAATCATTTCTTTGATTTTGCCACTGCGTTGTAACCGCTCACGGATCCCCATCATCTGATCCATAGCAAAACCCAACCGATTCATGCCCGTATTGATTTTCACCCAGACCGTCAGCGGATCACGAATTGCTGCTTGTTCAATCATTTCAACTTGCGCTAAGTGGTGGATCACCACATCGAGTTGTTCTTTCTCAATGAGTGGAATTTCATCTGGGAAAAACATACCCTCCATCAGCAAGATTTTTTGATGGACCCCGCGGGCACGCATCGATACCGCGATATCAATTTCATCGGTACCAAAACCATCCGCTTCTCGCAAACCATTTAATGCGGCATCCAAGCCATGACCGTAAGCATTGGCTTTCACCATGGCTAATACCAAACTCTTTGGTGCATACGCTTTGACGCGCTGCAAATTATGAGCGAAGGCACTGGTGTTGATGATAATTTTAGTTGGTCTACTCATGCGAATTGCTCCACCATCGCATTTTCAGATGCATAATTTTCAAAACGAGAATACTGCCCCATGAACGTCAGCCGCACCTTGCCAATGGGTCCATTTCGTTGCTTTGCTATGATGATTTCGGCAGTCCCTTTGTGCGAAGAGTTCTCATTGTAGACTTCATCTCGATAAATAAACGCTATCAAGTCGGCATCTTGCTCAATGGCACCAGACTCTCGTAAATCCGACATCACCGGTCGTCTATCATGCCGCGATTCCAAGCTGCGATTTAACTGAGAAGCCGCAATCAAAGGCACATTCAACTCTTTGGCCAAAGCTTTTAATGAACGGGAAATCTCTGAAATTTCAGCCGTACGATTTTCTTTATTATTAGGCACCTGCATCAACTGCAAATAATCTATCACGACCAATCCCAACTGACCGTGCTGTTTGGCAATCCGCCTGGCCCTGGAGCGCAATTCGGCTGGGCTCAACGCCGGGGTATCATCCACAAAAAGCTTGGCTTCAGAGAGTAGATTCAAAGCCGACGAAATACGCGGCCAATCACTGTCTGTCAATTTACCCGCACGCATATTTTGCTGGCTAATTCGCCCTAAAGAAGAAATCATCCGCATGGCAATGGCTTCTCCAGGCATCTCCATACTAAAAATTAAAATGGGTTTTTTACTCAAGAGTGCAGCATGCTCCGCAATATTCACCGCGAACGCAGTTTTTCCCATTGAAGGTCGGCCAGCCACAATGATTAAATCACCAGGCTGTAACCCGCTGGTTAGTTCATCTAAATCCTTATACCCCGTCGATAACCCAGAAATGGGCTCGCCGCTTTCATATAAAAACCGAATACGATCGACCGCTTTGGTGACGTGCTGTGCGATGCTGATGGGCCCATTACCACGGGTTGTCGTTTGCGCGATACCAAACACCAGGCGTTCCGCTTCGTCTAAAATATCGGTGATCGAACGCCCCTCCGCCGCAAAGGCTGAATCGGCAATATTACCGGCGGTAGAAATAAGCTGGCGTAACACCGAACGCTCACGAACAATTTTGGCATAAGCCACAATATTCGCAACACTCGGGGTGTTTTTTTGCAGCTCAAATAATGTCACTTCACCGCCGATTTCTTCTAATTTTGAGCGTTGTTTCAATGCTTCTGCGATAGTAACCACGTCCAGCGGTGTATCTTGACGACATAGCTCAGTCATCACCGCGAAAATAATCTGATGACTGGGTTTGTAAAAATCATTGGCCGTAATAAGGTCATTAATCTTATCGTAAGCTGAATTATCGAGTAATAAGCCACCTAATACCGATTGCTCGGCATCTAAGGCTTGGGGCGGAATTTTAACGGCGGCGGTTTGCTTATCGCTTGGTGGACGAAACTTATAATCAGACATACGCTCACTTTTGTGATTTCAAACGGGGGAGTGAATTGTCTCATCTGGCAAGGAATGAAATCAATAAAACGCTGGCTTTTCTTCCCGGTCTGGGCAAGGAGTTGTCTGATTTTTGAAAAGCAATGCGGGCGCACCCAACACAGCCGGTTTAGGTGCAAACACTTGCCCCACGCTAAGCGATGGGATCACCGCGGCCGACGATGATACCAAGCGATCTCTTTTTTCTTCCAGGGCAGCAGCAACACCTTGTGCTTGGTTCGCGGCAAGATTAGGCTGAGTATCCGGCGTATATTTATTGACTGGGCTAAAATGGTTGGCTTGAATGGCTTGATGCAATACCACACTTGGATATTTAT
The DNA here is from genome assembly GCA_964351225.1 of uncultured Gammaproteobacteria bacterium. Classification (GTDB taxonomy): domain Bacteria; phylum Pseudomonadota; class Gammaproteobacteria; order CAYGNG01; family CAYGNG01; genus CAYGNG01. The sequence continues at coordinate 11,063 of CAYGNG010000018.1, forward strand.
ACCGCTGATGGCTCACGGGCACACGAATTGGCGCCTTAGAAGAAAGCGGATTATGAATTTCAGCCGATATGGTAAAAAACAACATCCCAAACGCAACGGCAATCGGCGGGCTCGAGACAGCAACAAAACAACCGGCAATAATAATCCCCATCAAAATTCTCAGCGCAAAATTTCCATCGATTGGATCAACCACCTCGGTATGCGGTAAGCTGTGTGGAAAAAGTAAATGTTGAATTTGCTTAGCGGTACGGAGTATTCCCGGGTATGTTAAAGGGAGCAAGCCACCACTCAAATTTAAAGCGATACCAATCGATGACATGCCCAAATATACCGATGCGAAATAGGCGACAAAAGCCATCCCAGTGATAACACTTGCGACCATGGCAAGGTTCAGTGCATAAAAAAACAAACCGCTCGTCATTGAAGCCAACAGCGTGTCACTCGGGTTTTTGAAAGGCGTCATTAAATAATCTACAAACTTACTCCCTATATGCTCGAGGCCATTCAAAAACTGATACCCTCCGCTGAGCGAACTCACCATTAAAACGAAAGTGGTTATAGAACAATAAAGCATGTAACAAAGCGCTACGTATGCAGAACCTAAAAAGGCGAGTTGCGGCCAAGTCAGTGCGTAAAATACATCGATATAACCGCTGCTGCACAAAACAAAAAACATGACCCCGAGCGAAGCCACCCGTCCTCTTCTATTGCGAAACTGCGATAAATTGGGTGCTAACTGATTAAACAGGAGCGTTTGAGCCTGGGGATTTTGATTAGATGAAGTCAACCACCTATATACATCTTCGGTTAATGATTTGGCCCAAGCGTTATAAAAAAACTGGATAAACGGCAAAGTCAACGTCATCGCGATGGGCAACACAAGACTCCCGGATGCAAAAAAACCAACGCCTTGTAACAGCAAGGGAAAAAATAACATAGCCAGTGCGACGGCGTTTAAAAAAGGGAGCAGTCGCAGCAAGGGATATTCACTTTTGGAAAAAATGGAATAACGTAATTTTGTACCAAATAACCGATTGATAATACCATATAAAGAAAACCGGCCTGGCTCTTTGAAATAAATTTCTTTGGCCACATCGATGGCTTCAGGCTCTGGGGGCTGCCAATTTTCAAAGACGGCTAACAAATCTAAAGTTACCGGATTCGTGCTATCTATAGTAATTACGCTATCACCGATATCTGGGAAAGCGAAAGGCTTATTTCCCGCTGCTTTGATGGGGGTATTTCTATGTTGTTGCGCATAATTGATAGCTTGTAACAAGCGCAAGTGAATCGGATCAACGACGACATCGTGATCAGGCGCTAAAGGTGCACGATTGCTTGGATCAACGGGGTTTAGTCTCATTGCGTCAAATAGCTCACTTTTGGCATAGGTTTTCCCGCTCTTATTGACCAACACCGCTTTTGACAGTGGAAATTCCAGTGTCAAAGGACAAATATAAAGTGCCTCGAGATTTTGCTCGGTGATCGCTAACGTAGAGGCTGTCTCGAGATGTGTCAATAAACCGCGAAGCAATGCATAAGGAAAAACACGCTCCCCGGTAATCCGCGGGGTTTCTTGGCCGTCAATTTTTACAACAAACTCCCCATGCGACTCTTGCGCTAAAATCATGTCTCTCGAATAGAGCCGACCTTCATAAATAACCGCACTGGCCTTGGTCACGCGAATACCCGTGGCACAGCAATAAAAAGGCGACCGGCTCGCGGAATAATCCATTTTCTCATTAAGCAAACACGACATCGATAATTCCGATGTCAGCACGCTGCCCTCTTCGTCGGTAAACTTATCATCCAACCGTGAACCAAACATGACTTCTCTCTGGACTTTGGTAATAAACTCGTGGCTTGATTATACGCTAATTGAAGTTAAAATGATTAAAACACCGTAAACAGTGGTTTTTTTTAGAACTGATTGATCAAAAAAAGGCCCGCACCCTACGCTCGGCTGCGGGATAAATGAACTATTCTGCAACAAGGCTGATATTAATCGTGGCAATTACATCTGTGTGTAATTGCACATCAACTTCATAATCCCCTATTTCACGCAATGTCCCCATTGGTAACATAATTTCACTCTTGTTAACCGTATACCCTTTGGCAACCATTGCCTCAGCAATTTCGCGCGTGCCAATAGAGCCAAATAACTTACCTTCTTCGCTGGCTTTTGCGGTAATCGCGATGACTGCATTTGCTAACTCCTCTGCGCGCTTAGCTGCTGCATCATAAATTTCTTTGGCTTTGCGTTCGAGCTCTGAGCGACGCTCTTCAAACTTTGCAATATTTTCCTTGCTTGCTCGTACTGCCTTATGGGTAGGGATCAAATAATTTCGACCAAACCCAGGCTTGACCGTGACTAAGTCGCCAAGTGCTCCTAAATTACGGATTTTTTCTAATAAGATAACTTGCACAATTCACCTCGCTTCTCTTTATTCGTGATGGTCGCAATAAGGGAGTAATGCCAAATATCGGGCTATTTTAATGGCTCTTGATAATTGCCGTTGATATTTTGCGCTGGTTCCAGTGATCCGGCTTGGTACGATTTTACCAACTTCGGTAATATACCCTTTCAACATTTCCAAATCTTTATAATCGATTTGTTCTACTTGATCGGCTTTAAAGCGACAATATTTTTTCCTACGAAATCCGGCCATGATTAATCCTCACTCTCTGCATTTTGATAACTTGCTTCATTGGCACCTTGCGATTGCCCATGCATTGATTTATTTGTCTTATCTTCTTCACGCTTATACAATGCAGAAGGTTCACTGTACGCTCGGCTAACACGAAGAATCAAATGTCGGATCACCGCGTCATTAAAGCGAAATGCATTTTCAAGCTCGTCGACCGCGGGCTGATCACATTCTACATTGAGTAAAATATAATGCGCTTTGTGAACCTTATTGATGGAAAACGCCATTTGGCGGCGACCCCAATCTTCAATGCGATAGACTTTACCATTTTGGTTTACGATAGCAGAATAGCGATCAATCATCGCCGGCACTTGTTCACTTTGATCCGGATGGACCATGAACACGATTTCATAATGTCTCATGTTGGTTCCTTATGGTTAACACTTCCTAAGAATTAGAACTTACGCTAAACGCGCGATGCTTTGTTAAAAACTCGCTTAAATCGGTCATGTATGCTCATATACACTCCCGATTTTCGCTTGTTTTTGCCTCGCCTAGCATCGTTTATCGTAAGCCCTATAAAGCACGCTAAACGCGCGATGCTTTGTTAAAAACTCGCTTAAATCGGTCATGTACGCTCATATACACTCCCGATTTTCGCTTGTTTTTGCCTCGCCTAGCATCGCGTTCATCGTACTTTCTAAAAATATCTGGTGAAGCAAGGATGTAAAAAAAGCACGAAATTGTAACGATATTGACCCCATAAGGCAAGCCCAATGGATTGTTTATTTTTTATTCATTCTGCGCTGCCTGACCGTTTCATATAGAGCAATGGCCGAAGCGACCGAAACATTCAAACTGTTGACCGAGCCACTCATCGGAATAGACAGTAATTCATCGCACGATTTGGCACTCAAACGCCGCAAACCATGCCCCTCGGCGCCCATCACAAAAGCAACCGGCCCGCTCACATCAACCTCATAAAGGGAACGCGAAGCTTCTGCGGCAAAACCGTATACCCAAATGCCAAACGCTTTAATCATCGCGAGAGTCCGAGCCAGATTGGTAACCGGATAAAACGGCACGGTTTCTGCAGCGCCACACGCTACTTTACAAACCGCAGCGGTCAATCCCACGGAATGGTCTTTAGGAGCAATAACCGCATCAACGCCAGCCCCATCTGCCGTGCGCAAACAAGCGCCTAAATTATGTGGATCTTGGATTTGATCAAGAATTAACAACATCGCCGGGTGTTTGAGTTCCGCCAGCAAAGATTCCAGCGGCAAAAAAACCGCGCGCTCATGCTGACATTCGGCTACAACGCCTTGATGATTAGCGCCAGCAACCAGCGCATCCAACTGTTCCCGTGCAAGATATTCGATTGGGATATTTTTTTCAGCGGCTAACTCGATTACCGTTTGCATCGCTTGATCACGACGCGTAGCTAAAACCCACAATTGACTGATTGCTTGATTATGGATGAGACGACTACGAACGGTGTGTAAGCCATATAGACGTTGGGTCATTTACGCCGTTTCCGTTTGCGAGAACGCTGTTCGACTTGATGCTGAACCAATTCGAAATCGATTTTACGCTCATCTAAATCGACCCGAGCAACCGCCACTTTGACGGTATCCCCTAAACAATAGGTCTGGCCACTGGCTTCACCTTTAAGGGTATGCTTAATGGGGTCGAAACGATAATAATCATTTTTTAACGTGGCCACATGCACCAACCCTTCGACAAAGATTTGTTGCAACTCCACGAAAAACCCAAAGCCCGTGACGCCGGTGATCAAGCCATCAAATTTTTTGCCCACTTTATCTAACATGAATTCACACTTTAACCACTGAACCACATCACGCGTTGCTTGTTCCGCTCTTCTGTCGGTTAGCGAGCAATGGTTTCCTAACTCATTAATGGCTTCAAAAGTGTATTGCGACAATCCTTTTTTAGACTCCGACAAAATTTGCTTGATTTGCCGATGCACCAACAGATCGGGATAGCGGCGAATCGGTGAGGTAAAGTGGGTATACTCGGTATAAGCTAACCCAAAATGGCCAATGTTCTCAGGGGAATAACACGCCTGGCTCAACGATCGCAGCAAGACCATTTGGATTAATCGTAAGTCCGATCGGGTCTTGGCTTTATCCAACAATTTGGCATAATCCATAGGCTCTATTTTTGCTTTTCGAGGGAAAGCAAGGCTGCGCGCTTTTAGGAAGTCTTTTAAATCGGCTAATTTATCCGCGGGTGGGCCATCATGGATGCGATACAAAGTAGGGATTTTCGCTTTCATTAAAAATCGTGCCGTCGCAACATTGGCGCATAACATACACTCTTCAATGATCCGATGGGCCACGTTGCGAACCGTAGGTCTCACTTCTTGAATTTTTTTATCTGGTCCAAAGATAATTCGGGTTTCTACGGTATCAAAATCAATAGCCCCGCGTAGCAACCGTGCGGCATGCAAAATTTGATACAGTGCTAGTAAATTATTAAGCGCTGGTAATAAAGATGCAATGGCAGGTGCCACTTGGCCTTGTTCAAGTGCTGCGGCGACTTCGGTATAAGTCAATCGAGCATGCGAATGGATAACCGCGGGATAAAATTGATACCGCGTCATTTTCCCAGCGGAGTTGATACTCATTTGAGCCACCATCACTAACCGATCACAGTTTGGCTTCAAGGAACAAACCCCATTGGATAATACTTCCGGTAACATCGGTAAGACTCGCCCCGGGAAATAGACTGAATTCCCTCTAAGATATGCTTCGGCATCAATCTCAGTCTTGGGTTTAACATAATGGCTCACATCGGCAATCGCGACATACAGTCGCCAACTGCCACCGCGCCTAGGCTCACAGTATACGGCGTCATCAAAATCTTTGGCGTCTTCACCATCAATGGTGACAAACGCGTGCTCGCGTAAATCGACTCTTTTGGCGATTTCGGCTTTGCTGATGGTTTCTTTGATTTTCTGGGCCTCTTTCATGATAGTATCAGGCCATTGATGCGGTAACTCATACATACGAATCGCCACATCGATTTCCATCCCCGGCGCCATATGTTCTCCGAGAATCGAAATAATTTCTCCCACCGCTTGTTTGTGCGCCGTTGGATAGGAAATAATTTTAACCTCAACGATTTCGCCGTTGTTAACGCCATGCGATGGCTCTGGGATCCAAATGTCATGGCTAATTCGTTTGTTTTCTGGAACAACCACACCCATATTATTTTCTTGAAAATAGCGGCCAACTACTGTGGTGGTATTCCGTTTTAACACATCAACTAACTGCCCCTCCGGCCGACCTCGTCTATCAAGCCCGGCTAAACGCACCAAAATTTTATCGCCCTCAAATAATTGGCGCATTGCTTTGGCACCCAAATAAAGATCCGCCCCGCCTTCGTCAGGAATTAAGAATCCAAAGCCTTCGCGATGGCCTTGGACGACACCCGCTATTAATTGCATACTCTCTACTAAACCGTACTCACCACGCCGATTACGATAAAGCTGACCATCTCGCTCCATGGCTCGTAGCCGCCGTGATAATGCTTTCTGATCGTGTGGATCAATCGCATGAAGCGCCTCAAAAATCCCATTGCGGCTCACCGGTCGCGCAATTTTTTGTAACAGGGTTAATAAGTATTCGCGGCTAGGAACTGGTCTGCTGTATTTTTCTGCTTCACGTTCTGAGAACGGATCTGTAATTTTTTTTATCACTCGGTGATTTTCCTGCAATTGAGGCGTTTGGTCATTTGTCTCTGCCTATCGATACCACTATAATCTACCTCCAACACGGTTGTAAGAGGTTTGCATGCTCAAGAGGATATCACAATATATCGCATTAACCATCGGATTAGCGATAATTTATGGCTGTGGTAATGGCATATTCCATCCAAAAAATTTTAGGGACCTCTCCCCTCAACAACGTTGTGCATTAATCAAACGGCAAATGCTCTATAATGCCTATAACCATAACCTTGAAGCAAAGTGGCTAACGCGAACTCAAAAACAAGATTTAGAAAATTTATATCAATCGAATAATTGTGAGAAAGTGTTGGCAAGCCCTGGTCAAGCTTCCCCTGTATGAACAAAGCCGAGATGGTGAAATTGGTAGACACGCAAGTTTCAGGTACTTGTGGGGGCAACCCTGTGGAGGTTCGAGTCCTCTTCTCGGCACCAGTTTATTCTTGTTTAAAATAAGGAAAATCCCATGGCAAACGCTTCGCACCTTGATGGGCAAGCATCGTGGTTACAAGATATCAATTCAATCATTCAACTGTTTTTCCGCCAGGGTTTCGTCTTCGGCGCGTGGTTTTTAGGATCTTTTGCTTTATTAAACCTATTGCCAGCCATGCCATTTTTAGCGCTGATTGGCGGCTGCCTGAGCGCCTATGCTATCCATGTCGTTTATACCTGTAAAAAAACCAATTCCGACAATCCATTCACGATTTATTACCAGCAACTCCAAGAATTAGCCCACGATCTTTGGCACGGGCGATTTTATGCTTTTAGTGTGAATTTATATGCTCAAGTCATCACCATCGTAAAGGGCTTAATCACGGGATTTGCCGCCTACAAAACGGTAACCAGTGGTGCTAATTTCCTAGGGCTTATTTTGAATTTTAGTTTTTGGCCGGCGCTGATATTCTCTGGATTTATTTTTATGGTGACTTATTTAATTCAAACGACCAAGCTCATTGATATTTGTCGGCAATTGTTTGGGTTAACCCGGGTTTCTCTTAATACAAGGGCCGCAAAACCACTGATCCTAACCTGGCTCACCCGACTTTATCATCAAGCCATGGTGTTAGGGCATGGCCTTGGGCAATTTGGCCCGGCTTATCTGGTGATGGCCGGCATTTTAATGCCGCAATTTTCCATTCCTACCTTTATTGTTTGCAGTTTTCTGTCTTTAAGCATCGGGGTCTTGTGCGGATGGTTTTATGGCAAAGCTTATTGGCAAATGATGACGGAAGCAAAGACCGAAACCACGGACGCTGCGGAGGAAATAACTCATCCGTATGTGGCATCCGGCATTGCCATTTGTTCTTCGGTTGTTAAAGGTATTTTATCCTTTGTTGGCATTCAACTTTTTATAAACACGACCTTAGGGCTTGCTGGGATCAGCTGTCCACCGTTAACGATATTCCTTGCCTTATATGTTGGTTACGCCACCGCCTGGGTCCAAGGTGCAAGAGTTTTACCCGACACCCTAAAAGCATTCAGTCGCAAAACAGTTCCCCCTATACCCGCGGATAAAACACCTACGGATGTTGGAAAAGCACCAGGATACGCTGACATTGCGATAGCGCTCCAGACGACACATGGCAATGAGACTCAAGCCAAACCAGATGAAACTATCGCAATATCGGAATCAACTTCTTCACCAAGCGGGAAGCGGGTGTGGTATTGCCAACAACAACACCCGCAGCTAGCATCCGCACCACGCGCCCCCTTCGCTCGCAATAAGGAGGAGAGATCCAGCTTGAGGCCACTTTATACAAAGTGCGGTAATGGACACAGTGCTTCCCATCACCAGAGCCAAAATAACGCCTAAGTTTTTTTTAGTTTTATTATGCGTTCTGTTGTTGTCTTCTGTTCTTCTTCAAGTCTTTTAAATTCGTCGCTAAATGTCACCACACCACCGACTGGTTGTGGTGGTTTTTGTGGAAACAGAGTAACTTGACAACTACTCTTACACCCAACACGAGGAGCATGTGTTTCTAATGGCTTAAAAGAACCATTCGCTAGTTCGTCATTGCTAGCAGTATTCAAGTGTTTATCAATCAATTCTACTTCCATTGGTGAAAGACCTTTTTTCAGATTCTCTCTTAACCAACTAGTAAATTGAGAATATTTTCCCTCAAGACGGTCTATCACCGCTAACATGATATCGGGATAGTAAGGATCTACCTTCTGCATTTCTTTGAGATATCCCAAAATATTTTCTCGAGAAGGTAAAATGCCGCCAAATGCTTCATCCATGATTTTTTCAATTTGATCCGCTCTTTGTTTTTCGGTTTCTTTTGTTTTGTCACCACTCCAAGCACTGAAAACAGCCACACCATCAAGATCAACACCCGCCACTTCCCTAGTATAAGTGTCCTTATCATCAATAAAAACAAGTTTTTCTGATCTTTCTTCGCTTTTTGCTTTTTGTACTTCGTCACTTAACTCAGTAATTTCCTTAAAAACATGCTTGGCAACAACATCTTTTCCGTTTCGTCCGCCTGAAATGATATGTATGGCCTTGCCATCCGGAGTACAACAAGTGGTTTGGTAAATCGTGTATTCAGGACCGCTTTTACCCTCCGGACAGCCGAGGTCTTTTTGTGTAACTTGTAAATCGTCCAGCTTAGTTCCTGGGTAGATTGCTGCATACAATTGCTTGATAGCGCCATCTATCATAAAAGCCCCGCGAGCCGTGAAGCCAGCAACGAAAGAACCATTATCCGCTAAAGCTCGTAGCGTCTTAACCAAGACAGCATCTGCTGCTTTCTCGTTTGGCTTAGCATCGATTGGGGAAATTTCACCGTTTTTTCCGCGCTCCACCGTCGTGCTTAAACCCATGGAGGCAACCATTGCCAATGCCCTAGCGAGTGCATCGATGGCGATAACTCGTTTTTCACCGTTCGACTTATCGTTATTTTTACTATCCCGGAATTTTTTTTGGTACTCTTTTAGGAGGTACGCTTTGCCTGGCTCACCTAATGTCGTCAGGTCTGCTGCGTCAATAAAAGCCGTAACATCTTTTTCTGCCAGGTTTTTAACCTCTTCTTCTGTCAGGGCTTCCAGGCCTCTTTCTATTCCTTTTACCCGATTGAGAGCATCACCCAGGCTTACCTTGATTTTTTTTCCAATCCGCGCTTCAACTACTGGGCGTACAGTAAAAAAAACACCATCTAGGTCATTGAGGCTTACTCCTGATGATGCATGCTTCTGCTCTGAAGAAACGACATTACCCAAGGACTTGTCTATCTCCACCAGTTGATCAGACGTTAGCAAACCCGAACAAAAACAACCCACCGCAAAACGCTGTGAAGTTGAATATCCTCCTTCTTTTGCAGTAAGGTCATATGCTCCTGCTGCTGCTGCTGCTGCTCCTGCTGCTGCTGATGGATCTATAGGTTTAATACCGAATTTCTCCTCTAATGTCCCAATATGTTGAGGTAGTATGGCTGATTCACGTAGCATGGCTGATTTTCCTCTACTGTAATTATTGTGTTGAAAAAACTATTTTAATTTTACCAACGCTGGTTAAGTCAAACAGTTGGACAAATTTCCGTTAATATTAGCTGATTTTCCTGATATCTGCTAGTTCCCCCCGCCATTTGGAAGGGGTTATCACTAAAGTTTTCGGTTAATGTCCTGAAAAATTAAGGATAAATTAAGGATAAATTAAGGATTAAGACAATGGCCACCCTAAAAACGCACCCCAAAGCACTGATCTGTCATTGCGAGGAGCACCTAAATGCGACGCGGCAATCCATGATCCGTATTGAAGCGGTTTGCGATGACACTGGGGCTTGCTGCATCTAATCTTGAAATGGGTTACGCAACATAATCGTTTCATCGCGGGCAGGGCCTGTTGAAATCAAATCGATTGGCACTTCAACGAGTTCTTCCAGTCGTTTTAAATAACGCTTGGCATTTTCCGGAAGCTGCACAAAATCGGTAGCACCCGCGGTGGATTGCTGCCAGCCTGGCAAGGTTTCATAAATCGGAACACAATCGGCGAAATCATCGGCACATACCGGGGGAACCTGTAATATTTCACCTTGCTGGTGATATCCAATACAAACCTGGACTTCAGAAAACGCATCTAAGACATCCAGTTTAGTGATGCACATGCCCGTGATGCTATTTATCTGAACTGAACGACGAAGCACCGCGGCATCAAACCAACCACAGCGCCGCGGCCGCCCGGTCACCGAACCAAACTCTTTGCCACGCTCCGCTAATAATGCCCCTTGGGCATTGGTTAACTCCGTCGGAAAAGGACCAGAGCCTACCCGCGTCGTATAAGCTTTTGTGACGCCTATCACGCCATCAATGTAACGGGGCCCAAAGCCGGCACCCGATACCACACCACCGGCGGTGGTATTTGATGACGTGACAAAAGGATAAGTGCCGTGATCAATATCCAGTAGTGTCCCTTGAGCGCCTTCAAACAATATGTTTTTTCCAGTCTTTTTTAATTCATATAGGAGCTTCGGCACATCCGCTAACATAGGACGAACCTGCTGTGCATATTGCAATACTTTTTCGATAACCGCATTCGGATCAATGGCTTTTTCACCAAGATACTGGGTTAAGAGAAAATTATGATACGCTAACAAGTGATTTACTTTATCACAAAATGAATTTTCATGGGCTAAATCACTCAAACGAACCCCAATACGTGCAATCTTATCTTCATAGGTGGGACCAATACCACGCTTAGTTGTCCCAATGGCGCTCGCACCTTTCATTTTCTCACGGGCAGCATCGAGTGCCACATGAGAAGCCAATACGATAGGACACGCGGGGCTAATCTTGATATTGGAACGAAAATCGCGCGCATACTGACTCTCTAATTTTTCAATTTCTTGAATCAACGCTTCGACCGAAACGACTACCCCATTGCCAATAAGCGCCAAGACGTTTTCATGCAAGATGCCAGACGGTAATAAAGTCAAAACGATTTTTTTGCCATCGACCACTAAGGTGTGACCGGCATTATTGCCACCTTGAAACCGGACTACTGCGGCAACTTTTTCGGTAAGTAAGTCAACTACTTTACCTTTCCCTTCGTCGCCCCATTGGCTGCCAAGAACCACTAAACTTTTCCCCATAGGACCGCTTCCTCAATCGTAAGTATGGACTAGAACAATCATAAACATACCAATCAACATACTGGCAAACCCAATGATCCGCAGTGTTCGGTTATCATATGAAGCCATGGCATGCATGAGTGTTCGCCACCTATCCGGTGACAAAAATGGCAACATGCCTTCAACCACAAATACTAAAGCAATCGCTTTCAGAAAAATGTGCAACTCTTGCATAAATTCCCCAATGATCGGTTATATGACTCTTCTGATAGGTTACATTAGGTTCCAGATTTTTGCTTGGCGTCTGCAGAACCAAAATATTTGAAAAATTGGCTATCTGGTCTTAACACTAAAATGTCACGCTTAGAAACAAAGGTATCTCGATACGCCAGCATACTCCGATAAAATTCGTAAAACTCCGGATCTTTGCTGTAAGCCTCAGCATAAATGGCTGCTGCCGTTTCGTCTCCTTCGGCTTTGACCCGGGCGGCTTCTTGCTTAGCTTGGGCAACCAATACCGTCGCCTTCGCTTGCGCTTTGGTACGAATATTTTCGGCTTTTGCATGCCCAGAAGCTCGATGTTCAGTGGCCACTCGAGAACGTTCCGAACGCATACGGTTAAATACGGCGGCACTCACTTCTGTCGGTAAATCAATTCGTTTAATCCGAACATCCACAATGCCAATCCCAAACTCTCGGGCACTGATATTGGCTTGCTCTTGTAATGCTTTCATGATTTCAAGTCTATCATCTGAAATAACTTCTTCGATGGTGCGATTACCAATTTCAGCACGTAATTTGTCGTTTAGCTGCTCTTCCATCAACCGTTCTGCTCGGGATATTAGCCCTGAATTCGCAGTGTAAAAAACAGCCGGATCGGAAATGCGCCATTTCACAAAATAATCCACCAAGACGTCTTTCTGCTCGGAGGTCACTATCCGTGAAGGCTTAGGCTCAAAAGTTCTTAAGCGGGTATCAAACAATTGTGCATGTTCAATGATGGGTAATTTAAAATGCAAACCAGGTTGATACACCTTCGGGTTATTTTGATCGTCGGTTGCAATTTTTCCGAGTTTCAAAATAAGACCTTGTTGCCCAGAATTAACGGTGTAAACACTCAAAACAAACCCTATCAGCAAGAGCGTCAATAATGAGATGACCAGTGCTTTAATCGCTTCCATTAGTAAGCCCCTCCCTCAGATAATCTACTACGTGAATACTCTGCCCGTGACGGACGAGTGTTTAATGATGATTGAGAAATGTTTGATGTTGACTTTGGGACTTCCTCAATGACCACAGCCTGAGAGGCTTCCGCTTCTCTCCGCTTATCTTGCCGCTGGTTACTTTCCATGAGCTTATCTAACGGAAGATAAAACATGCTGTTACTGCCACCCACATCCACCAATAACTTGGCACTGCGGCCTAGGACTGATTGAATCGCATCGAAATACAGCCTATCGCGCGTCACCACCTTTGCTCGTTGATATTGCGGCAAAATTGCTAGGTAGCCAGCCACATCCGCTTTGGCATTTAAAACCACTTGTTGCTTGTAGCCGTTCGCTTGGTTCAGATAGCGCGTCGTCATCCCATTGGCTTGCTGGACAATGCGATTTGATTCGGCCTCTGCCTGATTGATAAACCGTTGTTCATCTTCTTGCGCTTTGATGGCATCGTCGAAGGCATCCTTCACTTGTTCAGGTGCTTTTGCCGGTTGCAACGCGACCTTAACAATATCCAAGCCATTGGAGTACTTCAGCATTAGGTCTTTAAGATTGGCTTCGATTCTGCTGCGAACATTCTCTCGCCCTGTCGTTAATACATCATTTAACGGGGTTTTACCGATGACTTGCCGCAGCGCGCTTGCCGTCGCTTCTTCTAATCCACGAATGGGGTTCAGCACATTAAAGAGGTATTCATACGGTTTGGATCGGCGATATTGTACGGCCACAGAAACAGTCACTAAATTTTCATCGACGGTTAACATATCTGACGTATAAGAGTAACTTAAAATTTCTTGGGTATTAACCTTATAGGCCGCATCAACCAAGCGCGGGATCCAATGTGGGCCGGAGCCTACCTCTTCTTTAAACTTTCCAAACCGCAAAACCACCGCTTGCTCGGCAGGGCGTACTATGTAAATGCCCGCCAATAGCCACAGCACCGCCATAATTGCTAACCCGATTATAAATAACCCCGCAACAGCTCCCCCGGGCTTATTTGAAACAGTGGTGTGTTTACCACCCTTATTAAATAATTTGCGCAATTTTTGCTGGAAGCGACGAATGGACTCTTCTAATTCATCCTCCTCCTTTTTCCGTTTACCGCCATGCCACGGATCTTTTTCTTCGCCGTCATTCCACCCCATCGCATTATCTCCTATAAAATTCAATTAAGATTATACCAATTTGCCGAACAATTTTTCAAAGTCTGCTTGCGGCAAACAAATTTTTAAAATCCATTGCCCTTGCTCATCTATCGATTCATCGAGCACAAACTGGTTGTGATAAAGTAATGAACGCAACTTCCCTTGCTCTGCGCCTAAACACACCGTTCGGTAAATTGGCTCACCGAACAATAAAGTGGTAATCGCTTGCGTGAGCTCAGTGATCCCCTCGCCCGTTTGAGCGGACAACCAAACCCGTGACGGATTAGCGATTGCGTCTTTTTCAACACGCGGCTGTGCGCCTGGAATGGCATCAATTTTATTATATACTTCAAGAATGGGAATTTGATCGGCACCAATCTCATGCAACACGGCATTTACTTGCTCAATCTGACTGGCGCGTGTCGGTGAAGTGGTATCAATAACATGGATTAATAAACTCGCTTCCAGCGTCTCTTCTAAGGTTGCACGGAAAGCAGCAACCAAATCATGCGGTAAATGGCGAATAAATCCCACGGTATCCGCTAAGATAACATCCCCACCGTTTTGCAAATTCACTTTCCGCAGAGTCGGATCCAGCGTCGCAAATAATTCATTGGCCGCATAAACCGTGGCACCCGTTAAGCGATTAAATAATGTCGATTTCCCTGCGTTGGTATACCCAACCAAAGAAATCGAAGGCAGTGCACGCCGCTGCCTGGCTCTTCGGCTGGTCGCTCGCCCACGCCGAACTTTCTCTAATTGCACCATAATGCTTCCGATGCGCGCACGTAATAATCGCCGGTCCGTCTCTAACTGCGTTTCCCCAGGACCACGTAACCCAATCCCGCCTTTTTGACGCTCCAAATGCGTCCAGCCACGAACCAGTCGCGTTGACATGTGTTTGAGTTGTGCTAGTTCAACTTGCAATTTGCCTTCGAACGTTCGCGCTCGACGGGCAAAAATATCGAGAATTAATCGTGTCCTATCGATAACTCGAGTGCAACAGAGCATTTCTAAGTTTCGCTCTTGCGCAGGTGTCAAGCGGTGATCCACTATCACCACATCGGCATGCACCGCATTGACCGCGTCTCGAATTTCATGTGCCTTCCCCGTTCCAACAAAATATTTGGCGTGGGGAGATTCCAGCGTTGCGGTAATAAGCAAAGACATCTCGACGCCACTTGATCGGACCAACAGTTGGAATTCAGCTATATCTTCTTTTTGTTCATCTGCTTTTGAAAAATCGACATGAACGAGTACAGCTTTTTCTGGATCAGAAGATTGTGCGCGCAAATGATGAAGCCTAATTTCTCAGCGAATTAATACTATTCGTTTACTAAACTACTTATTTCAGTAATATCGGCAACATCACTGGTTTCACCCGCCATGGAAAATTTAACATTGCGCGATGGTACCACGGTAGATATCGCATGCTTAAACACCATCTGGGTGACTGAGTTTTTCAGTAACACGACGAACTGATCAAAAGAGTCTATCTGTCCTTGTAACTTGATTCCATTGGTCAAATAGACCGATACAGGGACTTTTTCTCTTCTTAGTAAATTTAAAAAAGGATCTTGAATCGCTTGTCCTTTTGGCATCCTTTATACTCCTTGAAGTATCTTATTTTATGGTTGCCCAACCTAAATTATTAGTACAAAAAAACAACCGTGACTTTATTTTCACACGGTCATTCTACCATGCCCCCTAACGGAACAGAATGCTAGCCCTTAATTTTGTTAATCACTCACCGACATTCGGGACAATCTCGCAAGAAAATGCGGCGTTATTTTATACAAAACCCTGTTCTCAGGAATTTTACCGGGGCTTGTGTCCTTGAAATGAACGATATGGTAGTCTACCCAGTTTTCTGACTGAGTTAAAGGGTTACCATGATGTCTTCTCGAATGCCAGTTCCCGTTGTGCTTGCTACCGCTATCACGGTATTTTGCTGGTCATCCGCCTTTGTGGGGATCCGTTTCGGGCTAACTCATTTTCATCCGGGCAGTCTTGCGCTCTTGCGCTTTCTGGTGGCGTCGCTTTGTATGTTCGCAGTTTTTAAAACCCTTCCGCGTCCAGAGCCAAATCACCGATCGGCCGTTACTATTTTAAAAATCATGGGTCTCGGCGCCATTGGCATGGGACTTTACAATATTTTACTTGGCACCGGTGAAACCACCGTCTCCAGTGGCGTAGCTGGATTTGTCGCCTCACAAATTCCTGTCTTCAGCGCGCTGCTCGCTGTTATCGTTTTAAAAGAAAAAATCAGCGCGTGGGGTTATTGTGGTTTTATCGTGAGCACCATTGGGGTGGGTTTGATCGTTTTACAACA
This sequence comes from uncultured Gammaproteobacteria bacterium, assembly GCA_964351225.1. Classification (GTDB taxonomy): domain Bacteria; phylum Pseudomonadota; class Gammaproteobacteria; order CAYGNG01; family CAYGNG01; genus CAYGNG01. The sequence continues at coordinate 27,228 of CAYGNG010000018.1, forward strand.
TGAATCACATATCGTCATCAACGCTGGCGCGTTATATGTCTTGAGCGCGGCATTTTGCGCGGCACTTTTTTTTGTTTTGCAAAAACCACTCTTATTGTCGATTAAACCTTTATATGCTGTCATTTATGCGGTCTGGGGCGCAACACTCGCCTTATCGGTATTCTCTGAACAGTTAATCCAAGATTTGCAGCACGCAACGCCGCAAACCATTTTAACCGCTGTCTACTTAGGTGTGTTTCCTACCTGCATTGCTTACGCAACGTGGAATTATGCTTTATCACGCGCACCGGCTATCACCATAACCAGCAGCTTATACCTCATGCCACCCATTACTTGTCTATTAGGATGGGTGCTCTTAGGCGAAGTACTGACTTTCAAATCGCTGATTGGTGGGTTATGCGCGGTATTTGGAGCCATGTTAATCTCCAAAGGATTGCAGCAACAACCCCACAAAGAAGAAAAGTCATCATTGTCTGTCTGTCGTGACAGTACAGAGAAACCAACCCCGTGATAACCTCAATTTTTTTATTTTTTTTGACTTTTTCGGTATATTCGCCCGCAAAAAAATATCTTTAGCTATACTTGTGGCAACCGGGTTGTAATGTGAGCTACTTTATGCGAAAAAACATCAGCAAGGACCATCGGGCCAGCTCTCTTTATGATTTGCCAAGGGGGTATTCAGAAGAGCAGCACGAGGTGTTTCAGCACTATAACATGCAAAGCCAAGTAGATGCCGCTTACGAGCAGTTGATTAATACTATTCACGGGCACTTGCGGCTCTCTCATGAACAAGTCAGTCTATTACCCATTTATTTTGAGATCAAACGCGATAGAATTATTCATACGCACATTACTTTTCTCGATACCCAGCATGAATATGGTAGAAAAATGGCATTGGCCTTAAGCGCACTAACCGGAAAACCCTTTCAACAAAAAAGACCGGACGATTACGATCATCATAAATCAGACCATCACGACATTACCCTTGTCTGCCACGATGGCCTCACCTTAGATGACTTGCATCGCGCAATAAAGTTAGCGACTCATCCGGAGGGGATTTTTAATAACCTTTCCAAAAAAGGTTAACACGAACTTTCCACGGTTTTTTCGACATTCGCTTTATCTCAGTTTTTTTTGCCCCTCTGCGGTATCGGGGGGACTCTCTTCTTGTTGTGTATATGTTCGTTTTCCTAATAGTGTATGACGTATTACAGGTCCAGGCCCATGTCCAGGTATAGATTTAAGTTCAGAAGAGTCAGAGTCAGAGTCAGCGTCAGCTAAACAAGCTCTCGCTCTTTCCTGAATAAAATCCGAGACAATTTTTTTGATGTCAACGACGACACCATTTGAGTTTGATATTTTGCACAACTTATATGATAGATCAGAAAGGTCTGCAGGAGAGCATGTATCTAACCTTTCCCGGATTACTGGATCGTCTGACCACAACCCTGCGCCTTCTAGAATATTAATAAGCGTCATAAGGCTCGAAACGTAAGTGGGGCAATTATCTTCATGCGCATTGCGAAAAAAGAAATCCCAGCTATCGGTTTTAGTGATTATTGCTCCCATATCAGCAAAAGCTGCAAGACCCAATAATTCTTGTATATCGAACACAATATCATTAATTTTATCGGGGGAGAGCAGTCCACATTTACCTTGGGCATCCTCCCGAGACAAACCGTGTATTATTAGGTAATTCACGAGGTAAATACGATTTGCTGAGGAAAAGAAACTATCAGTATCAGACATTAAAAACGATTTGATATCGACGCTATCGATCCGGACGATCTCGAGTTTTTCGTCGGTATATTTTCCTTGATCACAGAGATCCGAAAAACTCTGTAAAAAAAGACTTTTTTCTGATTTAAGCTCGTTCTCAGCAATATTTTTTAGTCTTTCCTGGATATCTTGATCCGTCCATAAGTTATTTTTTACTAGCCCACTAATAAATTTTACAATGCTTGAAACTGAATCTTCGTGATATTCGGGATCTTCACGAACGGCCACGTAATTCTTGTCCTTGGCCTCTATGAAACTCAGAAAAAAATCCCAGGCTTTTATTTTGGTGAATTGCTTCACGACAACAGGTGACAGGCAGCCATTTGCATCAAACGCTTTCGCCAACGCCTCAAGCATTTTGACTGATAAAAAAATACCGTGTTCCACGCCAAGCTTAATTGTAGAGTCAGCCATCTCTTGGCATGCGCCGCCTAGGTATAGAACTATTTTTTTTCTATGCTCTTCTTTTATATCCTCTTCGCCTTCTTTTTGTTCTGGCATCATAAGTATCAATCTCCCAAAAGACTTGTGGTAAAATTATAACCTAAAATTGCCATTTTTGGGCCGGCTTTTTTAAAAAATACCGAAATATTGATGACGGGATATGTGACTTATGTCTTATTTTTTGGTTAACCCGCGGCAAAAAAAGCTTTGACTTTATCGAACCACGAGCCTGAGCGGGGGCTGTGTTTACCACTGTTTTTGGCAATTTCACTGTCAAATTTTAACAGTAAATCTTTTTGCTCTTTCGACAAATTCACCGGCGTTTCAACGACTGCGCGACACAGTAAATCACCCGGACTGCCGCCGCGCACGGGTTTTACCCCTTTGCCGCGCAAACGGAATAATTTACCTGATTGTGTTTCGCCAGGAATTTTCAACTTAACGCGACCATCAAGGGTTGGAACATCGACTTCACCCCCTAATACCGCGGTGGCAAAACTAATAGGCACTTCACACAATAAATTATTGCCGTCTCGCATAAAAATATCATGCTCACGAATCTCAACCTGCACATACAAATCGCCTGAGCTCGCCCCTCGTTGCCCAGCCTCCCCCTCCCCAGCTAAGCGAATTCTATCGCCACTATCTACCCCAGGGGGTATCTTAACCGATAGGGTTTTTTCTTTTTGAACCATGCCATGACCACGACATTCGGAACAGGGATTTTGAATGGTGGTCCCCTGACCATGACAACTGGGGCAAGTTTGTTGAACCGTAAAAAAACCTTGCTGCATTCGAACTTGGCCATAGCCCTCGCAGGTTTGACAAGTCGCCGGATTCGTGCCGGGCTTAGCACCCGAACCATGGCAAGGCGTACAAGTCACCAAGGTGGGAACCCGAATTTCCTTGGTAACCCCATGTACGGCTTCTTCTAAAGATAATCCCAGATTAAAGCGTAAATCCGCGCCACGACTGGAACGTTTGCTGCCAGATCCGCCCATGCCACCACCAAAAACATCACCAAAGATATCTTCGAAAATATCACTGAAGCTGGCGCCACCAGGCGCGCCGCCCATACCGCCAGCAGCAGCACCGCTGACACCCGCATGGCCGAATCTGTCGTAGGCTTCACGTTTTTGCTTATCTGATAAAACGTCATAAGCGTTCTGGATTTCTTTAAACTTAATTTCAGAGTCTTTATTATTCTTGTTTCGGTCAGGATGATGCTTCATCGCTAAACGACGATACGCTTTTTTTATCTCGGCTTCCGTCGCATTTTTAGCAACACCCAATACGTCATATAAATCTTTTTCGCTCATAACACTCATGGCTTATTAAGTTGTGTCCTGGTTATATGGGTCGTTATATACATTGCCGCGTCGCGCCAAACAACCTCATAACGGGGCGGCTCAACAATCTACTTTTTGCTCTCATCGACTTCCTCAAATTCAGCATCAACGGCATCGCTCGCTGTCTTATCGCTGGCTGCATCACCCCCTGACGCTTCACGACTGCCTTGCTCGCCACCTGCTGCATAAAGTTTCTCAGAGGCTTCCGTAACAGCCGCCATCTTCGCTTCGATAGTTGCTCGATTATCCTGCTTAATGGCGGCTTTCAAATCGGCAACCAAGGATTCTATTTTGGATTTATCATCGGCATTAACCTTATCACCGGCTTCCTTCAGCGCTTTCTCAGTACCATGAATCATGTTATCGGCTTGATTACGCACGTCAACCAATTCACGGAATTTTTTATCCTCTTCGGCATGCAGCTTGGCATCATTGACCATGCGTTGAATTTCATCGTCGGCTAAACCGCTGGATGCCTTGATCACGATGGACTGCACTTTGCCTGTCGCTTTATCTTTAGCCGAAACATGTAAGATACCATTGGCATCGATATCGAAGGTGACTTCAATCTGCGGCATACCACGACGAGCCGGGGGAATGTCACTCAAATCGAATCGACCCAGTGATTTGTTATCGGAGGCTCTTTCACGCTCCCCTTGTAATACGTGCAAAGTCACTGCGGTTTGATTGTCATCGGCAGTCGAGAAGACTTGCTGTGCTTTCGTTGGGATGGTGGTGTTTTTCTCGATCAGTTTAGTCATGACACCACCTAATGTTTCAATACCTAATGACAGTGGCGTCACGTCGAGTAATAACACATCTTTCACATCGCCACTTAACACACCACCTTGGATTGCCGCACCAACAGCAACCGCTTCATCCGGATTCACATCCCGTCGTGGTTCTTTGCCAAAGAAATCCGCCACGGCTTTTTGCACTTTCGGCATACGGGTTTGGCCACCGACCAAGATAACGTCTTTGATGTCTGATACTTTAAGATCAGCATCTCGAAGTGCGATTTTACATGGTTCAATCGAGCGCTCAATTAAGTCTTCTACCAAAGACTCCAGCTTGGCTCGAGTGATTTTCATATTTAAGTGTTTGGGCACATTATTTTTATCCGCAGTAACATATGGCAAATTGATATCCGTTTGTTGTGCTGAAGATAATTCAATTTTGGCTTTTTCAGCGGCTTCTTTGAGGCGCTGTAACGCCAAAGGATCTTTGCGCAAATCAATGCCCTGATCTTTATGGAATTCATCGGCCAAATATTCAATCAGGCGAAGGTCAAAGTCTTCACCCCCTAGGAAAGTATCACCATTGGTCGCCAATACTTCAAATTGATGTTCGCCATCCACTTCGGCAATCTCAATGATGGAAATATCAAAAGTACCACCGCCCAAATCGTATACCGCGATAACCGAGTCACCCACTTTTTTATCCATACCAAATGCCAAGGCGGCAGCGGTCGGTTCGTTAATGATTCGTTTAACATCAAGGCCTGCGATTCTACCGGCATCTTTGGTCGCTTGCCGTTGGGCATCGTTGAAATAAGCCGGTACGGTAATGACCGCTTCAGAGACCGTTTCACCCAAATAATCTTCCGCCGTTTGTTTCATTTTGCGCAAAATTTCCGCGGAAATCTGTGGCGGTGCCAATCTTTCTTTGGCGATTTGTACCCACGCATCGCCATTGTCGGCTGCCATGATTTTATAAGGCATTTTATCGATGTCTTGCTGCACCACTTTGTCAGAGAATTTTCGCCCAATCAAACGCTTAACAGCGAATACCGTTTTTTCTGGGTTAGTAACTTGTTGTCGTTTGGCCAAAGTCCCCACTAGCTTTTCATTATCGTCGGTGTAAGCAACCACAGAAGGGGTAGTCCGCAAACCTTCACTGCTTTCAATGACGCGGGGCACGCCGCCTTCCAACACAGCAACGCATGAGTTGGTTGTTCCTAAGTCAATACCGATGATTTTGGTCATTATTTGGTCTCCGTTAGTTTCTCAATGATTCCTATGTAAGGACTAAATTGATTAATTCAACCCTTGTTGCAAAAAAATTTGATTAGGCTGAAACCACCACCATGGCGGGCCTTACCACGCGGTCATGCAACTTATAGCCTTTTTGGAAAACCAGCAATACTTGATTGGGTTCAACATCGGCTTGTTTTTCCAGCTTCATCGCCTCGTGCTCCGCTGGATTAAATTTTTCTCCTATCGGGTCAATCAGTTGCACACCAAACTTGTGGAGCAAGTCGCTGAACATTTTTAAGGTTAACACCATTCCTTGCTGCAAATTCTCAAGCTCGGGTGATGCCGGCTCCGGACAAGCCACAAGGCCTCGCTCCAGGCTATCCATAATAGGAAAGAGCGCTTTAATGAAATCTTCATTGGCAAACTTTAATGCTTTTACCTCTCGCTCTTGGCTGCGACGAATAATCGTATTCAATTCCGCTCGAACCCGTAAATTTTCATCTTGGCATTTGCTTACTTGCTCAAGGGCATTGCGCAATTGCTCTTGCAATGAAATGGGATCCGCCACTTCGGACTCTGCCTCAGCTATCTCTGCCGCTCGATTCAACTCTTGCAGGGAGACGGCCTCGTGCTCTTGTGACATTTTTTCCCACTTATTTGCCGACTCTTCACCGTCTGCTTCTTTTTTAATTTCTTGCTCGCTCATTATGCTCCTCACACTCACGGTTTTTTATTAAATTGGGGGTTGTTTTTCATCTTTCAAGCTCAATCTTCTGAGCCCAGTATTTGCCCAAGCAGTTTGGCTGTGACATCAACCACGGGGATCACTTTATCATAAGGCATGCGAGTCGGACCAATCACACCCAGTACCCCAACAATTTTCCCATCCACGGAGTAAGGTGCGCCAACCAAACTACAGGCTTGGAAAACTTCATAGCCCGACTCTTCCCCAATATAAATTTGCACGCCTTCGGTTTCCAAACATTTATCAATTAGATGTAATACATGTTGTTTTTCACTGAACGCATCGAATAGTTCTTTCAGCGCACCGATCCCCGCACTATCGGCTAAATCAAATAAATTGTTTTGCCCAGCCAATACAAAGGGTCCATGCTTATCTTCCACGTCCATCGCTAGTGCTTGATCGGCCATGTGCAGCGCTTGGCTCATCTTTTCATCCATCACTTCCCTATCTGAGCGCATCGAGTTCAACAAGCGTTTACGAATTTCTTTGAGATCACAATTCACAAATTTGCTGTTAATAAAATTGGCTGCTTGTTGTAGGGCTTCACGCGGATAGGTGTGCTCAGTATAAATGATGCGATTTTGAATTTCTTTATCATTTAACACCACAATGGTTAAAATTCGATTGTCTGATAAAGGCAAAAATTCAATTTGCTTTAAGACCAACGAATCGCGCTTAGGCATAGAAACCACACCAGCCAGTCTCGTAAATTCAGATAATATTGAGGAAGCATTTTCTATCAGAACCGGAATTTTCTGTGCTTCCGTACCCAATTCTTGTATCACTTTTGAAATGCTTAACTCATCTAAAGGCTGCACCGACAACAGCGTATCCACAAATAAACGATACCCTTTTGCCGTTGGGATCCGGCCAGCTGAGGTATGTGGCGATATTAAGTACCCCAATTCTTCGAGATCGGCCATCACATGACGAATGGTGGCAGAACTCAACGCTAAATCAGTCGCTAATGATTTCGAGCCAATCGGTTGGCCTTCTTTAATATAGCGCTCGATTAATATTTTTAATAATTGTTGCGCGCGCTCAGGCAACGGTGTTTCTGACATATGATTCTCGTTCCGTGTTAAATCCGGATGATGGGCCGCAATTTTAGCACTCTCTTCCCTTCTTTGCTAATAAGCCCTATGCTACTTCCACCAACAAGAAACGCTGGGTCTCTGATGATAAGCTCAACCTTCCAAACCATCGGCCTGATAGGCAAGCGCCACAATCTGGGGTGTATAGAAACTTTACAGGCTGTGCTGTCGTTTTTAGAGCAATATGAGCTCGCTATTCACTTGGATAAAATGACAGCGGACATGATGGCATTAAGTCATTATCCGACGCATTCACTGGCTGAATTAAGCGCCATCAGTGACTTAGTCATTGTAGTCGGAGGTGATGGCATGATGCTGCAAGCTGCCGCAGAGTTAATAGCGCATGATACCCCTGTCATCGGCATCAATCGTGGTCATCTCGGTTTCTTAACCGATATTCATCCCACCGAGATCCAAGGCAAGTTAGCGCCGGTCCTGCAGGGATATTATCAGGAAGAGCTGCGCTTCTTACTGAATACCACCATCCATCATCAAGGCCAAGCGGTTAAAGCCGGTGTCGCCCTCAATGATGTGGTGTTAAGTCCAGCCGGTAGCATTCACATGACCCAGTTTGAAATTGAGATCGATGGGGAATTTGTCTGCCGCCAACGCGCAGATGGCGTTATCGTAACCACGCCAACCGGCTCTACCGCTTATGCACTCTCCGGCGGCGGCCCGATTATTTTCCCCTCTTTAGATGTGATAGCGGTGGTTCCTATGTTTCCTCATATTTTGAGCAGTCGCCCCATCGTGGTATCGAGCCTATCGACCATCAATATCCACATTCTCGCGGAAAATGCTAATTCCCCTAAATTAAGTTGTGATGGGCGAGATCCTATCCTCATCGCTAAAGAAAGTACCCTGGTAATCAAACGCCATGATAAAATGTTGCGATTGATCCATCCAAATAAATACCGATATTTCGAAACATTACGGGCGAAGTTAGGTTGGGGAACCAGAGTGTAAGCCACTTGGCCAATCGCGAGGGTAACGTAACATGCTCACACATTTACAAATTAAAGATTTCACGTTAATAGACAATCTCAATCACGAGTTGGCAACGGGGATGACGGTATTAACCGGTGAAACCGGAGCCGGTAAATCCATTATCATCGATGCCTTAAGCCTGATTTTAGGAGAAAGAGGTAATAGTCAGCTCATCCGCCAAGGTAGCAATCGCTGTGATATCAGTGGTACTTTCGATATTAGCGCGCTGACACATATTCGGCACTGGCTTCTTGACAATGAATTAGAAAGTGAGGGCGAATGCATCGTTCGACGCACCATTGACAGCAGTGGCCGCTCACGCTGTTATATCAATGGCCAAGTTGTGCCACTGCACAAACTGAAAGATCTGTGCTCGCAATTGATTCACATTCATGGCCAGCATGATAATCATGCCCTCCTCAAACCAGAGATCCAACGCCACATGGTGGATGCTTTTGCCGGAACTCAAGATCTGCTAAAAAAAGTTAAAGACACCTATTATTTGTGGCACAAGACGCATGAGCACTTACGCGCACTGGAAGAAAAGCGGCGAACCAGTGGCGATAAAGCTGATATTTTATCCTATCAATTAAAAGAGTTAGAAGATCTTCATTTGCAAGACGATGAAATTGCCAAGCTACACGATGAGCATCGGCAATTGCATCATGCTCAAGATTATTATGCCGCGGGTGTCAATGCGCTCTCCGTGTTAACCGAGGGTGATCATAATGTCAGCGATCAAATCCAAAAGAGCATTTCTCCCTTGCTTGAATTTTCTGGGAAAGATAGTAACGTCAAACAAATTATCGACATGCTGCAGTCGGCACTCATTCAAGTGCAAGAAGCCACCTCGGATATTGAACACTTTATTAGTGCCAATGATTTTGAGCCCAATCGACTAGCCACGATTGATAAGCGACTGCACGTCATTCATCAAATCGCTAGAAAGCATAAAATCGAACCCGAAGCGATTCCACATTTAATGCTGACTATCTCCAAAGAGTTGGCACTGTTACATGATCTGGATCATTTGATTGAGCAAGCGGAGAAATCACTCCAGCAAATCGAGCAATCCTATAATGAGATAGCTAAAAATTTGAGTGCTGCGCGCACCCAGGCCGCAAAACAATTGTCAACGCTGGTTAGTGAGAAAATGAAATTATTGGGTATGGCGCAAGGGCAATTTCTCATTTCATTAAAACCATTGACTACGCCTTCACCTTTTGGCTTAGAGCAGATAGAAATGCACGTCACCACCAATCCCGGCATGCCACTTGGACCATTAAATAAAGTGGCTTCCGGCGGGGAAATTTCACGAATTTGCTTAAGCTTACAAGTTATTATCGCTGAGTGTTATCAAACTCCGGTGTTAATTTTCGATGAAGTGGATGTTGGCATTGGTGGTGGCATTGCTGAGATTGTTGGTAAACTGCTGCGGACCCTAGGAGCAAAAACACAAGTGCTGTGCATCACCCATCTTGCCCAAGTGGCGGCTTGTGCCCATCATCATTTACAAGTCGCTAAAACCACCGATGGTCGCATCACCCAAAGCAAAATCACCACGCTCAATCAAACCCAACGGGTAGAAGAAATCGCCCGGATGTTAGGTGGCATGGCAATCACCCCTAAAACCCTGGCGCATGCTCGGGAAATGTTGCAAGGAGTCGAAGCCGCAGCGGAAATGTCGCTTTAGTTGCTGTGCATAAATCATTGCGATAGTACGCTTATTTACCCACTGTCGAAGCTAACCGAATGCAGCCGCGCACAAAATTGCTATTTGCCGAAAATTCGACATTGCGACAAGTGCGATTTACCGTAATAAACGACGGATCCATTTCGGGTAATTCACCACTGAGCATGATTTCACTGTAATCGCCGACATCGGTATGGAAGCAGGTATATCCCACTCGCTTGGTTAACTCATGCAAGGGGGTGTATTCCAAATTTAATTTTCCGGTTGCCATCTCATCATAATATTTTTCAAGCAACGATTTGACTTCATATAAATCTGAAATAGTACTGGAACGCTTGCTGGCTTTGGGGGCGAGCTCAATGGCGGTTGGTAACTGCAAAGAATAATAAACCGGGCGATTGTTATCTGCCATCATATTAAATCGTGTCGGTTGCATCATGGTTGGCACATAGTTTTTCAACTGATAAACCTCTAAATACACTTCTTGTAATCCCGCTACGGGACCAGCCGAATCATCTAACGATGGCGCATAGCCAGGAACATCACCGACCCCAGTCACAATTAAGTGTTTCACGGTATCGGCGACAAAGGGGCTGGGTTTGATATTGCGCCGAGCTTGAACTCGAGAAAAAGTTAAATCCCAAATGAATTTATTGCGCCAATACTGCGTGGTATTCCACGAATACTTGAGCAAATATCGATGGAATTTTAGCCAGGCTGGATCCTCGAGTTTCTCAAACCATTTACTGGTGAAAAATAAAATTTCGCAAGACCAGGTTTCGTGAAAATCCGGGTGATTGGCTATGCCACGAAACATATTCCAATGATCCATGACGCGTTTGGGGCTGTAAGGATCTAAGTGAAACGCTTTGCGCAAGCGATTGTAAGATGATTTCTCGGTGATCTTCGGCAGCATAAACATGCTCCGCGCACCAGCGGTAATATTCCACAATGATACCGGATAATACGAAATTTTAGGATCTAATACCCGCCATAATCCTAAAATGCGTCCGGGCTCTGACATACCAAACGAAACGATTCTATCCTCTATCATCATATATATTTCTGGACTGTTCGATAGCACAATGCCCGCGGGATTAGAGCCCAAGTTATAACCGAGATCTTGCTGAATTTGGGCAGCAAGTTTTTTAAAGCGGATCATCTGCAAACCGTTACCATGGCTACTTGGCATACCAAAGTCACCATTGAGCACGATTTCACTGCCATAAGGGTAGCTAACTTTATAGAAATAATACTCATCGCTGGGGTCCATCTCATCGATAAGCGCGCACAGATCGGGCTTCACCAATTGCAACTGCTCCCGGACTTTTGCCCATGTCAGAATTTGATAAACTGGCGCATGCGGATCAACGCTCGTCGTCAGTCTGGCTTTATCAATTACCATAACTATGCTTCACACTTAGGACAAACACCATAAATCGTTAGCGAATGATCGGTAATACGATACCCGGCTTTGGTCGCAATGGCGACTTGTCTTTTTTCGATTTCAGAGTCAACAAACTCTACTATTTTCGAGCACTTGACACAGACTAAATGATCATGATGATCGCCTTGGCTTAATTCATAAACCGAATGACCGCCTTCAAAGTTATGCCGATGCACCAAACCGGCCGCTTCAAATTGCGTTAACACTCGATACACGGTTGCCAAACCAACATCATCGCCACTTGTTATTAATTGTTTATAGACGTCTTCTGCACTCATGTGCAATTGTTCTTGATTGGCTTTTTCTAAAATTTGTAATATTTTCAATCTCGGCAAAGTGACTTTAAGCCCCGCTTTGCGAAGTTCTTCATTATCCATTGCGCTTCTCTTCCTCTTTCTCGCAAGGCAGAGCTGATTATTTCAACACCTACCCATCATACCCTAAATCAGTTATGATCCTGCCCTGATTGATTTTTACTGCAGGCAGTCATTATGCGTATACTCATCCTTGCTCTCTCTCTGCTCTTAAGCGCTTGCGCGGGGCTTGGCCGACAAATTCCCATTCAACAAGGAAATATTGTCACGCAAGAGATGGTTGCCGCCTTAAAACCTGGAATGACGAAAAAACAAGTTGAATACGTCATGGGTACTCCCGTGCTCGATACCCCATTCGCCAGCGAAAAGTGGGATTACGTATATCTTGAGCACAAAAACCATCAACCACTCTTATATCAACACGTCATCATCGTATTCAAAGCCGGTTATTTACACCACGTTGAGGGCAAAATCAATCCATCCTTAAGATACCGTTCATAATCTGAACGAAATGGTTTTTTTAATCTTTCTCTGCTCGGACGCGCTGTTTTCGGGCTGCCTTGGGATCGATTAATAAGGTACGATAAATCTCAATTCGGTCGCCGGCTTGTAATATTTGTCCCAAATCAACTGGGCGAGAAAAAATGCCCACCTTGAGCGAATCCCAGGATAATTCTGAATTATTCGCAATGACTCCTGATTTTTCAAGTGCTTGCCTAACCGTAGTGGCATTGGGCACGGTTAGCATTTGCAGGTGTTGCTCCGTTGCCGTTGCGTAAATAATTTCAATTTCCATACAATTCATCCGTTGGCAAAATTACCCCATAAACCGATCGGGCACGATTGCAGAATGATTCTACCAGTAAATTCGCCATTTGGGTGAAAACCGGTCCGAAAAGTGTGGTAAATAACCGATTGCTGAATTCGAAATGCAAATCGAACTCAATTTTACAGCCATTTTTCTCGGCTTCGGAAAATCGCCAATAGCCGTTGAGATGTTTAAAAGGGCCATCCAATAAGGTGATCTCTATCATTTTATTTTTTTGCAGGCGGTTTGAGGTTGAAAAAGAACGCTCAAATCCGGCTTTTGCTAAATACAATGTCGCACGAATTTCGTCGGGGGTTTTGTTGTGAATGACGCTCTTTTTACAATATGGCACAAACTCTGGGTAGCGCCGAATATCATTGACCAATTGATACATTTGCTCTGAACTGTACGGCACGATGATGGCACGCGCAATAGTCGTCATTCACCCTTCCACATTCATTTTAAAGTCGATATTTTAGCGAAAAAACCCACGGAAAACTAATGGTGCTTCATAGTCAAGCTCTTGAAACTGCGGTATACTCGCCAAATGAGCAAACAAAAGTCAAATTCAGAAGATAGCACGATTATTCTTAATCGCAGTGCCCGCCACGAATATACCATTGAAGATAAATTCGAGGCCGGCTTGGTGCTGCTCGGCTGGGAAGTGAAAAGCATGCGTGCGCGCAAAGCCAATTTAAATGACAGTTATGTCATTATCAAACAGGGCGAAGCTTGGTTGCTCGGCTTACATTTAACCCCATTGGCAACGACTGCCAGCTATATCAAAACCGATCCCACTCGCACCCGCAAATTATTACTACACGACCGTGAAATTAAGATTTTAATCGGCAAAGTCAAACAAAAAGGTTACACCATTGTGCCACTCCGGCTGTATTGGAAAAAAGGGCGCGCCAAGCTCGCAATTGCCTTAGCGAAAGGCAAACAAACCCACGATAAGCGCGCGTCTGCCCGTGATCATGATTGGGCTCGACAAAAAGAGCGACTCTTGAAAAACAAACGATTAGGATAAAACAACACGCCCTGTTTACATTTGCTTTATTCGTGACTAGAATGTAGGTAACTTACCAGTCTTGGTGAGCAATCACGGGGGCGACTGGCTTCGACGTGGGTTGCGAAACCTCTTGGTGCATGTCGAGCAAGCAACTAATCTCGTGAAACTGGGTTGCAAATGCAATAAATGCAAACGACGAAAACTTTGCAGTAGCTGCCTAAACACCAGACTCCTGCCGGTCGCTTCAGTGAGCTTACGCACTGAAAACGATTGTAACACCAGTAAGATCGCCGTAGAGCATGCCCTTGTGCTTTACTGTTAAAAAAATAAGGGCTCACTGGGGACTATCCTGCCCATCGGAAAGTCACCGGCTAAAACGTAGATTGGGCTAAACATGTAGAGCTGAAGGCGTAGGATTTGCGGACGCGGGTTCAATTCCCGCCGCCTCCACCATATAAATAACAAAGCCCACGGCAAGGTGGGCTTTGTTATTTATGATGATAGCGTGCTGGAACTTGAACTACCGCGTCCGATCGGACGCGGGGTGAGACCCGACGGCACGCCGTGCCGGAAACAAAGCACAGCTTTGTTTAGGGGCGAACGCCCGAGGCAGGGACGCCGAGGGCTGGCTTGCAAGCAATGCAGGATTGCATTGCGCAGCAAGAATTCCCGCCGCCTCCACCATATAAATAACAAAGCCCACGGCAAGGTGGGCTTTG
>CAYGNG010000018.1:41694-42021 GCA_964351225.1 uncultured Gammaproteobacteria bacterium
TTATTTATGATGATAGCGTGCTGGAACTTGAACTACACGACGCGAAATATCTCAAAGCTACAGCATGTCTGAAAATAGACAAAGAAAAATTGCTAGCATTTTATGATTATAACTTCTTCAACACTCCCTGCTCAAAAGCTGAGGCCATGCGATCAATCTCCCTTTTTGTCAATCCTAATTGGCTAGCAACAGCTTGCCATTCACTCACGGCCATCGCAACCTCTTTTATAATTTCAAGTGCTCTTGTTTTTTTTATCCGAAACTCCTTAATAACGGAAAGCGCCAAATCAATAGAGGCCGTTGGATCATCATAATCTATCGACGTTG
>CAYGNG010000019.1:0-41730 GCA_964351225.1 uncultured Gammaproteobacteria bacterium
TCAAACGATGATTGCGACAAATTATCGACATTTTCGCTCCGAAAAAGCAATTGTACACAGACCCTAATTGGGATTTTGCTTGGTTTTTTGAGTTTGCAGACATTTTACTCCCAGCATGGTTTCTCTCTTCCTATGAAGATGATATAGCAACATCTCATAAATATCGAATAGAAGGACGCTATGGCTACCGCAGAATAGAAGGGATTGCATTAATCACTGGAATTGATAGACTACTGGACATGCTGCGTACAGCCATCACCATTACTGGCGATTGCGCCGTCTCTACGGTTGTCGCTAAAACGGAGCATAAATAGGACTTACGATAAACGATGCTAGCCGAGGCAAAAACGAGTTTTTAACACCGCATAGCGCGTTTTGCGTAAGTCCTAATAAATTTGATTCAGCCCTTTATAATAATGTAGCCCCTGATGAACAACGATGCAAAACAAATTGCCTTAGCGAAAAATTTATTAAAAGCTGGCGAAATTGTGGCAATCCCCACAGAAACCGTTTATGGCCTTGCCGGTGATGCCCGTAATGGCTCCGCGCTTGAGAAAATTTTTACCCTAAAACAGCGCCCTAAAAATCACCCATTGATCGTTCATATTGCTTCAGCGGGATTGCTCCCCGAGTGGGCTATCACTATCCCGCAACTGGCCTATGAACTTTGCCATTTTTTTTGGCCAGGTCCCTTAACGCTCATTCTTAAAAAACACCCCAGTGTTTTGGGCGCGGTAACCGGTGATCAAGATACTATCGCGATACGCAGCCCCAATCACCCCATCACCCATGCGTTATTACAAGACTATAATGGTGGACTTTGTGCCCCTTCGGCCAATCGATTCACCCAATTGAGCCCCACCACAGCGGAACATGTGCAAGCCGTTTTCGCTGATCGCATTCCACTAATATTAGACGGTGGCCCCTGTACCGTCGGTATTGAATCAACAATCCTTGATCTCAGCAAAAACAAACCCACTATTTTACGCCCTGGGATGATCACGGCAAACGACATTGAAAGTAAATTAGGCATCGAAATCATGTGCCGGGGCGATAACAGCACGACCCGAGTGCCTGGCATGCATCAAAACCACTATGCCCCCAGAAAACCTTTACATTTAGTCAGTGGTCATGATCTCGCTTTAACTTTGCATGAATACGGCAAGCAGCCGGTATTCCTCATTGCCCTCCAGAAATTAACGCTCAACAACCCGCATGTATACCATTATCCGATGCCAACCAACCCCACAGGCTATGCCAACATGCTCTACCAGCTCTTGCACCAAGCGGACAATAGCCAAGCCAATATCATCCTCGTCGAAACCCCACCGATGACCGAGCCGTGGTTTGCCATTCATGATCGGTTACAAAAAGCATGTGTAAAAAAATAGCAACCTCTGCTACGCCGCGCCAAATCGCTCGGCAATAAAATCAAATGTCGTTTGCAATCCCATTGCTTCGCCGCCTTGTGGGCGACCCGGGGCGCTTTTGATATTCCATGCCATCACATCAAAATGGATCCAAGGTACTTCATCTGTAATGAATTTTTGCAAAAATAAAGCGGCTGTAATTGCGCCACCATAACCGCCGGATGCCGAATTTTTAATGTCGGCAATTGGGCTCTCAATGAGTTTATTATACGGTTCGTAGAGCGGGAGCTGCCATACCAGCTCATCTTGCCGTTTGGCGCTCTCATTCAACGCCAGTGCGCATTGCGTTTGATTGGTGAAAAACACCGGAATATCGGTTCCGAGCGCCACCCGGGCAGCGCCGGTAAGCGTCGCCATATCGATCACCAATACCGGTTTGCTCTCCATCGCAAACGCTAACGCATCACTCATCACCACTCGGCCTTCGGCATCGGTATTCGTTACCTCAACGGTTTTTCCAGCGCGCGTCTTAAGAACATCACCGGGACGATACGCATTGCCTGAAATAGCATTTTCCACCGCCGGAATTAACACTTGCAATTGGATGGGCAACTTTGCTGCCATGATCATATTAGCAAGCCCCATGACATGAGCCGCGCCCCCCATGTCTTTTTTCATGGTCTCCATCCCGGCCGTGGTTTTGATATTCAACCCGCCGGTATCAAAACACACGCCTTTACCCACTAAGCTGACTAAGGGGTATTGGGAGCTGCCCCAGCGTAACGTCAGCAAGCGCGGCGCACGCGCTGCGGCTTTCCCAACCGCATGGATTGCTGGGAAATTCTCTTTAATTAAATCCTGCCCTATGATTTCACGCGTGCTAGCCCCAGGGTGTTTGGCACCAAGCTCATTTAACGCCTGGGCTAAATGTTCTGGTCCCATGTCTTCAGCTGGTGTATTAATTAAATCGCGTGTCAAATAAATGGAATCCACCATGTTATGAATAAAGGCATGATCACAATGGGCATCGATGATGAGTTTGGGGAACTTTTTTTGAATGGATTTATATTTCGCGAATTGATACGAGGCAAGCCCCCAGGTAATGGCCGCGCGAGTGGCGACTTCACGGTTGGGCAAGCCCCGAATTTGATAACAATGCGGTTGCGGTAATGCTTGAGGGAGTGCTGCGAAATTATAGCGATCATCCCAGGTTTTCACAGTCACCAGGCATTTCTCAATGCCGCCTTTGCTGTTTGGGATGATGCGGAATGCTTGATTTTCTGGCTTAAACGCCGTGGCCATCAACCATTGTTTAACGGCATCCGACTCGGTTTCTAACCATTTCTGAAAATCACTTACTAAAATCGCATCAATCGCAATAGCGGCAACATCGGTTGCAAAGCACGCTACCATATTCCCTCCTAAGATTTATACCCGGCTCTCACGTGAGAGCCTTATTGAAGTCGTTATAAAAGTTCCACGGGAGAGACCCATTTCTGTTGCAGCGCTTCAGCAACGGCGGCGTGGGTGATCTCCCCTTTGACAACATTTAAACCGTTCATGAGGTGCGGATCACTTAATAAGGCATTTTTCACCCCTTGCTCCGCCATATTAATCACATAAGGCAATGTCACATTATTTAAAGCAAAGGTAGCAGTACGAGGCACCGCCCCTGGCATATTAGAAACACAATAATGCACGATATCATCGAAAATATACGTTGGGTTGGCGTGGGTAGTCGGTTTGCTCGTGGCAAAACACCCGCCCTGATCAATCGACACATCGACTAATACCGAACCCGGCTGCATCAGCGCTAACATCTCTTTAGTGACTAACTTCGGTGCTTGTGCACCGGCAACTAACGCCGCCCCAATCACCACATCGGCTTTTGCCAGGTAATGCTCAATCATATTCTGAGTGGCGTAAACCGTACTGAGCTTCGATCCAAAAATCAAATCGAGCTCACGCAAGCGGTTTTCATTTTTTTCAATTACGGTCACCTTCGCTTCCAAGCCCATTGCCATCCGCAAGGCATTGGTGCCGACAACCCCACCACCAAGCACGAGCACATGACCTCGCGCCACCCCTGGGACACCACCGAGTAAGGTCCCGGATCCGCCTTGCGCTTTCTCTAAGCAGTGTGCGGCCGCTTGAATAGACATTCTGCCGGCCACTTCACTCATTGGGGCCAATAAAGGTAATCGACCATAAGCATCGGTAACCGTTTCATAGGCGATGGCCATCGCGCCGGATTTTTTTAATACGTTTGTTTGTTCCGGATCGGGTGCCAAATGCAGATAAGTAAATAACACTTGATCGGGTTTGAGCATGCGACATTCTTCTGGTTGTGGCTCTTTGACTTTAACTATCAAATTGGCAATATCAAAAATCTCTTGCGCGGTTTCTCGAATTTCAGCGCCCACTTCACGATAATGATCATCACTAAAGCCGATACCAGCCCCTGCTTGCGTTTCAACAAACACTTGGTGTCCGCGCTTAGTTAGCTCCAGCACGCTTGCCGGCACCATCCCGACTCGATACTCATGATTTTTTATCTCTTTTGGAATACCTATTTTCATTTTCATTACCTTATCAGCTCAATTAATTTTGGGATAATTTCAAACAAATCCCCAACCAATCCATAATCAGCGATTTGAAAAATTGGCGCTTCTTCATCCTTGTTGATTGCGACAATAATCTTACTCTCTTTCATGCCGGCTAAATGCTGGATAGCGCCTGAAATACCAATGGCGATATACAGTTTAGGGGCAACTACT
The DNA here is from genome assembly GCA_964351225.1 of uncultured Gammaproteobacteria bacterium. Taxonomy (GTDB): domain Bacteria; phylum Pseudomonadota; class Gammaproteobacteria; order CAYGNG01; family CAYGNG01; genus CAYGNG01. The sequence goes on from CAYGNG010000019.1 coordinate 4,148, forward strand.
TTCCCGGTCTGCCCGACTTGAAAATCATTGGGGACAAAGCCGGCATCCACCGCAGCCCGCGAGGCTCCGACGGCAGCACCCAATTTATCGGCTAACTGCTCGATGAGTTTGAAATTTTCAGCACTCTGCAATGCCCGTCCGCCAGCAACAACGATAGCGGCCGTTGTCAATTCTGGTCGTTCCAGTTGTGTTAACTCATCTTTTACATACTCAGACAATTTATTATCCGTAGGCATGCTCAACGCTTCAATGATGGCTTTCGACTCGGTAAACGAGGCCGCCACAAAAGCGGTTGGGCGAATGGTTGCGAGTTTAACGGCTTCTGAAAATTGCACGGTCGCAATGGCATTGCCGGCATAGATTGCTCTATCAAAGGTTTCGCCATCATGGATTTTGATGACCTCTGAAATTAATGCCACATCGAGCATAGCCGCTACTCGGGGCAATAGGTTTTTACCAAAAGTGGTGGCTGGCGTGAAAATATGAGAATAGTTTTTCGCAAGTGCCACAACGACCGGCGCCACCGCTTCTGGCAAGCCATGCTGGTAACCGGGCGCATCCACCTGCAGAACACGGCTCACCCCAGAAATGGTACTGGCTTCATTAGCAATAGCAACACACTCATGCCCTATCACCATAACCTCAACTTGAGCACCAAGTTGTAATGCGGCAGACACGGTATTCAATGTGGCGGATTTTAACACGCCTCCTTCATGCTCTGCGATCACCAAGACTCTCATATTCTCTCCTCAATCTATAAGGCTTCGGCTGCTTTGAGTTTCTGCACCAACTCTTCAACATTGTTAACTTTGATTCCAGCTTTCCTGGCGTGCGGAGGAGTCACCTTCAAGGTTTTTATCCTTCGGCTGATATCAACCCCCAGTTCGTTCGGATTGGTAACCGTTAATGGTTTTTTCTTCGCTTTCATGATATTAGGTAGTGTGGCATAACGAGGAACATTGAGTCGTAAATCGGTGGTAATAACCGCCGGCAATTGCAGACGCACAGTCCGCAAGCCGCCATCGATTTCACTTTTGACGGCAACCGTAGCGTCCTGAACCGTGATCTCAGAAGCAAAACAGCCTTGGCTCCAATGCAATAATCCCGCCAGCATCTGCCCCGTTTGATTACAATCATCATCAATCGCTTGCTTACCCAGTAACACGATGCTTGGGGCTTCTTTTTGGATTATCGCTTGCAACAGTTTGGCAACCGTGAGTGGCTCGATCTCGCTATCTGTCTGCACTAAAATGCCGCGATCGGCGCCGAGCGCTAAGGCTTGCCGAATGGTTTCCTGGCACTCACTCGGACCAATGGAAACCACAATGATCTCATGACCAATGTTTTTTTCTTTCAGGCGCACGGCTTCCTCAACCGCTATCTCATCGAAAGGATTCATCGCCATTTTAACGTTGGTGGTTTCTACTCCGGTATTGTCCGATTTAACTCGCACTTTAACATAAGCGTCAATAACCCGCTTCACAGCAACTAATAGCTTCACGATTCCCCCCTGGACTGATTAAGCGGGGAAATTCTACCAGAATTTAACGCCTGTTAACATTTGCTTTTAGTCTCGGGAATGTTGCTTTTTTGCCCATAAGCATTTATCCCTTCCTTTATTTTTTAGTAAAAGACACACCCTGCGCTTCTTTCGTTATCAAAATAGTATCTCCGCCAATAAACTTGCCGGTTAATAAATCCTGGGCTAAAGGATTTTCTATCATTTGTTGAATGGTTCGTTTCAGTGGCCGTGCACCATAAACGGGATCGTAGCCTCGGTCACACACCATGGCCATAACCTCCGGTGCTATTTCAAGCATGAGTTCTTTTGCTAATAAGCGTTTACGCAATCGTTCCATTTGAATATCGGCAATCGCTGCCATATAATTTTTTGACAGCGCATGAAATACCACGATTTCATCAATCCGATTAATAAATTCTGGGCGGAAGTGCCCACGCACGTGATCTAAAACGGCGGTTTTTATTTCGTCATACGCTCGACCCACCAAACTTTGAATTTGATCAGAACCGATATTCGATGTCATGATCACGACACTATTGCGAAAATCAACGGTCCGGCCTTGGCCATCGGTCAAACGACCATCATCCAATACTTGTAACAAAATGTTAAAAACATCGGGATGCGCTTTTTCAATTTCATCCAGTAAAATAACGGCGTATGGTCGACGACGCACTGTTTCCGTGAGATAGCCTCCTTCTTCATAGCCCACATAACCGGGCGGGGCACCGATCAAACGGGCAACAGAATGTTTTTCCATAAATTCCGACATATCAATACGGACCATCGCTTCTTCGGTATCAAACAAAAAACTGGCTAAGGCTTTACATAACTCGGTTTTACCCACACCGGTTGGTCCTAAAAATAAGAATGAGCCTATGGGTTTGTTGGGATCAGCCAATCCCGCTCGAGACCGACGAATGGCATCGGCTACCACCGTAACCGCTTCGTCTTGCCCTATTACGCGTTGGTGCAGATTGGCTTCCATTTGCAAGAGTTTTTCCCGCTCGCCTTCTAACATCTTAGCCACTGGAATATGGGTCCACTTCGAAACGACTTCGGCAATTTCTTCCTCGGTTACCCGATTACGCACCAAGGTTGTTTCTTGCTGCTCGGCAAGTTTGGCTTGCTCCAATTGCTTTTGCAGCTGGGGGATTAACCCATATTGTAATTCAGACATGCGCGTGAGATCACCGGCTCGTTTGGCCGTGTCAAATTCTTGTTGGGCACCATCGAGTTTTTCTTTGATGTGTTGGGCACCTTGTAACGCTGCTTTTTCGGCTTTCCAAATTTCTTCCAAGTCAGCGTATTCTTTTTCGATTTTTTGAATTTCAATCTCTACCGTCTGCAATCGTTTCTTGGAAGCCTCATCTTTTTCTTTGCGCATGGCTTCGCGCTCGATTTTTAATTGGATAAGTCGTCTATCCAACTTATCCATGGCTTCGGGTTTCGAATCTATTTCCATGCGAATGCGACTGGCGGCTTCATCAATCAAATCGATGGCTTTATCCGGGAGTTGTCTGTCGGTGATATATCGTTGCGATAATGTTACGGCTGCGACGATGGCCGGATCGGTAATATCGACGCCATGATGTAATTCGTATCGTGCTTTCAAGCCCCGCAAAATAGCAATGCTATCTTCGGTATTCGGTTCTTCGACCAATATCTTCTGAAATCGTCGCTCGAGAGCCGCATCTTTTTCTAAATATTCCCGATATTCATCCAGGGTGGTGGCCCCCACACAATGTAACTCGCCGCGCGCCAAAGCGGGTTTCAACATATTGCCCGCATCCATAGCACCTTCGGCTTTACCCGCCCCCACCATGGTATGAATTTCATCAATGAATAAAATAACATGGCCCTCTTGTTTAGCCAGATCATTGAGCACACCTTTTAGTCGCTCTTCAAACTCGCCGCGGTATTTAGCCCCAGCGATCAAAGCCCCCATATCCAATGACAACAACCGTTTATTCAATAAGCCTTCTGGCACTTCGCCATTAACAATGCGTAATGCCAAGCCTTCCACTATCGCAGTTTTACCAACCCCTGGTTCACCGATTAATACCGGATTGTTTTTAGTCCGACGTTGTAACACTTGCACCAATCGTCGGATAATATCATCACGCCCAATGACGGGATCTAACTTACCTTGCATCGCGCGCTCGGTCAGATCGATGGTATATTTTTCCAACGCTTGGCGCTGTTCTTCGGCATTGGCGTCATCAACTTTCTGGCCGCCACGCACATTATCAATAGCCGCCACCACCGATTTTTCATCTACTTTAACGGCTTTGAGAATTTCTTTTAATGGGCCTTTATCTTGAAACATGGCCAATAAAAATAACTCACTGGAGATATACTGATCTTTTCTTTCTTGAGCAAGCTTATCGGTGAGATTCAACAGCCGGGTTAAATCATTGGAGACGTGTACCTCACCCGCGTTACCCGATACGTGAGGCAGACTGGCCAGCGCTTCATCGAGTTTAGCGCGCAATAACGAAAGATTGGCCGTTGCTCGCGTTAAAATATAATGGGTACTCCCGCCTTCCTGATCTAATAAGGCTTTGAGCACGTGAATCGGCTCAATAAATTGATTATCTTTGCCCAAAGCTAAAGATTGCGCATCAGAGAGTGCCATTTGAAATCGAGTGGTTAATTTATCACTACGCATGGTATTCCTTCCCAAATACATTCTGTGGGTAATGTATATGGGGTTGAATCATTCATTTTCAACTTTAGCTGGCGTGACTGCTGATAACGCTGAAAAAACCCGATATACTGATGATAATAAAACAACACTTTAAAGGACGCCTCATGACCAATCACGCGAATTCATCAGACTCTGTCCTGGTACATAGCCTTAGCGAAGTCACGAAAGAATTGCGTCGCCACCGCCGCTGGAAAAATGTCTTTCGGTTATTTATTTGCATTTATTTGCTGATCATATTGCTTCCGATACTATTTGGCGGCGAGCAAGAAATTGCAAAAGTTTCACGCCATAAGCCCCACACGGCGTTAATCGATATCGATGGCGTTATCGCGGCAAACAGTGCCAGCAATGCCGATGATATCGTAACCGCACTCCGAGATGCTTTTGAAAACAAACACACCCGCGGGATCATTTTACGAATTAACAGCCCAGGGGGATCACCGGTGCAAGCCGACTATATTTATAGAGAAATCGTGCGCCTGCGTGAAAAGTATAAATCCGTTAAAGTGCACGCGGTCTGTGTCGATGCGTGTGCTTCAGCGGCTTACTATATTGCAGCTGCCGCTGACGATATCTATGCCAACGACGCTTCGCTGGTTGGCTCCATTGGAGTTCTGATGGATGGCTTTGGCTTTGTGGATACCATGAAAAAAGTCGGGGTCACTCGACGCTTACTCACCGCCGGTAAATACAAAGGATTCTTAGATCCGTTTTCGCCGCTGGAAGATGACATGAAAAGCTATGCACAAACCATGTTAAACGACATCCATCACGTTTTCATTGCCCGAGTCAAAGCCGGCCGTGGCCAACGCTTAGCAAATGATCCCAATCTGTTTACTGGTTTGGTGTGGACCGGCAATCAAGCCAAAACCTTAGGCCTAATTGATGATATTGGCAGCGCCGGTACCATTGCTCGCGACATTATCAAAAATGAAAATGTGGTGAATTATACCCATAAACCTAATGTCTTTGAAAAATTGGCTACCCGTTTCGGCGCGGCGGCCATGCAGCAAGTTCTGTGGAATTCCAGCTTAGCGGATACCACGCCAAGACTGCGCTAACCTTGTTCCGGCCACCCATGGTAACAGCTGGGTGGCCGCTATGCTCCAATCCGCCTAGAATTATCAAGATGCTATTGCAGAAATGCGGGAGAAAAGATTTTACGGCGGCAACTCCGAGTGAAATCAGCAGCAACCGCTCTGGTGCACGGACAGAAAGGTATCGAGCCAGTCACCGCAGAGACAGCGACATTATTGATAAAAAAGCAGTCAGCGGAAGGGTGGCAACCAGATTAAGGAAATAGTGACGATCCAGCCTGAATCGTATATAGGGCCTGTTGACAATTACTTTTTTGGGCTGCAAATGCCGCTTTCCTTGTCTCAATCATCGTTGCCTCTGAAAAACCATCATTGCCCACCATTATTCGTAGGCTTTATGACGATTTCTCTCTTGAACTCGCCCCTGAGAATCCATTTAAACCATTGATGCTTCGAGTATTGACCTGGGGTGAAAAATTGAATGATTTATTGAGTCCTTAGCCAAAGCCCGTGTGATTGGCTTATAAACTTTACCACAGTCGTCATCGCAACCACTCTCGCGGATCTCATTGCGAGCGCAAGCGAAGCAACCCACAATGCATGGATTGCCACGACGTGCTGCGCGCACACCTCGCAATGACAGCTGTGGCACCGTGTGCTTGTTATGTGGAACCACTACCGGACGACGAACACGGAGAAGGAAATGCTTGACTAAGCAGCAGAGGCGCATGATCTGCACCTTCTTCTAATCCGGTGACATTACTTATAAAGCTCTTACTCCCCTCATCCTCCTCATCCTCCTCATCCTCGTTAGGTGATAGCGAATATTCACTGCTATTTGTTGTTAAGCTGTTGTCCGTACTCCATTCAGCAGGATAGTACCCACTACTAATTTTATTTGTTGCGAACATTGAAAGCGGCATAGGTGCACCAGGTGGGAAGTCATTATTAGTAGTCTTAGAGTCGTCTCCTCCATCAACCCATCCCATATAAAGTTCTTTTGGTTGATAAGATACTGTTTCGCTGGTTCTGGTGTTGGTGCTCACTTCAGTGGTGGATTCCGTATTGCCACCCCCACCCTTACCCTTGCCCTTGCCCTTGGTCGCGAATATCGAAGAAAGAAGCAGAGGTGGTTCACCAGGTTCTTCCCTGGGATAGGCAGATGATTCATCAAGTGGCAAGCAATCGCTATTAACCTCATGAACAACGGGTTTTTTTTCTTCAATCTCTCCCATATAAACTTCTTCATGCTTATATTCGACCTCACGACATGATGAACCTCTTACCTCTATATCAAAGAATTTTAACAGTTCTTGCTTAAAGTGACTTTTTTTGTATGCTTTTAACCTGTCCACTGTCAACGTTTTGGATTTAAAGCTGATTGGAAAGGGCAATTTTATTCCTTTCAAGGACTTATTTGTATGGTTTGCTAACCCAACCATTTTTTCTGCGAATAGATTACTAGGATCTTTTATTGTAACATCATCAGCTAGTATTGTTTTAGCCAAAAAGAAAATTAAAAACTTTTCACTATACTGCTTTCTACCATTTTCTAAAAGAGAGATAAGATCAGTTTTATAAATTTCCGTTATTTTACTGGCTATTTCGTGGGCGATTAATTGCCGCTTCACCTGCTCTTGCTCTTCTTCTGTTATATCTTCTTTTTTTTCTTTAAAGATTATTGAGGAAATGTCTACTCTTCCCCTATCCGCAACCCACGCATTAGGGTTTTCGAGCATCCTAAACTCAATACCACTAATAATGAGTTTATAAAAATAAAAAATGGGATTGTTTGATTGCGATGGTTTGCTTAAAAGCGAATCTTGGTTGTAACTAAAAAGTTTCGAAAGCTTATCTTTAAGCGATTTGAGAAGCAAGGGATCTGATTCTTCTTGTTGAAGTACTTTTTCCAGACTGGTTTCATCTACTCTTTTTATCTCATCCAAGATTTCTTTTCCTGTACTTTGGAAGTAATAGAGCATTACTAGATAAAGGCGATAATCTGGGTCGCTTACATCCGGGATCCCTTCCATTGCACCAGCTGAATCACTAATATGATCGAACAACAATCGATGGTGAAATTGGCCAAATGCTGTTTTAGGATCCACGACATAGCGACGGTCCAAAGGGTCTGATTGCGATGACAACATAATAAAAATCTCCAAAAAAATCTCTTGCCTTTAAGAATAGAAGAGAGATATTAACGAAGATTAATAATTGACTAGTTTATAGGGTCTGTTGACAATTGCTTTTTCGGCTGCAAATGTCAACAGGCCCGCTAGTGATTTTGATGTAAATCATATTCATGTCTAACGGCTCTTAGGTGACTTCTTGTCGTAGCGCTTTCGGTAACGCGAAAGTAATTGTCTCAACGCGTCCCGCTAATTCTTCGACGAGAACCCCACCCCAAGCTTGGCACTTAGCCACAACGCGTTGCACCAAAATCTCTGGCGCAGACGCACCGGCGGTTATCCCGACCACCGTGGCGGTGGTAAGCCATTCACGCTCAATGGTGGTATCATCATCGATTAAATAAGCGCGACACCCTAAACGCTCCCCCAGCTCACGCAAACGATTGGAATTAGAGCTACTCACTGAGCCAACTACCAGTAACACATCGCATTGTGGTGCTAAGAATTTCACGGCATCTTGGCGATTCTGAGTGGCATAACATATATCATCTTTTCTAGGACCTTGGATATTAGGAAAACGACTACCTAAGGCATCAATCACTTGTGCGGTATCATCGACCGAAAGCGTCGTCTGGGTAACATAAGCTAATTTATCGGGATTTTTAATAGTGAGTTTCGCCACATCGGCAACGCTCTCTACCAAATACATACCCCCATCGAGATTATCATATTGCCCCAACGTCCCCTCTACTTCCGGGTGCCCTTTATGACCGATCAATATGCACTCTTCACCACGCCGACTGTACCGCGATACTTCCATATGCACTTTGGTTACTAATGGGCACGTAGCATCAAAAACTTTAAGCCCTCTTACTCTCGCCGCTGCGCGCACCGCTTGCGAAACCCCATGCGCACTAAAAATCACCGTCGCCCCATCGGGCACTTCACACAATTCATCAACGAAGACAGCCCCCCGAGCTCGCAAATCATTAACCACAAATCGATTGTGTACGACCTCATGACGCACGTAAATCGGTGGGCCAAAAACCGTCAGTGCCCGCTCAACAATCTCAATGGCTCTATCCACGCCGGCACAAAACCCTCTAGGATTGGCTAATAGTATTTTCACAATAATGCTCCCGCAATACAGTTACCAGTAATAATCCAATCCCTACGGTAATCGCGCTGTCTGCCACATTAAATACCGCGAAATGCCAACCTTTAATATGAAAATCGATAAAATCCGTAACCTGACCAAACCACACTCTATCAATCAAATTGCCAATAGCTCCCCCTAAAACCCCATTTAAAGCTACGCGCGTCAGGCGCTCTTTGGGATCGGTCACCATTATCCAATAGATCACGTACACACTCACCACACAGGCAATGACAATAAAGAGAATGGTTTGCCAACCGCCGGCTTGTGTCAAGAAACTAAAAGCCGCCCCGCGATTTTCAGTGTGAATGACATTTAAAAATGGCAAAACAGCAACCCCCTCTCCCAATTCAAAAGATTGCCGAATACAATATTTACTAAATTGATCGAGTCCAACGATTACAACCGCAATCAGTAAGCTCATCAATACGTTAACACAACATCGCATGGTTCTACGCATGGTTCCGTACTTCTCCTTCACCATCGACATTGATCACACAGCGCTCACAAAGCGTGGGGTGATTATCATACTCCCCAACCGAGCGGTGGTGATGCCAGCAACGTACGCATTTGGCAAAAGACGAAGCCTGTATCGACAACCAGATATCGGCATTTTCCGTTGCCACCGCTTGTGATGCTCTCTCGCTTAATGGAAAAACTTTAGCACCAGAGGTGATCAATAAGAAATGCAGCTCGTCACCAAACTTTGCCAACACTTCACGAATTTGCGTACTGCAATAAATTTCCACCTCAGCCTCTAAGCCGGCTCCAATGACCGCGTGATTACGGCAATTTTCCAATTCTTTATTGACGATATCACGCACCATAATCGCAATACTCCAATCCTGTGTTGAAATCTTGTCGCTGCTTAACTCATCGCTTAAGTCTTCATACCATTGTGTCAGAAACACCGAGCAAAGGGTTTTACCTGGCAAATACTGCCAAATCTCATCGGCGGTAAAACTCAAGACAGGGGCAAACCACCGCACTAAGGCATGCGCGATATGATACATCGCCGTCTGCGCCGACAGCCGCTGACTGCTTTTATCTTGGCAGGTGTATTGCCTATCTTTAATAATATCCAAATAAAAACTGCCCATATCCACTGCACAGAAATGATGGATTTTTTGTACCACCACATGAAACTGATAGGCTTCAAATGCGGCAATAATCGCTTGTTGCGTGCGATGGGCACACAACAAAGCGTATTTATCGAGATCTAAAAGTTTATCGCGCGGCAATAAATCGGTTTCTGGATCAAACCCCGCTAAATTAGCCAGGATAAACCGCGCCGTATTACGCAATCGTCGATAAGTATCTGAGGTCCGCTTCAAAATTTCATCTGAAATGGCTAAGTCACCACGATAATCGGCCCCGGCTATCCATAACCGCAACACATCAGCACCCAGATTCTTCAAAACTTTATCGACGGCTATCACATTACCTAATGACTTCGACATTTTGCGGCCTTGCTGATCGACCGTGAAGCCATGAGTCAACACCGCTTTATAAGGTGCTTCACCATGCATCGCAACACTGGTCATTAAAGCGGAATTAAACCAGCCTCGGTGCTGATCGGAACCTTCTAAATATAAGTCCGCTGGACGACGTAATTCCGGACGCCGCTCTAACACACAAAAATGCGACACCCCCGAGTCAAACCAAACATCCAATGAATCCTGCACTTTCTCATAATGATCCACTTCTGTGTCGATGATCTCGGATACTTGCAGGTGATACCAAGCATCCATCCCTTTGTCGGCAACTCGTTTGGCAATGATTTCGATTAAATTAACCATCTCCGGATGTAACGCGCCGCTTTCTTTGTGGACAAGCAAGGTCATTGGCACGCACCAGGTCCGTTGCCGAGACACACACCAATCCGGGCGGTTCTCTATCATCGCGGTGATCCGCGCTTGCCCCCAATCTGGAACCCATTGCACTTTCTGAATGGCGGCCAATGCTTGCTGCCGTAAACCTTGCTTATCCATGCTCACAAACCATTGTGGGGTGGCCCGAAAAATCAAAGGGGTTTTGTGGCGCCAACAATGGGGATAGCTGTGCTCTATGCGCTTGGCTTGCACCAGATTCTGATGTGACTTTAAAACGTCCATCACTTCATCATGAACTTTCAATACATGTTTGCCGGCAAATAACGGCAAATCTTCACGAAAACAACCGTTGCCCAGTACCGGGTTATCTATCGGTAACCGATAATGCATAGAAACTTGATAATCTTCAAGACCATGCGCTGGCGCGGTGTGAACCGCACCGGTACCGGTATCGACCGTAACGTGATCCCCCATGATGACTGGAACCAGGCGTTCATAAAAAGGGTGCTTTAACCGCTGGTGTTCTAACGCCCGCCCCTGACAATACGCAACCACATGGTAGGTATCACAATCAAAAGACACCATTAAATCTTTTAATCTTTCTTCAGCAACCAATACCCGCTCAGCCCCTTGCCCTAAATCACATTGCACCAACACATACTCAAGATCAGCGTGCAGCGCCACCGCTTGGTTTGCCGGTAATGTCCAGGGCGTGGTTGTCCAAATTAAAATGCTAACCGGACCATGGCCTTGTTTATCTTGATCGTGACAGTGGCTACAGCTTTGCAAAAATTTTTCTGGGTTCTCGACTCGAAAACGAACCACGATAGCCGGCGACTGCTTATCTTTATATTCAACCTCGGCTTCCGCTAGCGCCGAATCACAATCCATACACCAATGCACGGGCTTATGACCCTGCTGCAAATGACCATTGCCAATAATTTTACCAAGCGCTCGGATAATATCCGCTTCGTAAGTGAAATTCATGGTTTTGTACGGATTACCCCAATCCCCAAAGATCCCGAGTCGAATGAATGAATCACGCTGGCGATGGACTTGCTCATTGGCATAATCCCGGCAAGCCAATCGAAAGGCTTCAACTGGAATTTTAACCCCGGGTTTTCCCTTCTTTTGTTCAACGTTTAGCTCGATGGGCAAGCCATGGCAATCCCAACCCGGGACATAGGGTGCATCAAAACCATTTAAGCGTTTGGATTTAATCACCATGTCCTTCAAAATTTTATTTAAGGCGTGGCCAATGTGAATATCACCGTTTGCATAAGGGGGACCATCATGCAAAATAAATTGCGGCCGACCTTTCGTTTGTTCAGAAATTTTGCTGTAAAGATCCAAACGCTGCCATTGCCGTAACATCTCTGGCTCGCGACTCGGCAGATTGGCTTTCATCGGGAAGTCGGTTTTCGGTAAATTTAAAGTGTGCTTATAATCCTGCATTATTGTTCCTAGCGGCATAATAGACCGGTTTAAAAGGTGAAAATTATAACAAAACGGTGTCCGATTGTCTTGCTGCCCTCGTGTAAGAAACGGTTACCTTTTTGAAGACATTGTCAAAATCTTGCAAAAATCAGTGGTTTGTTATTATCCAATTTGCTAAGATGGGCCCTGTTTTGCAGGGGAAAACCATGACTGGCTTTGTTCGTGTCCATCCATTAAAAAAATTACATTGGGCCCACTCGCCACAACTAATGTGGGTGGTTGCGATGGCCTTTGTCTTATTGCAATTTTCCCTACAGCTATCCACTGGGATCATGCTCAATCAATTAATCCACAGTTTTCATTTGAGTGCATTAGGCGCCGGATTTCTTTCAAGTATTTATTTCATCACCTATGTCGGTTTACAAACGCCCATCGGCATAATTGTCGATCGCTTTGGTCCGCGCCGGACTTTAAGTGTTGGTGCTTTTATTTGTGGGCTTGGCTTGCTGGTTTTTGCTTGCAGTCAGTCATTTCTTATTGCCATTCTCGGGCGCATCTTGATGGGCATTGGTTGCAGTGGCGCTTTCGTTTGTACTTTGCAAATTACCGCCGATCGCTTTAATCCAAACCGCTATACTTTCTATGTTGCTATGCTGGAATCGATTTGCATGCTCGGCAGCTTGCTGTTTGGGCTAGTTTTCGCTGAATTATTAGAACATCATTCTTGGCGCCACGGCATGATGGTTGCCTGCATTATTGCTTTTGGGTTAAGTGCGCTCTCTTGGCTAATCATCCGAGATTTAGCACACGACAAAAAGCCACTCAAGTTCCCAGAGTTTTTCGGCTATTTTAAAAAATTAATCGGCAACAGTTCAATCTGGCTCAATGGTATTTATGGTGGGATCTTGTTTAGTATCATCACCGCATTCAGTTCATTTTGGGGGCTTATTTTTCTTATCAAGGCAGAGCACTTATCAACGCCAAGCGCCACATTTTATTGCAGCTTTGTCCTCTTGGGTGCGGCAATTGGTGCACCGTTATTTGGTTTGTTCTATCACAAAGTTACCCATAAAAGACGTTTCGTCTTCTGCCATTGTGTAACAGCAAGCATTCTCATGGCTTGGTTAATTCAATTTGCACCCCAAAGCCTGGCGGTCAACCTGGTGATATTATTCGTGTTAGGTTATATTTCAATGGTTTATCTCATCTGCTATCCCAATGCCAAACGGCTGGCTAACCCAGAAGCCGCGAGTACCGCGATTGGCTTTACTAATACACTGTGTGTGATCACCGCACCCTTGTTACAAGTGACTATAGGCTGGCTCATTGATTTACAAGCCAAAATGATCCATCCTGCTCAGGTGCTGACTGGGCAATCCGATAGTTATGCCTATCAGCAGGCATTGATGATCATGCCGCTTTTATTGATAATTGCCTCATTTCTTGCTTGGCGCCTACCCTTCTTAGAGGATAAATAACTGTGAATTTACATACTCGCCCGCTTCGCCACATTAATATCTGGCTCATGTGGGGTATCGCTGTTACCTTTGTATTATTTAAATTGTTCTTGCAATTTTCTTCTGGGGTGTTATTCAACGAGCTGGTCGAGAGTTTTTCGCTCTCGGCAACCCAATCGGGCTTACTGGCCAGCTCCTATTATTTTATTTATGTTTTTATGCAAATTCCAGCTGGGATCTTAGTTGATCGCTTTGGGGTTAGACGATTACTGACGGCAAGCACGCTTGTCTGCGCCGGTGGCTGCTATTTGTTTGCAACCAGTCAAACTTTGTTGGCTGCCGAAATAGGCCGTCTCTTGATTGGTGCCGGCGCTTCTTTTGGATATATCTGTCAATTAGATATTATCTTAAAATGGTTCCCCAAACGCCGCTACGCGTGGATGATTGGCCTGAGTGAAGGTATCGGCATGTTTGGATCTATCATTGCCAATATCTTTTTAGCCGAAATGCTGGCGCAATTTCATTGGCGAAAATGCATGTTAGCCGCTACTTTCATTGCTTTTGTCATCAGTTTACTCGCGTTTACCATCCTGCGCGATAAAAGCGGCCCCAATGCCACATCAAACTCTCTCGAAAATTATTTCACCCTCTTGCTAACTGTCTTTAAAAATAAATTACTTTGGTTAAACGGCATTCATTTAAGCATGATGTTTAGTATCATTTCAGTATTTGCCGCATTATGGAGTGTGCCATTTTTGATGGCGGCAATTCACTGTGACCTACCCACGGCGACCATCCTCAGCACGGGTATTTTAGCTGGTGTCACGATTGGTAGCCCATTCATGGGTGCTCTTTTCCCAAAAATCAACAATGCTTATTTATTCCAAGGGCTATGCTCAATGGTGTGCTGTTTGCTGTTCGTCGCCATCACTTATTTTAAACCACAGACTGCAATCCTGATGGCTATTCTGTTATTCCTGCTTGGGCTAGCTTGCAGTTCCTATGTCAATAATTTTACCCTAGCCACTGAGCATGCCCCGCAAGAAGCGCAAGCCGTTGTCATTGGATTTACCAATACCTGGGGCGTGGGCTCAGCCCCCTTGCTACAGCCCTTTATTGGATTTCTATTGGATTGGCAACACCACGGATCACCCATTCAAGGCCAATACGCCTTACTCGATTATAATTTTGCACTGAGTATCATGCCCATTGGTTTATGTGCTGTGAGCATTCTGGCTGTCTGGTTGGGCGTTGTACGCTTACGATAAGGACATACGCCGCGAGAGGAACCGTAGAATATGCCGTTACGCAAAGCTATTTCTGCACTCGTTACAATTTTATTGAATGCTTTTTTTCTTCGAGAAATTTTAAAATTGGATCATACCGCTCTGGAGACGAAGAGTTTTTAATCGCACTCGTAACAACACTATAAGCTGTTTCGCCTGAAGCATCGGTACCATTTAAATCTGCCCCATAAGCAAGCAAAAGATTGAGCATTTCCGGATCATTCAATTCCGCGGCTTCAACAAGCGGCAATGAACCAACCGGACCCATTTTCTCATTTAGATTCAGCCTGGGATTGGCTTCTAACAACTCGCTCACGGCTCTTACCTGCCGCTGCTGAATCAATTTCATCAACTGACCCCGACATAGCACCCGACGTGGTGAGAGTAATCCCGGACACCGACCTTGGTAATAAACTAGCGCGAGAAATTTTCCAAAAATCCATTCCGGAACTCCTTGCGGATGCTAGTAAAGGGAGCTGTGAACAAACACCCTCCCTTCACATCTAATATTCTAGATCTCCGCTAATTTAACGCAACAACCCCTATAATTAGGGCCTGTTGACATTTGCAGCCGAAAAAGCAATTGTCAACAGACCCTAAATACCACCGCACCAGCATCAAAATAATGTCCTGGCGAAAGTGTTTCCATTTGAAGCTGATCATGCCGCAACCTTGCTTGCTGTGTCTAAATTGGATCAGATTCTACCGTAATCCACAAATTTTTGCGACAGAGCTCTGGCAGTTCGGCAAGCCACACTTTGCCTTTTTCTCTGTAAATGCAGATGATGTTTGAGTGGAAGGTGGTCATAGACTCTCCTTCACAATAATATCGTAAGGCGCTGCCAGCCTATATTTTCTGGCTTTGTTAGAGGCGTCTACTATTTCTAAAAAACCACCTTCAACCCACTTTTTGCAAAGCGCGGCATTCGTTCTAGGCTGGAAGCCAAATAGATCGCCTATTTGCTTGGCTGTAACAACATCATATCCTTTAAATAATTCCAAGGCTTTGCGCTGTTTCGGATCTAAGGTGCGCAAAACTTGCGAATGATCTTTTTCGCCTTTCTCATTACTTGCAATCATTTGTGCAACAACTTTTTCAAAAGCAAAAGCCATCCCTTCCGTAAAATATTCCACCCAAGGGGTTATATCGCTTTCCGCCCTTCCAAAATAATAATTGTGAGATGGACCAATGCTGATGGCGCGATAATAACCAAGCAAATTTTTAGCGTAGTATTCTTCAAGAGAATACAGTCCTTTTAAATCATACCCACCAAGGTGCAAGATTAGCGTCGTCAGTAACCGGCTCGTTCGCCCATTACCGTCATAATAGGGGTGAATTGTTGCAAACTGATAATGAGCAATGCCTGCGACAATCGGGCACGGTATCTCTTCATTTGCTTTGATCCATGACACTAAGTTGCGCATAAGCCCAGGTACATCTTTTGCTTCCGGAGGCATATAAACTATTGTTCCTGTGCCGCCGTCTTTGATAACATTTTGTCCATCTCGGTAAGGCGTTGGTTTAATACGCGTTCTTCCATCGCTCATCACCAGGGCATGCAAGGTCTGGATGATTTTTTCGGTAACAGGATGGTTTTGTGACGCATATTGTTCAAGCTGAGCAAGTGCAGCATAATAGCCTTTTACTTCATGCTCATCACGTTCTCTACCGGGGAAATGACCTTGAAGCTGAATGACCTCTTTGATCTCATCGGGCTTAAGCTGATTGCCTTCTATCATGGTTGAATAGTGCGTTGTGTATAGTTTAGCCGTCTCACGCAGCGAGGCAAGTACTGTAGGATTAACCGGCAGTAATGCGACCTTTTCCTTCGCAGCCTCAATTCTCATAAGGCTTTTCGCAATGCCAGGTGTTATAGTATAGATGGGTTTAAAATTTGTCGGCATGATGCAAGCTCAATATCAGCCTCTCTTGTATTATTAATTATGCCGATAAATAGCGTATAAGTCAAGCATAACATGCCGATAAGAGGGTTGTGTCGCAAATATTTTTTGAGCTCACACCAACCCAAACCCGAGTTTCCCCCGGGCGTCTTTAGGCCGCAAGCGATGCAAATTGCTCGAAGATGTTCGTGTTAGCAGACCCACTACTATGTTGCCCTTTTCTCAACATACGATGGAGTTCAATGCCAGCGAGTGTTGCCGTCGCAGATTCAAACGTCTTAAATCCCATCATTGGATCCACAATCCGTTTTATGCCGCGATGATCTTGCTCGACAATATTATTCAGATATTTTATTTGCCGCACTTGGATGATTCCAAAATATTGAAGAATTAAAAATGCCATAGAGAGAAAGAAATTAATCGTTTTAATTCCCGCTTTGTTCGCGCCACTTTTATCAATGGTAATTTTGTCAGGTATTCCGCTTGAGCAAATCGCTTTGGTAAAGAATGCTTTTGCAGTTGATTGATCACGATTTCGTGACAACATAAAATCAATCGTATTCCCTTCTTTATCAACAGCACGATATAAGTAGCACCATTTGCCGCGAACTTTTATATACGTCCTCTCGCACCGGTTTCGGTCGATAGCTTCCGTTCAATAGCGATTTCAGTAATTCTTCTTTGTGTCCGCGAATAAATTCCAGCATGCCATCCACGGTCATCCCATCAATGCCAGCCGCGCCTTTATTCGTTTTCACTCGTTTATACGCAAGGTTCAGATTCTTAGGATTACAAATCTTTTCCATCAGGCAATCCGTCAGCGCGTCATGTTTAGGCAATGCTTCTTTAACTTGTTGCACCTCAGGTCGTTTTACACTCATACGCTGAGTATTCAAACCATTCTTGGCTGATGCCGTGAATTTGATTTCATCTCCCATCACTTCCTGCAACTCCGTCTTAAGAAAATATACCTACCCACTACCCTGATTTAACTTATTCAGACCTTCTGTGAAAGAGAAATTCCTTCACATATTATGTCCTCTGCTGACTTCTCATGTCCCATCGAGATAAATCGCTTTATCCCTAGTTTGCATGCTGCAAACAGAACAGGAGTTCTCCCGAGGGAAGATGCGATTCTTTCATAAGGCTCTGTTGGATCTACTGCTATACGCTTGCGGTCAACTATTGGGTTATCTGTATACAGCCAGGTTACCCCGCTATAACAGCCTTTTATCCACTTCCTGTTCGTCACAGCCTTATTTTGTCGTCGGCTTCCTTCAGATCCAACCTCACGGCT
This sequence comes from uncultured Gammaproteobacteria bacterium, assembly GCA_964351225.1. Lineage (GTDB taxonomy): Bacteria > Pseudomonadota > Gammaproteobacteria > CAYGNG01 > CAYGNG01 > CAYGNG01. The sequence continues at coordinate 21,913 of CAYGNG010000019.1, forward strand.
GGCACCCTTGCCTCAACTCGAGCTTCCGGTTTCCACGGCGCCCAGCGGTCTTTCACCGCCTAGAATCGCACCATGCTCGGTGCACTGCACTGTAGGGTGTATTAGGCGCGCGAGCGCCGTAATACACCAAATCAAATTTCTCTGTCTCTTCACAAGCTAAATTTTTCCTCTATCATGGCTAGGTTTCAAATTGACTAGGATGTTGAATGCGTCGCCACGAACTGAGTGATGAGCAATTTAAAAAGATCGAACGCTTAGTAGATGGATTGGGAAATCCTGTTGATTTTATTCTGACAGGCGGGGAAGTCCATGACAGTATATGCGCAGATACTTTACTTGATGATAAAGATGCTGCGTTTGTCATAGCAGATAAAGCTTATGACAGTGATAAAGTGTTAACACCAAGCGATTTTTTTGTAAATTAAAACAATTTCGTGGAATTGCTACTGGCTACTGTAAGCGTGGTAAATATTTTTTAGCGGCAGTAAAATTGGCTTCAGCAGTCATACTGATGTGTTAATGATAATGCACTAAGTTTTCTTCTAAAATTGTTGGGCGCAAAACGCATGAGTCAATATGAAAGATGTTACTTTGCGGGTGGAAGTTATTTTTTTACAGTAGTTACCTATCAAAGACGTCCTATTTTTGCATCTTCTGAAAATGTTGCATCGTTAAAATTAGCCATACGTAAAGTAAAAGCAAGATTTCCTTTTTCTTTGCATGCCATTGTAGTTTTACCTGACCATTTGCATTGTCTATGGAAACTGCCAGAAAATGATAAGAATGTTTCCGCTCGTTGGCGTTTAATCAAACGCTATTTTTCAATGGGCATAGATACGCCGATTAATCACCGTAAAGAAAAGGAAATTTGGCAACGTCGCTTTTGGGAACATATGATCCGTGATGAAGAAGATTGGAGAAAACATATGGATTATATTCACTACAATCCAGTAAAACAGGGCTATGTACTCACCCCTGGTGATTGGCAATATAGTTCTTTCAAATATTGTGTTGATAAAGGATTATATGAAAAAGATTGGGGTGCCGGTGAACCGATTATATTTAGCGGGATACACGAAGCTGAATGATTTTGATTGGGTGTATTACGGCGCTCGCGCGCCTAATACACCCTACATATGTTGAATATTTGCACGAGTTAATTGGCGACACGCCCTAGTAAAGGGAGCTGTGAACAAACACCCTCCCTCCACATCTAATATTCTAGATCTCCGCTAATTTAACGCAACAACCCCTATAATTATAGGGCCTGTTGACATTTGCAGCCGAAAAAGCAATTGTCTCTCCAACAGACCCTAATAATCATGCACGAGAGGAGCCGCCATCGCTTGTTGTGACAAACCTTCAAACTCATCCACCAAGCGCTTCACTTGACTCGTGAAAAAAGCTTTATCATAACCACCATAATTGCTTCGAAACTCAGCAATTAACGCGGGAATATTGACTGGATGGCCACGGTCAATCGCTATCAATGCTCTTGCCATTGTCGATAACACCACCAGTTTATCATGGCGTCTATCATACAAGGCTTGCGACGACCACCAAGAAGCACAACAACTATGCATTTCATGCCAAATTTTATCGTATCTTGCGGATAGTCTCTGATACAGCTTGCTATTTGGCCCTCGCCCCAAAGCTGACGTCGGAAAGCTTGACAAGCTCCGCGATGAGCCAACAGCCCTTCCTTGATTTAATATATCATAAAGCGCTTCTACTGGTCGGATAGCCGGCGAAATCATCGAAACCGTATCCTCTTCCTCTGCGGATGTTCTTACAAAAAAACTTGTTGCACCGGTTCCCTGATATAACGCTTTTCTGATCTCGTCTCGGGTCGGAATTCTGCGAGCAGGTGGCCTAACAAAAGCCGCTGGATTCATAGGCGCAACAGGCTCCGCCGACAAATAACAGATATCCATGCTTTGATACGCTTGTGGTTGCGTAGTTCCCAGTGCTTGCGTACCAAAAATTGACTTTGAGGCGTTACCACACCGCTGCGCAATGAAAGCATTCATCTCGCCTGCTGTCATATCAAAAATAGCATATTTTTCACCGTCAATTTGATAATGTGGCACCTCTTCCGTAATAACCAGCCGATACTTGTCAGACTTTTGTTCATCCGGGTTTCGTTTTTCTCGCAATAAATAAAAACACTGATTACATGTCTGTAAGATAACCTCTTGCGGATCTGAGTTTGAGATCCGTAGCAAATGAGGGTACGACAAATAATCCATACTCAAACTATACAGCGCCTCCTCTGAGCTCATCAAACGACAGTCACCACGAACAAAACGCCGCTTTATTTCAGGATGATTCAATGTCGTCAATAAAATAGATAAATGCTTCCTGATATTATGGATCCCGATACGGGTGAGCGCTTCTTTAGTACTTTGTGCTTCTGTTGTAAATGGTAAAGGCTGTGAATAGTTAGAAACTTCATTTAAATATCGATTACAAATTGCTTTAATAATATCAGAATCTTTCCTATGCATTTGATGGATCTGCAAATTATTAATAATCGTTTGCAATACAAAATCGTGCAACCCTTCGATGCCAGCTGCAGCATAAACTGTGTTAGCCGCCACTTCCCAAGCTTGAGGTTGATCATCGCCAGACTTACTCTCTGGCGCACAGATCAATGAAAGCTTAGTATCTGGGTAACTATCAAGCCCGATACGCTCATTCCTATTCAGTAGTGAAACTCTCGCCTCAAAAAGGGTAAATGCTTCTCTGTCATAGAAATACCTAGGCGCCACTAACGAAACGGCGTGATTGCTATCTGTAGGGGCACTGTATTTTTTAATTTTCTCATCCAAAAAACCCCACCGCAATTTACTTTGATCTTTTGCCGTCGCAAACAAGCGGTTAAGCTCAAACAAAACTCTATCTCTTTGATGCACTGGCATCGGCACAATATTTAAAGACCTATTACCGAAAATTAAATCCAGATAGCGATCAATTTCATCACGCTCTTGCACGCTGTGATATTCATAGCCTCGCTGTTCATGCTCTGCCAAAACCAGCTCAAAAATTCGTCTTGCTAACAAGCAAGGAATGGGCACTGCCAAATCGACAACAAAAGACAGATTGTCTGCCTGAAATGATGTTTGAGTGCATAACAACATTTGATTTCTAATGTTAGCAATCGCCGCCTCCTTTGATTGCAAATCTGTATCGTGCCATAAAATATTTGCTGAAATATGCTCTTGCGTTTTCTCATCCATTAACACAGCAGCCGTGGCAATTTCGGTTCTAATCGCTGCTTGTTGACTATCTAAAACTGTCTTAATATGGGCACGGATCTCATCATAAATTTGCAAATACCCGCCCACAACCACTGCAAATCGATCAACTTTAAACTGTGCGATTTCGGTTGCTGCGTACGCTGGGCACAGCCTTTGTCGCAGCTGCTCGTTATCCCACATGTCTTTGGCTGTTTTAACCATTTTATAACAAGATCTCAACTGCGATTGCATACCTTCTAAACCCAACACCACGGCTTGTTCAGATATTTTTTTGATCCCGCAGCGCAAGATTTTTATCATAAACTCATTTTCAACTGGGAATTGGTTGTCCCCCGACAATGAACCCACTTGCAAATCAAACATCCGCGCCACTATTTCGTAAAATTGACTTTGCATCAATTTATTTTGATCTGCCGAATTACCTTTCGTGAGCTTTTCGCGCAATAGGTAATATTCTGTCCGGTCAGTCTCAAGTATGATCTTGCTAATGTCATCTACTATCCGTTTTTTTAAACCGGCCAATCCGGCTATCCAAACCGACATCCCTTGATAGGGCAAAGAATCGGGCTCCATGTCGAGCAACATCATTTTATTGTCTAAGTATTCAATAACGGGCTTGAGATCAACGACCGGTAAATTTTCTAATTGCTCTATAATATTTTTTTGGATCTCGCTATAAATCGCTTCAAGACTCAACGAAGAACCGGTAATTTTGTTATATATTCCCATCCGGGCAATTATCCGGCCACGCACGCCGATAGGACAACTTTGATGATCGAAAGGACTCTTCAATAAATCATCATCATCATAATTGTGCGCACGACGGATTTCAGCCAGCACCGATAGAAAGTTTTCAATGGATGTCTCCACGAGAAGCTCTGGTGTGAAATTTTTACCGATTTCAGAAGGCTCCATATGGGGATCGCTTGCCGCTTTCCATAAATAGCCTAATAATTCCAAATAAGTAACCGACATGCCTTGATACGAAAAATTTTCTGCCCCATTAAAGTAAAAATTCCGATAATAGCCTGCGGTATTGTTATCCGTATACAAAATTCGTAATGCGGTATGATAACAGCCTTTATTGGTCTCAAGATCATATTCCTGTCGCGCGCGCGGATCCCTACATGCACGCTCTCCTGAGTCCGGCTCAAGCTTATCCAATCGTTCCCAGAGAAAATAACAAATTTCGGCTCGAACTGTTAGCAAGTCTTCTGCTGTTAATGCGCCATAGTGTTGCTTCAGGTTCGGTAAAATATTATCCATAAACTCACGCAGCAATCGTGCTTCAACTGTCATCGCGCTTTCACTATCGTTAACTTTTGCCTCGGCTTGCTCTTGTGCGAAAAGTTGTTGATTGAAAATATGTAAAACTGCCTTATAAATAGTATGCTTATTATCTTGTTGAAACGCTTGCGGGATGGGGTACATATCTTTGCTCCAAATTTTATTAAATTTCTAATCCAGCTCAAATCATAATTTCATTGCCTTGCGGCAGCGGCAATTTAAGTGGAGAGTGTCTTTGTGCTTCCTGCAAATCGTGCTTAGCTTGTGCTAAGCCTGGATGTGTCACCATTTTTTCCCTTGCTAACACACTGCCATAACTCGACCATATATTTTTGGGATACAAGACCAAATCCGCTTGAAACGCCGCCAATGCCATTTCCGGCTTACCCGCTCGTAGCAGCGCAAACCCAAGACCTTGGTAGCATTGAAAATACCACTGTGGCGGATCCCCTTCTTGAATATTGTTCTGTTCATCGCACGCACGTTGCCATTCGATGACCGCATCGGCAAAGCGATTTTGTGCGCTGGCAATGTTAGCCGCCAGAATCGCTTGGACGATACGCGCATGGCTTTTAAATTGTCTTATCTTATCGTGATCCATTATTTTTCTGCTGAGTTTGTTAACGGCACGCCTTTCCTCTTGCGCTTCATTGAGTTTTTGTGCGTGGCTAAAGGCCAAGCCACGAGCATAGTGCCACATCAATTGCAAATAAGGATATTGTTTCCCTGGTTTAGGCTCGGCGAGCGCTTGCGCCCACAAACCAAAATGCGCTAACGCCCAATACCGCAAAGCAAAAAAGCGCTGCTGAAAAGGATGCGCACTCAACCACGCCGGCAAAATGGTTTGCCGAATACCTTGTGCTGCGCTAAGCGCTGTGTCTTGATCCCCTTGCAAGATGGCCGAAGCAAATAGGAAATCGTAATTATGTTGGTTTAAAAAGGTATTACCCGGCGCAAAGCCTTGCTTCTTGCAAGCTTGCAAATAGTCTTGATACGCTTGTATCGCTAATTTATTTTGCATAACGGCTTTTTCATAATTACCCATTCGCAAATAAACATGTGCCGGCATATGAACAATGTGTTGCAGTAATGGTGCTAACTGACTGAGTCTCTCCGCGTAAATCAAGGTATCCTCGGGATGGGGCGACCATTCCGTTGCGTGGATATAAAAATGGATCGCACCAATGTTATTGGGATTAATTGCAAGTGCCTTACGCACAGCGGCAATCGCTAATAAGGTGTAAGGGTCTGGATTTGCCAAGTGTCCCCAGAAGCGCCAGCGGACAACATCAAAAACACTATGGGCGAACAAGCAATATAACTGTTCGTTTTTAGGATACGCTTGACTAATCGCATGGATGGCATTGGCATAAGCGACACGATTGGTATAAGGCAAAACAATACCATCGGATTTTTTAACCTGAATATCGGTATAGTCTTGATAACGCCGCGTTAACGCAGCTACTAAACGAATAAGCATAGGATTTTTTTTTGTTTTGCTGATTTCATCGGCTCGTTGTAAAGCACCATGCGCCAAATACATTTCGTTACCCGTGGTTTCGGCATTATCTAATGAACCCAAAGCCAGCGCATAACCCCACAAGCATAATCCGCACTGGGGATCTTGCACGGTTGCTGCATGAAACGAGCGAATAGACTCTTCATAGTCGAAGCCATAAAAAAACGCCAAGCCCTGATTAAAATATTGCTGCGCTAATGCGTCGTGACTATCAATTGGGAAAGTGACTTGGCCTACGCCAGTAAAAATTGGTGCAATTTTAGTCTGAACGCCGGCATAGCCGATATTTGCACAGATAAAAAGTACGACCCCGAGCCAATACGGCAAATTTTTCATGTGACACCACAAGTCGAGAGCAAAAAAGTCATCATAATCCTTGGGCAATTAAAAAACCATATCGGAAAAATACTGATTTGAAAACAATCTAATCTTTCTGTTACACTCGCTCCTTAAAACTGCAGTTGGTTTTTTATGGTACAAAAACAAGTCCTCTTATTTTGCTTACTGACCCTTACTCAAGCAGTCGGCTTTGCCGGAACCTTTCCGTTGCCAGAGCCTGGCAATGATATTGTTGGTCAAATAAGGATCGCGCACTCCGCGATCGGCGATGATTTTCACCGCCTCGCACGCCAATACGATGTTGGTTATTATGAACTGGTGGAAGCCAATCCAAACTTAGCGGGCGACCAACCGTTACCACGACACACCGCCGTGCTGATCCCTGAACGTTACATTTTACCGAATGTGCCACGCACCGGTATTGTCATCAATCTTGCTGAAATGCGCTTATACTATTTTCCTAAAAATCAAAACAGTGTTATCACCTACCCCATCGGTATTGGCCGATTAAATTGGTTAATTCCACTTGGCAAAATGTCTATCGTCGATAAACGAAAACATCCAACCTGGACGGTTCCCAAATCGGTAAAAGAGTGGGCAAAATCACAGGGAAGAACCTTACCAAACTCGGTACCACCAGGCCCCAATAACCCTTTAGGCGATTACAGTCTTCGCTTAAGTCACAGGGAATTCCTGATCCATAGTACTAATGACCCCAGCGGTGTCGGCATGCGTTGCAGCTCAGGCTGTATTCGAATGTTTCCGGAAGATATTGCACAGCTGTGGTACCTCACTCAAATAAATACCCCCGTTTTTATCATCAACGATGCTTATAAAGTAGGCTGGTATAATCATCGGCTTTACCTCGAAGTGCACGAACCCTTACAAGAAATTATCTCGCTCCCGAAAGAACAAGCCAAAATCATGGCCATGATCAAAGCAAGATTTCACCAAGCGTTATCACCTGATTTTGAAATCGATCTGGGTTACGTGCGTCACGTGTTAAACGAGCAAAGCGGAATTCCACGATTAATCGGCGCTAAAAAATTACTATCCACGTTAAAAAAACCAGCGGCAGCGAACGCGGCCATGTAGAAGGGAAACAGGCCTTATCGAAAGTAGGCTTTGGCTTGGCCAATATCATCTAACATCTGTTGCTGCAACTCGACCAGGCTCTTAAATTTGGCTTGCTCACGAATTTTCTTTTTGAAAATAACCGCTATCGACTCGCCATAAATTCCTTTGTCGAATTCCAACAAATGCACCTCAAGCAAATCATTACGTCCCTTAAACATCGGTCGCTCACCAACACAAGCGACACCAGGTAACTCGCGGTCTTGGTAAATAACACTCACAATAAACACACCACTCAAAGGTAATATCTGACGTTTCAGTGCTATATTAGCTGTAGGGATTTGCAATGACTTCCCACGGTGATCCCCTTTTATGACTTTCCCCATAACAGAATAAAAGCGACCGAGATAATTTTTAGCTTTCACAAATTCGCCATGCGCAATGGCATCGCGAATTAAAGTGCTACTAATCCGTACGCTGCCTTCAGCAACAGACGGTGTCACTTCAACGATAAAATTGTGCTGCAACCCCGCTTGCGAGAGCATAACAAAATCACCCTCTCGATTACGACCAAAGCGAAAATCGTCGCCCACGATTAAATATCGCACCCCCAATTTTTTCACCAAAATTTCTTCAATGAATTGCGCAGGGCTTAATTCGGCAATTTTCTTATTAAAATGCAAACAGACTAGATTCTGTACGCCGAACTGTTTGATTTGTACTATTTTTTCTCGCAGATTGGTCAAGCGCGAAGGGGCTTTGTCTCCTAAAAAATACTCTTTTGGTTGCGGTTCAAAAACCACAACCACAGAAGGTATTTTATGACGAAGCGACTCTTTAATGAGATTTTCAATGATGACTTGATGACCACGATGAACGCCATCAAAATTGCCAATAGCAACCACGCAGCCTGTCGGATATCGTTGAATATTTTCTAAACCACGAATAAACTTCATATCAATTTTTTTTGCCCAGCAATGATCTCACTCGGATCCCAACCATTCGTAAGCTTAACAGATAGGTTGTCATCGAGAGAAGGATAATGAATAGTAAATGCCATAGTCGAGCGTGCCAATCCCACAAGACCCACTGTGATAAATCGTTTTGAAAAAACCACATCCCCAAAATCATTAAACCATTGGCAACTACTAATTGAAAGAAAAACTTAAACCATGCACCATGCGTTTCATAGATGCCCGCTCGTCTGAGATACCACAGCAGTAACGCCACATGCAGCCACGCCGCCAGACTGGTGGCCAAAGCTAATCCGGCATGAGCCAATGGCCAGATAAGCAGACCGCTCAACCCGGCATTGGTCGCCATCACGATCAAAGCAATCTTTACTGGGGTTTTGGTATTTTTACGGGCAAAAAATCCTGATGCCAAGATTTTTACCAGCATAAAAGCTGTCAAACCCACAGCAAATGCTCGCAGGCTTAAGGCAGCCATTGCCACATCGTGTGCTGTAAATCGGCCATACTGAAACAAGGTTGTTAATAACGGGCTTGCCAGCAAGAACAAGCCAATAGCAGCGGGCACCCCAATTAATAACACGGCCTGGACCCCCCAATCCATCGTGCGGCAATACCCTTGATGATTTTCCTCCGCATGTCGACGTGATAAATAAGGTAAAATCACTGTGGATATCGCCACCCCAAAAACGCCGAGGGGGAATTGGGTCAATCTATCTGAATAATATAACCACGAGACACTGCCAATTGTTAAAAATGAGGCAAATACCGTATCTAATAGTAAATTAATTTGGCTAACCGAGGCAGCAATCAACGTAGGAACCATGAGCTTAAGCACCCGAATAACACCCGGATCTTGCCATGAAGGCCGCGGCATTATCAGCAACTTAATGCGCGCCACAAATGGCATTTGAAAACCGAATTGTACCATCCCAGCAATTGTCATTCCCCATGCCAGAGCATGTATGGGCTTAGCAAGATGTGGCGCCCACCAAACCGCGGCAATGATTAAACAAATATTCAAAAACACTGGTGTCAACGCCGGAATAGCAAATCGCCCAAAACAATTCAACACCGAACTTAGAAATGCGGTTAGTGATATAAAAAAAATATAAGGGAATGTGATCCTAAGCATAACGGTTGCTTCTGTAAAGCGCTCTCCGGCACCATCAAATCCCGGGGCAAATAACCGGATAACCCACGGCGCCAAGACCATGGCCATGGTGGTAATTATCAATAAACATGCCGCTAACAACCCGGAAAGATGACGAATAAATTGCGCTAACGCTTGGTGATCGTGGCTCTGTTGATAATCAGAGAGCACCGGAACAAACGCTTGCTGAAAAGATCCTTCAGCAAATATTCTGCGTAAAAAATTAGGTATTTTGGCAGCCACATAGTAAGCATCCATCCCCGCGACAGCACCAAAGCAAAAGCCAACAACCATATCCCGAACTAAACCGAGTATGCGAGAGATTAACGTCATGGCAGAAACCAGGGAAGTCGCTCGTAATAACCCGCTATCTTTAATTTTGATCTCAGTGGATGCCTTCATGCTGTTTGGCTATTAACCAGTGTCAAAAATTCATTGCGCGTCTCTTGCCGCTTACGGAAAATACCCAACATGGCTGAAGTGGTCATGACGGAGTTTTGCTTTTCCACCCCGCGCATCATCATGCACAAGTGTTTGGCTTCTATGATTACGCCAACACCTTTGGCATCGACTGCTTGCATCAATGTCTTGGCGATTTCTTGTGTTAAATTCTCTTGTACTTGCAAGCGGCGAGAATACAATTCGACAATACGAGCGATTTTTGAGAGGCCTATGATTTTGCCCTGAGGAATATAACCGACATGGGCCTTCCCAATAAATGGTAGTAAATGATGCTCGCAAAGCGAAAATAATTCGATGTTTTTCACGATAACCATTTCATCACACGCTGAAGAAAATACCGCATCCCCAACGATTTGATCTACCGATTCCTGATAGCCTTTCGTTAAAAACTCCCACGCCTTTGCCGCGCGCATGGGCGTTTCTCGTAATCCGTCCCGCAAGGGGTCTTCACCAATCTGCTCCAGGAGTGTACGAAATATCGGTTCAATCGCAACCATTTCTGTTAATTTCCTCATCAATTTTAACCCGGTGGCCATTTCATATCCCGACCACCCAATAAATGCAAATGAATATGGTAAACCGTTTGGCCGCCGGCCAGATTGACATTCCATGCTAATCGATACCCAGAGGTCGCAAATTCAAATTGATTGGCCAACCGCCTGGCGGTTAAAACCATATGGCCCACCAAAGCGACCTCGGCTTCTTCAACGTCGTTTAATGTCGCAATATGTTTACGCGGGATAACCAGTTTGTGCTGTGGGGCTTGTGGATGAATATCATCAAAAGCCAATACTTGATCATCTTGATATATTATTTGAGCAGGGATCTCCCCGGCTGCAATTTTACAAAATAAACAGTCCATTTCCGCATCCTTCCTGTGAGTTTTTGATTGAGTTACCTGGTAATTATTTGTATCATCCCAGGTTTCAAAAATTGGTATTTAATCACGCCCAGACTATGAAAGCCATTAGCAATATCTCTGGTTATAAATTCTGCACCATCGATGCGGCAGAGCATTGGCGAGCACAGCTTTTCGCTAAGCTGGAAGCGCTCGATTTATTAGGGACGATTCTCCTTGGTACGGAAGGCGTCAATCTCAATCTCGCCGGATCCGCTGAGCCTATCCAGGCATTCATTACCTGGATTACCAGCTATCCGTTATTTGCCGGTATGGCTTTTAAATTCAGTTATTCTGAATTTTTGCCCTTCACCAAGCGCAAAGTAAAAATTAAAAATGAAATCATTCGCATGGGCGTTGCGGCTATCGATGCGGTCAATCAATGTGGCAAACATCTGCCTGCCACGACTTTCAAGCTGTGGCTCGAGCAGAATAAGCCGATGATAATATTAGATACCCGCAATGATTATGAATATGAATTCGGCCACTTTAAAAATGCCATTCATTTCAATATTCAACATTTTCGCCAATTTCCAGAACGCGCGTTGCAATTGGGAGCGCGCACCCTCCCCATCGTGACCTATTGTACCGGTGGTATTCGTTGTGAAAAAGCCACTCTCCTATTACAACAGCTTGGCTATCACGACGTTTATCAACTTGAAGGGGGTATATTAAAATATTTCGAAGACTGCGGCGGCAAGTACTATCATGGTGAATGTTTCGTGTTTGATGATAGAATTGCCCTGGATCCGCAGTTAAAGGTAACTGCCACCAAGCAATGTCTAGCATGCAGAGGTCCTATTTTCCCCAATCAACCCACTCACTCTTGCAAAAACGAGGAAATTTATGAGTCTTAATCACGTGACCGCTGGTGGTAAAGCCCCGCAAAGTGTCAATGTTATTATCGAAATCCCAGCAAACAGTGGCCCGGTCAAATACGAGGTGGACAAAAGCACTGGTACCTTACACGTTGACCGATTCTTAAGTACCGCCATGACCTATCCCGCCAATTATGGCTTTATCCCTCAAACCCTGTCTGAAGATGGCGACCCCGTTGATGTCCTCGTGTTAACGTCAGCACCATTAATCAGTGGCTGTGTCATTGAAGCCAGACCAATTGGGTTATTAGCCATGGAAGATGAGTCTGGTAAAGACGCTAAAATTCTCGCAGTCCCCATCGCAAAACTTGATAAAATGTTTGAGAAAATCCATTCTCATCAAGACATTTCACCGGTAATATTAAATGCAATTGCCCACTTCTTTGAACACTATAAAGATCTCGAAGCGAATAAATGGACTAAAATCGAAGATTGGCATGGCCCTGAAACGGCTATCGCTGAAATTGCAGCCAGCCTAAAGCGTTACGCAAAATAAGTGATTAATCCTGGAATACAAAAACATGACTTCCCCCTTAGAGCGTGCTATTTTAACCGCTTCAAGCTTACCAGCCTGTTCGAGGAAAAAATGACCAAAATCAGAGGCATAGCGGTTATTTTTATCATCTTGGTTTATCTTAGCCAAGCAGCCTTTGCCGCTTACGAAGAAGAAAAAAAAATCTTCGGAAGAATTGAGAACATCCAAATACTTCCTGATAAGCACCAGCTCACCGCCAAACTCGATACCGGTGCGGATGGCTCGTCACTCAGCGCCACAAATATTAAGTTTTATAAAAAAGGGGATGAGAAACACATCGTATTCACTGTTATTGATTCCAGTGACCATGCGTTTACATTGGATCAAATTATCAAAAAACATGTCCGCATTAAAAACCGAGAGCAACTTATCGAACTCACCGATGAGGAAAACACCAGACGCCCAGTCGTTGATTTAACCATTTGCATCGGTCGACAAATTCAAACTATCCCCGTCAATTTAATCGACCGGGGTAATTTCAAGTATCCTTTTTTACTCGGATGGAAAGCACTTGTTGCGTTTAATGGTGTCGTTGATCCCAGCACAAAATTTCTAAGCAAATTGAATTGCAAAGATGAAAAATAAGGAATCCACATGAAGCGCAATCGCTATCATTTGCCCATCTTGACAGTGCTCTTGATCAGCATGGGTATTGGTTTCACCATTTACCAACGCTATTACCTCGGGATCCCTTTCAATCCCAATGAGCACAATCGGGTATGGACTATCGAAGCCGTCATGGAATTTACTGCTAATAGCCGTCATCCTGTCAAAGCGGAAATGTTTATCCCTAAAATCACCAATCAACCTTTCATTGAGTTAAATGAAAGTTTTATCTCACGAAATTATGGTATTTCGGTACACAGCGAAAAATACACCCGCCGAGCGGTCTGGTCAGTTCGAAAAACTCATGGCAAGCAATATTTATATTACCGCCTCACCCTCATGCAACCCACCACCAATGAACAAACGCCTCATGTCTTACCCCCTGACTCACTCAACAGCCATGAATACACGGGTGCTAAAAAAATAGCGGCAGACGCTATCATTACCGAAGTCCGAGAGAAATCGGCCGATACCAGCACCTTTACTTCCGAAACCATCAAATATCTCAACTCAAACGACAACAATGTCAAAATTTTATTAAAAGACCGGCATACCCTTTCCGAGGTTGCCAGTGAAACCACTCATTTGCTTTCAAATGCTAAAATTCCCGCACAAGTCGTCCATGGTGTTTTCCTGGAACCAACAATTCGAGCCAAAACACAAACCTGGCTGCGCAGTTTTGATGGCAAAGAATGGCATTACTACAATCTCAAAACCGCTGAGCAAGGGTTACCAAGTGACGTTTTAATCTGGTGGGTTGGCAATGAACCACTCTATTCAACAGAGGGGGCTCGTAATGCCGAAGTTGAATTCAGTATCAAAGCAGAAGATTTAAATGCTTTGTCGCTGATCCAGCAATCGGTTAATAGTCACAAATCAGCTGCTCTTGATTTTTCTTTACTAAGTTTACCCATTCAATCACAGCACGTGTATAAAATCTTAATCATGGTACCGGTTGGGGTGTTGGTCATACTATTGCTACGATGTTTCATCGGGATCGCGACTTTAGGCACCTTCATGCCGGTATTGATTGCATTGGCATTTCGAGAAACCCAGCTGTTTGGCGGAATTGCTTTATTTTCGTTAGTTGTCGCATTGGGCTTATTGATCAGAGCTTACATCGAACAATTAAAATTATTATTAGTCGCGAGGCTCTCGATTATTCTCTGCTCGGTTATTTTACTCATGTGTTTTATCAGCATCATTACTTATAAACTCGGGATTGAGCATGGATTATCTGTCGCTTTATTTCCTATGGTTATCCTAACGATGACCATCGAAAGAATGTCCATCATTTGGGATGAGCGTGGTGGTTTCGAAGCCCTCACCACCGGGTGTGGTAGCCTATTTGCGGCTTCTTTAGCTTATCTCAGCATGTCCAGTGAGTGGCTCGCTCATACCTTCTTTGTTTTTCCTGGATGCATTCTAATTATCATGGCGATAATGTTATTACTTGGAAGATACCGCGGCTATCGACTGTCGGAATTATTTCGATTTCATGAGTTTCAAAACAAGGGGACTCGAACATGAACCCCTTTAAAAGATGGCGGACGCTAAAAAAGCAAGGGGTGGTTGGGATTAATCAACGCAATCTTGACTACATCTCGCCATTTAACCCCAGACATCTTTATCCTTTAGTTGATAATAAAATAAAAAGCAAAGAGTTAGCTGAGAAAGCGGCTATCCCCGTACCACAGCTATATGGTGTCATTGCAACCGAGCACCAAACGCAACAAATCGAGCAACTGGTCGCAAAATTCAATCATAGCTTTGTCATTAAACCCGCCCATGGTGCGGGCGGCGACGGGATATTAATTATTACCGGCAAAAGTCATCACCGTTATCGCAAAAGCAATGGTTTTCTTATCTCATCACAAGACATTTCATATCATTTATCCTGTATTTTAAGTGGGATTTATAGCCTGGGTGGTCTGAGAGACGTGGCAATGATTGAATATCGGGTATTGTTCGATCCCTTATTTGAGTCGATAAGCTATCAAGGCGTACCAGACGTGCGGATCATCGTTTTTTGTGGCTTTCCCATCATGGCCATGGTGCGGTTGCCAACCCGCCAATCCGATGGCAAAGCCAATCTCCACCAAGGCGCGGTTGGTGTTGGTGTTGATATTGCCACCGGCTGCACTCAAACCGGCGTTTGGTATAGTGAACAGATCGCAACGCATCCGGATACCGGTAATCCGGTTGCCGGCCTCACCATTCCCAATTGGGATGATTTTTTAACCACTGCCGCTCGCTGTTATGAACTAACCGGACTTGGGTATTTGGGCGTTGATATTGTATTAGATAAGAATCTCGGCCCCCTTATGTTGGAGTTAAATGCCAGACCAGGCTTAAACATTCAAATTGCCAATAATTGCGGTTTAAACAAGCGTACCGCGATGATCGCTTCAAAAATCGATAAATCGCTTTCGGTGGCGCAGCGCGTTCAGGTGAGTAAACGGATTTTTGCACAATAAGCAGCCACTTGTGCTGTGGTTTTTAAATTCAAATCAAGCAATTACAAAAAGGCATCGCGTTAATTAATCGTTAAGCTCGATAAGCTACAATCAAGGTTAGGTACGCCATTGGGGGTGAAATCGTTATGTTAAGCTCAGAGGAAAACTTGCCGATCATCATTCTTCCAGAAGAATTGCGAGACACCGCTTTTGTGAAATCCAAGGCCAATAGCAATCTATCAACTGAAACTGACCGAGAAACCGAAGCTGTCACCCTGTTTGTCTCTAGCTGTAATAATGAGCTAACTCTCCTCGAAAACCCAGCCCACCACCGTCAGGTTGAAAAAGATAACACTCGTGGCTTTCCTGTATGCAATGAAGCATTCTATGAAGATCTGAAGAAGCCAGACACAAAGCCCAACCACTACTGTAAGTCTCAATATAATAGTGGTTGTATTGAAGAGGTATTTGAAAAAACCTTTGAAGAAGAAGGCCATTCGCTATACCAAAAAGTTCAACAAGCCCACTATCAATCTCTAAAAAGCTACCTGTTTGACGTTTTGTTTTATGGGCCATTTTATGGTAGATACTCATTCGATTGCCCAGTAACTTGTGCTGGGATGATTCTCTCACCACCAGCAACCGTTCGAGCAAAATCCTATTATCATAATCCAACCATAACGCTATACGACCTTGCTGACAATAAAAATATTCTTACTATCCAGCTTAATGTCGAGATTGAATTCACCCATACCCTCATCCCTGATAAAGGCTATACGCTTGATCAAATCACAATCACAGGTAAAGATGATGTATTGGCAAAAGAGCTAATGCTTAATCCCAATCAAAATCTCGCTCTCAATAATCTATTGCTAAATAAGAGTAAACACTATCCCAAAATAAAAGCGTTATGCTATCGACGTCAAAAATTCTTACGCCTGCTTATTGATAATCCCAAATTCATCGATACCCTTAACAACAACCCTGATTTCATCATACGGCTTGAAAACAACCCTGACTTTATCCGAACGCTTGTTGAAAATAACCCCGACTTAATCACAGCGCTTAATGGAAATCCTGAGCCCATCATCACAGCGCTTAATGAAAATCCTAGTCTCATGGAAATCGTTAATATAAACCCTGGTTTCTTATCAACGCTTATCGACAACTCTGGCCTCATCACAACGCTTAAAAATAACCCCAGCTTAATCACAGCGCTTAGTGACAATCCTGAGCTCATCACAGCGCTTAGTGACAATCCCAATGGCGGTGACAATCAACAAACGCTGCTCGCTACTGCGCACGATACAACAAGAAGACTCTGCCAAGATGGACAAAGCGGAAAATCCGTCTTAGCGTCATGGGTTACTGAAAATAATGATTTGTTATCGGTTTTAACTATAAACAGGAAGTTTATCGACACCCTGAAAAGTAATAATGATTTCGTAGCAAAGCTTAAAGAAAAACCCGACTTCATCAAAAAGCTTAAAGAACATCCCAAATTCATAGAGAAACTTAATTTAAATTCATATTTCTTACAAACGCTTAGCAATAAACCCGACTTCATCACAACGCTTATTAACAATCCCAACCTCATCACAACGCTTAACGATAACCCTGAATTCTTGAAAACACTTCATGACAATGAAGATTTTATCGAATTAATTAATAAAAACTCTGCCTTCTTGCAAACGCTTGTGGAAAAAGCTGATTTGGATTTGGTAACCGTGCTTATCCGCAACGATGAGCTCAGGAGCGCGCTAAAGGAAAAACCAGCGCTTATAGAAACAATTAACCTAAGGCCGAGTTTTTTAATAACACTTAATAAAAAAGACCCTAACCTCATCACAACACTCAAAGGTAAAGATCACCTCATCGCAGCGCTTGTTGAAAACCCTACACTCATCGATGGGATTAACTGCAAAGAAATTCTTTTAATAACGCTTGCTAATAACTTTTCCCTCATCCAATTGCTTAATAATAACAGCGAGCTCACTACCAAAATTTGTCAAAGCCCTGAGCTCATTGAAATCATCAGCAAGACTCCCACTTTCTTACAAACGCTTGTCAACTCCCCTCATTTGATGACACCGCTTACCAATTTGGCCAACTATCAATTGTTGAGTTCTCTGGTAGCTAATCCTTCCATTGTAGAGACGATTAACCTAAATCCAAACTTCTTGCAAACGCTTATCGAAAACTCCAGTTTCATCGATACGCTTAACAACAACCCCGATTTCATCGATAGGCTTAACAACAACCCCGATTTCATCGATAGGCCTAATGGACATCCGGCCCTCATGAAAAAAAGCAACTTCCCTTGCTTGCGTGACTACATCGAGAGAAGTGATGAAACGGCGTTAAAAGACCTGGACTCGCCATTCAACAATGGCTTGCGCAAAACCATACAAGACTATAATAAAATCATAGCGACCTATGAAAAAGAATCTCGCCTGGTTATTAAAGCCATAATGATTGTTGCCGCGATCCCCATAATTCTGCTCGTTCTTAGTTTGATACCGCTACCCATCTTGCTGTGGCGGAAAAATAAAAAAATCCAGAAAGAAGCCACCACAACAGCAGTTTTTGATAAACCTGATAATGCAGAAAAACCAGTTGCTGGTTCTGATAGGGTAGTTACAGAGTGTTTGCTGAGCAGTGCTAACAACGACAGCAAGTCGGACGAGTCGTCGGACGAGTCGCCGGACGAGTCGGACGACGAGTCGGACGAGTCGTCGGACGAGTCGCCGGACGAGTCGGACGAGTCGGACGAGTCGGGCAAGTCGCCGGACGAGTCAGACGAGTCGGGCAAGTCGTCGGACGAGTCGGACGAGTCGGACGAGTCGGACGGTCCAAGTTTAGGGTTTTGTTGTATAATGTAAAACTCTCAAATTAATCCAACAGCGTCTTCATGGCAGCCGAATCTTTCGGGGAAATCCGGGCAATACTTAAAATTGCAGTAAAAACATAGCGTTACTGATGTTGGCCCAATCCGGAGTGGTTTGGGCGGATTATAAAATCGATCGGAAATTAATCAAACGCTAAGGTCCCTGGACTATAATAAAACAATACCCCTCTTGCGAGTAAAGTTATCATGCTTCTGCAGACAACAGAAAATAACAACAACCACCGTATCACAATCAAAGGTGACGACTTGATAAACTCGAGGTTGCAAGCCATGCTTATCGATAAAGACCGTGGGAATGTATCCCTTTATAGGGAAAAAGGTAGCAACTCTACCAGGCTCATGATCTCTACTCATAAAGAGAAGACTCCCTTTCGTATTTACAAAGATGCCCAGCGAGTGCTGAGATTGTTTGCTAGTCTTGATTCTTATGAGCAATGGAAAAGTGAATGTATAACCAACGCTGAATCAGAAGGTATTCCTTTTGGAGTCACGAAAAAGAGCTGGAACGAGTTAACAAAAATAAAAGAAGAAGATGTTCTTACTAATTTTTTTATTAACAATGCAGATCTGTGCTCCGAAACAGAAAAATCCTACGATCAAACCTTGAGCAGGTACATGGAAACGATTCTGATATTTTGGTTTAATTCGACTGGTGGTGGCATGGAAAGAGATAGTACCTCCTCATCGCCTTACACTATTACGTTAACCCAGCATATTACACCTACTGTGGCAGCGCTCATCACCGATAATAATGGGGGTATTCAAGCAAAATCCTACTATCACAATCCTTGCGTAACGATAAAAGCCTCTCCTGGTGAGGCAGATCAAACATACCTTACTATTAATCTCGATGTCACCATCGAAATAACCCATACACTCATTCCTGGTATAGGCTTCACGCTTGACGAAATCCAGATTAATGGTAAAGATGCACAATTAGCACGTGATCTGATGCTTGATCCTAAAGGCAACCGCGCGCTCAAAACGTTACTGCTTCCTGAAACAAAAAATGAGGGGGAAATATCGATCTTATGCTTGGATCGTCCAAAATTCTTACGCCTGCTTATTGATAATCCCAAATTCATCGATACCCTTAACAACAACCCTGACTTTATCCGAACGCTTGAAAATAACCCTGGCTTTATCCGAACGCTTGAAAATAACCCTGGCTTTATCCGAACGCTTGAAAATAACCCTGGCTTTATCCGAACGCTTATTAACAATCCCAACCTCATCACAACGCTTAACGATAACCCTGAATTCTTGAAAACACTTCATGACAATGAAGATTTTATCGAATTAATTAATAAAAACCCTGAATTCTTGCAAACGCTTGTGGAAAAACCCAAATTCATCGATACCCTTAAAAAAAAAACCGATTTCATCAATACGCTTAACAACAACCCCGATTTCATCGATACGCTTAACAACAACCCCGATTTCATCGATACGCTTAACAACAACCCCGATTT
>CAYGNG010000019.1:41830-41897 GCA_964351225.1 uncultured Gammaproteobacteria bacterium
CATCGATAGGCTTAATGGACATCCGGCCCTCATGAAAAAAAGCAACTTCCCTTGCTTGCGTGACTAC
>CAYGNG010000020.1:0-41526 GCA_964351225.1 uncultured Gammaproteobacteria bacterium
GTATTACGGCGCTTACGCGCCTAATACACCCTACATATGTTGAATATTTGCACGAATTAATTGACGATACGCCCTAGTAAATTCAGCTAAAAGCGAGTATGAATGAGGAGAGGACGGCGGCGTGAGCCGCCTCCTGGTTGGCTTTAGTTACTGGGATTGTGCAAATCAAACCTATCAAGGCGCATGACTTTCACCCAAGCATGGACAAAATCATGGATGAATTGGGTTTTGCCATCTTCTGATGCATACACTTCGGCAACGGCGCGCAATTCAGAATTTGAACCGAAGATCAGATCAACCGGAGTCGCTTGCCATTTCAACATGCCGGTTGCTCGGTCGTGTCCTTCATAAATACCTTCATGACTTTTCGATTTTTGCCATACGGTGTTCATATCCAACAAGTTGACGAAAAAGTCATTGGTTAATTCACCTTGGTGGTTGGTGAAAACACCGTAAGGACTGTGCGCGCTATTGGCATTGAGTGCGCGCATGCCGCCAAGCAACACGGTCATTTCAGGAATCGATAAATTCAGCATGCTGGCTTTTTCTATCATCATTTCCGCAGGAGACTTGGTGTTGTTATCACCATAGTAATTACGAAATGCGTCAGCTGATGGTTCAAGCACAGCAAAAGCCGCTGCGTCAGTCATCTCTTGGGTGGCATCGGTGCGCCCCGGAGTAAATGGCACAGAAATTTCAAAACCCGCCGCTTTTGCCGCTTTTTCAATTGCCGCTGCACCACCGAGGACAATGATATCGGCAAGCGAAATTTGCTTATTGTCGGTTTGAGCTTGGTTGAATTTTGCTTGGATGGCACTGAGTTTGGTTAGGACTTTGGTTAATTCCGTCGGATCGTTGACTGGCCAGTCTTTCTCTGGGGCTAATCGAATGCGCGCGCCATTCGCACCGCCGCGCATGTCGGTGCCACGGAAAGTTGATGCCGAGCCCCAAGCAACATTGACTAATTCAGAAACGGTAAGCCCAGACTGCAGGATTTCTGTTTTGAGTTGTGCAATATCACTGTCATTGACTAACGGATGGCTGACTGCAGGAACGGGATCTTGCCATGTAAAAACTTCTTGTGGAACCAATGTGCCTAAATAACGTGAACGAGGACCCATATCGCGATGGGTGAGCTTGAACCACGCTTTAGCAAACGCCATTTCAAATTGTTCCGGGTGATCGAGGAATCGTTTCGAGATTTTTTGATAAGCCGGATCAAACTTTAACGCAAGATCAGTGGTTAACATCACGGGCATATGGCGTTTATTGGGATCGTGGGCATCGGGAACCATCTTATCGGCGCCTTTATTTGAAGGGATCCATTGGATGGCACCACCAGGGCTTTTAGTTTTCACCCAATCAAAGGCGTATAAGTTTTGTAAAAAATTGTGTGACCAAGCCGCGGGTGTGACTGTCCAAGCGCCTTCAAGGCCACTGGTGATGGTATCTTCGCCTTTGCCAGATTTATAGCTATTGTTCCAGCCTAATCCTTGTTCTTCGATTGCGGCACCTGCTGGCGCAGCGCCGACATATTTTGCAGCAGGTGCTGCACCATGGGTTTTACCAAAGGAATGTCCGCCAGCAATCAGGGCAACCGTTTCTTCGTCATTCATACCCATTCGACCAAAGGTCACACGAATATCTTTCGCAGCCGCGATGGGATCGGGATTGCCACCAGGCCCTTCGGGATTGACATAGATGAGTCCCATTTGGGTAGCCGCAAATGGTTTGTTAAGATGGTGATTTTTATCTTGTCGCTGACTGCCAAGCCAGGTTCCTTCGCTACCCCAATTGGTTTCAGTGGCTTCCCAAGCATCTTCTCGGCCACCAGCAAAACCGATGGTTTTAAAACCCATGCTGTCCATAGCAACGGTTCCGGCTAGTACCATCAGATCGCCCCATGACAGGCTGCGGCCATATTTTTGTTTGATGGGCCATAAGAGTCGTCGGGCTTTGTCTAAATTGGCGTTATCTGGCCAGCTATTTAGCGGTGCAAATCGTTGCATACCGTGACCTGCACCGCCACGCCCATCCATCGTGCGATAAGTGCCGGCACTGTGCCAAGCCATGCGGATGAAGAGTGGGCCATAATGACCGAAATCAGCTGGCCACCAAGATTGTGAAGACGTCATTATTTTTTTCAGATCGGCAACGACCGCATTAAGGTCGAGCTTATTGAAAGCCACTCTGTAGTTAAATTGCGCACCCAGCGGATTGTTTGCCGGATTATTGGCTCGAAGGGGTGAGAGGTCCAGCTTTTTAGGCCACCAATAATCATTGGTTTTTGGTTCATTGTTTGCTAAAGCCGACTGGCTGATCAGCAACATGGGGGAGGCAGCAGCAATTACCGCTAGGAATTGTTTCACAGTCTTGATCATTTTATGCGCTCCATGCTTATTCAAAAAGAGAGTTGAGAAAAAATTATAGAGCTATTCGATGGAACTGTGCAATTTTACTTATCGAGCAAGAGGTACCCAAAAAAAGGAAGGTGAAAAATCACCCATGTTGACTACATTTGGTAATAAAAAAAATAATTTTTCGCAAAGGATAGTGATTAATAAATTTTGCTTTTCCTCACGAGAGGTAACCAGTATGATTACCCTCTCGTTGAAAAGTTCAACGGGGAAAGGATGGAAAAAATCTATTTCAAGGATGAAATAGATTATTGACAGGGAGGTCTTATTTTTATGGATGTTATTGCAAGCCGTTTGGTCGAGCGGCTGTCCATTTCAGAAAATGAGTTAGCGGCAACCGGCCAAGGTCCTTATCAGGGTTGTAATACAAATCCATGCATGATCAATGCGTTGCAAACGCTGAGAAGACAATTGATCGCAGTCAGTGCGCAGCAACATACGATTTTTTTTCGTGACATGATGCCTTTCGCAAGAGTGTTAAGTGAATTTTTCACTAAAATCCATTTATCTTCCGAAGAAGCTAAATTCCAGCTACAACAATGTTTTCGTGCGATTATCGGTGAAGAGAGTTTCATGGCGTGGTTGAAAAAGCCCATGTTGGAAAAGCAGCGCAGCCTCGTCAAGATGTCACGGTTAAAGCCGGATCATCTGCAAGCCATATTTGCCAAGATACGTAAGATCCCGACTCGAGATCGATCACGACTCAGTGCCAACTGGATGATATTCATCGCCAAACTAAGCCAGTATTTTCAAGAAATTTTTATCGAATATGAAAAGATTGAAGAACAATTTGTACGAGTAACGGTTTTATACCAAGAGCCTCGAGCGTTACCGTATCTTGAGAGCGAAATCATGCAGCTTTATTCCGATGTGTTAGCTAAGGAATGGGGGTTGCGTGCTTTTTTCACTCGCTGTCAGGTGGTGCAGGACAATTCGATTTATGCCATGCTTGCCAAGCTTGAGCAAGCCATGGAAAGTAATAACCTATTGAAAGTAAAATACTATGTTACGAGAAGTTACCAATTACGCAGTGACATTTTGTTACAGTGGTTTGGTGATATTACGGCTAAGGCACTTGCTGCGTTATTTTCGCCAAAATCGCATGAATTTCTAGAGCGGCGGTTATTGGCGATATACAAGCACGACCGAGAAGCCATAGCGTACTTGCAGAGTATTATCCGTCGGATGGATCATCCGGTCGCTCCCTGCAATCAAATTGTCGGTATTCTATCCCGACCAATAGAGCGCAACTATTTGAAAAATTCAATAAAATCCCTGCCTCTGACGCGCGAAGAGCGCGATACGCTGATCCCGAGAGAGCCTTTTCCTCTGGCTAGGGTGGCGATGGTTGATAGGGACGATTGACTTCGTCACCACCTGCAATGTTGGTTTTGTCACGGAAAAAAGCCGCTGTCGATGATTTGGCCTTGCTGGCTGTCATTGTCTTTGGTTTAACCTCTTCTAAAAGTTTAATAGCGGTTTTGGTTGTTTCATGGCTATTTAAGAAAGCAACGATTTTCGGATAATACGCGGGGAACTGGTTAGTTAATTTTATAAGTGTTGCAGTTTTTTCTGGGTCGGCTTGGTAGGCATCTGCGGCCCCTTGTAACAGGGATTGGAATAAGCCGTCGCTATTTGCGGATGCTTTATTTGTTTTAAGAAATTGTGTTGCGTTATCGAAATCGGGATAATAACCAGTAAAAGCCGCGTGATAAAAGAATGGTTCCATGAGCGGTAACAAGCGGGCTTCTTCGTCAGCGGATTTTGCTAGGTTACCAAAAATCGCAAGGAAAGTGCGTAGTGACAAGGTATCTGTAGTGAGAGCCCTTGTTTCAAGCAGTTGGATAAAAGCGTGATATATATTTTTGCGGTCATTCGTATTGGTAACTTTTTTTGGCCATTTGAGACAGCGCGCTATTAGCTTACATAAAGTGGCTGGCTCCATAGCAGCCGTGATGCAGTATGTTGAAAAAATTTTTGCGAGCACCATGAATGCCCTTGAGCACTCAGCCGTGTCATCGAACGTTATAATCGTACTAATATGGGTACACAAGAAATGGTAAAAAAAATCTTTCTTGTCATCGTTAAAAAGAGTGGTGATTTTTGCAAAATTGTTTGATGGGTATCTATATAGGGGGCGGCTATCGGTTTTTTCCTGTAGCAAGCGCAACAGCCAGGCACTGTCATCGGTTGTTAATAGTTCAAATAGCCATTCGTTAAGCTCAGGAAACTCAGTGGCAAATTTTGCCAACACTTCAAGCGAGCAATTTCCAGACATTTTTTGTCTGAAGGTTTGATCGAATGTTAATGTTTGTAAAGCGTGCAAAAACGGTTCTTTGAGCTGAGGGAAAACGTCAAGCACTGCAAAAATGAGATCAGGTTTCGTTGCTTTGTCGTTTCTTATCATCATTAAAAGCGTATTTGGTTCGATAAACTCAGCCAGAAGTTCGCGGTGTGCGGGAAAGGCGCGTGCTAACGTAACAAACCGCTCAGTGAGTTGTAACGGATTATAGAAATGCCCCGAATTTGCTAAGTATTGTGCAACCATTTCTTTTGTTATACCAAGAGAGCCTTCGATGGATTCATCCCGCTGAATAAGACCACTGGCTAATTCAATAAGCACGTACAGTGCTGGCAGATATTTACATGCTGCGGCTGCGATAACACAGTTGATGTTTTCTTGAATAAATTTTTTGAAGGCCTTAATAGTATTATTTGTATTAACCTCATTGCTATAGCATTGGACCGCGTCCAAAAAATTGATGAGCATTTCAAAGGTTAGGGAGGCGGTTGGCGCTATATTTTGAAAGAGATGCGCTTGGTATCCCGAAGTGCTCAGAAAGAAATGGGTAAGCTCTCTTTCATAGTAGTTGTTGCTCGCGCGCGGACAGGAATGGATTAGTTGCAAAAACAGCGCTATAGGGTGGAGTGAGATTGTGTCGGCTGCAATCAATATGGCGTCGATGATGTTTTTAAAAATGAGTTTGGTTTCTTCATGTTGAAGAATCAAGCTGATTCGTATTGAGGGACTATTGATGGCAGTTATAAAATATTTTAAAGCGGCTAGTTTGTTGGAGGGTTCGGGAATTGATTCAAATTGCTCTTTAAAATCTAAAAGCGCTTTAGTGTACCATTTATCTAAACAGGCTTGACTAAGTGGAGGTGTTGGCACACGAGACGGTTTCTTTGCTGGCACACCGCTGTTAATAATAGCACTTAACTTATCATTTGCCTTTAAATGGGTTTTTTCGAAAAATGCTTTTAATCCTGACTTCGGTATTTGCCATTCATCTGCCAGGAGAGAGCATGCGTTTTGAAATTCGTTTCTGGACTCAGATGTAAATGCAATTACCTTGGCATTGCTCTCTCGCCAGGTTACCCCGTTACTTTTTAAAAAATTTTCAGCCGCTTGTCGGGCTTCTGCTGAATCAAAAATAATAGCGTAATTATCTTTTGGGACTATTTTGGCATAGTAGGGGGTGTTACTGCTTTGATAAGGGTATGTCAGCACACTTCTGGATGTCACATAATGATATTCAATGATTTCTGTGATTCGACAGGATTCACTGTATATTTCCAGCTTGGTCTCGCGATCATCGCTGACATTTTCTTTTGAAGCAACCGTATATTGGATATTGTTTTCCTTATACAAAGCTCTAAAAAGTTCCTCATGAAAAACTTCAGAAATTTTAATGCAAGGAAGATACTCTGTGGATATGCTTAGGTGTTTTTGACATTCCGCTTTTTCTTCTGGGAGACACTTTAATAGGGTAGATTTAATATGCTCTGGATCAACGCCATGTTTCAATGCGAGTGTTACCGGGGATCCAGGAAAAAGCTTATAGACGTCGGA
Source organism: uncultured Gammaproteobacteria bacterium (assembly GCA_964351225.1). GTDB lineage: Bacteria > Pseudomonadota > Gammaproteobacteria > CAYGNG01 > CAYGNG01 > CAYGNG01. The sequence goes on from CAYGNG010000020.1 coordinate 6,271, forward strand.
AAAGACTGCTTTTCCAAAAATTTTATTTAGTGCTTCAGGCGTTGGAAGTGTCATCATATCGTGCACCTTTGGAGTTATTATTTTCAAATGGGTACATTCTACGCGGCTGGTGAGGCTTAGGCAAATTTAGTTTTCCCCAGTAATTTCAAGTAGTAACGTTTAAAACAAGAGATGGAGCGCTGTCGGTGATGCGATCGGGTTGTTAATACAGTCTTAATACGGAGCGCATATAATAGTATCTCTGTAGTAGTATTGTGCGAGTCAGGTGATGTTTCTTGAAGAAGAAGAAGAAGAAGAAAAAGAAAAAGAGAAAGATGTCTCTTTCGTAGATAAAACCAAAACGCCCGAACAAGAGATTAAAGCCGCGTACCCACCCAGCCAATTGAGTCAATTGGTTATGGGGCATATGGCGGCGCTGGTACAAGAAGAATCAAGTGGCCAAGGAATTGAATCGGTAATGGACGGTTGCTTCATTTTAGCTCGAAAAATTATTCGTGATAGTGAAGTTGTTTTCGTAACACCGGTCACTGATTTGTTGCCTAAAGAGGAGGGGGAGGCGAAGATTCAATATGATTTACGAGCGTTGCTTATGAAATTAAAAGACAAGCTACTGCAAATCAAAGGTCCGTGCCGGATCCTCATTCCGCTGGCTGTTGGCAGAAGCTCAGGGTTTTTTGGTCGTGTTGCACAATGGTGGGCTGGCAGCAATGTTTCTGGCCATTACACCTTGTTAGAAATGTCACGCGATGTTGGAGGAAAATGGCAAATCACCAATTATGACTCTAAAGGAAATAGCTTGCTTCAATCTTGGTATCGTGCAATGGCTTATCCGGATGATGATAAAATTGCTGAGATTGCTCTGAGTGTGGAAATAGGTGCTCGCGTTGAGCATCAACGCCATGGCTTTCAAGTCAATAGCCATATCAGTTGTGGCTATTGGGTGAATGAATTTTTTGGTTTTCGTCTCTTAGGGGAAGAAATTAAAAATAATGAAGGTTTTGACCTTGATAAAAACAAGAGTCATATCATAGCAGGCGCTAAGATTATTGCAGATAATGGTGAGCAATACCGGGGGGAGGTAATGCCAAGTTCATGGGATGGTTCTGACGATTATCAAAGCCAAGTGGATGATTCTGGCGATGATGAAAGCCAAGTGGATGATTCTGGCAATGATGAAAGCCAATTGGATGATTCTGACGATGATAAAAGCCAATTGGATGATTCTGGCAATGATGAAAGCCAATTGGAATTAGAAGAAAGAGTGTCTACTAATAGGCAACAACAGCAGGATCCGGTTCATTACGAAGAGCAACCGCAATCGGAATTAAAAGAAGAACCCTTTACTACTAATAATCAACAACAGTTTCCTTTCACTGCGGAAGCACGCCACCAGGATCCGCATCATGGTTTGAGATTCTTCACCCAACATCCTTATCTAGTTGCCGGGGTTGCCGGTGCTGCAATTGGTGCAGGTGTCGGGGTTGTGGTCGGGAAATTGCTGGCATCGGCTATTGCACTTGCTTCGATTCTTTGTCCGATTATCGGGGCCGTGGTATTAGGTTTAGCCATGGTTGCAGCGGTTGCACTTATCACTCAGAAAGGTTTAAGCCATTGTTCGAGCCAGCCGTTGCAAAAGAATACTTAGTCAAGGCAAGAAAATTAGCAGCTAAAACACAAGAAGATGTTGCAAGAGAGATGGGAACGACAACATCTGTCGTAGGCTGACTGGAAACCGGTGGCGGTAAAAAAACCATTCTCCGACAGCGGATCTGGGGTATTCCAGATAGCTTCAGAAGTTATATTTTTATTGTTAATAGACTTGAAAAGCGTGCCCGTTAACAATCGTTAAAATGGGAAAGCCACGTAGTGTTGAGCCTGAAAAAGCGCTCCATTGGCATTTGCTTTTAACCAGTGAGTCGCTGATTTTTTTTTCGAGATGAGGATCAACCAATACCAGTTCATTTGGCCTCTGCGGTAAGCGATAAATTTCATTGATCCGGCTGTGGCATAATCGCTCGATTTGTTGGAGAGAAATTTTTGACTGCTGAAATGCAGTCATAAGGAGCGGCAGCGTGGTTTCAATTCCTGGCATGCCAGAAGGCGCTTCACCATAGGGTTTGGCTTTTTCAGCGAGTGTGTGCGGGGCGTGATCAGAGCCTAGGGTGTCGATGGTGTTGTCATGAATGCCGGCCCATAATGCTTCTTGATGGGACTTATCACGAATGGGGGGGTTGACTTGTGCTTTAGCGCCCAGCTTGGCATAGGCGGTATCATCTAAGAATAAATGATGGGGGCTGGTTTCCGCATAAACCGAAATACCCTCTTTTTTAGCTTGCGCAATGAGAGCCACTTCTTCTTTGCTGCTGACGTGTAACACCATCAAGCGCGCTTTGGTGTCTTTGGCAATGTTAATCGCAAGCTCAGTGGCACTCGCTGCGACTTCAGGCGAGCGGATCTTGGCATGCACACTAAAATCATCGGTCGCTTGCCATTTTTGGCGATTGTCCTGGATCATGCAGTCGCATTCGGCGTGTACCGCAACGAGCATATCTAATTGTGCAGCGAGTGCGAAGACTTGTCGTAAATCGCCTTCTTTACTAATGAGTAAATTGCCAGTTGACGAACCCATAAAAATCTTTAACCCAATGACCCGATCGTTTACTTTGGCGATCTCATCGAGGCTCGTCATGTCCGCACCAAAATACAAATGATAATTTAACGGAATTTTTGCTTGCGCGAGTTCGGAATCAATTAAGCGTTTTTTTTCTTGTAAGCGTTCGAGGGTGGTGCAGCTGGGGATATTGTTTGGCATATCAAAGACACAGGTAAAGCCGCCATGGATAGCCGCCAGTGCTGCGCTTCCCCAATCTTCTTTATAGGCTTGGCCGGGAATACGAAAGTGCACATGTGGATCGATAAGCCCAGGGAATGCGATGTAATTTTCAGCGTCAATGTGCAGCGATTGTGAAGAAGGAATGAAAAAATCACGACGGCTATTGTCAGGGCACAGCGCATTCTTAATTGTTATCATCCAATTTTTTCCTTGAAAGCATTGCGCGGAAAGTGCTGTTCGCAAAAGTCACAGCTGAGATAAACTTCAGATTTGTTTTCGTAAATAGAAAAGGCGGTGCTAACCGGCTCAGTTTGGGTGATGCATTCGGCATTAGGGCAGTGTAGTATATTAGTAATGCGGTCACTGCGATGGAGTCGGTATTTTTTGATTGTTTGGTAGTCTTCAATAATATTAATGGTCGCATTGGGTGCAAAAATAGAAATTTGTTTGGCTTCCAATTCGGTTAATTTTCGATTTTCAATTTTAATTAAATCTTTTAATCCCATGGAGAGGCTGGTTAAATTTAATCCGACGGTGGTGGGGCCGGCATGCGCACTGAGTTGTAATAAATGCATGAGATGAATGGCTTGACCCGCAGGAATATGATCGATAACCGTTCCATGAGCGATGGCAGCGACAGAAAGGGTTTTGGTCATGGTAATTCCTCTCGTAATAATAAAGCCAGTAAGGCTTGACGAACATACAAACCATTTTGCGCTTGTTGAAAGTAGTAAGCAAAAGGTGTGTCATCGATGCGGGTGTCGAGTTCATTTTTTCGTGGCAGAGGGTGGAGGATTTTGCAATTCGGTTTGGCGTTTTGCAACATGTGTTTTTCCAGCAAGCAGGGATTTCGGTATGATAATTGTTCCGAGGTATTGAAGCGCTCGGTTTGAACGCGGGTCATGTAAATGACATCAACTCGGTCAATCACATCCTCGATTGAAGCATGGAAAGAGTATTTCAAGCTCTGTTGTCGCAGCAAGTCACAATAAGAATCAGGAAGTTCTAGCCCGGGAACTGGAACGAAATAATATCGAGTATCGTAAAGTGCACACGCTTGGACTAAAGAGTGAACGGTGCGGCCGTATTTTAAATCACCGACAAAAGCGATGTGTAATTTATTCATTCGCCCTTGGCATTCCGTAATGCTATATAAGTCAAGCAATGTTTGAGTAGGGTGTTGGTTGATGCCATCTCCAGCATTCAGCACGGGTTTATCTGAGGCGTGTGCTGCCAGTCGGGCGGCGCCTGCTTTAGGGTGACGAATGACAATGGCATCAGCATAGCAAGCATTGATTTTTATGCTGTCGTGCAGGGATTCGCCTTTGGCGCCGCTTGATGTTGAGTGTGGCTCAGAGAAACCGATGACAGAAGCGCCAAGCTTCAATGCGGCTGCGGCGAAAGATAAGCGTGTTCGTGTTGAGGGCTCAAAAAAGCAATTTGCTATAATTTTGCCTTTTAGCCACTCTGCTTTAGGCGACTTTTTAATTCTATCGGTTGCTTCTAAGATAAGCCCAATATCGTGTTTGGTTAAATCAGAGATGGAAATGATATCTTTGCCGAATAAATGGTTATGCATTTTTTCCTCCATTATCACCTCTGCCGACTAAAAAATTTAAAGCGGCCGGGCGCTGGTGGCCTTTCATGAAGTCTTGCCAAGAACGTACTCGGCGTTTTCTATCTCGGAGCTTGACCAAGCACTGCAACATTAATTGCGCCGTTTCAATGTTGGTGATGAGTGGGATGTGATGATCGATGGCTAAGCGTCGCAAGATGAAACCATCCGTTTGTTGTTTGGCGTGAATGCCACTAGGAATATTGATGATGAGGTCGATTTTTCGCTCTATAATGACGGTGCTGATATTGGGTTCCCGTTTATCACTAACTTTAAAGACACAAATGGAGCCAACGCCACGGCTCGATAAATAATCGTGCGTGCCTTCCGTGGTATACAGCTCCCAATCGAGCTTTTCTAGTGCCTTAAGCCATTCTAATACTTTTATTTTCTTATGGCCGCCAATGCTGACAAATAGTCGCTTATTGGGAATGGCAAGCTCGGTTGCTTGCCAAGAGAGGAAGAAAGCTTCTAGCAAGTCTTCCCCGAGGCATGCGACTTCACCGGTGGAGGCCATTTCCACGTGCGCAACGGGATTGGAGCCTTTTAAACGGTTATAGGAAAATTGAGGCGTTTTAACGCCGACATAATCCAGATCGATGGTTTCATATTGCGTTGGCACGGGTTTGTTGAGCATGGCTTTGGTGGCTATCTCGATGAAGTTATAATTTGTGACTTTAGACACAAATGGTAACGATCGCGATGCGCGGACATTACATTCAATAACTTTAATAGTATTATTTTTAGCAATAAACTGGATGTTGAATGGCCCAGTGATTTTGAGGGCTTTGATAATTTCACGGGTAATTTGCGTGGTGCGGCGCACTGTCTCAAGGTATAGTTTTTGTGGAGGCAACACGATGGTGGCATCTCCTGAGTGAACGCCGGCGTTTTCAATGTGTTCGGAGATGGCTTTCACCACGATATCACCATTTTTAGCAACGCCATCAATTTCTAACTCGCGCGCATTTTGAATGAATTGCGAAATAACCACCGGATATTGCAGTGAGATTTTGCTGGCATCTTTCAAATACATTTGCAATTGTTGTTGATCATAAACCACATTCATGGCAGCCCCTGATAAAACATACGAAGGGCGAATTAAAACGGGAAAGCCAACTTTAGCAATAAATGCATTGACGGCTTGCATATGGGTGGCGGTTTCCCACGCGGGCTGATCAATGTGAAGGGTGTTGAGTAAAGAAGAGAATAGGGTGCGATTTTCTGCTCTATCAATATCCTCGGGGTGTGTACCCAGAATGGAGTAGCCGTGTTTGTGCAGCGCTAAGGCAAGATTGTTAGCGATTTGACCGCCGACTGAAACATTAATCCCTTTGGGATTTTCAAAGTCAGCAATATCTCTGATCCGCTCCAAACTCAATTGTTCAAAGTATAAACGAGAAGACTCATCGTAATCAGTCGAAACGGTTTCAGGGTTGGAATTAATTATGATGGGGCTCTCTCCCAGCGCCGTCAACGTTCTGGCGGTATTCACCGCACACCAATCAAATTCAACCGATGAACCGATACGATAAGGGCCTGAGCCCAAAATGATAATGGGGGCGGGCTGGCTCGGTGCTAAATCATGGCTATTGGCATGATAAGTAAGGTATAAATAATTAGTTTGTGCTTTAAATTCACCGGCTAGGGTATCGATTTGTTTTACGTAAGGGACAATGCGATGCGCTAGTCGTAACGCTCGGATGGCGGAGTCCTCAAGCTGATAAATTGTCGCTAGAGTGGCATCTGAAAAGCCAAATTGTTTGGCTTGTCGTAATAATTCAGGGGTTAATGGATTATTTTCTAGGGTGTTGTGTAACTCAGCGATGAGTCTTATATGATTAAGAAACCAAGGGTTGATTTGAGAGAGTTGATTCGCTTCAGCCATGCTGCCATTATTTTTGAAAAATTGATAGAGTGCAAAGATTCGGCGATCGGTGGCTTGACGAATTTCAAGAATGCGATCAGGAATGGTAAAAGGATAAAAAGCTAAATCGGAGCAGCCCTCATCAAGCATACCGATTGCTTTTTGTAAGGCTTCAGCGAAAGAGCGGCCAATAGCCATGACTTCACCGACACTCTTCATTTCAGTTCCAATATGGCGATCGGCGCTTTTGAGTTTGTGGGTATCCCACTTTGGAATTTTAACGACAATATAATCCAGGGCGGGCTCGAAAAAGGCGCAGGTTTTGCCAGTGACGCTGTTTTTAATTTCATGTAAGCATAGCCCCAATGCCAGCTTGGTAGCGACAAATGCCAGTGGATAACCGGTTGCTTTTGAGGCAAGCGCGCTAGAGCGCGATAATCGTGGATTGATTTCAATGACGCGATAATCGCCGGTTTCACGATTAAACGCGTATTGAATGTTGCATTCACCGATAATAGTAAATTGATTGGCGACCTGTAATGCGATTTCCCTTAAAAAGTGATATTCGTAATTATTCAAGGTTTGAGAGGGGGCAACCACAATACTTTCCCCTGTATGGATCCCCATGGGGTCGAGATTTTCCATGTTGCAGACCGTGATGGTATTACCGAGGCTATCTCTGACGATTTCATATTCAAATTCAGTCCAGCCCAGCAAACATTCTTCAATTAATATTTGTGATACGCCCGTGAGCGCTTCTGTGGCCTGCTTTTTTAATTGTATTTCACTGTGGATGATCCCGGAGCCTTGGCCGCCTAGGGAAAAACCGGAGCGCAGCATGACGGGGAAGCCAATAGACTGTGCTGCAGCGAGAGCATCGCTCACGGTCGTGACGCAGATGCTGTGGGCTGTTTTTACTTGAATTTTATCGAGCTCAGCTTTAAACAACGCCCTATCTTCGGCTTTGCGCACGGTTTCTATGGATGAACCTAAGAGCGTGACCTGGTATTTTGCTAGAATACCGGCATCAGCCAGACGCAATCCCAAGTTTAAAGCGGTTTGACCACCAAAACTTATCAAAATGCCATCAGGCTGTTCTTGTTCAATGATTTGGGATACGGTTTGTAAATTGAGCGGTTGTAAGTAAACGGTATCGGCCATCGACGCATCGGTTTGCACGGTGGCGATATTAGGGTTAATTAATATCACGCGAATATTTGCTTCTTTCAGGGCTTTAATTGCTTGAGAGCCAGAGTAATCAAACTCCCCAGCTTGTCCGATTCGAAGACCACCTGAGCCCAATAACAAAACCGATTTTCCGTTAAATTGTGTCATTAGCGACACCACGTAACAATTGCATAAATTCAGTAAAGAACCAGTGGCTATCCGTTGGGCCTGGCGCTGCTTCCGGATGAAATTGTACCGCCCGGAATGGCAAGTACTTATGTGCGATACCTTGAACGGTTTGATCATTTAGATTTTGAAAAGAGACCCGCCAGTCATCCGGTAATGATGCGGCGTCGATGGCGTAGCCATGGTTTTCAGAAGTCAAATAACAACGTCCCGTTGCTAAATCGATACAAGGTTGGTTCTGTGCGCGATGCCCGTACAGTAATTTGTAGGTGCTTGCCCCAGCCGCAAGCGCTAATATCTGCGCGCCAAGACAAATACCAAACATAGGCTTCTCACGGGTTAACATTTTTCGGCAATGATCGATGGTTGTTTGGCACAGGGCTGGATCGCCAGGGCCGTTCGAGAGAAAGACGCCATCGCAATCCTCTTCAGTATAATCATAATCATAGGGAACTTGTGTGATCCGAATGGGGAGCTGTAACAAATGGCGTAATATATTTTGTTTAATACCACAATCCACGACGATTACGTGATATCGACCATTCCCCATGGTTTTGGGTTGTGAGATGCTGACTTTTGCAACGAGATTTTCGCTATTGATGTCGTGGAATGTGCCGATTTTTTCATGTTCATTGGTAATCGCTCCGGCGATGACACCGTGCTCTCTGAGACTATGGGTTAAGGCACGGGTATCGACTCCGAAAAGGATAGGAACATCTTGATTGGTGCACCAATCGGTTAAACTCTTTTGAAGTTGATGGTGTGCCGCGACTTGAGCAAGCTCTGATACGACAATGGCGCTGACCTGAATTTTATCAGACTCCCAATAATGGCTAGCCGGAACCCCATAATTACCAATAATGGGATAGGTGAAAGTCAGAATTTGTTTGTAATATGAAGGATCCGTCATCGATTCTACATAGCCGACCATCCCAGTATTGAAAACGACTTCGCCAAAAGTGGGTGTCTGTCGATCATTTACTACGAAACCAGGGAAGATTTCGCCGGATTTCAATATTAAGTTAGCACGACGCATAGCGAAAACTTACTTTTGTCAAAAACCTTACGCATCGACAAGGTACCTTTTTTGTGCTTATGGGGCAAGTGATTTTGTGTGTTTTTCTAAGGGGATGGATGAGGTTGGTGAAACAGGCAATCGAGTATATTTCGTACACCTCAAAAAATGTACCCATTATCTTGGGGTGCCAAGAAACAGTTACGCATGATATAGCTCTTATACAAAAAATAAAAGATACAGTTTTCCTTTGTGAAAAAGGGCTTTATAATGGCTTTCGTTGTTTAGTAGTGAAGTTTGTATTTGCAGTGCGAAAGGCGTAAATAAGTTTAGTGTTGTTGTGTAGTACAAAAAGGAAGTGAGTGCAGTAGTGGATTTTTGCTGTAATGTTGTTAGGGAATAACTTCGCAGTAATGAGTTTGCGTTACACGTCTTCCAGAAGTAACTCTCAAGGATGAGACTTTTTTTTCAGCAACAAATAAGCTGGTGCATCCAAGTATTAGCAAATACATCATTTATTCTACAAGCATCCATTTGCGTTTTACATGGATAGTGGCTTGCAGTTATTTGCAGGTAATGGAAAGAGGATGAAACCATGCCAGAGGAAATCGAATTACTTACCGAAACGCGTAGCTCTCAAGATCATAGAAAATTTCTTGGTTTGCAACAAACAGTTGGGATAAGAGAAGCCGCCCTTGATGGGTGCCAACAAATCTGGCTTGCGTGCGGTGATATTGGTCGAGAGCTGGCAAAACCCCTTAATTTCATCTATAAAGCCTTCAAGAGCGGTCTTCAGCTCACTGAAAAGGCTTTCATGGCTCCCCTTGACGCGATGGTTGATAAACAAACCACGAAACAAATCATCAAACCGCTGATAACGTATAGAGAAAAACACCCTAAAATATGGCGAGGATTGGTTTTGGGGGCGCAATTATTTGGTTTCGCCTCTGGGTTGCTGGCCGCCGGCAGTATCATCACCCTATTAGGTACCAGTTTGCCGGTGCTATTATTATCAGGCTATGTCCTTTTGCTCTCCGCTTGGATCAATTATCAATTTGCAAGCAGTGCGTTAACCAACACCGGTCTTGCGATATTTAACTGGCGGTCGGAGTTTTTAGAATATAACAGCACAGATGTGCAAAATGTTTATTTGCAAATTGAAACAACGAGACAAGAGTTGACAGCCGCCTTACAAGTACCCAATATAACGACAAAGCAGAAGAAAACGATTGAAAACCACTTTAGCGATAAATTTAATATTCTTTACCGTAAACTTGCGAAACGTCATGCGGCCATAGATGCTCAGTCGAGTGTAGAAGATATTCGGGTAGAAGAAATCAGGAAGATGTCCGCGCATATTTCCAAGCAGACTAAATTGCGGACCATGCTGGAATACGAGTACAGCAAAGGTAATCTTAGCCAGGAGCAATATGATCGTGAAGTCGAGCAACAGGCCGAAAGCAATAATCGTGATTTTCGAGATGTTTGTCTCAGAAGTCGGCTAAGGTTGGCTCATGCCTTTGGGTTTCGTGCCATCAAACAAAACTTCGCATTCCACAATAAAAAAGAAAAGTTTAATGAAATTTTGCGCTCGGGCAAGCGGCGAATTTCTTACCGGAAAGGGGTGTTGTTATTTGTATTTGCTGCGCTTGCTGCCGCGGTGGCTGGTATTACCTATAGCTCTATTGGGTATGTTTCCACCGCAAGTTTGTTTGCTAAGCTCACTTTTTTAGCTTGTTTGGCACCCTTAGGTCAGCCCATCGCTTGCGGTTTTATGATTATCATGGCAGCGACAATTAGTTTGCTCATGTTTAATGTTATCGCAAAAGCAATTAAGCAGTTTGACCCCTTAGATTGGGTATTATTTAAAACCAACATGCGCTTTATTATGAGCCAACTGTTGGAGACGGGTCGAATTGGATCGCTCAGTGTTTGGCAATACATAGGTAAGCAGCTCGCTTATTTGCTGCTTTATGTTTTTGCGCTCATGGGATTACATGGTTTGCTTGGACACGCAAAAAATACTTTTTCACTTTTCTTACAACAGGCAACGGGGATGAGTCTGACAACGATTTCTCCCATCAGCTGGATTGCTATTTGGGTGGTGGCGTTAGCCGTACAGCTTTATTTTGTGATTACGGCACTTTCGGATTGTATTGCGGAGTTTACCGAGAAAAAAACACCTATGGCGACCATAGATAACGATGACAAACTAGCTATTCCCGATAGCCTTCGCCATCAAAATCACAATACGCTGTCGGCAAAGGCTAATATTTCTCTGCTGGGGTATGCACTGAATCGAGTTTTAATATTGCCCATTGTGCTTAGTCTGAAATTAATAGCAAATCTATTGCGAGCGGCTTTCAATCCTCGATTGGTTAATGCTGTTGGGTGTGGCATGGCCGCCCTAGGTGGAGTGAGCATTGGTGGGGTAGCTTCGAGCACCGCTGCGACATTGAATACTTATGCTATCATGATGTCGGGAGAAACCCCGCTCCCCATTAGCCTTGATCCAAAGAGCGGTATATCGAGTGATCAAAAATTAGGGATATTCCAATTTCTAAATCAGAACTATCCGCGTGATAAGGCAGTTGATATATTGCCACAGCAAGAAGAGACCAATGTTGCGGGAAATGATACGCAAAAAAATCAAAAGCCAAGCATTCAACAACCACTGCTTTATCAAAAGGTTTGTTTTCAGGCTACGGTTAAATGCACGGATAGTGATAATACTATTTTTCATCGAGTGGGGAGTCGAAGTTTTTGGATCCCATTAGCTGAAAGAAACGAAGAAAATATGTCTCTCGAGGACTTGGAGAAAATCGAAGAGGTTACTATACAAAGTATGCTGATTGAACCAATGTCGGTCCTTTCATATGCCCCAGTTCCAGCGAATACTGCTGGCGTGTAACAAGAGGCGTTTACAGGCGCGTGCTGATCAAAAACAGATGAGTATATTTTTTTTAGACAACATATACAGCTTTGTATTTTTTTTCTTGTATTGCTTGCAAAAACAGGTGTATTCTCATCTGTCCACAATCTGGTAATTCGTTATACTTGACAGTTATAAAGTTGGCGAGGAAAAAGGGGGAGTAATCAATGCAAAAAGTTGGGCTTAGCTTTCGATTCATCGTGGTGTGTACTCATCATTTAACTATTTCTCCGGTAATAACGTTCGAGAATCCCCTTGCGGGGCAGCAAAGTAGGTAATTCAAGTGGGTGTTGTACCCGTTAAAATAGCAAGAAGATCCATGCAACTATTTGGATAGATCGGTTCGTTATTATGTATGAAAATTAAGGAACAGCCATGCTTTCGACGAGCAATAAAGAAAAAAACGAAAACGAAAACGAAAACGAAAAAGATGTAATTGGAACTCCGTTTATGCCTAGTAATTTCTTGGGACGCAGTTCAGAGGATTCCGAAGACGAAGACGAAGACGAAGACGAAGACGAAGACGAAGACGAAGACGAAGACGAAAACGAAGGTGTTCGTATTTTTTCTCCGAGGTCTTCATCCAATTCGAATGTTCATTTACTGCAAACAAAACGACCAGGCTTGCCGAAATCAGCGACAGAGAGTGGGGGCACGGTTGTCAGAAAAGGCTTTATTGAGTATATTGAGTCACAAAAAGCGCGATTGGCTGCAATTAAAGATACAAAAATGCAAATCGCCGAAGAGCAAAAGCAAGACTTACTGGCGGTACTATGGCAGAAATTCACTACTGGCATGTGGACGCTGGTGTTCGCGTTAGACTTCATTTCTCCGACGTATTATTTTTTTGCTGGTCGCAAGGAAACAAAACAAGGATTGAACGATGGCTATGCCGCTTTACCCAAAAGGATTCCGAGCTGGTTTACCATTGAAGATAAAGACGGGCAAAAATATTGGCTGACATGGGCGCTTGGTAAAGTGGTTGCGGTTTTATTTGGTCTTGCTTGTGGCTTTACGACCGGTGGTGTTGTATTTATGCTTTGCCAGTCGTTACCGGTTAGCGTGGCTATTATCTTGGGGTTAAGCATATTATTTCATACCACGAATATTAATATTAAGTTTGCCTGGGAAAAAGTTTCAAGAACACTAATAAATATCAGGTTATTTGGCCAGCGATTATTGCGCTATACCGAGTCCGACCTGGAATCTACGTTTAAAACAATTAACCAGCTTCAGAGGGATAAGCGTAAATTCCTCAAAACCAATCAACAAGCTAGAGCGGCGGGGAAAGATGTTGATGTCCAGGCAGAGGCAGCAAAGAAACAAGAGTTTGATGTTGAAATTCACAGACAAGAAGAATTGTTAAGCTATCGAGAACAGCGGGTAGATGTCCATAAATCCATTCATCAGCTGACCGAGGAAGTTTTAGGACTGGGAGTTGAGCAAGAAGTATTTTCACGCAATGAATACAGCGCGCATAAGCTAGCGCGATTTATGTATGGCGTTGATTATGACCCAAATATGGTAACCCAGTCAGAAAAATTTAAAAACTTAGCTAAAATCACGACTTCGCGTATCGAAGTGAAGAAAAAAATATTAGCGCTTCTTTATAAAACGCTTTTTGGCGAGTTGACAGCATTAAAAGCCTCGCCCTCAATCACAGCGGCGCAACTTCAGCAACAAATAAAATCTTTGGCTCACAAATATGGTTTACCGATAGAAGCCATTGTCACCTTATATGAGTCACCGTTAAGCCAAGAAGTGTTGCAGCAAGCAATGCAGGGCAATGTGGTTGTTGCCGTTCTAAAAGAACAAGCAAAAGCGGAATTATTCAAATTGCGTGGTGAGTATTACCAGCTTATTGCGCAGCTGCCAAGACCCGCCACGGTCGTGACAAGTGATCTCAGAGAAGTCAATGAAAAGCAAGATCAAATGATCATGTTTGGTCGTCGCTTTGGATTAAATAAGCAAAATATTTTAGCGCTTATTAAGCAAGAAGAGGAGCGCGCGTTTGGTGATGCGATCGATGACATGTTGGATACGATAAAACAACAAAAGTTGGATGTTTCAAACATACTTCCTGGTAAGAGTGGTGTGCTATCTGAGCAAGAGAAACAACAGTATCAAACGTTATCAGAGGATATTCATGCGGTTAAGCGAGCGGTCATCTATTTTTCACTGTTGCTGGCAGCCGGTGCAGGGCTTACCTACAGTTTCATCACGTATTTTGGTACGTTAAAGATATTCCATGCGTTGGCTGCGATGAAAATGTTTGCCGGGCTTGCTGCCATTTCACCAGCTTTTCCGATGATTGCAATCATTTTAACGACTGTTGGTACGATTACCTTGATAGCGGTGTTATTTGTTAATGTCACCGATAGGGTCAAGGATATGTATTGGGAAGACATGGTAACCGCATGGCAGTCGTTCAAACTCTCCGAGGCGGTTACTTTGGGGAACCTGGTAAAGTTATTTATTCACGCCTTCGCTTTATTTGGATTATTAACAACATTCTTAGAAGCGAATCTTCAAACCATCAAGTTTTTTACTGAAAATGTAAAATTGAGCTCGAAATTTGCAAACCTACTGAGTGGTATTCTGGTTTTTGCTTTGGCGATACCAATTGAGTGCTATTTCATCTATCGAACAACGCGCGATACCATTGATAGGTTTCTTAAAAATTCCGAAGAAAATCGTAACAGCGCGGTTGCGGAAGAAAAGTTTTCGACTCGATTAAAAAAGATTTGGCAGAATTCAACTTGGTATGGTTTTGGCATAGGTGTTTTGGCGGCGGTTGTCATTGTGCCGATTGTTATATTGGGCGATCTTTTAAAAATAGCCATTTCATTAGTCACGCAATCGCGGATCCTTAATGCGATTGGTAATGGGGCGATATCTACCGCAGGCAGTATCGACTCGGCTCGCAATGAAGTAAGCGGTGATGTTAGTTCAGGTGCGTTAGCCTCTGCGGTTATTGCCGGGGTTGCCGGCGCTTTGGTGTCATACAGCGCTCAAAATGATGCCGTTTCTAATGCTCAGGAGAATACCGATGAACGGATCCAACGCAACATCAAAAACGGTGGCGGTACATTTTTGAGCCTCATGACCAGTATGAGTAATAATTTAGGGAAAGAAAATGATAAAAACTATGAAGTCGATGTGACGGAGTATTTAGTACAGCGTCAAATTTCTAAATCTGATTCGCAAAAAATATTTGGCACGAATAGTGCGGTAGATCGGTGGAAGCAGTTTGATTCCGAATATGATCCCGGGGAAGATCACCAGTTAAAAGATTCCACTAAGGTTCGATTTGCTGAAGTTGTGCGTCGAGAAGGGATTTTCCATCTCTCTCGCAGTAATTCGGTATCTCCCGAGCCCGAGCTGAAAAACGCTGAATCGGGTGGAATAGAATTGACAACAGTATCATCCGCTCCTGAAAAGAGCGAGGGTATTTTTTCCAAAAACAAGTAAAACACGGAATTTGTCATTGCGAGGCGCGCTCGCAATGACAAATCCTCACGCCTCGCGATGTTTAAAACAGCAGCCTGAGGACGGCGCATGGATGTATACTCTGAGCAAGCCACACGACTGATAGCCTTTTTAAGCGACGGCTGTTTTCATACCAGTGAGCAAATAGCCGAAGTTATTTCAGTATCCCCACAGGACTGTACCAAATTAATAGCAGCACTTTCAACGCGCGATCTTAAGGTTGAGTATGATTTATCACGTGGCTATCGATTGCCTGCACCACTAAATTTACTCAATGCCGAGCAAATCACGCAATACTTACAGAATGGTGGTTTAACAAACTTTCGACTGGATATTTTTAATTTTATCGACTCGACCAATGATTTTTTGCGCCGTTATCCCCAGCCACTGGCCCAGCCACACTATTGTTTGTCTGAATCACAGCAAGCCGGTAAAGGGCGTATGAAACGCCAGTGGTTTTCACCTTTTGCACAAAATATTTATTGTTCGATGGCGCTCGATTTGCAAAAAGAATTGAGTCAATTATCTGGTATGAGTTTGGTTGTGAGTCTTGGTATTGCTCGGGTGCTGGAACAAATGCCGCTTCCCGAACCGATTAAAATAAAATGGCCCAATGATATTATGATCGGCGATAAAAAAATTTGTGGCAACTTAATCGAAGTGTTTACTCGACAAAATCATTCCATCAGAGCAATCATTGGCGTTGGACTCAATGTGAATATGCGAGTAGCGGATGCGGTTGCAATTAATCAACCGTGGACTTCGTTGCGATTGCTCACCGATCAACCACATGAACGCAATCGCCTTGCCGCAAGTCTCATTCTCTCGATTACCGAAATTATCAAGGAATTCGACACCAAAGGACTACAACCTTTCATGGCGCGATGGCATGAGCATGATTATTTACTCGGGAATACCGTCGTTGTGCACCATCTCCATGAAACCCACCACGGTGTTGTCCTTGGCATTTCACCAGAAGGCAACTTATTACTTCGATTGGCGTCTGGTCATATCCAATCCTTTTCGTCCGGCGACACCACGTTCCGCTAACGCCACAATATAATCAATAAGTTGCCATTAGTTTGCCAGCATGGTCTATACTGAGATGGATGGCGCCTATAAAACAAAGAGGGGGACGGGATGCTCGAGTCGGATAACATCGGTAAAATCCCTAAAGAGCGGATACAACAATTAGAAGAGCAATTAAATGGCAGTGCTTTTCGGCATGGTACCAGCGCTTTTCGCTATGGTTTGATCCCAAGTGGTTATTCCGATCATTTGCCGATTGTACTAACCGTAAATGAAAAATTCTCAGCGATTAGCTGGAATCTCCTTGCCGATGATCATCTCTATAATAATTTCATGAATATTTCAGGGAGTCAGTTAATAGCGGACTTGCTCGATCAGCATTTTCCTGAAGGCACACCTTACCAAGGCAATCTTTATCATCTATTTGCTGAATTATCACAATACCTCTATACCAATCTCAATAACAATCAAATAATAATTGACCAAAATGCATTAGATGGTTTTGTATCATTAAAAAACTGGCCGAGTCGACTGGCCCGTTCACGCGATCCAAAAAAACTGGGTGACAAGCAAAAAGCCATTGAATCAGCTCGAGCCCATCTGGTGGCGCTGATTTTGGATAACAAGCAAGCGTTTCATAACGAGATAATTTGTGCCATAAACCATGGCTTGGAGATGATTTATCATATTAAAAATGAAGCGCATGGTGTCTTGCGGTTTGATAATCGCTTTAAGCAGATAAAAGAGGATGCGAGCTTGTGTCAGCAGCTCATGGCACAGGATATTTTATGTCTACAAGAGTGCTCATCACCACAGGCTATTGCGTCATTATTTACAGGCTCAGGGAAACCTTATCAGATGATTACCCATCGTATTCATGATAAGACCAATGATCATTGCGTAATATTTTTTTGCCCGGATAAATTTTCTTTGGTGGGTGAGCCAGTCTGTGGCGATTTGCAAGGTAAAAAGCCTTATATTTTAGCCAAGTTAAGAAACAATAAAACGCAAGAGGTTATGATTGTTGGTTCTATTCACCATCCTGGCGGCAAACACTTTATGATCCCAACGTTATTAGCAGAAGCCGTAAAATTAAAAAATGCAGCACCACCAGCGCATTCGTTTTTTCTATTGGGCGATTATAACAATACGCAATCTTTCTATGATAAGCAGCGCCAAGACTATGAATCAGAAGATGACGCGATGTTGCAATATTATCTGCACTATCCAAGATCGGGAACTTTAGCGGGGAGTGACTTCGGCAATGGTAATCAATCGATTGACGCCGTATTATCAAATCTGGATAGCAGTAACCAGCAAGTTGCTTTGTTGACCGGTTTGGCTCATGCCGCACCAGCTGAGACCCCATTTAGCGTGATATTTCAATATCAACCGAGCAGACAATATGGGGCTGCTCCTGAATTTTTCCAAAGCGTACAACGAGCCGTGAGCCCAGAAGAAAGCAATTGTGCGCGTAATGCATTTTTGGTCTCACAGAAAACCTTATCACCACGCAACAAGATTATGTAAAATGAGTATCAACAGGGAGAAAAACCATGGCAACCATACAGTTAAATGATTTTGCAATGCACACCCATGGTAGTTTGCCAGAAATTGGCTCTGCAGCACCCGAGGTGCCGTTAACGAAAACAGATTTATCAACGGTGACCTTTGCCGATTTTAAAGATATGGCGATACTTGTTAACGTTTATCCAAGCATTGATACCGATGTTTGTTTTGATTCCGTTAAAAAATTTAGCTCGCAAATGCCAGCACATCAGCGTACCCAGTTGCTATGTATTTCAATGGATCTACCTTTCACCTTGCGTCGGATTGCCGAAGGCGAGCCCGATTTACAAGATATTCGATTACTGTCGGATTTTCGTAATCGCGAATTTGGGGCGAGCTTTGGCTTGACCATTGCCGATGGACCATTGGCGGGTTTGCTGGCTCGTGCTGTCCTTGTTTTAAATGCTCAACACCAGATCATTTATACCGAACTTGTTACGGATATCTCTAATCCTCCGAATTATACCCAAGCATTAGCCGCGCTTTCTCAGTGATGTTAGAAACATTAGTCACGTAAGACCCACTAAGACTTGTAAAATCATTTGCCATTATTGGCAAATAATTAATATTGCCTTAAGTTTGTCCTAATATACTTTATATATGAACTCACAAAGGCCCAGGATACCAGTGGTATCCGGTGTTGTAGTTGTTGTATGGAGTTAGATTATGCGTCCTGAGGAACCATCATCATGGCAAGATTTTAAAAAAGTTTGGATTGGAATTGGCAAACAATTCGCCGATCGTGCCGCTGATCTCAGTATTCATCCAGGAAGGGAAAGCTTTTTCTTGCGGCAACTGTACGTGTTCATTTTTGGTGGTAAAGATATAGAAGTTAAGGGTGTTCTTAAAGAGAGTTTGGATGATGTCGAGGGCCCGTGTGTTGCAATTGAAATCACAGATCAGTCTACGGGAAAGAGAAAATTGCAATACATCGAGATTAAAACCGAAGAAGACGAAAACCAAGAATTTACAAGGGTGGTTAAACATCAAAAAAACATATTGGCACGATTTAAAGATTTCATGGTTTTTACATTCACACCCAATGAAAACATGCGCAGTGCACCCTGGTATCAATTGCTGGGATGGGGGCTTTTGAAAACGCTGAGTGTTTTATTTGCCTTGTCGTGTGCCATAGTGACCGGTGGGTTGATCTTCACGCTATTGGGTCCGCTGTCAATACCACTGGCATTAGCCGCTGGTGTTTGGGTGGGTAAATCCACCCTGATTTCCAATACTCGCTTTGCCTGGGATGATGTGCCCGAAAGTTTTATGGATGTGTTATCGCGTAAAAGTTTCCGTATTACCGAAAAAGATTTGGCCGCGCAAATTAATCGACTTAATCGATCATTAAACAATTTCAAAAAACCATCCTCTTCACCTGGAGATAACCGATATGAACAACTGCTTCACGCCTGCTCCAGCCTAAATAATGAACAACCATATTGTGTGGATGAGGGACAAATACTGCAACAGCTAAAGTCGTCCGATAACAAGATAGAGGAATCTTTTGGTACAGATGCGCATTTTCGCATGGAAGTGGAGGAAGTCGCTTCAATCATTGCCCGCGTAATTTTATTTCAGCAAAAAATAGATCACCATAGGCTTAAGAAAGAAAACGAATATTATAAGCGAACTCTCTTAACAGAAGAAATAGGAATTTTAGAGGAAGAATATGAAAAAGATAAAAGCAATCCCAAAAGTCATGAGCTAAAATTAAAAATAGTTGCGAAAAAGCAGTTGATGGAATTTTATTCGAGGCATAATAATGAAAAACTCACAGCCTTAGAAGAGATGTTATCGCCGGCTAAAAAAGCCATGATGTTTATCAGCTTTTTTTCAGCGATTGCCGCTGGGGTGCTTTATGCCGCGATTGTGTTTTGCTTGATAGCCTTAAAAACTGGGGTTTTAGCGGGATTGGCTGCAACCAAAGTATTTTTCTTTCTGGGAGCAATTGCCTCGGCTTTCACCCCGATTGGTTGGGTGCTGTTTGGGGTAACCACCATTGTTTTGACTTTTATGCTATTTAAAAACTTTTCGGATAGGTTAAAGCTTTACAATTGGTTGGATGTAAAACTGTTTTTCAAAAGACATGTTTTCAATTTCAGTTGGAAAAAAGTTTTAAAATTTGTGTTATATGCCGTTGCGTTGTATGGCTTGGTAACCACCTTCATGTCTGCTAGCTTGAGTTTCCAAGACTTCCTATTAGGACACAGTAACCTTTCTATTCGAACAGCAGGCCTAATCGCGCTGGCAGTCACGTGGGCGTTAGCAATGATCGTAGAGGTTTTCTTTGTTTTGCGTACGACATTCGATACCTTGGGTCGGATATTTGGTGTCGATCAAGGTATCATCGTTGATGATAACTATATTATAGAACTCGTTTTTAGCAAAGAAACTGCAAGAAGGTTTGGCAATATGCCTTGGCAGAAGAAAGTGGGTTTTTTTGTTGTCGCTTCACCTTATATTGTCATTTCCCTTGTGGGGCAATTTCTTTGGGCGTTGCCGAAAGCGCTTTTTGTCACGGCTCCGAGCAATATTATTAAAGGAATCACTTTCCTTTGGGGAAAAGTCGCAAACTGGTGGGGAGATTTATCAGGTGGTGCACGCGCGGCTTATGCATCAGCAATCTTAACCGGTGTTTTACCCTTGCTGATGGTGATCAGTTTCATCGTGGGGTTATTCAAGGGTTTTAACGATAACTATTTAGTGAATGCAGCCGGCAATGGTATTTTATCATTAGAAGGTGTATTGCAAAGCAATGCTGGCCGTATTAATCCGGGCGTAATGCTGTTAGCCGGATTTGCTTTTGCTGCGGCAACCTTTAACTCCATTGCCGCGATGATCGATCCCAGAAAGGCTTCACAAGTTGAGGGTGGCTATGAGAAGAAGGATACAAGTCAAAGCTTAAATGAAGGCCATGAGAACTTATCCGGTGGTGATTCTCATGGACATTTTCGTGGTAATAATACATATAGCAGCAAACTGTTCCCCCCTAGTCCTAGTAGATCCGACTCACCAGATGGGGACGACGGGCCGGACTCCCCCAACGGGATCAAGGGAATGGACGGGGGAACAACAACACGCACAAGTTCATCAACACTGTCCACTTGAGCTAATTAATAAGCACAGTTGACTTTAGATTGCGGCGCAATATTGAGGAATTCGCAAATTTTGCGACCGGCTTGAATCACTTGGTTCAGATCAATGCCGGTCTCAATGCCCAAGCCATGGCACAGATATAAAACTTCTTCGGTGGCAACATTACCTGAGGCGCCTTTGGCGTAAGGGCAGCCGCCAAGACCGGCAACCGCACTGTCGATGGTGGTAATACCGCATTGCAATGCCATCAAAATATTTGCTAATGCTTGGCCATAGGTATCATGAAAATGCACCGCCAGTGCAGTCAGCGGAAGATGGGCGGATAACTCGGCTATTAAATTTTGTACCGCCTTGGGGTTGCCGACACCGATGGTATCGCCCAGTGAAATTTCATAGCAGCCGAGATCATAGAGCGCTTTAGCGACTTTAATGATATTACCGAGTGCAACAGCACCCTCGTAGGGGCAACCCATGACACAAGAAATATAACCGCGAATGGCGATATGGTTTTTTTTCGCTTTAGTAATTACGGTCGCAAAGCGGGCGATGCTCTCATCGATACTGCAATTAATGTTTTTGCGACTGAAGGTCTCCGAGCAACTCCCAAAAACCGCAATGGTTTTGACCCCAGCTTGGATGGCGGCTTGTAAGCCTTTGTCATTAGGAACCAATACCGGGTAAGTGACACCGGGCTTAGGGGTTAATTGTTGCATGAGAGTGACATGATCAGCCATTTGCGGAACCCATTTTGGCGATACAAAACTGGTGGTTTCAATAACCGAAAGGCCTGCGGCTTCCAGATTGTGGATCAACGCAAGCTTAATCGCCGTTGGCACCATGGCGGGAATATTTTGTAAACCATCTCGTGGACCGACTTCTACCAGGGTGACGGCTTGTGGTAAAATCATCGCAGTGGTAATCCTTCGGCGTTATAATAACCGGGGTCCTGTTTAAACATAACTTTTCTCCACAAACAATGGGATTTAGCTCTCTTTAGTGGGCTCGATATCAAATAAGGTTGCGCCTTCTTTCGCGGTATCACCTAAGTTGAAATGAATGGCTGTGATCACACCGGCGCACGGCGCGGGGATGGTGTGCTCCATTTTCATCGCCTCTAGAATAATAATGGGATCGCCTGGTGCAACCGTTGCCCCGACTGTGGTTGCAATGACAGTAACCGTACCAGTCATGGGGGCAAAATTACCATGGTGGTGATGTGCTGACTGAGTATTATCAATATTATCTGCCGTGATCGGCGTGATCCTCAAATGATGACCCAAATGAAAGAGATGGATGTCATTATTAATAACAATGATTTCTGCAGAAAGCGATCGATTATTCACTTGTGCCATTATTTTGGTGCAGTCATTTTCTGGAATACAATGACCGTCGATAGCCATTTGAGTTGCTAATCCCGCTAAGTGATACCCTGCAGTTTGTGGGTAAGCAAGCACGGTATGAACGGAGTCATTAATCGAGAGTTCAAAGGTTTGTTTGCTTGGCAGATTGGGTTGCCAATTTAACTGGGCCGACCAGGGTGAATGTTTGGTGGCTTGGTGATGGTGCCGTTGTTGTAATAAAAGAAATAACACACAGAGCGCTAAGCTATCGGCAATGGGCAGTGACTTTTCACTTAATTCCGTGGCATGCGCTGGGATAAAGTTGGTTGAGAGTCGGGCTTGAATGAACGCACTCAAATTAATGATGGATTTCAAATACTCAATATTGGTTGCAAGCCCGAGCAGGCGGGTATTATTAAGGGCACGGTGTAAATGGTGGATAGCGGTTTCTCGATCTTTGCCGTGCACGATTAATTTAGCCAACATGGGATCATAGAAATTAGTAACCATATCATGTCTGGTGATGCCACTGTCGATACGGCAGTGGTTACTGGTCTCGGGCCAGCGGAGATAGTGAATTTTACCGGTAGCCGGTAAAAAGTTTTGATCAGGGTTCTCGGCATAAATTCGAACTTCAATCGCGTGCCCGTGACAATCGATGTCTTTTTGCTGTCGTGGCAAGGGCTCTCCCGATGCGACGCGAATTTGCCACTCGACCAGATCGAGGCCAGTGATAAACTCAGTGACGGGGTGCTCTACTTGGAGCCGGGTATTCATTTCCATAAAATAAAAATTATCTTCTGCCACCAGAAATTCAATGGTTCCGGCGCCGACATAGTCGATGGCTTTCGTGGCGGTAACGGCGGCATTTGCCATGGTTTTACGGAGATTTTCTGGGAAGTGGGGGGCCGGCGCTTCTTCAATGATTTTTTGGGCTCGCCGTTGAATTGAACAATCGCGTTCAAAAAGATGGATAACATTGCCAAAGCTGTCAGCAAAAACTTGCATCTCGATGTGTCTGGGTTTTTCTAAGTATTTTTCAATGAGCATGGTGTCATTACCAAAGCTCGATAACGCCTCACGCTGTGCACTGGCGAGATTTGCCGCAAAGGATTGCGCATCGCGCACCACCCGCATTCCTTTACCACCACCGCCAGCCGTTGCTTTTAATAATACCGGATAACCAATGTCACCGGCTTTTTGCTTTAAAACCTCGAGACTTTGATCTTGACCGTGATAACCGGGTAATAAGGGGATATTGGTTTTTTGCATGGCAATTTTAGAAGCGCGTTTACAGCCCATGGTTTCAAGCGCAGCAATAGGAGGACCAATAAAAACGAGATTGGCATCCAGGCAGGCTTTGGCAAATGCGCTATTCTCGGATAAAAAGCCATAGCCTGGATGAATGGCATCGCAGTGGGTTTGCTTAGCCATGGCAATGATTGCGGGAATGTTTAAATAACTGTCGCGACTGGGGGCCGGGCCAATACGATAAGCTTCATCGGCGGATTTAACATGTAATGCTTCTTTATCGGCATCCGAGTAAATGGCGACCGTGGCTATTTGCATTTTTTGTGCAGTGCGACTTATCCGGCAAGCAATTTCACCGCGATTGGCGATCAGTATTTTTTGGACCATTTTACAATCTTTGCAGTTTCAGAAGTGGTCATTATAGCGGTGTCGCTGGCAGAATCCCAGCACATTGAGGGCTTATGCGAAAGGCGTTAGTTAGAATTTCAACTCCCTACAAACCGGTGTTGCTGCCGACGTAACTTGTTTATTGGGTTCCGCTTGCGGGTCAGGCGTTGTTTGGTTGGAATGAGTAAAGTGGTTTGAAGGACTGATGATAAGACGGTTATGTGTATTATTCTGATTTTTTTTACCTTTGGAATGAGTCGATAATAATTCCATTGCAAAAAGGTGCGAAAGCTGTGAGCTTAACGTGGTTGGGGTGCTGGCAGAGGATTTACCACTTAAATTGAGGAGGATCATTTTACTGTGGTTAGACGATAAAGATCCAGGCGATCCCTGAGAGGGGAGTAGCGGGATACCACTGATATTACTCGCTTCTGGTGAAGAGGCGATAAGCGGCATTTCGTGAGCTTGAGCGTTTGAGCATTCGTCACTGCTTTCCTTCAGCGCTTCGGCCATTTCTTGAGTAATATACTCGAGCTCTTGAAATGAAAGTTCGCTGCTGCTGGTGACAGCGCTGGAATTTTCCCGACTGCTATCGGTATTATCATCGCGCTCATCTTCAGAAACCGAAAATAATGGTTGGCCACAGCAATAAGTGGAGCCGTTTGCTGCAAATTGCTCATAAGCGGCGTAATACAAAAGCAAGGAGTTGCTGATGTTTTCCATCGGGGATGCAGCCAAAACCTTCTGCGCAACATCAGACCACGAGAGGCTGGTTTGATCAGGATGGCCAACGACTAACGTGGTATCACGATTGCCACTTTCTTGTGTCAGCTCATATGCTCTAAGTTTTAGCATTCTGAGATAATAGGCGTATGTTTTAATAATAGTCGCTAATTCATATTTTCGTTCTTCGCTTTTATTTATTTTTACGGTGACGCGATGATGGCAAGGCGGAGCTGATTGAGAAAGTGAGAAATTTAATTTGCTTCTGTGAGTAAAAGAGGAGGTGTCATCGTCGGTGTCCCCAACTTTTTTATTGGTACTTGGCGGTGAATTTTTCATCGTCGAGGCCGAAAGCAAGTCACGACATTGTTTTTGAAGACGAGGTTTTGGTAAATAAACGTATATAAGCCAGCCTATAATTGGGATCAAGAGTAATAGAGTAGAAAAAAATGAATAGAATCGGTCACCCCAAGTAATTTGTAATATTTCTTGCGGCAAGGGTGTGGTTAAAGCGAGTTTATTGACCAGATTTTTGGTCTCCCGATGTTTCAGCGACGTTTGTTGAATGATTTTAAAAGCAACCAAAAAATCGATGACCGCGACGGATTTAATAAATTCAAAAAAGATATTTTTTTTAGCGGTTTCTTGATAAACGTATAAGCATAATTCTGGTTGGTTGCTAATGTGGCGTAAAATAAGGCCAATGCTTTGGTGTTGCTGATGGCATTGAGAAAGATGAGCATCCACCGCTACCGCGTTATCTGGTATAGATAAATATGGCTTTAACCAATCCGATAAGCGCATGTCTCTCTCCCTTATTTTTTGTGTTGGATTATGATTTTAATGAATGAAAGCCGCTGCTTACTTCACTGGTCTCTTCACCAATAGTTGACGGGTGTACGGCTGGTTTTTGCACCCTGGGTTTTTGGGCGAAGTGGGTTTTGTAGTGAGCAAGTAACGTGTTTGTCCGGTGCGCACAGGCATTGTAAATATCTGGATCGGCAAGCAGAATGCTTGGTTTTCCGCTGAAAGGGTTGGTGCTGTTTTTTTGGTTTTTGTGAGGATCGGACAACAGAGCAAGTAATTGATATAGTTTAATGAGTTTATTCAGGTTGTTTTTACTCAACGCTTCGGCGCTTGAGGCGGTGAAGTCATACCCTGATCCGAATTTTTGCCGGTTAGCTGGCGATAGTTCAACGCTGGGTTCAACAAAAGAATCAATGTTGGTTAGCTGTTGCTTAGCTAAATCACTGCAAATTTTATTGTAAAGGGTAAGATCGTTGCGTTCTATCTTGGATAGAATACGGCTCAGTTCAAAAGGTTTGCCTTCTCTGTCTGGAGAGCGCAACAATAGAATTTGATAGCATGGGAATAACGGGTGCTTATCCTTACTATCTACCTGTGCACTCGGGTCGGGTTTATCCGTTTTGGCCTCATCTTCATTGGTGGCAATGACCCCCATTTGTCGCAGCACAGCATTTAAAATTAAAACCCGTGGTGGACTGAAGTAATGCTGAACAAGTTCATTAAATTGCAGCGCACACGTGGTGAGTGAAATTGGTGCAGCGGGCTTGAAATTTGCTTTTT
This sequence comes from uncultured Gammaproteobacteria bacterium, assembly GCA_964351225.1. Classification (GTDB taxonomy): domain Bacteria; phylum Pseudomonadota; class Gammaproteobacteria; order CAYGNG01; family CAYGNG01; genus CAYGNG01. Next base: position 32,360 of record CAYGNG010000020.1, read on the forward strand.
TCTTTATTTTGCTGGTAATGGCTGTTACCGCACTTTCTAATGAGTCACTTTTGTTTTCGTCATTTTCTGGTTTTATTCGAAAAAATGCACTATTGCTGGTGCCAAGTGTGAGCGATGTTTTGGCGGTTGCGATCGCTAAAGCGGAATCTTTCTCAGCTAATTTTTGAGTGGCTTCAGCAAGTTGTTGTTTCAGCTCGGCGATTTGCTTGCTAGCGGCTTGCGTCTCAACTTCAAATTTAATTCGACTCTCACGTTCTTGTTGTGCCGTTTTTTTTAATTCGTCAAACGCATCTTGAGTGGCTTTTTGTTTGTGTGCCGTTTTTTTTAGTTCATGGGTTAAGAGGTCTTTTTCATTTTGTAACTGATCAATAATGACGGTATTCAACCCAGTCATTGCGTCGTGTACCATGAGCTTAAAATTGAGCCTTGCCAAACCGTCAACCAGGGTTTGTAATATGGCGAATAGGTCATTACGGAGCTCGGTATTTTTTTTACAGTTGTTATAGAGCTTTAGCAAAAATTGCGCCCAAACCATTGGCATGGCGCTCATCTTGGTTTGGGTTCTATCTTTGGGGAGGTTGTGTTTTGCGATGTCTTTTTTGAATTCTTCCCAGGTGGTGGCATCGGTGGATTTTGCGGGCCTTCTCAGCGCAATGGCATGTAATCGGGTTTGAACTTCGGTGATCAGCGCTTCGACTCGCTTATCAACATCCGATTTAGATGGTCTGGATCCCAGGTTTCCGCCGTGCTGACCGAGTAATTCAATTAAGCTAAAAAAATCCATGTCGCTACGAGGTTGTTCCTGTTTGTTTTCATTAAGTGCATGCATACTCATAAGCGATATTCCTGGTAGTAAAATGTTTTGCGGATAGGATTGGGTTGCGCTTTACTCTGCGATGTGGAATGGTAAAATTTCTTTGAGAGAATGACAATTTGTTTTATCAATAAAAAATTGGCCCTACCAGTGCTGGTATACACGCAATTTTTTATTAGAAAAAAATGTATAATAATTCCCTTAAGACTTAAAAACAAACAGCCAGAGCGTTAGCCACATGACAAAATTGGATCTCAGTCAGACTGGCGGTCTAAGAATGCTTGTAACCGTTGTTGTCCTTCTTGCGCAATGCGTAGTTTCGCAATGTGCTCGGCGGTCATTGTCATGAGGGCGGCATCGATGGCTTTTTGATTGACGGAGTGGATTAATTTTTTAATCTCAGGTAAACAAGCAGTACCATTATTCAATAGTCCGTTACAAAGCGTTTTAACTCGTCGGTCTAACTCATTCGATGTGACCACTTCATGAATGAGCTGGATGGTTTTTGCGGTATTTGCATCAATGTGTTCAGCGGTGAGAAAATAACGGCTCGCTTGCCGTGCGCCGATGGCCTTACAAACGTAAGGGCTTATCACCGATGGTGCCAGCCCCAGTTTTGCTTCGGAAAAACAAAATAACGCATTGTCGCTGGCGATCGCAATATCGCAGCAACACACCAACCCCACACCGCCACCGAAAGCGGCGCCTTGAACTTTAGCGAGGGTGATTTTAGGAGAAGTGTGGAGTTTGTTCATCAGGGTGGCCAGTGCCATGGCGTCGGCTTTATTTTCTTCATGCGAATAAAGTATCATTTTGCGCATCCAATTGAGATCCGCGCCGGCACAAAAGCTTTTACCATTGGCAGCGAGCAATACGATGCGAATGGTGTCGTCTTCTGCTATGTCATCTAATGCCGTTATCAATAAAGTAATTAATTCTTCATCAAAAGCGTTGTGAATGGCTGGGCGATTGAGCGTGAGGGTACAGATGGCACCGTCAATATGCTTGAGTAATTTAGGTGGTGTCATAAAATAATTCCTACATTCGAAAGACACCAAATTTGGTGTCGCCAATTGGTGCATTGAGGGCAACACTGAGGCTCAAGCCTAATACCAAGCGCGAATCCGCCGGATCAATAACCCCATCATCCCATAAGCGCGCGCTGGCATAGTACGGATTGCCTTTTTCTTCGTATTGCGCCAGGATGGGTGCTTTAAATTGCTGTTCCTCTTCGGGTGACCAGGATTGCTTGAGTCGCGCCAGTTTTTCTCGTTGCACCGTCGCTAACACCCCAGCCGCTTGTTCGCCACCCATGACATTAATCCGAGCGTTGGGCCACATCCACAAAAATCGCGGATCATAAGCTCGGCCACACATGCCATAATTGCCGGCACCAAAACTGCCACCAATGATCAGGGTAATTTTGGGAACTTGAGCACAGGATACGGCTGTTACCATTTTAGCACCGTGTTTAGCGATGCCATTATGTTCGTATTTTTTCCCGATCATAAATCCGGTGATGTTTTGCAAAAAGATAAGTGGAATTTTGCGTTGGCAGCAGAGCTCAATAAAATGCGCTGCTTTTTGTGCTGAGTCCGGAAATAAAATGCCATTATTCGCAACAATACCCACGGTGTAACCGTATAAATGCGCAAAACCACAGACGAGTGTTGTGCCAAAGAGGCTTTTGAATTCATCGAATTCAGAATTATCAACAATGCGGGCAATGACTTCACGCACATCGTAGGATTTTTTTAAATCGACGCCCACGATACCATAGAGCTCTTGAGGATCATATAACGGGGGGAGGATGTCACTTTTTTGTGGTGGTGGTTTAACGGAAACCGGGTTGAGATTGCGGATGCAACGGCGGGCAATCGCTAAGGCATGACGGTCGCTTTGTGCAAAGTGATCGGCGACACCGGAATGGCGACAATGCACTTCCGCACCGCCTAATTCTTCGGCACTGACCTCTTCGCCGGTTGCCGCTTTTACCAAGGGTGGGCCACCAAGGAATATCGTCGCTTGCTCTTTTACCATAATGCTTTCATCTGCCATGGCCGGAACGTAGGCGCCGCCGGCGGTACAAGAACCCATGACCACCGCAATTTGGGGAATGCCCTTGGCCGACATATTGGCTTGATTGAAGAAGATTCTGCCGAAGTGATTGTGATCGGGAAATATTTCATCTTGCAATGGTAGAAAAGCGCCACCAGAGTCAACCAAATAAATACACGGTAAATGATTTTTTTCAGCGATTTCTTGGGCACGCAAATGCTTTTTGACGGTGAGGGGAAAATACGTTCCACCTTTAACCGTGGCATCATTGGCGACTATCATGCATTCTTGATCGGCAACTTTTCCAATCCCACAAATAAGGCCCGCTGCAGGTACCGGATCGTCATAAACGTGGTAGGCGGCTAATTGCGACAGTTCTAAAAATGGTGAGCCCGGATCTAACAGTTTTTCGATTCGTTCACGAGGCAGTAATTTGCCGTGTTGCTGATGACGCTCGCGGGCTTTGCTATTTCCGCCTTCGGCAATAACACGACAGGTTTTTTTTAACTGAGAGATTAATGCTGTCATCGCACGCTGATTGCTTTGATACGTTTCAGTTTGAGTTTGAACCCTGGTTTCTAAGATAGTCATCGTATTTGCCTTATTGTGTTGCCAGGATATGTGGGTGTTGCAATGCAATTGTTGTGATAAGTATTAACCAAATAACCCACACGATATGTGGCAAAACAGGTAAGGGGCGGCGTTTGACTAGCCAATAAGCAAAGGCGGGAATAAGCGCGAGCACCAGGGGGAGGCTTACCACCAGTACGGTTTCTCGAATGAATAATCCGATTCTGCCTGCGGCAAATACAGCGGATAATGTATGCGTTAAATAAAAATGAGCCTGTTCAATGCTGTGAACTATTATGCCAAATTGTGCCACGAAAGCGATTGTTATCATACTTGCGACGAGCAGCAATGAGAATTGTTTAACCATGATTTACCTCGGTTGTCACTTGGGAATAGTTTGGTATTGTGACGAGGAGTCATGGGAAGTGCAAGAACCTAACGTAAAATCGGTAGTGGTAGCCGTCGTCGGCTGTGCTGCGACGGAATGGTCGTGTTCATTTTCTTCTTCTTCTTCTTCCGTTACGATAGGACTTGAACGAAAACAGCAAGGGCAGAGCAGCGCCGAGATGTAACCAAAAGAATTTTTAATGGCACGACCTAAATCATGATCATGGTGGCAGTCTTCATGCTTATGATCAGATTTGCCTTTGATTAATTCAATCACAAAATGAAAGTCAAAAAATAATTCAGCGCCAGCACCGGCGATCGTATCGATGAATTTCATGGTGGCATTCGGGCTGCCTTCGGCAGAGACAGCGCCTTCGGCAAAAATATGCAGTGCAAACATTATCGCAGAGAAGCCGGTGAAAAAAAAATCGGATAGCATCGATTTAAAGTGCCTGCTTTTTCGTGGTGCCTGCGAGGGCTTCATTAATTCCAACAGGTTGGCAATGGATTTGACCCCATACTCAATACTGGAGATCAAGTACAAGGGTGTCATACAGGCTCCGATGATTACGTAGCTGAGCAGGGAAATTAAGTCAGCTTGTTTTAAAAAGCTGAAAAATGAGTATCCTGAATTCATCCAGGTATCGACGGCAGTGATTGAACCATAAATGTTGATGGTGGTGATTAAAAGTAAAGTAAGCGCTTTTAGCGAGGCTTTAATAATGAAGAGTACGGTCCAGCCGTGGTGATCCGGAATAAAGTGCTCGATAAACTTGTCTCGGATCTGGCGGAAAATATTTTTTTTGACCCACTCATTGGTGATCCGGTAAAAAAACATACCATAAGCGATAGCGGCAAAAAATCCTAACCCCCAAGCGATGGGGCTGGCTGTGCTGGCTGCCACGCCAAATGCGATTAAGGCATTGGTGGCATGCGTTACGGTAATGGCATAAAAGCCAATCGCTATCATCATAGAAAAGAAAAGGGCGCCATCTAAGAAAAATGCTTTCCAGTAGCGCTCTCTTGGCGCAGCGTGTGTTGCATTGAGATAAATTTCCAATTCTTGCCGGTAGCCGGTTTTGAAAAAGGTGATAAAAGCCCATTTCACGGATTGCCAAAAAACGAGAATTTCAGTGACGACACCGCTTACTCCGAATACGAAAGCAACCCAAATGCCCCATTGTGGAAAAATGCGGGATATTGCCGTAAATTCAATTGCGCCAAAAGCGATACTGCCTAACAATGCAAAAAGAGCGGTTAAAACTATCCATTTTTTCTCTTGATTTTCCTCGGTCGCTCGGTGCATCGTGTGTGTACGATGATGTGATGATAGGGTATGGGCTGTCATGTTGCATTTCTCTCCGTGGGTATAATGTTATAACATAACAGTACTGATTTACCATCTCTTTGCGCAAGGAAAAGACTGCGCTCGCTTAGTTTAAAATTTCAACAGCCATTGCCGTCGCTTCACCGCCGCCAATGCATAATGCCGCAATGCCGCGACGTTTATTATACTTCTGTAAGGCGTGGATCAGAGTGACTAAAATTCGAGCGCCCGATGCACCAATCGGATGACCTAAGGCACAAGCACCGCCATGGACATTGACTTTTTCACTATCCAATTGCAATTCTTTAATGGCAGCCATGGTCACTACCGCGAAGGCTTCATTAATTTCGAATAAGTCGACTTGATCATTATTCCAATTGAGGTGTTGCATAATTTTTTTGATGGCACCAATCGGTGCTGTGGTAAAGCAAGCCGGTTCTTCCGCGTGTGAAGCGTGTGCGACAATTTTGGCAATGGGTTTAATACCATGTGCTTTTGCGGTGTCTTCACGCATTAAGGTCAATGCCGCGGCACCATCTGAGATGGAGCTTGAGTTAGCAGCCGTCACGGTACCATTAGGGGAAAAGGCGGGTTTTAACGTCGAGATTTTTTCAGGTTTGGCATTGCCAGGTTGCTCATCGGTGTTAATAAGGGTATCGCCTTGACGAGTAGCGACGGTTACTGGCGCAATTTCAGCAGTAAAGGAACCTTCTTGAATGGCTTTGATTGCACGCTGCAGCGAGCGTAAAGCAAAAGCATCTTGATCTTCACGTGAAAAGCCAAATCTTTTTGCTGTGTCATCGGCAAAAGAGCCCATCAGCTTGCCTTTATCGTAAGCATCTTCTAATCCATCTAAAAACAGGTGATCGTACAATTGGCCGTGCCCCAAGCGAAAACCACCGCGAGCTTTGGTTAATAGATAGGGGGCATTCGTCATGCTTTCTAAGCCACCAGCAATTAAGATTTGTCCACTGCCTGCCAGTAACAAGTCATGAGCGAACATCACGGCCTTCATACCGGAGCCACACATTTTATTAATGGTGGTACAGCCGGTTTGAGCGAGGAGTCCAGCTTGCAGTGCGGCTTGTCTAGCGGGCGCTTGCCCGAGTCCGGCTGACAAGACACAGCCCATGATTACTTCATCAATTTGTTCGGGGGCGAGTTTGGCTCGTGCCAAGGCGGCTTGAATGGCGACACGGCCAAGCGCCGGAGCCGATTGGCTGCTGAAACCGCCTTGTAATCCGCACATGGCGGTTCTTGCGGCACTGGTTATTACGATGTTTGTCATGCTTTTTCCTTAATAACAAAGAGTTGATTAGCAACTGGCTTTAAATAATTCTCGCCCAATTAACATGCGGCGAATTTCAGAAGTGCCGGCACCAATTTCATAAAGTTTGGCATCACGCAGTAAACGGCCCGTGGCGTATTCATTTATATAACCATTGCCACCTAAGCATTGAATGGCTTGGCAAGCCATCCACGTGGCTTTTTCGGCATTATGCAAAATAACCGCAGCGGTATCTTGGCGAGTGGCTTTTTGGTTATCGCAAGCTTTCGCGACTGCGTAGAGTAATGCCCGAGACGCCGTAAGCGCCGTATACATATCTGCGATTTTACCTTGCATTAATTGAAACTCGCCAATCGCTTGGCCGAATTGTTTGCGTTCATGAAGATAAGGGAGTACCACGTCTAAACAGGCTTGCATGATCCCAACTGGGCCCGCCGCCAAAACGGCTCTTTCGTAATCTAAGCCACTCATCAATACGTTGACGCCGTGGTTTTCTGTACCCAGCAAATTTTCGGCCGGGACCTCACAATTTTCAAAAACCAATTCACAGGTATTAGAGCCGCGCATGCCTAATTTATCGAGTTTTTGTGCGGTCTTAAAACCAGGGAATCCTTTCTCAATAATAAAAGCGCTGATCCCTTTGCTGGTAGCGGTGGGGTCGGTTTTGGCGTAAACAACCAAGGTGCCGGCTTCTGGACCATTTGTGATCCACATTTTAGTGCCATTTAGTAGATAAGTGTTTCCTTGTTTGCGCGCCGATAAGCGCATGCTCACGACATCCGAACCCGAACCGCTTTCACTCATGGCCAAGGCACCGACGGTTTCACCGCTGATCAGTTTGGGTAAGTATTTTTGTTTTTGTTCGGGGGTCCCATTTAAGCGGATTTGATTGACGCATAAATTTGAATGTGCGCCATAACTTAATCCAATGGCGGCACTGGCTCGGCTGATTTCCTCCATCACAATGGCATGTTGTAAATAACCCATACCAGCACCACCGTATTGTTCTTCGACGGTGATCCCGAGGACGCCGAGGGCACCAAGCTTTTGCCACAACGCTTGCGGAAATTGGTTTTCGGCATCAATTTGCTGGGCATAAGGCGCAATTTCATGATTGGCAAATTGCCGTACAGATTCTCTCAGCAAAACAGTGGTTTCATCTAAGTCAAAATCAAGCCCGATATTCATTTATTCCTCACGGCACTGGCTAAATGTAAAAGAGAGAGTATTCAGTTTTTTTGCTGAATAAATAGGGTCTGTTGACAATTGCTTTTTCGGCTGCAAATGTCGCTCTCTTTACCAAGTTTTTCGTTTGAACTCGTCAAATAGGCGTCACTATTCTCCTCGTTCAACCGAAAAACTTGGTAAATTATCGCCATTTTCGCTACGGAAAAGCAAATGTCAACAGGCCCTACAAGAGAGAAATTGTATCATACTTAAATGGGCTTGTTATCACTTCGTATCTTCAAGTACGATAGGCGCATGTATCAACTACTTAAAAAATTGATTTTTTTATTGCCACCCGAGACGGCGCATGTTGTTTGTTTAAATATTTATGGATTCATGACACGATGGGGCTTGGGTCGATATCCTCAGATAGAAAATCCCATCGATGTGTGCGGTTTGCATTTTCCCAATCGTATCGGATTAGCCGCCGGTTTGGATAAAAATGGCCAGCATGTTCGAGCGTTATCTCATTTTGGTGCCGGTTTTTTGGAAGTGGGCTCGGTTACCCCACAAGCCCGATTGGGAAATCCTCAGCCTCGGTTATTTCGTTTGCCAGAATACGCTGCTTTAATCAATCGCATTGGGCTTGCCAATGAGGGGATTGATGCCGTTATTCAGCGCTTGCAGCGTGTTTCTTTTAGCGGTGTGCTGGGGGTGAATATTGCCAAGGGTCTGGATTCCGATGCGCGTCAAGGCATCGAAGATTACCAGTTTTGTTTTCAAAAAGTTGCAGCGGTTGCCGATTATGTGACGGTAAATATTTCCTGTCCGCATGAGCACGGTGTGAAAGCATTTCATTTTGGCGATAAACTCAAGCAACTATTGCTAGCACTCAAAACAGAACAACAACGATACGCCGATAGCAAGAAATATGTCCCAATTTTTTTAAAAGTTTCGCCTGATTTAACACCCGATGAATTTAAGCAATTCGCAGCGAGTGTGACACAACATGGCATTGATGGGATTATTGCCGTCAACACGTCAAACCAACGACCGGAGGTCAGTACTCATCCGTTAGCGCAAGAGCGTGGTGGGCTCAGTGGTGCGCCACTTTATCCGTTGTTGCAGCAAGCGCTGACGTGCTTAACCCCACATTTACCCGATAAGTTTCCCATCATCGCTTTAGGGGGAATTCACACACCCGAGCAAGTACATGAGGTTTTAAGCTTAGGTGCAAGCTTGATCCAGGTTTATACCGGTTTAATCTATCAAGGGCCGCAGATGATTTCACAATTAGCGAGCGTTAGACTACGCCGCTGACCGTGAGGCCCAGGTTGTATAGTCATTGCTTTTTGAGCCTAATACGCTCGGTTCTGTTGCCATCTGCTTTTTCGGCTGCAACGGAAAACGCGATAAACCGGTGAATAGGCACATAGATGTTGTGCAAATTTAGATGCGTTTCCCTGGGTTTATCCGGATTAAAAGTAGACAGGCCCACCCGGTTTGGATATAGTCTGCCCTAAAAATTGGGAATAGCGCCATAATAAAAATCAAAG
>CAYGNG010000021.1:0-39336 GCA_964351225.1 uncultured Gammaproteobacteria bacterium
GGGGTCGGGCGTCGCGGCGGGCGCGTGGTCGGCGCTTGTGCTGGGGCTGTGGTGTCGTTGGTGTTGCTGGTGTCGTTGGTGTTCTGAGGCGAACTGCCAACAAAATAGTCTCGCGCGGCTGTCAACTTAGACTCGAGGTAAGATAAAGGCTTAGTAACAAGGAATTTTAAGGCATAATGAACACCATACGATAAGAATTTAATCGGTATTAATATGAACAAAAATACTAGAATATATACAATTCCTGCAGCAACTTTGCCAGTGCCTGTGAGTCCGCGGTCTTGGTGATCAATTGCATCCTTCTTCTCTTGTGATCCTCTTGATCCTCCTCGGTTGGAATCAGGATTCTTCGCAAGATCGACTAATCCATCAGCGAGAGAAATTTCACCAAGTTTATCATCAGCTAAAACCCAGGTTAATTTTTCAAATATCATACCAAGATTTTTAACAGTAACTAAAATTTGGAGAACCCAGTTTAGTGGGTTAAACGCTGCTGTCCATCCGCTATCTTTAATTTGCCGATACAGGTAAACAAAAGGTATGGCATTTACCACCAGCGTGCTATAAGGAGGATATACGTTGTCTGGCATAAAAATACCTCTTGAATAGAATCGCTTATTATAAGTTTAGCCTAAAAAAATTAATTCTTTATTAATTTCCCCCAAATAGCAGCAAGGCCAACTGGCGTCGAAATGGCGAAAAATACCGTCTGAATTATTCAATACGTTAGAAATCACTCTCCAAAAAAGACAAGCCGCGGGACGACGAAAACGACACACTTCAACGAAAAAGCTGAATAAAGTTACGGGCTTTTTTTGATACCGCTACCCGCGATCGGAACGCTTGCGTTCATGCTCTTTCAAGAATTTTTTGCGTAGCCTAATGGATTGTGGCGTGATCTCAACTAATTCATCATCGTTAATAAATTCCAAAGCATACTCTAAAGTCAATGGAATCGGTGGCACCAGAACGATAGCATCATCTGAGCCTGCTGCACGAACGTTGGTAAGTTTTTTGCCCTTCATGACATTCACGACTAAATCATTATCACGGGAATGAATTCCAACTATCATTCCTTCATAAACCGGATCTTGATGCTTCACAAATAATTTGCCACGTTCTTGTAAATTCCATAATGAGTATGCCACCGCCGTTCCCTGACCATTAGAGAGCAATACCCCATTTTTACGCTGTTCAATCCTGTCTTCAACACAAGGACCGTAATGATCAAATACATGGTGAAGAAGCCCGGTACCGGATGTTATGGTTAAAAAATCGGTGTGAAAACCAATTAGACCGCGCGCGGGGATCTGGTAGTCAAGACGAACCCGTCCTTTGCCATCTGGCTGCATTGCCTGCAATTCGCCACAACGAGCACCCAATGACTCCATAACCGCACCCTGATAATTGCTATCGACATCGACTGTCAATAGTTCGTAAGGCTCCTGACGCGCACCATCAATTTCCTTAATGATGACTTGCGGTTTTGATACTGAAAACTCATAACTCTCGCGGCGCATGGTCTCCATTAAAATGGTTAAATGCAATTCACCGCGACCCGAGACTTGGAATACATCCGGGTTCTCGGTATCTTCCACGCGTAACGCCACATTATGAATCGCTTCAGACTCTAGACGCTCCCGGATCTTCCGTGAAGTAAGATATTTCCCTTCTTTGCCAGCAAAAGGCGAGGTATTTACCAAAAATAATACGCAGACAGTCGGCTCATCGACCGTCAAAGCTGGCAGTGCTTCAATGGCCTCTGGATCACAAATGGTATCGGATATAGACAGTGGTGAAATCCCTGAAATAGCAATGATATCTCCAGCACACGCTTCCGGCTTTTCCGTGCGATTTAAACCTAAATATCCCAGCACTTGCAACACCCGACCTTTACGGGTATTGCCACCTTTATCAATGACACTGACATTGGTATTTGGCTTAATCCGTCCTCGGGTTACACGCCCAATACCGATTGTCCCTACGTAACTGGAATAAGCGAGTGTTGAAATTTGCATTTGGAACGGCGCATCCAATTCGACTGGTGGCGGCGGGACTTTATCAATTATCATTTGCAGTAACTGCGCCATATCGGAAGTCCTGTTGTGATAATCTAGCGTAGCAAATCCCTGTATGGCCGACGAATAAATAATGGGGAAATCCAGCTGCTCAGAGGTCGCACCTAAATTATCAAAAAGATCGAAAACCTGCTCAACTACCCAGTCCGGTCGTGCCCCTTCTCTATCGATTTTATTCACCACCACAATAGGATGTAGCCCTCTTGCGAATGCTTTCTGGGTAACAAAACGCGTTTGTGGCATAGGACCATCAACCGCATCGACCAACAGCAGCACCGAGTCAACCATCGATAAAATTCGCTCGACTTCACCGCCAAAGTCCGCATGGCCGGGGGTATCCACAATATTAATCCGATAGCCCTGCCAATCAATTGCGGTATTTTTAGCGAGAATGGTGATCCCACGTTCGCGCTCCAGATCGTTGCTGTCCATGACTCGTTCTTGTCTATCTGAACGCTCGACTAATGTGCCGGTTTGTCGTAAAAGTTGATCCACCAAGGTGGTTTTCCCATGATCGACGTGCGCGATTATCGCGATATTTCTAATTTGTATTTGCATTATAACTCACCGCTGGCTTGTTGACTTAATCGACTCATATCAAAACCAAAATCATCGAGATATGAGTTGAGGTTTGTCAGTAAAGGATGTGGATGTCTACCCCCAAACACATCAATATACGACTGTAATATATAATGATATTCTGAGGTTGTTAAAATCGGAAGAATCTTTTCGGCGTATTCGCCATGAACTTCATTACCGTAGGTACACGTTTGGAATAATACGGCGGCTAACATCGCCGCCTTAGAGGCTTTGCGTGCCGGATTAGCCGAATAGTAACTCTGCACACAAAACTCAAGCGCACGCCGCTTATCCCACACTTGCCAATCACCATAAAACCTCATGGCTTCTTGCAAACAAGCCTCTAAGTCTACTTTATTGGCACTAGCGCGCTCTTGTAACAGCAACAGATACATCATCGCTGGCACAACGGCTTCGACATTTGCCCAAGTGCAATTGCCTGAGGCCTGTGACGAAATAGGTAACTTGGCAATAACTTTCAGATCAAGCACTTGCGCTAACCCAGCGTTAATGAATGACTTGTCTTGTCTGCGATAAATCAGGGTTTTGATAAAGTTACTGTTGAAACTTTCTGATTTACCCATCTTGTAGATGATAACCGTGCCATTATCCCGACCAAACTCGCCCCTATCGCAACGAACCAGCCAAGAACCCATCCGGATCAAGGTGATGGCATGCCCTGAAAATGAAATCGGTATAATGAGCAATTTATCTGTTAATATGATATTAATTTGCTGATCATACTGTTTAATATCTAACAGATAATGTTGATATTTCATCAACTCGATAGCAACACCTAACTTATCAATGATAAGTTTTAATTTTTCAAAATATGGCTTTAAATGTTTACCCCCGTAGTTGTTTTTAAAATCTTTTAAAGAATCGCGAACAATCTCTAAACTGAATTCCAAGTAAAATCCTTCAAACTCGACCTCAATAAATTTGCCCCTATTATCGACGATGTCGATGCGCCCTTCTAACTCAAATCGATGCCCCAACAGTTTTGCATTTATGAAATCCTGAACAAAATTCAAATCAGCGTGATTGGCATAAAGCAGTTGTTTGACTTCTTCGTACCCTCGCAAATACGGCATCGTCAACACCGGTTGTCCGGCATACGTGTACGCATTGGTGTTGGCACCAGCTCGAATGAGTGACTTCGCGATTTTATAATTATTATTATCACACGCCCAATGCAAAGCCGTGCGCCCGGTCAAATCGGTAAAATTGACATCGGCTTTGGCATTCACCAGCAGTTGCGCTTTCTTAGTGCTGTTTACGATGGCTGTTTGAATAAGTGGCGTATAACCATATTCATCTATCACATCCAAGTTTTCCTGCTGCACAAGATAATCTTCTACTTCTTTCTCAGTGCCATATATGATGATTCTAGCGAACGACACGATGATTCCTATTCCTATTCATATTATCCCAGTGGGCTTGGCCGCGGTCGTGATAGGTTGTCATGCTTTTTGGCATGGGTAAATTCGTGCTGCTTTTGCGCTTGTAATTTCAACTCGGGACTCATTTTTGCTTCATCGGTTTTTTCTAATTCTTTCTCGGCTTCTCTATTCTGAGAAACGATATGAGATAAATCAGAAGTAGCCCCAATCGGTTGCTGAGCCAGTAAGGGATGTTCTTGTAAAATACTCGGTGCCCCTGCACCACCCTCATCCTCATCGTCTCTATAAGGTTTTCGCTGTGCGACCGGACCAAACCGTTTATGCCCCAGCAACAGCAAATGGGATAACTGCGTTTTCTGCTCGGTGGTCAGTTTTTTCGTTAATTCAGCCATGCGGATCTCCGCCTGTGAGCCATATTTTAAGTTTAGTACAAATTCAAAGCATTTTATTTTCTATGAAATCAATACGTTAAGGCGTGCTCTGGGTATGTTGTATTCCATTATATAATATTTTACCGCTGCTGCGTAAGCCCTAATGCTCTCGGGTTTTATAAAATTGGATATCTGGCCAACGCTCCTGTGCCAGAGCGAGATTAACCCGGGTCGGAGCCAGATAAGTTAAATACCCCCCGCCATCTAACGCCAGATTTGCTGCATTTTTATCTTTGAATTCAGTTAACTTCGGTTCTTTATCGGTCTTTATCCACCTGGCCACCACCACATTAACATTTTCATAATAACAGTCGACGCTGTATTCGTATTGCAAGCGATGAGCAACCACATCGAATTGCAACATCCCAATCGCACCTATCAATAAATCATTTGATAGAAGCGGCCGAAACAATTGCACGGCACCCTCTTCGGAGAGTTGTTGTAAGCCTTTTTGCAACGCTTTAAGCTTCAACGGGTTCCGCAACAGGACTCGACGAAATAATTCTGGGGCAAAATGCGGGATCCCAATAAACTCTAACGCTTCTTTTTGCGTAAAGGTGTCACCAATTTGAATCGTGCCATGATTGTATAATCCAATAATGTCCCCTGGCCAAGCATTATCGACTTGCTCACGCGCACCGGCCATAAAGGATAAAGCTTGATTAATTTGAATTTGACGATTGAGACGCACATGCTGCACCTTCATGCCGGGCTGATAACATCCCGAACACACTCTGGCAAAAGCAATCCGATCACGATGTGCCGGATCCATATTTGCCTGGATTTTGAAGACGAATGCTGAAAAATCTTTTTCACTGGCTTGAACAACCCGTTGTTTAGTCTCACGAGCAGACGGTACCGGTGCGTATTTTACAAACTCATTTAATAACTCGCGGATCCCAAAAGTATTCATTGCTGAACCAAAAAACACGGGTGTTTGTTGCCCTTGCAAATAAGCTTCTTCAGAAAAAGCGTGGCTGGCACCATGCACCAATTCAAGCTCGGCGCGCAATTCAGCAATCAAATCCGAACCCAACTTTTCTGCTAACAGCGGGCTCGCTAAGCCCTCAATCACTTCTCCGGCTTGTACTTCGTAATTGTGACCCGACTGATATAAATAGACTTTATCTTCTAAAAGATGATAAATCCCTTTGAAACGCTTACCCATACCAATTGGCCAAGTCACTGGCGCACACGCTATCTTTAAGACTTTCTCAATTTCATCGAGCAACTCAATGGGCTCTCGCGATTCTCTATCCAATTTGTTGATGAAAGTCATCGTTGGTGTGGTGCGCAGGCGACAAATTTCCAGCAACTTGATTGTCCGATCTTCCACCCCTTTTGCCGCATCAATCACCATCAAAGCGGAATCCACCGCGGTCAGAGTGCGATACGTATCTTCTGAGAAATCGGCATGTCCCGGGGTATCCAAAAGATTAATGATGTATTCTTGATAAGGAAATTGCATAACCGACGTTGTAACAGAGATGCCACGTTGTTTTTCCAGCTCCATCCAGTCTGAGGTGGCGTGCCTGGCGGCTTTTTTCGCTTTCACTGAGCCGGCCATATGGATAGCACCGCCAAACAACAGTAATTTTTCGGTTAATGTGGTTTTTCCCGCATCTGGGTGCGAAATAATGGCAAAGGTCTTGCGCTTATCAATCTCATCTTCAAGGTGGCTCATTTTTGACCTCTGCATTCGCAAAATGTGTGCATTATAGCAGTTTCCATTTAGACAACGAAGCCTGTCTCATCATTAGAACTAAAATATAGAACATGAAAACAATAACGCATCAACGGCACCATCGCCCTCTCGATAGTAACCTTTGCGCACACCATCGCACGCAAAGCCAAAAGCCTTATACAAAGCGATGGCTGGCTCGTTGGTGGCGCGAACTTCTAAATAAATCGTCTTAGCCTGTGCTTGGCGACCACGCTCAACAATCGCTCGCAATAATTGCTTGCCATAGCCGTGTCTCTGCTTATCTTGTGCAATGGCAATATTCATAATGTGGCATTCTTCTGAATGACAAAGCACAAAGCTGAATCCGATGATCTGACTATCAAGCTCTAAAACATGCGCCTCATAATGTAACCGTAAACAGTCACTCAATATTCCCAGGGTCCACGGCGCAGGATTCACCGCTTGCTCGATGGCAGCAACAGCAGGCAGATCCGCTTCCGTCATGGTTCGTAACATAGCACTCCCTTAATAACAAGTATATAATGAGCATTTTGCAAGAGAATGATGCAATGGGCTACCGACTCTCGAAAATTTATACTAAAACGGGCGATAAAGGAACCACCGGCTTAGGTGATGGCGCACGCGTAGATAAAGATGACTGCCGCATTACGAGCTATGGCACAGTTGATGAACTAAACAGCTTCATTGGTTTATTGCTGGCAGATGACATCCCCGAATCGATAACTCAGCAATTATTACAAATTCAAAATGATTTATTTGATTTAGGCGGCGAGCTTTGCATCCCCAATCACATCATCCTCAATGAAGCGTATAGCCAACGTCTCGAGACTTGGATTGATACCATGAACGAAAACTTGCAACCCTTGAAAAATTTCATCCTACCCAGCGGCAGCCATGCCGCCGCGCTCGCGCACGTGATCCGCACTATTGCTCGTCGCGCGGAACGTCATACCGTATCGCTCACCAAACAAGCGACTGTTAACCCTTGCGCGTTACAATATTTGAATCGCTTGTCCGACTACTTTTTTGTGCTAGCACGCACACTCCTTAAAATAAAAGGCCACGATGAAATTCTGTGGCAGCCTCCCATAAAACCCAGCGAATAGACTGGGGCCTGTTTTCAATTGCTTTTTCGGCTGCATTGTAAACAGACATCACTTGGAAACTATTTTGTTTTGCTAAGACAGATGGCGCTGCAGCAAGGAATTTGATTGGTTTTCTTCTTCCTGATGTTTTTTGCGATGCAACTTTTCTTTAAAGAATTGCCAGATCCCACAGCCACTGTTTTGTTGCGCGTCAACTTGCTCAACCTTGGATTGCACGGTAGTTCTTTTTTTGTGTAGAGCTATGATGCTCTTTTCGTTGCCTGCTTCTGCCAGCCCCACATTGAATTCATTGTAATCTGAAATCTTCGCCCGCAAGTCTCGCAGCATCCTACAATAATCGGTATGCTGTGCGGGGGAGCCTTGACCTTGCAAGGTCCAACGTGCTATCTCCGGGCTCGAGGTGGCATCCTTTCCATCAATATCATCATATAAATCGTATTGATGCGCTGATAAAGTAACATTACTTGGGAAAATAGATAAAGCGCTGGCGTCAGGGCTCTCGTTACTTAAAAAACGCCATAACGTATCCAAGATATTTTCTCCGTCACCCAAGACACTTTTTCCGCTATCCCATAAATGAAAGTCAAGTTGACAGTCCGGATTTTGCTGATTAATCGCATGCACTAAGAAATATAAAATATTCAACTTGGTGTAATCAAAATGCCCCTTCCGGTCGGCGGGGTTAAGACGGTCATCTGAGTATCCGAAAATGGGAATGTTATGTTCTGTACTGCGGGGATTACGTAGCGTTGCCTGTGTTAACATTTGTTGAAACACCGTTCCCAACTCTTTCACTTGATAGACGTCCCCCAATAAACCTTTGAACAAGTTTACAGGAATATCTTCTTCACCAAGTGCTTTTTTAACTTCTTGCGCAAGCCCAACCAGCATCGGGGCTGACGATCCGATTACACCAGATCCTTCTTCTCGACGAGCCGACCCTGCGCCATCGATAGAAGCACCCTGTTTATCAAGCTTCAAGGTTTGGCGCATGGAGAACGAGCCGATGATAACTTCGCTATACTGGCCGCTTGCTATCTTTGTTTTAATATACTTCACAATTTCACTGTTGACGCCCCAAGCCTGAGGACATACGACAGGTCGCTTGTTTCTTCGTCGCAAAATTGGCAATGCACAACCATCACTATCCACACAAATAACTAATTTTTTCGGTGCTCCTGTCATCGAATCGCTTGCTTTGCCAACTAACATCCTCTTTTTTGCCCTTTTACTGCCGATTGCTGCGATTGCGACACGGAGTCCTGGTTTTTGTGGTGACCACTCAGCTTTTCTTTAAAGAATTGCCAGATCCCACAGCCACAGCTTTGTTGCGCGTCAACTTGCTCAACCTTGGATTGCGCGGTAGTGTTTTCTTGGTGTAATGCTATAATAGCATCTCTGTTTTTATCTTGAGCTAACCTCACAATGCCCCCATTGTCTGATTTTTTCCTCGATAATTCACGTAACATGGCTTGATAATTCGTATGCTCTGTGGGGGAGCCTTGGCCTTGCACGGTCCAACGTGCTTTCTCCGGGTTCGAAGTGGAATCCGTTACACCATGCACATGATCATATAAATCATATTGATACGCTGATACCGTAACCGTACTTGGGAGAATCGATAAAGCGCTCGAGCCAGAGATATCTTTTGTTAAAAAATCCCCCAAAGGATCCAAGATGTCTTTTTTGTCATCGAATAAATGAAAGTCCAGCTCACTGTCGGGATTTTGCTGATTAATCGCATGCACCAGGAAATATAAAATATTTAACTTAGAGCCATCAAAATGACCCATCCGGTCGTCGGGGTTAAGAAGGTCATCTGGGTATCCGAAAATGGGAATGTTATGTTCTGTACTGCGGGGATTACGTAGCGTTGCCTGTGTTAACATTTGTTGAAACACGGTTCCCAACTCTTTCCCTTGATAGACATCGCCCAATAAACCGCGGAACAACGTCACAGGAATACCCTTTTCATCAAGTGCTTTTTCAACTTCATCACGAAACCCAACCAGCATCGGGGCTGACGATCCAGCTACATGGTATTTTTCGTTTTCGCCTCCCACACGCCTCCCTCCTTCGCCACGGACGTGAGCATTTTCTTTATCAATCTCAAGGGTTTGACGATTGGAAAACGACACGACAATAACTTCGCTATAATTGCCACTTGCTACCAATTTTTCAATAGCTTTTACAATTGCGCTATTGGCACCCCATTTTTCTCGGAACACTTTAATCGTCCCGTCTCTTTGTGGTAAAGTTGGCAATGCACAACCATCACTATCCACACAAATAACTAATTTTTTATTTCTTCCAGATGGCATCGGTTTTTCTTCACCGCTTAGCATTGTGTACTCTCGCTTTCTTTCGTTTAAAAAGCCGATTGTAATCCAATCAGCTTAGCGCAATATTAAAAGCTGGGTCCCAAATTGGTGATTAAGTGAAAAGTCACGTTATCGTAGTGAAACAAAGCCGGTTTGTCTGAGCGCTTCAAATAAAATAATAGCGACGGCATTGGATAAATTTAAACTTCGGCTATTAGGCTGCATGGGTATTCTGATGCTGGCATCTAAACCATACTGCGACAACACACTATCGGGCAAACCTCGGGTCTCCGGGCCAAATAAAAAAACATCGGAAGCGGTATAATTCACTGTGGTATAACTTTGCGTAGCTTTGGTCGAACAAGTGAATAAGCGCTGATAAGGATTGGCGGCTAAACACGCTTCCAGCGAATCATATCGCTGCACTCGCGCCCACTCATGATAATCTAAACCCGCTCGTCGCATGCGTTTGTCATCCAAGGCAAAACCCAAGGGTCGGATCAAAGACAGCTTAGCGTTGGTATTAGCACATAGCCGAATGATATTGCCGGTATTCGGTGGAATTTCCGGTTGAAAAAGAATGATATGAAACTCACTCACGACACATCATCTTGTTTGCTCACCTTGCGCTTTGGCAGGCTCTGTGACGGTTTCTACCTTAGGGGGATCGGCTAGGGTTTCAGGACCATCGACATACAAATCAGAATCCCCAAACCCGGCATCGTCATCGATATACAATTCGGTATCGGCACTATTGGCCAACTTACCATGTAACCGCGCATTGCGTCTTTGCAAATAGGCGTCTCTTTCGAAGACATATCTATCGAGCGAAACCGCATCTACTAAATTTTCAACTTGCAGCAAGTCCGAACGAAAGCTGACGCGCTTCATGACTTGCATCGAATTACGCAACAGTGGCGAATTGATATGAGGATATATACTTAAATAATAATCCGCTGGAATGCCTATCGTATCCCGAACTGTGCTCGGACCAAAAATTGGCAACACCAAATAGGTCGAGTTTTTATAGCCCCAAGCCCCGAGCGTTAAGCCAAAATCTTGAAATTGCGCCGCTAACCCCATATGCGCTGCCACATCCACCACCCCGAAAACACCAATCGTGCTGTTGACGGCAAAGCGCCAAGCTGAGATCAATGCGCTTTCAACATTCAGCTGTAACAAGGAATTGGCGAAAGACGGGATCTCGTCTAGATTATTAAAAAAATTGGTAACGCCTTTGCGAATAGGCCAAGGAATCGCGTAATGATAAATACTGGCAACCGGCTTAAACAATGCCGTA
The DNA here is from genome assembly GCA_964351225.1 of uncultured Gammaproteobacteria bacterium. Lineage (GTDB taxonomy): Bacteria > Pseudomonadota > Gammaproteobacteria > CAYGNG01 > CAYGNG01 > CAYGNG01. The sequence continues at coordinate 10,924 of CAYGNG010000021.1, forward strand.
TCTAACCCTTTATTAAGCGCAAAAGCATGTCGATTATACGTTTCATAAGGATCGTCCGTGAATAACGCAAGCCCCGATTGTGGATCTTGGCCTGGCGCAAGACTATCATCTACTATCTCATTGTGTAACACTTGCTGGTTATAGGTGGCATAACCATAACAAACCGGCAACCACAGCGCGCTCAATAATAAAGCACAGCCGACATTACGCATGACCGCTTGCTTTTTCATACCTACTCTCTCCTACAAGCTTTCATTGCTAAAAACACTTTCATCTTTTTGGTAAAAATGATCTAAGATTTTCACCACTTCTTCGGAGGTTTCAACGAATTGAAATAAGCCAATGTCTTCTGGGTTAATAAAAGCATACTCGACCAAGGTATCGAAATTAATAACCCGCTGCCAAAACTGTTTCCCAAATAAAATAATGGGGATCGGATTGATTTTCTTGGTTTGGACCAGTGTCAATGCTTCAAATAACTCATCCAGGGTGCCAAAGCCACCAGGGAAAGCCACCAAAGCTTTAGCACGGATCAAAAAGTGCATTTTCCGAATCGCAAAATAATGGAAATGGAATGATAACTCCGGCGTGATATAGGGATTTGGGGCTTCTTCCATTGGTAACGAAATGCTAAGGCCAATGCTTTTAGCTTGGACATCATGCGCCCCACGATTGGCAGCCTCCATAATGCCAGGCCCACCCCCGGTCACCACAACGTATTGTAAGTCATTGCCGTAGCGCTCGGAAATGATCCGCGATAATTTACGGGCTTCTTGATAATAACACGTGCTGTTCGCCAGTGATTTTTGTTTCGCAAGTGCTAATTGCAACTCAACGTTTTCCGGATCTTGCGCCAACTGCTCTTCTGCTTTCTTAACTCGCTGTGCGCTTGCTTCGGTATCGCTGACTCGGGCACTACCAAACATCACGACGGTAGACTCTATGCCAAGATCTTGCTGCACCAGCTCTGGTCTTAGCAATTCCAGCTGCAAACGAACAGGCCGCAATTCTTCGCGCAACATAAAATTGAGATCACCAAACGCTAATCGTGCTAACTCTTCTTTTGAACGCGCAGATCCTTCAATTTTTCCACTTTGGGCTTTTTTGACACCCAGCTCGGCTTCCGTGGAAATAAAGGGATTAAACGGCTTGCGCTTATTATGCGACATATATTAAATATCCTTATATACTAGGGCCCTACACATCTTGCTCCAGAGCACGCACGCGCTCAGCTTCCTTCTCAGCAGCCAATTGCAACCCTTGTCGTTGCAAGTCTAACCACAGTGCTAAATTTCTCTCTGCAATCTCGTGAACCACCGCACTTGGTGAAACATCTAGCATCGCTTGAACGTCTTGTTCGAGCGTCGTCTTATGCATGATAAAAAATCGCATACTCTGATCAAGATATCGCTTAAGCAGATATTTTAAGTGATGATCTTGAAATCGGATAATGTTTTGTAATACCGACACTGTAAAAATGGGTTGGCTTTTATCTTCATGCTCATTGATAATCTGCAGCAAGGTACTGGTGGTAATGTCTTCTCCCGTTTTGGCATCAATCACCTGGAATATCGCTTGCTCCAACACCAAGGCTTTGACATCGTCTAAGGTGATGTAGCAACTAATTGCCGTATCATACAAACGCCGATTGGGGTATTTCTTAACCACTCGAATATCTTTTTCAATTTCTGCTGTCATAAATCACCTGTCGTCATTTTTTGATAATGGGCATATAACGCCGCTGTCGATGAACGCATCGCAGAGGGCTCTTTTAAAATTGCATCCGCCACTGTTTTACCTAATTGCACACCCCACTGATCAAATGAATTAATATCCCATATGATGCCTTGTGCGAACACTTTATGCTCGTAAATGGCAATCAACGCACCAAGAATATACGGCGTTAACTTGGCAAACATCAAAATATTACTCGGTTGCTGACCCATAATATTTTCAAAAAGAAGCGGCTCGCTGACGCATTGGCCATCCTGCTGAGTGCCAAAGGCTAAGGCCTGTGCTTGCGCCAAACAATTGGCAACCAATCCCTTTTGTGAATCTGCCGCACCCACAATCGCTTGACAGGGTAAAATGAAATCGACCGGAACCAACTCGGTACCTTGATACAATAGCTGCATAAAAGAATGTTGTACATCACAACCGACACCACCCCATATTATTGGGCTGGTTCGATAATGAATTGGCAGATTATCTCGAGTGACTGATTTACCATTGCTTTCCATATGTAATTGTTGGCAATACGCTATCCATTTCGCAAGCCCATCGTGGTAAGGCACCATCGCGTGCGTTGCCGCATGATGAAAATTGGTATACCAAATGCTTAACAATGCTAAAATAACCGGTATGTTTTGCGAAAAAGGTGCTGCCGCAAAGTGCTGATCGATATCATTGGCACCACGAAGAAATTCAGTAAAAGACGCCATGCCAATTGCCAGCGCTAAACTTAAGCCAACACTGGAGCACACAGAAAATCGTCCACCCACCCACGGCCATAATTTAAAGATGTTATCGGGATGAATACCAAATTCAATAGCGTGCTTTGGCTCTGCCGTCACAGCAACCAAATGAAATCGACACATTTCTGGCGCGCCAAGTTGCGCGGTCAACCATTGTTGAACGCGTTGGGCATTACGCATCGTTTCCGCGGTGGTAAACGACTTAGACGAAACAATAAAAACCGTGGTAGTTGGATCGAGCTTTGCAAGCAACCAATCTAATGCGTACGAGTCGATATTGGAAATGAAATGAAATGACATGGCCGGATCAACATACGGCAATAACGCTTCTATCGCCATTTCTGGTCCCAACCGCGAGCCCCCTATCCCCAAATTAACGATGGTGTTAATCGGTTTGTTGCTAGCCCCGCGCCATTGTCCGCTACGAATAGCGTGGGTAAACTGAAATAACCGCTCCCGTTCCGCCAAAATCTCCCCCATCACTTCTGTGCCATCGATAACAACGGGATTTTTATTAAAACGTCGAAGCAAATGATGAGCCACCGGGCGAGCTTCTGAAGCATTGATAAATCGAGCAGCAAATAAATCGGAAATGGCTTGCCGCAAGCCTCGCGCCTCCGCTAGTTGAATCAATAAATCTATCGTCGTGCGAGTGATTAAATTTTTCGAATAATCGAAAAGTATCCCATGTTGCATGAGGCTAAATTCAGACTGACGCACGGGCTGTGCAAAAAATTCCTTAAAATGAGTGGTCTGCAAAGCCTCCCGATGAGATTGCAAGGCTTGCCATTCTTGTAACTGCGTAATTTCGGGCATACCATAATAACTTTTTTACAAATCAAGGGCGTAGTTTACCAGGAAACCCGGCTTGTGACAGTATTCAACCACAGGGTTGGCAAATCATTAAACAACATGATACACTACCTCTTTTTATTGACGGGTTTAAGCGATGGATAATAAAACATATATCCTCATCGTTGATGACGATCAAGAGATCCGCGATCTTCTGGGCAAATTTCTTACACAACACGGTTACCACATCCAAGTTGCCATGGATGGTAAAGCGATGAGACAAGCCATCGCCACAACCCCTGAACCTTTCGATTTAATTGTATTAGATATCATGCTTCCCGGAGAAGATGGCTTTGCTTTATGCCGCCAGTTACGAGCAACATCCGCTATTCCCATCATCATGCTGACCGCTGTGACGGAAGAAACCGACCGGATCATCGGCCTGGAGTTGGGTGCCGATGACTATCTCACCAAACCATTTAATCCCCGAGAGTTGCTGGCGAGAATAAAAGCCATTCTGCGACGTTCTCATAACGATCCGGTTTTACAACAAAATACCTCAAAACAACAAATCAAAACCCAGAATGAAGTTTATCGCTTCGCCAGTTGGACACTCGATAAAACGGCGCGCCATTTATTCTCACCAGAAGAGGTGGAGATCACCTTAAGCAGTGGCGAATATGAGTTATTACTCGCTTTAGTCGAGCGCCCACAACACGTATTGAGCCGAGATCAATTACTCGACCTAACGAGAAACCGCAGTGCTGGGCCTTTTGATCGCAGTATCGATGTCCAAATCAGTCGCTTACGACAAAAAATTGAAACCGACCCTAAGAAACCGACGTTAATTAAAACGGTTCGGGGGGGAGGCTATGTCTTTACCGCAATCGTTGAGCGCATCCGCTGTCATGAAAACACCTCGAATTCTTAACCTCATACAAGGGCCTCATTTGCTGATTTTCCTAACAGCCATGGTTATTCTACACTTGTGCGTTATGGTTGCTTATACCCAATACAGCAAACAAACTGAAAATGAACTCAACCGTGACGAAGTCATCGAAGAAATGGTTAGCATGATTGAGGTCGCTCAAACCTATCAAGGGCAAGAGCGCGAAGAAGCCTTAAGTAAATTATATTACCCGCACCTAATCTATACTATTTCCAATAGCCCCGCTTCTGATTTACAAATTCGCGATGATGCTTATTGGCAATTAGAGAAAAAATTACACGACCGAAATACCAAGCTCAGTGTTTCTTATCAATTACCCAGTGGCAATTGGCTAAACCTAACCGCACACATTAAAACCAACGCTTTAGAGATGCAATTATTCTTAATTATTCTCGAGCTGGTTGTCGCGGTCGCTCTCTTGTTCTCAGCATGGTCCGTCGCCCGCTTCACTGGCCCACTCAAGCATTTCAAATTAGCCGCAGAACGGTTAGGGGTGGATTTACATTCCGAAAGCATCAGCGTATATGGACCCTCTATTGTCAGAGAGACCGCCAATGCAATGAATCAGATGCAAAAACGAATTCAAAACCTATTATCCAACCGAACTCAAATGCTGGCCGCCATCTCCCATGATTTGCGCACTCCAATTACGCGTCTGAAACTCAGAGCACAATTCATTAGTGCCCCAGAGGAATACGAGAAAACCATTAACGATCTCGATGAAATGGAAAAAATGATTTCACAAATACTTTCTTTCGCCAAAGCGGAATTTGAAAATGAAGAGAAAGTAAAATTAGACCTGCAGTCATTGCTGGTGTCTATCTGCGATGAAATGCAGGATATGGGCCATGATGCACAATATATTGGAACCCTCTCGCGAGTGACATTCTATGGCCGCACCTTGGCACTAAAACGTGCATTTACCAATGTGGTAAATAATGCCATCAAGTACGGCCAGCATGTCCAGGTCAACTTACAATATGATAACGACTTGATTACGATATTAGTTCGAGATGATGGGCCAGGCATTCCAGAAAATGAATTAGAGCAAGTATTTGATCCTTTTTACCGCACCGATCGCGCTCGTTCAAGCAACACGGGCGGTGTCGGTTTAGGTTTAGCGGTAACACTCGACATTATCCGCGCGCATAGTGGGAAAATCATTTTAAGCAATAACCCTGAAGGGGGATTAACCACTCGCATCACCTTCAAACGCTTGAAGTCTCTCTAACGTCGGTCTTACGCAAAACATACGATGTCCCTAGGCCTGAATTTCCTATGACAACATTCTGATTTTTCGCTATTCTAACCTTCTCAGAGGTTTCATCACTATGCAATGCGGGAGAGTCCACATGGGAAAGCAAAGCAACACTATCCGCTTAGGGTTGGTCGGCTGGTTCCTATGTGCTTTCTATCTGTTTTATAAAATTCTCATCCAATACTCGTCAGGCATTTTTGCGCCCGATCTTCTCAAGGACTTTCCCATCTCCATTCAAGAGCTCGGCATTATCAACAACAATTTCTCTTTCACTTACATCCTCATGCAAATTCCCATGGGAATGCTCGTTGACCGGTTTGGGCCAAGGCGTGTTCTAACCATTTGCGCCACGCTGTTTGCCATCAGTTGCATTGCCTTTGGACTTGCACACAATCCAATAATTCTCTCTATATCACGTTTACTCATGGGCGCTATGGCAACCCCTGCTGTGTGCAGCGCCTTATATATCGCAGCAAAATTCTTACCACTTAATCATTTTGCTTTGATAGCCGGTTTAACCGATACAATCGGTATGCTCGGTGGCGCTTTGGCGCAAATCATTTTGTTTTCCCTCACCACCCTCTTTGGCTGGAGAGTAACCATTATCCTTTGCGGAAAATTCGGATTGGGCTTGGCTATTTGTCTGTGGCTTCTCGTTCGTGATCGCCCGCTCTTCACACCCGAACCAGAGCATAGTAGTCGTCGACGAGAACGAAGCGCCTTTAAAAAGCTTTATCATGTGGTATCACAACCACAAGTTTGGCTAGCCAGCACGGCGGGTGGTTTATTACTTGCCCATATAATCGTATTCTCTGCGTTATGGTGTACTCCCTATCTCGTCGCTCGCTACCACATTCCCTATAACACAGCCGCCTTTGCCAGCTCTCTGGTTTTCTTTGGGGAAGTGATGGGCGCACCGCTTGCGGCATTACTTTCGAATTATATTGAACGAAGACAGCCAATAATCATGTTTGGCGCTATCCTCTCATGTATTTTTTTCCTGACCATACTATATATTCCATCGCTTCCACTTTGGGATATGTATGGCTTGCTATTCGGTTTGGGATTATTTACTGGGCCATACATCATGGCCTTCGCAATTGTTCGTGAAAATACGCACAATACTTGTCTCGCTACCGCCATGGCATTTACCAATACCCTGTGCGTACTATTCGGATATATGATCCTCGAACCTTTAACAAACTGGTTGCTAAACGTCCATCAATTCATCTTGGCAAGCACTGCAAACCAAAATATTCCACTCGCCACCTATCAATCAGCACTTTTTAGTGTAGTGCTCTCATTAATTATCGCAGCTTGTGTCTCATACTTCATTCAAGAAACTTACTGCATCGATCAAGAGTGGCGCTCAGATAAAACTTTTTTATAACGATATTCACTTAAAAACCGCATCATCCTGTGTGACAGCACGCTGTTTTTTGCGCAAGTAAAAGCCAAATATTTAATGGCTTTTACAAAAAAATGTAATTATTCCGCTTTTTTGCTGGGTAGTTCCCAAAAAATTAAAATACCCCTCGTTTTTAATTCCAAAATCGCTTGCGAGCAAACCGCTTGATTGAAAAAATGTTGTAACTTACAAAATAAAGTAGGAAGATTATATTTCTTGCTTAGTAAATAATGATAATTTCGCTGAGTGCAACAACGAGTGAATGGCCATTATTTTGTTAATTTGTGAAAAGATAACAATTAAAATGTGCATTTTATCATTGTCTCGGCTATTATTAATCCTGTAAGGCTTTTACCATTTTACCGAAGGAGGGGATCATGGCAACTAAGAAACGGACTGCTAAAAAGGCAACTGTAAAACGTAAGACTGCTGTTAAACGTAAAACAGCCGTTAAACGCAAAACAGCCGTTAAACGTAAAACAGCCGTTAAACGCAAAACAGCCGTTAAACGTAAAACCGCTGCTAAACGCAAAACAGCCGTTAAACGTAAAGCGACTAAAAAGCGTGCTACCGCTAAAAGCAAACCTGCTGCTAAAAAACGTTCCACCAAAAGAAAACGTAAAGCTAAAGCAGCTGCTCCAGCCGTAGCGATGTAATTGGCAAAGCCCAATTTCAGACGAAAACCCCAGCACATCGCCGGGGTTTTTTGTTTATCCATCCTCGAAAAACCCACTCCCATGAAATTCCCCTTGAGATCTTCCTTCTTGGAGGGAAAAATGGCATATTGCTCCGGTTAAAAACCGTTTGAAAGAGGCATACCACAATGTTATTCACTTCTCCAATACCAACTATTTCAAAATTAAAAAAATCCATTTGTGATGCCTATTTCCAAGATGAAACAGAATGCATCCGGTTGTTATTGAGCTCGCTTAACTTGTCGCCACAACAATTAACGAAAATTCACCACCATGCCTATGATCTTGTGAAACAAATCCGCGCCTCCCGTCTCAAAAAAAGTGGCTTAGACGCTTTTCTTTATGAATATGACCTCTCCAGTGAGGAGGGAATTACATTAATGTGCCTGGCAGAAGCCTTCTTAAGGATCCCAGATAAAAGCACCATCGACCGACTGCTGCGCGATAAAATCACTTCCGCGGATTGGCAAAACCATATAAAAAAAACTGACAACCTTTGGGTAAATGCAACGACCTGGGCTCTGATGCTCACGGGCAAAGTGTTATCGGATCCCCAGTCCGATAGCTTTACCCTCGGTAAGATTTTTAAAAAACTAATTAAAACCAGTGGCGAACCATTAATCCGGAAAGCAGTCCAACAAGCGATGAAAGTGCTAAGTTCTCAATTTGTTCTCGGCAAAACCATTGCAGACGGGCTTACTCGCGCATCGAAACAATTTCAAAACTACACTTTCTCTTACGATATGCTTGGGGAGGCAGCCAGAACCGCTCTGGATGCACAGCGTTACTTTCGAGCCTATCACGATGCCATTACCACGATAGGAAGAAGCGCACCGAATAGTGATCTTTTCACTAACCCTGGTATTTCAGTCAAGTTATCTGCCCTACATCCTCGTTACGAATATTCGCAACATGAATATATGTTAGAAAGTGTCATTGCCAACCTCTTAGAATTAGCCATACTTGCCAAACAAGTTAATATCGGTTTAACCATCGACGCTGAAGAATCTTACCGCTTGGATATTTCGCTTGCTATTTTTGAAGCGGTCTATTCCCACCCGAGCTTAGCCGAGTACGAAGGGCTCGGATTGGCTTTACAAGCTTATCAAAAACGTGCTTTTTCAGTCATTGACTGGCTAGTCAGTCTTGCCGAGCGCCAACAAAAACGCATTCCTTTACGCCTGGTTAAAGGCGCATATTGGGATACCGAAATTAAAAACGCACAAGTGCTTGGATTGGAGAGCTACCCGGTATTTACTCGAAAAACCAATACCGATGTTTCTTACTTAGCTTGTGCCCAGAAAATCATTCAACATAGCGAACATTTTTTCGCACAATTTGCAACCCATAACGCTTTCACCGTGGCAGCCATCAGTGAAATGGTCGAGCCCCATACCCGTTTTGAATTCCAGTGTCTCCATGGCATGGGGCATAGCTTATATGATCATTTAATTAAATCTCGCACCACCCAAACCCAGTGCCGCATCTACGCCCCTATTGGTTGCTATGAAGACTTGCTCCCCTATCTCGTCCGACGACTATTGGAAAACGGTGCGAATACTTCATTCGTAAACCGTCTTGTTGACGAAAAACTACCTATAGAAGCCATCATCGCCAATCCAATCGAAAAAACTCAGAAACTGTCACAGATCCCACACCCAAACATCCCGGCACCCAGTGAAATATATGGCACCGATCGCACCAATTCTTCTGGTATCGAGCTAGCACATATTCCATCGCTACAACAGCTACAAGTACTGCTCAACCAAGCTGCCGAGCAAAGCTATTTTGCAACCTCTCTTATCCCCAATAGTCAAGAAACCACCGATGCCGTAGCGGTGACCGATCCCAGTCATCAAAAAACGCCTGTGGGCAAAGTCAAATTTGCTGATCCTTCCCAAGTCAACCAAGCCTTGGCAAATGCCATCGCTTATAAACAACCATGGCATGATTTTGGCGTCGAGGCGCGTGCAAATCTATTAGAAAATCTAGCAACACAATTAGAAAAAAACCGCGAAAAATTCCTTTACCTTGCTATTCGTGAAGCAGGGAAGACCCTACCAGATGCCATTGCTGAATTGCGCGAAGCCATTGATTTCTGCCGCTATTATGCCAATGAAGCACGTAACACCATCGCACCACCCAAAATTCTCACCGGCGCAACAGGCGAATCAAATCAATTATTTCTCCGCGGCCGCGGCGTTTTTATCTGCATCAGTCCGTGGAATTTTCCATTAGCCATATTCCTAGGGCAGATCACCGCAGCACTTGTCACCGGAAACGTTGTGATAGCAAAGCCCTCTGAATATTCCCCTCTAATAGCTTATGAAGCAGTGAAACTCATGCACGAGTGTGGCTTCCCGCCTGCTGCCATTCAATTGATACAAGGTGATGGCGCCGTCGGTACAGAATTAATCAGAGATCCCCGAATTAATGGCGTCATGTTCACTGGCTCAACCAATACCGCCAAAGCCATTCAACGCCAACTCACCGAATATCATTCGGATATTATTCCGATGGTCGCCGAAACCGGTGGCTTAAATGCCATGATAGTTGATTCTTCAGCACTAACCGAACAAGTCGTCGCCGATGTGATCGCTTCGGCGTTTGGCAGCGCTGGGCAACGCTGCTCTGCCTTGCGAGTATTATATCTACAAGAAGACTGCGCTTCCCGCATCGTCACCATGCTCAAAGGCGCTATGGCCGAATTACGCATTGGCGATCCCGCGCTCCTGTCAACGGATATTGGCCCGGTCATCAATCGCCAAGCGCTTGATAAGCTCCACTCTCACTTCCACCATCTTCATGGTATCGGCAAATTAATTTACCAAGTCCCTATCTCTAAAGCGCTCGCCGATCAAGGCTATTTCTTTGGACCCACTGCCTTCGAGATCTCCTCGATTTTGCAACTGGAACAAGAAGTTTTTGGACCATTCCTGCATGTGATCCGCTATAAAGCCCAAGATTTACCAAAAATCATTGCTGACATCAATCGCACCCAGTATGGCTTAACCCTCGGGATCCACAGTCGGATTGATGAAACGATTGATTTAATTGTTTCCCAAGCGGCTGTTGGTAACCTCTATGTCAATCGTAATATGATTGGTGCGGTTGTCGGCGTACAACCCTTTGGTGGCCAAGGGCTCTCAGGGACCGGCCCCAAAGCAGGTGGTCCGCACTATTTACCCCGATTATGCACCGAGCATGTCTTATCGGTAAATACCACCGCAGCTGGTGGCAACACCACACTGATGATGCTGGAAGAAACATGTTAAAAGAGTTAAGGTTTGTGTTATAAAAACTTTTTTAAGCTTATCTTGTCGGTCATGATGGATTAGAATTTACCGGCCATCATAATAATCTGGAGAAGAATAATGCTGTTAAATCAACGTGAACAAAAATCAGCCATGCAAGAACACGCGTTCGATCATCAAGGTGATAGCGAAAAAGACGATATCTTACTTGGGTATTTGCTGTTGGCACTGCGCGTTTTACAGCCGGATCTCAGCATTAACTTAGTTATCGCCAACAATGGCGGCAACGCTGTCCTGCAACAATCCGCACAAGATGATGAAAAATCTTCAGCAGAAAATCCCTACTTCAGCGCTCTGCGCCATAAAATAGAGGCCATAAAAAACGTCTATGGAAACCAAGCCCAAAAATACGGCAATAGTGGCGCTATCAATCTTGAAGAGCCTTTTACCGATGAAGCAACTTTGCAAAATATCCATGACAGCAACTCTCGTTTTATTCTTGCTTCTGGCGCACCAATAGAGCATTACCAAGCCTGGAAAAATTTTGGAAGCAATAATAGCGAGTTTAATAAAAAACGGACTTTTATCTTATATGGTAGCTCAAATTTAAATTGGTTAATGACCTATATTATGAATACCGAGAATTGTGATCAGCTTACCGCCGGCCAACGTGCGGAAGCGTTTTTGAAAAGCTTTAAAACCTGTTATTGCATTGAAACACCGAACATCATTGGTAGGGATGCGACACGAAGCATTGACTCGCGTCATTACCCAGATTTAACGCAATATCTCTCCGAAAGCGCGCAGGCACCCAATGCACCAGAGACGTTTAAACAAACTATGGCCAGCATTAAAGATTTTAATACCCGCATAGCGACCAAACAATTACTGCGCATGGCTATTTTAGCAGAAAATGATCCACCCCTTTTAAAAACCATCACTGACGCGCTAGTAGCACCACACAATAAAAATATCTCAACGCCTGCTGCGCTGAAAGAATATATTAACGACGGTTTTTTTACTGATCTCAGCAAAATGTCCATAGAAGACCGAACCCGCCTTACCAAAACGCTAACCGCTGCCATCAAAACGTCATCGGCTAGTGCAATTAAAGATCCATTTGAGAAGGATCAAAAAAATATCGACAACGCGCGAGTCGCCAATATTCTTGACTCCATACTACCTTATTTTGAAACACAAATTCTCTGTGCCGATCCCTTAATTGTGCTGGTGTTAAAAGAGATATTAGAAAGCGAGCGATCAAGCGAACAAACCACAGGACCACTGCTGAAACTATTCAAACCCAGTGCCCTCGAAAAGATAGATCCTAAGAAGCAAGCAATGACTTTCACAACAGCGACTGACGACGCCTCGCCACTGCAAACGGCGTTTCTACCGGTAGAGGTCGAACCCACCGATAAAGCGGCACTGCTCAGGCATTATTGTGACAATGCCCGTTATATTGAACGGACTTTCTTAGATTTATTACAACAATCCATGGTACTAACACCCGAACCGCAGACGAAAGGCCAAGAAAGAAACTCACAACAACAATTTCATGGTAGCAATCCTTATTCTACATTTGGCACTCCTACTACTACTCCTACTCCTGCTGTTTCTCAGACGGAAGGATCGATCGAGAGAGATTCAAGCAAGGGGGGGGCAAGAGACCCGAACTTTAATGCATCCTGAAGGGGATCATTGTCATTGCGAGAAACGCTTTGCGCGACGTGGCAATCCATTCATCGGACTGGATTACTTTTCGTCGCTTCGCTCCTCCTCGTAATGACGACGCTGGGGTGTTGCTATGATACTTTGCTATAACGCAGCTCAATAACATGGGCATCGGCATACACTCGGACATTGGCTTGATTACCAATTTGGTAGTCGATATCTCTTAAAATTTCAGATACCGGCGCATTGACTTTGGTAATGCTTACCAAGACAGGGATGGCAGGTTTATTACCTATGACACGGAAGGTAAAATGTGGGACTGTGGCAACTTTTCTCAGCAACGGCTCGACCGGCCCAGACCAATCCACGGAAATAATACCAGGAATATGACCATAGGTTTCGGCATTGACAATTTTTTTTCCCGCTGGGGTGGCGGCACGACGCAACTCAGCAAGCTCATGTAAAGATTCGGTTACCGCAACCGCGGCTTCGGCAAGCGTGGTCTCCGCCGGATCGGCTTTGGGTATCGGTGGTGGCGTGGTTACTGAAAAAGTGCCACAGCCCATCAATGATAAGCACAAACCACTTAAAAGACAAAATTTGGGAGCCATATCAACGCTTCACCTATACACAGTAGAGTTTATTCAAGCAAGAAGCCTATCAATTGTCAAGCTGCGTAACCACTTGGTCCTATCTTATCCGCTTCTCGTGATAAATTACGCGATCACTTTCAATAAATGATAACGAACCTGCCCTGCTTGTTTACTGCGGACACATTCCAGCATCGGTTGTAACGCTTTAATATCACATCCTGCCTCTGTTTCTAAATAAATTAAAGCGTGTTTAGCAAGACAGCCACTGCGAATTAACCATTCATAACTTAGTACAACCATGTTGCGATGAAAGGGTGGATCAAGAAACACTATTTCAACCGATTTCTGATGAATGCGATTGCCAATCGCTTCTGGAATTGAAGCAAAAACAATATCTGCCGCCGTTGTTTGTAACAAGGTCTTGGTACGATTCAAATGGCGAACAACCTCTTGATCATGATCAATAAACGTGACAAATCGCGCCCCGCGTGACAAGGCCTCAAACCCCAAAATCCCACTGCCGGCATATAAATCTAAACAACTGGCATCTTCAATATAGGGCGCCAACCAATTAAACAAAGTTTCCCGGATCCTATCTGATGTTGGTCGCACTGAGGTCGTGTTGCTTGGCACATCGATTTTGCGGCCACGCCACACGCCGCCAATAATACGAACCTTGCCGAATACTTTTTCCTTCATATGACCAATCCAACACTGCCTTACGAGTTAGCTCAACTCAGGATTTGAGCCATATTTTCGGCTTGCTCAGCCCCGACAGTAACAACTAACAAATGATTCATTCGCACTTGCTTTTGAAAAACATCCCGAATATCTGTTGTCGTTAACGCCGCAACACGAGAAGCCCATTCATCCAGATAGTACAACCGCATTTTATAAAAACCAATTTTAACCAATTGTCGATTGATGGCGCGATTAGAGGCGAGTCGAAGTGGCAAACCATTAATTAAATTATCTTGAGAAAATTTCAACTCTTGTTCTGTCGGTCCTTCAGACAAAAAGCGGCGCAAGGTCTGGGTAACCACGCTTAACGCGTTGATGGTTTGCTCAAACTTGGTTTGCAAGCCAACAACGAAGGGACCATTGGTTTGTAACGGTAAAAAGTAACTATACACATTATAAGATAGCCCTTCCTTCTCTCTAACATTGGTAAACAATCGAGAGAGCGTTGAACCACCACCTAAAATATTATTCCCGACATATAAAGCCAAGGCCTCTGGATCTTTCCAGCGAATCCCAATTTCGCCCATACGGACATGGGTTTGTTTCGATGGGAAAAACACATGGATCATCCGATTTTTTTTACTCTTTGCCACACGAGGTAGGTAGGCTGCTTCTTTCCCTTGCCGCAAGCCCGAGCTGATTTTTTCAGAGACTGCTCTTGCTTCATCTTGAGTTAATGCACCCACCACAGTGATGATGCTGTTTTTCGCCGTATAATAATTGCGATAAAATTTCTGCAGCACCTGAGGATTGAGACTCTTTAAACCCCGAGTTGTCCCCAGGACAGGGTGGCCGTAAGGCAGGTTGTGATACAGTTCAGAATAAAATGCATTTTCTGCAATGGCCTCTGGCGACTGTTGCACTTCTTTTAAGCCATGTAATGCGGCTTTCTGCTCTCGAGCAAATGCCGACTCTGGAAAATTTGGTTTAGTGAGTACTTGATTGAATAATTTCAACGCCGGCTCAAAATAGGTTTTTTCGGTTAAGCTGCGCAAATGCACTTCGGACTTATCTCGGTCGACTTGGGCGCTGTACTGTGCGCCACTATTTTCAAACCCCCTCGCAATTTGATCGGCAGACAATTCCGCAGTACCTTGCGACAACAATTGACTGGTTACATACGCGGTACCAAAATGTTTGCCATCCCGCGCGCTTCCGGCAGCAAATACCACGCTAATATCTACCATCGGGATCTCTGGCGCCGCCACAAAATACACGCGAGCACCATTCTTGGTTTTCCAATGTTGGATATCAAGCACATGTTTCACCTCAGGCAGATCGGGTGCCGGCGGTGCTGCAGCCATTACCCCTATCGGCAATAGTAACCATAGCACAAAATATTTCTGTAATAAATTATTCATGGGTTATTGCTCCTTGCTTGTGGTTTTTACCTGCTTTTTCCCAAGGTAACGGCATTAATTCCGCGATGGTTAACCGCTCTGGCGTCAAGTATTTCTGCGCAACCGCTTGGATCTGAGCTGGCGTCACTTGTTTGATATTTTCAAGATATTCCTCGGTCATTTGCCATGGCACACCGATAGTAACGAAATTTCCGATCTCAAAGGCTTGATAAGACATAGAGTCTTTAGAATAGATTTTCTCAGCAATCACTTGCGTTCGGATCCGGTTTAATTCACTTTTAGAAACCGGTTTATCACGCAAACGTTGCAGCTCCTCTTTAAACGCAGATCCCAATAATTTAATATCATGGCCTTGCGATGGCGTTCCGGCGATCACAAAGGTGCTGTCCAAGCGCTCAAATGGACTGTAATCGCCACTGGCTTCTGTGGCTATTGCTTTGCCTCGAACCAACTCCGACTGCAGCCGAGAGCTCTCGCCTTCACTGAGAATGGCTGCCGCCAAATCCAGGGCATAAGGTTCCCATTTCACTTCCGCAGTATTGACCGATGGCACAAGAAATCCAAATAGCAACCAAGGTAACTTCGCAGGCACTTTCACTTCAATCCGTTTTTCTGCGGTTTGTGGCAATGGCCGCTCAATTTTTTCTGTTGGTACCTCACGCCTAGGGATATGACCAAAATATTTTTTTGCTAACGCATACACCGCATCAGGCTGAACATCGCCTACCACAACCACTGTCGCATTATTAGGGGCATACCATTGCTGATACCACTGCTGCAAATCGGTCATTTTCATTTTCAACAAATCATCCATCCAACCAATCACCGGATGATGGTAAGGCGTTGCTAAAAAGACTGCCGCGTAAAAACGCTCTAACGTTAAATTTTGTGGGTTATCATCGGTACGCAAGCGCCGTTCTTCTCTCACCACATTAATTTCATTCTCATATTCTTTTTCGACAAACTGTAGATTTTGCATGCGATCACTTTCAAGCTCAAAACTCAATGGCAAATTCTTTGCCGCTATTGTTTGGAAATACACCGTAAAATCTCGCGACGTCATGGCATTTTCTTCGCCGCCTTGTTCAGCAATCCGACGTGAAAAACCACCCAGAGGAACGGTTTTAGTCCCTTTGAACATCATGTGTTCTAACGCATGGGAAATCCCGCTGATACCAATCGGTTCATAGCTCGAACCCACCTTATACCAAATTTGACTGACCGCAACGGGTGCTCGGTGATCCTCTTTAACGATTAATTTTAAACCATTATCGAGGGTGTATTCATGTACAGTACTCGCACACACCCAGATTGGCAACAATAGCACACTTAGCGAGAGCCAGATTAACCTATTTACCATGACGACAAACCTCTTTTTGATAAAAGTTCTTACGATAGCAGAGTCTAAAATGTTAGGATAACCCACTTAAGTAAATTACACGATAGAGTAACGCTATGATTAGTTTCCTAAAACGCAAATCATCCCCCCCTTCTCCCGCTGAGCCTGATAATGAGACAACCAAAACAAGCTTTTTCCAAAAACTAAAACAGGGTCTCTCCAAAACCCGTCATCAAATTAGCCAAGGCGTTAGCGCCCTATTCCTTGGAAAAAAAGTCATTGACGAAGAATTGATGGCGGCACTGGAAACGCAATTAATCCTTGCTGATGTTGGCATCGAAACCACCGCACAAATTATGACAAACTTAACCGCGCTCTTATCACGCAAAGAATTAAGCGATCCCAATGCCTTACTTGCCGCCTTACAAAAACAATTAGTTACTATATTAAAACCGGTCGCCAAACCATTAACTTTCGACCTCGAACAAAAACCGATCGTGATTCTTATGGTCGGTGTCAATGGCAGTGGCAAAACCACCACTATCGGTAAAATTGCCCATGTCCTACAACAACAATCGTGCAAGGTGATGTTAGCTGCCGGTGATACTTTTCGTGCTGCTGCTATTGAGCAATTACAATCGTGGGGACAGCGTAATGGTGTTCCTGTTATCGCACAACACACCGGAGCAGATAGTGCTTCGGTGGTATTCGATGCCCTGCAAGCGGCACAAGCACGCGATATTGACGTCTTATTAGCCGACAGCGCGGGTCGATTACACACCCAAGCCAACTTAATGCAAGAACTCGCGAAAATTAAACGCGTTCTTGGTAAACTCGACGCCAAGGCCCCTCATGAAGTCTTATTGGTGCTCGATGCGACCACCGGACAAAGTGCTTTACGCCAAGCTAAACAATTTCATAAAGACATTGGGATCACCGGGATCGTTATCACAAAGCTAGATGGCACCGCAAAAGGTGGGATCATTTTCGCAATTGCCGACCAATTACAAATCCCCATTCGCTTTATTGGTATGGGCGAAGGATTAGAAGATCTTCGACCATTTGTTGCTGAAGATTTTGTTGCCGCTGTCTTTGATCTTGATCCCAGCTTAGTGAATGATGCAAAAAGTGATTAACTTTTAACGAGAAATCAGCTTATGATCGAATTCAAAAAAGTCAGCAAGCGCTATTCTAATGGTCATGACGCGCTTACCAATATTAATTTAGCGATTACCGAGGGAGAGTTCGTTTTTATAACCGGTCATTCTGGCGCTGGGAAAACCACCTTATTAAAATTAATTATGCTCATGGAGCAATGCTCTGGCGGGCAAATCACCATAAACGGCAATATTTTATCCCGGCTATCAACACGCAAAATACCGTTCTATCGTCGCCAAATTGGCATGATTTTTCAAAACCCCATGTTGCTACCGGAGCGAACCATCTTTGAAAATGTCGCCTTACCCATGGTCATTACTGGACTCCCTCGACACGATGTTGCCAAGCGGGTACGTGCCGCGTTAGCTAAAGTGGGCTTGCTCAATAAAGCCCCTTTATTTCCGATTGATCTCTCAATAGGGGAACAACAACGAATTGGTATCGCCCGAGCCGTTGCCAATAAACCAAGCCTCATCATGGCCGATGAACCCACTGGCAATTTAGATCCAAAGCTTTCTTTAGAGATTATGCAATTATTTGAGGAATTTAATGCCGTCGGGGTCAATATTATGATTGCTAGCCACGATATTTCTTTAATATCACGGATGCATCATCGCATTATCACCCTCAATAAAGGTAAAATGGTAGACTGAGCGTCATGAGTACACCACAGAAAAAGCCCATCATCCGCCCTGTTAAATCGAGAACAACCCTTCGACAGTATGGCACGCAACATCTACAAGCTTGTGTCGCCGCCTTTGGCGCTATGAGTAAAGCGCCGTTAGCCAGCTTAATGTCGCTGGCGGTTATTGGCATCGCGCTCTCATTACCCTTTGGGTTATACGTGATCCTTGACAATATTCAGGTGTTTTCACAAGGCTGGAATGGCGACGCGCAAATTTCGCTATATTTAAAACCAGAAATTTCTCTAAAAAATGCCGCCAATCTTATTGCCATTATTGAAAAACGCCCCGATGTTGGCGTAGTTAAATTAATTTCACCGGATGATGGCTTGAAAGAATTAGAATCTTACTCTGGCTTCACAAATATTTTAGCCGAGTTAGAAACCAATCCACTGCCAAGCGTCATTGAAATCCATCCCGCCAAAAGCATCCACTCAACACGTAAAATCCAACAATTGTTAACCGATTTACGCGCCTATGCGGAGGTTGATGTTGGCAAATTGGATTTAGAATGGGTGCAACGCTTCTACACCATGATCAATTTAGGCAGGCAAATCGTCTATGGGCTAGCTATTCTCTTGGCCATTGGTGTCATTTTAATTATTGGCAATACAATTCGACTGAATACGCAAAGCCATCGCTCTGAAATCGAGGTTATTAAATTGGTTGGTGGTACCAATGCTTTCATTCGCCGACCCTTTTTGTATTCTGGGCTATTGTACGGCGGCATTGGAGCCATCATCGCGTTGGTGCTCATTGATGTTTTCATCTCTTGGCTACAAGAGCCTGTGCAACAATTGGCACGCTTATATGATAGCACGTATCATTTACAAGGATTAGACAACCAGGCCATATTGATATTGCTCTTTACCGGTGCGGCTTGTGGTTTTATCGGCTCATGGTTCGCCGTCGCTAAGCATTTGAGAAATACCAATCCCCGCGCCTAATTTGTTTTTTTGTAGCTTCAGCAAAAAAGCACCATAGTTACGACTCCCTACTGATTTAGGTATTAGTGGTTTTTTGGCCTCGCCAACAAATTATCCGGTTTGTACTCTTCCTGCTCTTCCTGCTCTTCCTGCGCTGATGGCTGCGAAGAAAATAAACCAGCGCCTTGACCAGGATTGGTTGTTTTTCCATTCCGATTCTTCTTCAGATTATCCTCATCCTCTATCGCTCCCAGTTCTGCTGGATCTTTATCTTCTTCTGTAGAATTGCAAAGGGTTCGAAAAATTTTACTCAGCTTGTCTTTCATTTCGGAATGGTTTTTATAGCTTATCACATAAACGTCAACAACATGGTGCTAGTCACTTCTAAGTGACGTTTGCATATCGATAAGATACGTTATCTGGTTTTTCATATCGACAATTAAAGGAAGCCGATGGCAGGAATAACCACCAGCATTGTCGATGAACCTGAAACCATTACCGCTAGTAATGAGAGTTGGCATGTAAATCAGGCAAGAAGTACAAAAAAATTGACTGCCTGCTGCGCTATCCTCTTTTCCGAAGCTTATAATCAACTGCTCTTTAGCTTGCCGTGCAGAAGTAGTGCATTTCCCTTCTTTAGCAATCCCCTTTCCCCCCTTCCATGTGCCGAAAACTTTTTCTCCCTCGTGATCTTCTTTTTTATCTTCCTTTAATAGCGCATCCATGGCGTCTTGGATAACGGGTAAAGCCGTTTTTATGTGAGCCTCTTTCTCATGGAGCATCTGTCTTTCACGAAAAACCCAGAGAATCACCGCGCCATTTTTTTTCTTAACCATCGAAGAATCGCTAAACATCTTACTTATTTTTGTTTGAACTTCTTGATTAATAGTGTCATTAGGCGTTTTCTGCTGCAACATAACCCTTTCCTTTTTGTTTAATTTTTATACTTAAAGTATAGCATTATTTTGACCAACTCATAAGATTAGCACTCTGCCATCAAGAGTGCTAAAATCAGCGAAAGTCGTGAGGAGAATTAAGAAATGAATGAATTACAACAACTCTTAGTCCCAGTACCTAGCTTGGAAGCCTACATGGCAACCGTTAATGGCATTCCAATGTTAAGCGCGCAAGCAGAATATGAATTGGCAAGCCGCTTGCAGCAGCAAGGCGATTTAAGCGCTGCGCGTGCTTTAGTTCTATCCCATTTACGTTTTGTGGTTCGAGTTGCCAAAGAATATAACGGCTATGGCTTAGCGCTTGCCGATCTCATCCAGGAAGGTAACATCGGCTTAATGAAAGCGGTCAAACGCTTTGATCCCACGGTTGGGGTTCGCTTGGTTTCTTTCGCTGTCCATTGGATCAAATCCGAAATTCATGAATATATCATCAAAAATTGGCGCATCGTAAAAATTGCCACCACCAAAGCACAACGTAAATTATTTTTTAACCTTCGGAAAATGAAACCCCGCTTAGGGTGGTTCTCCGAAGCTGAAATTCAAGATGTCGCGAAAGAATTGAATGTGCCCGTCAGGGAAGTGATCGCGATGGAAATGCGTTTAAATGCCCAAGATGCCGCTTTCGATGGCCACCAAGATACAGCCGAAGATGAAAATCCTTACATCCCCGCTTTATATCTAGAAGATAAAGGCGCCAATCCCGCTTTATTAATCGAACAAGATAATTGGCAAATTGATGCAACAGACAGATTACAGCATGCTTTCGAGCAATTAGATGAGCGTTCACAAATCATCATTCGCACGCGCTGGCTCAATGACAATAAAGCTACCTTACAGGAATTGGCCGAGCGCTTCCAAATTTCTGCGGAACGCGTACGCCAGCTCGAACAAAAAGCGTTAGATAACCTCAAGACGTTATGCGGTGACAATCATCGGTAGCAAGAGTGGTGGCCGATAAGTCGTCGTCATCACTGCGCCCATCACCAATAATGGCAAGCGGTACGACTGTTGGTTGTTCAGTAGGTTTTAAATGGATATTCCTGAAAGGAAAACCATCATCCCTACTGGTTGTTACAAAAATTCCCGCACTCAATACCCCCTCTCTCGAATCAGACGCAGGCCACTGCCGCAGCAAGGTGTCGTCCAATCGAATCTCAAAAGAAAAGGCAGCTCCAGTCATCTGTCCAAATAGTCTTTGCTTTCCTTCTTGGACATCTTTCGTTATAGTCGCCACATAAGGCTCATATTTTACCGTTGGTTGTGGAAAGCAGCGCGATAACAGCCTGCACACGCCTAACACCACTGCAAATAAAATTGCTGGCGGTATTAACAATACCCCTATCAATAGTGCGAGAGGAGAATAGCGGGTAGAAAGATTTGCTTTTACCCGAGTGAAGCTGGCGCTAAAAAACGCAGATATTGATTCCAACATGTCTTTACCTCTTTAAATGAAAACAGTCGCGTGCGCCTCCCCGCGCTGTTTTTTTGGGGGGCACACACGCTGCGGTTCTGTTAATTCCATCATCAACCACAGTTTGGGCAATATTTGCCCTGTATCTCAAAAACCAAGTGCGTATCGTCATCATATGGGCACGGTTGTCGTTGTCGTTGTTGTTGCTGTTGCTGTTGCTGTTGCTGTTGCCGCTGTTGGCTAGCGAAATGACCGGCGGCATTTGAAGAGTGAGAATAAGAAGAAGATGATGATGATAATGATTGTTGTTGTGGCGGAGCTGCTTTTTCTTCTCCTACTTCTCTCCCGGTTCGCTTATAAATAGCCGCTAAACATTGCTTTGCTTTTTTATCATTCGGCGATACTTTTAGCGTTTTATTGATATAAAACTCTGCCTTGTCAAACTCACCCAAACGAAAATACAACACACCGGTTTCCAACAAAGCTGAACGTTCCGTTCGATACTGAATTAAAACGGTTGCCAAACAGTCAATTGTGGCCCTTGCCACACTTGCAAAATAACCGGTTGCTTCACGAATCGAAGTATAGCCCAAATTACTTCCCCTGCTTGCATGCTGTAATTGTGGTAACCGTTGGTATAATTGCGCTAACTCAGTCTGCAGTTCGTTGGAACGTTGTTGCCACTGAGGTTTGTCCTCAGCAGGTGTCTCATGACTCCCAAGCACAAATGAGATTGTTTCTAACTCACTATTCAGCTCACTTATCTGTTGTTCAGCTCTCGCCAATTCTGAATTTTGCACCACATAATCTGCTCTTCTTGTCAGGTACTCTTCAAGGGTTTCATCGTCTTTAATTTCATGTTGCTTATCTCCTTGAGAAGCCGCGTTGAAATATTCAGCCGTGTTAATCGTGTATTGAGCTAATAGCTTACGTTGGAAATCAAAAGGCGTTTGTTGATCTAAACAGAATTGACCTATCTGAAACTGCTTAAAAGCTTCTTCAATTGCGACATATGCCATGCCAAAGTCTTTCAAAATTAGGTATATCTTTGACAATGCCAAATGCGCATGCGAACGGATAATGGCAACTTCCTGTTCTGTGCCTTGCGCCGAACGTGCTTCCCAAAGAAAATTCTCTGCTATTCTCAGCGCTTTTGTTGCGGTATTAAGCACTTTAGCCTTTTGGCTTGCCTCTAGCGCTGCATTTTTTTTGGCTTTTGCTTGCTTCATCAATTCTTTTTCGATATAGGCTTCATTTTCTATTGCCATTAAATAGAAGTATTTTACTTTTGCACTCGCCAAGTTAAGCGGTGGTTTTTTTGCAAAAAATTGCTCAGCGATTTCTTGCGCTTTCTGATAATAGCCCCGGGCTTCGTCGAAGTTTTTTCCAAAGCGACCGATGTCTCCGAGCTTAACCAAGGTCTGAATACGCCAAACCATATCAATCTCAACATTAAAAGATGCTTGCTGAGCTAATGGGGAAAGCCATTTGTTGGCCTCCGCAATATTACCTTTGCGATAATAGATATTAGCTAATTGCCAATGCAGTTCGAATTTTTGTTCTACTGTCAAACGAATACGATAGCGAGCATCGCTCCCGTCCAACTGCATTACGCCTAATAAGACATTTTCAGCTGACTTGCTTTTGTTCAAATTTAGGAAGTGATATAACTGTTTAGTGACTTCTTCAAAAGTCGCTCCTTCGATTTTTGCTTCTTCTGGCTGGGCATCGTCTAGCAATGAACGGCGCTTCTCTAAAAAAATACTCGTCGTGAAATCTTTTATATAGCGGATAGGGCCAGCAGAGCCGACCATCGACCATTTTGCACGGATAATACTGGCATATTCAGGGCTTTCTGCGGTTTTTTTGTCACAGAATGCCCCGGGAATGAATTTATTATTCCTATCTAATAGGCAAACCGGAAATTCCATTGGTCTTTTTGATATCGGGTCAATCAAGGGATCAGTAACACACTTGGTAAGCGCTGTAAGTAACGTATTTGCTGTTCGATCTGATATGTTTTCTCGAGTTTGTGTGCATTGCCTTATTCGAGGATAATGCGCATTATTTAGCGAATGACCCGAGTTTAATATCATGGGGTCCGTATACGTGTCTAAGGTAACGGGATCATTTAAATATTCTTGCAATTCGCTATCGATTCGTTGCATATCTTGTTCGTTAATTCCAACACCGGCTTGAGCATGTAAAGACATAATTATTTTTCTCCGATAAGATTATCTAAGAGCCGCATTATGGAAAAATTTTTTACATATTAATATTCAATAATATTTACCTTATCGTTAACCTAATCACGGCTTGCAGTGCTCTAGCTTGAGCAAATACGCTACCTGCTGCGTCGACACAGAATAAAGCTAATGTCATCGTATTTTGGGAAAGGCTGATTACTTATCGGATTTTTCATTGTAATACAAGCGTCTGCCAATTTTTGGAATGCTTGCTCGAAGGGACCTTGTCGACTCACTGATGATAATTCTTCAAAAGTGGCGTTATCTAATAAGCCATCGGACGCCAATAATAAATTATCGTACCGCCCCAGAGGGATTTGTGGGCAAATTTCCACTTTCATGTGCTTATCGCCCACCACGTTATCGACATAATGATTTTCAGGATGCGCCAATGCCGTATGCTCATCTATCAAGCCGGCCTCTAACGCATAACCGACCGGCGAATGCGCCACGGTTTTATATTTCAATTTGCCTCGTTGGCCGTAATGCAATAATCCCGAATCACCAATTTGAAAGACGCGATAATCGTGATCAATGATTAAACACATGGTCAGTGTTGTTTGCGCGCTCGGCATGCTCTCTGCCAGTAAACGCTGATTAGTGAATTCTAAACTGTCGAGAATTAAATTACGGCACTCCCCTTCGGTTAAGGTTTTTTTGGCCGCACTGAAAGCTTTCTTAATGTCGTGCAATACCCCATGAGAAGCTTGAGCGCTATTAGGCGAACTACCAACGCCGTCTGCCACCGCTAATAACAAGCCATTATCTTGAAAGATATCTACCAATACCGAATCTTCAGAAGGGGTATTTTTATCGACTGAGCGCATAGCAAATATGCCGACATGATAGCCTGCACATGGAATGATTTTAACAACTGGCACCTCTTCAACTCGATGTAATAACATCTGCTTTTTATTCCCGATAAGGAGATTGCCATTCAATATTTTCTAAATAGTCGCGCAAATACGCCGCTGTGCGGAATTTTTTTATAATTAAACTGCGCTTTAATCCCAAACAGATTTCTTTAATTTCTTTTGGATGCTTGGCGTAGCGTTTAGCGCCCCCAATGGCATCAAAAAAAACGCGGATAGAATCACAAATATCATCGGCACGATTTTGTTTATGCTCGCGCCCTAAATTAAACATATCCATCACTTTTAATTCAAACCCAAGCCCATAGCGTTTGACTATCACATTGTCGGTGTGCAAATCGCCATGATAAGTCCGTAAATTGTGCATGGTTTCTAATCCAGAAATTAAGGCATGCAATAACTGTAATCCTCTGAAAATACCAATGTATCCGCCAGGTTGACGTTTTAAAAATTCGGATAAAATCATACCATCGACAAACTCGGTGATAAGGCAACAAATTCTCATTTTGTTGATGACTATCTCTTCCATCGTATGATAATGAATGACAATGGGGCACGAAGATAATTGGTGTAATAGCTTGGCATAACGCGTTGCTGTTTTATTTCCCATATTACGTTGCGGGAAAAAAATTTTTGCCGCTCTGATGATTCCAGTATCCAACTCCATAATGCGATACACTTCTCCCTCGTACCCAACGCCTAATTTTTCAAGTACGCGATATTTTCCAGCAAGCTTTTTCCCAATTTCAAAATCAAACTCTTTTATGTCGGTTATTCGTGGCATGATAATACTCTATCGCTAGCTAGGGTTTGTTTACAATTACTTTTTGGGGCTGCAAATGCCGCTCTCTTTGTCTCAATCATCGTTTGATCTCGTCAAATAGGAGTCACTATTCTCCTCGCTCAAACGATGATTGCGACAAATTATCGACATTTTCGCTCCGAAAAAGCAATTGTAAACAGACCCTAGTCTTTTACAGGTAATGTTTCCACGCGCTTAATTGCAAATACCTCATCTAACCAATCAAATATGCGCAAATAAAATAGCGCCGCCGCACCAACCTCAGAGGTATCGCCAGCGCCATCGTTGGTGCTAAATTCAATGTATGTTTTATCGCAAGCAAGATGATCACGAACAAATATAGATTGCTCGGTACCAATAAAATCATCCCCAGACACACAAATTGCCGTTGGACAGGTAATTTGTGCAATTTCTTTGGCGGTGACTTTGTATGATTTTAAGCGATTAAAATAATCAAACGGCGAATTGAGATTATGGGCCGCTAAGCGGCTCTTGATGAAAAACCGTAGATGTGAGTCACCCGCAAAACGCGCCTCGATTTCAGCATTAAATTGATCTTTCTTGCCCGCATCGAAGAGTGTCCGCAAGGCTTCTGACAGCTGTTTTCGTAAAATCAATTCCACATCATACTGACCTGGATCTAAAACGACAGCCCCTAAACGATCAGAATGGGAAACGGCTGCTTTAATCGCATGAAAACCAGCTAGATTACGCCCCATCAACACCACTTGTTTCATATTAATATGAGGCAAAGTGGGAATGAAATCGAGAACCGAGCCAATCACACTGGCCCAATTCTGGGAAAAATAAATACCTTGCTCGCGCAACAGCAAGCCCTGCCCTGGACCATCAAACAATAATACATTATACCCGCGCGCCAATGCCGCACGCCCACCTTGAAAATAGCCTTCTTCGGCATACGAGTCATAACCAGAGATATATATCAACGTTGGGGCCATTTCTGCACCGGTGACCGCCGGAAAAAAATAACCTGGCATTGCTATCTGCTCATGAGAAATCGACACCACCTGCACGGTTGGGTAGATGGTGTTAACCGCGGCCTGGAAGCAACGACGAAGTTTTTTGGCTAATGCCAAACACTCTGGATTTTTAAGATCTTCGCGTAAAAAAAACTCTGCCTGCCGATAATATTCAGCTGCTCTTAGATATGTCCGCCTTGCACTGACAATATGCCCTTTCTCAAAACTTTGTTGCGCAATGGATTCGATACGCTCCGCTGTTTTTTTCCAGCCCGCATGCCAACTTGCAAAATTACCATCTTCGATAGCGAAGGCCGTTGACATGCATTCGCCAAAATCAGCGCCGTTATCATAAATATGGCCAAGGCTTCTTAACAATTGCAAATCAAAATCAAAATGCTCAAAAAACAAATTGCCTGCTAATTTTTTTGCCATGATTGTTTCTTTTCCTTTTTAGGACTTACACGCAATGCGCTTATGCTTTGTTAAAAACTCGCCTGGCATCATTTATCGTAAGTCCTTTCTGTATTGGGGTGTTTAAATACTAATCATAATATAGTGGCGCCCAGAGAACAACTGTCTTAAGTCCTATCATTGTAATCACTGACGAGGTAAACGCCAATTGGCATAAAGCGTCTCAAAATTTGATCGAAATGGGTTAATATCGATGCCACCACGACGTGTAAACCGCGCATAAACGGTTAAATGCGAGGGTCTACAACATTTAGTGAGATCAGAATAAATTTGTTCAACACAATGTTCATGAAAATCTTGATGGTGTCGAAATGAGATAATATAACGCAATAATCCTTCGTGAATAATTTGTTTGCCTCGGTACCGAATGAGGACACTGGCCCAATCCGGCTGCGAGGTAACCGGACAATTTGATTTTAATAGATGAGAGACTACCGTTTCAGCGACTTCATGTCGAGCGACCTGTAACGTGCTCTGGTCGATGCAATAGTTATCGATTGCCACATCCAGCTCATCGAGACACCGGCCCTCAAAGTGACGGATCACCGGCAAACGCCCGGTGCTTGGCGAGCTTAAAAAAACAGGCACTGAAGCGCCAGCGGCTAATGACAGATCCGCACGAATTTGATTTTCAACTGAATCGCTACCAGGAAAATGGCTTTGGGTAAATGAATTTAAATAAAGTTTCAACGATTTTGACTCGATGATATTTTCAGAGTTGCAGGGGAAATAGATTTCAGCGATGGCGATGACTGGTTTACCTTTCGCATTCAACCACGATAATTCGTACGCATTCCAGAGATCACCGCCACAAAATGGCAATGAACAACCGAAATCTAATTTCTGTCGAGTTTCTCGCCGGGGAATTGGAAATAGTAAGGTTGGCGTGTACGTCTCAACGTACGGACTGTTTTTTGCAAGCGGGGAATGTCCAAGATCTGTCGTCATCGTACTAACTCCAGCCACAAAGCTAAAATTTATAATGGTGACAATGATACCACTCGTGCCGACTATGAAACCAGCGCCAAGCGGAATATAATAGCCCGTAGACCATTAGCAATTACTCCGGGGCTTTTCACCATGTTAGACAAATGTAATAAAAATTATGTCCATCCTACCGATGTCTTTTTGGATGAGTTGCGACAACGCTTACCCGAATCCGAGTCACAACGCCAAGAGCGTTTAAAACACGAAAAAATCGCTAAATTGCGCGATGACCCGAAATCCGCAAAAGAAGATAAAAAGCTTTGGGAAAAGTTTTAGGGCGTGTCGTCAATTAATTCGTGCAAATATTCAACATATGTAGGGTGTGTTAGGCGCTCGCGCGCCGTAATACACCCTACTGTTGTCTTTTGCTGTTACACCTA
>CAYGNG010000022.1:0-39300 GCA_964351225.1 uncultured Gammaproteobacteria bacterium
GGTTCGTAGTTGTCTGTTATTGCTCGTAATATTTCATCACGGTGATGCTCTAACGTAGATAGCAGCACTTGCGAATGCAGCGAATCGTGAAACGACAGTTCGTATACATATTTATGCATGAAGGCCATCGGATCGTTGATGAACTCATTCTCTAGCGCGCGCTTGTCACCCGTTTCTTGGCTAAGTCTGACATCATCCCGTTTTGGTGATTTATCTATTCCAGGCATAGATTACTCCTGTCAATTTGTACTGCGTAGGGATTTCACACCAGGGTTAAGCCCATTTAGTATAAATATAGACCAAAATTGGCTGCTTTGCGCAAGTGTGTCAAAATTATCAGACCGTTGTTTTTAAAGTAATCTATATCATTTTGGGGCGAGATTGTGATAAATAGCAAAACTACTCTTTGCCGACAAGCGCTTGTAACAAATGTGCTAATTCTTCTATCACCGCATCGATGACTTCTGCTCGCGTGGCAAGTGGTTCCTGTTGTTCACGGGCTTCATGTGACAGCTGACGTCTTGCACCCTCAATTGTAAAGCCTTGCTCGTAAAGTAATTGGCGAATGCGTCGAATGATAAGCACATCTTTGCGTTGATAATAACGACGATTGCCACGGCGTTTGCTGGGATTTAATTGGGGAAATTCTTGCTCCCAATAACGAAGCACATGCGTTTTGGTGTCGCAAAGATGGCTTACTTCGCCTATTGTAAAATACCGCTTTTCTGGGATGGTGGGTAAATTACTTGTCGCTATCTTGCTGCTGCATTTCCGGACCGACATAAGTTTCAACCCGCGCTTTGAGTTTTTGTCCTGCGTGGAATGTTACGACTCGCCGTGCTGTAATTGGAATTTCTTCGCCGGTTTTCGGGTTACGACCAGGACGCTCACTCTTATCGCGCAAATCAAAATTGCCGAATCCCGAAAGCTTAACAGGCTCACCATCAGCTAAGGCATCAGAAATCTTTTTGAAAAATAGTTCAACAACTTCTTTTGCTTCGCGTTTATTTAAACCAAGTTCATTGGATAAATACTCCGCCATATCCGCTTTTGTCAGAGCCATAGTAGATCCCTCTTGCCGTTCCCCTTAATACACCTTGGCGCAGCACTGCATTTATTATAAGATTGCGCGATGATCCAGATAACGTCAAGTTTTAACGAGATTTTTTTTTGTGAAAACTCTGACCGAGCAGAAGTTGTCCGAAAATAACGGTGATCGCTCAAATGACACATAAATCGGACTTAAGCAAAACAGAAGGCAACCCATGGAAATCCCCAGTCGTGAACAATTCGTTTCCGCCATCACGGATAAGCTCACTCAACAACAAGCCACCTTAACACCCGCGTTTGCTGCTTCGGCTGCCGGCATCTTTAAAACCCGCTATTGCTTACTCGATAACCTTCTGCCAGAAGCTTATGCCAAGCTTATATATGCCAAATTCCCGAGCATCAGCAAATTACGCCAGTTAACGTCTTTTCGCGAACGGAAATCCACCAGCAAAAACTTTCATGCTTTCCATTCCATCATTTTAGACATTAGCATGGCTTTTCAACATATCAAAGTCATTAAAGCCATCAATCAAATCACCGGGATCAAAGATCAAATCGCGGATCCAACCTTTTACGCTGGTGGTGTCAGCGCCATGCGCCGCGGCGATTTTTTAAATCCCCACATTGATAACTCCCACGATGCCAGCCAACATTACTATCGCACCTTAAATCTTTTGTATTATATTACCCCAGATTGGCAAATGGATTTTGGTGGTAATCTCGAATTATGGGACAGTGCTGTCAAACAAAAAATAACCCTGGCAAGCCACTTCAATCGTTTAATATTGATGGAGACCCACCCCCATTCCTGGCATGGTGTAAGTCCCGTTAAATCCAATCACATTCGGTGCTGTATCTCCAACTATTATTTTAGTGCCATTTCTCCAACTGGTTCGCCTTATTTTCATGTCACGTCGTTTAGCGCACGCCCCGAACAACGCATTCGCCGAGTCATTTCCAGTTTTGATAATCTAGCCAGAAACCAAATCCGTAAATTTAAACGCGCCGGCTTTGGCAAAAAAGATATTTTTGAAAAAGAGATTTAAGACGTTAATTTTTGAGAACGGTACTTGTCTGACAGTTTTGATCCATTTTTTCTAAATCATTATAAGAAATCACCTTCACAGATGCTAAACCCATTTGTTTTAAATAGTGCTTGAGTCTTTCCTGATATGGCTCTGGAGTTGCAATGCTGGTGATATCTTCCCCAAGCTTTAGTGAACGGACCGCCCGATACTCACTACGGGAAAAATTATTTAATTCCCTCATGACAGAAACATCTGTACTAATGAATATAAGAGGAAAAGGAGACTGCATCAAACTGATTTCTTGCTCGCTGAAATGAAGACGGCTATAGTCTTTCTCTAATATCGCTAAAAACAACTCCGCCCTGCCCTCTAGCGCGGCAACATGCTTTGGTATTAATTCTGTAAGGCCCATACTGAAAGCATCATCGTAACCACCATTCACATAGAGAGACAAATTCATCCCCAAACCAAAACGGTGTGATCCCTCAGAAATATATCGAGTAAACTCATCCTCCGTAATCGCTTTTTGAAAACGCCCGCGCTCATTTACCGCAATCTGCGGCTGATAAGCATTGTCTCTGATAACAAAAAAATCAGGATTTGGAAGGATCTCTAAAACTTTTTGTAAATCGTCATGCTTTGGGTGCTCACTTTCCCACAAGGATTTTAAATCAACCGCGCATTCTTTGATTTTATGTAATATGTCTTGCTGTTTAACGATATTCTGCAAGTAACTGTCTAGGTCTTGCTTTTTCTCTTCTGTGAGTGATTGATATAACTCACGGTTTAACACAATATATTTGCCTATGAATAAATACAGGTAAAAATATTGCCGGCATAAATAGATGCTCTGTTGTACCCCGCCTTTAAAACTCTCTGGAAATTCAACACTTGCCCCAAACAATTTGCGACGCGCGAAAACAATCAACTCTTGATTGATACGATGCCACAGCTTTGCTTGGTGGCTATCAATATAACTTTTTTCTTCTATCACAAACCGTTTATTGGCTAATTCGCTATAGCGTAACCCAATATTGTTTTCCGTCGTGGCATACTGTTGTTGGATGGTTGCTAAACTGTAGTGTGCGAGTTTGACCCTACCGAAACAAGGTGGCAACTCATTATCGACGCCATTCAAACCACCTAAAAACAATTCGCCGGTCAAACAAGGCAAGCCGTATTCTTTTAATAATTTTATAGGCGACATTAAGCGCTGATCGGATCGATTTAAGATGGGCAGAACACTGGAGTTGGTACCATGAATAAAGGGATTCCGTTGGGGGTTTTCTTCAATGGCGTCTTGCTTGTGCTCAAAAAAAAACATCCCGATCTCTTTTTATGGTTATAATTCTTACTCTACACGGCCAACTTCACCAATGAAGTGACCGTGTATGCGTTTTATTAGACTGCTGCAGTTTGTGCGTCTTTTGCGACTTGAGCCAATTTAGCAAAAGCGGCAAGATCACGAACAGCAATATCCGCCAATACTTTGCGATCGATGGTAATACTTGCTTTTTTCAAGCCATTCATGAACCGACTGTATGACAAGCCATTTAACCGTGCTGCCGCATTGATCCGAACTATCCACAGTGCGCGAAATTCACGTTTACGATTACGACGGTCACGATAAGCGTATTGACCCGCTTTAATCACCGCTTGTTTGGCTACTTTAAATTGACGGCTACGAGCGCCATAGTAACCCGAGGCTTGTTCTAATATCTTTTTGTGCTTGGCACGGGCTTTAACGCCACGTTTTACTCTAGCCATAGACACTCACTCCTAAATTAATCAGCTAATAACTATTTTCTACCAATTATTTTAACTTCAACAACCGCAAAGCCATACGCTCGTCGCTCGGCACCACCAGAGGTAATGCACGCAACTGACGTTTACGCTTTTTGGATTTTTTAGTCAAAATATGATTGCGAAACGCCCTGCGACGCTTCAAACCGCCAGCAGTCTTGCGTAACCGCTTAGCAGCTCCTTTACAGGTTTTCAATTTTGGCATAATCACCACTCCAAAGTTTACAATTAAATTTTCTTAACCTTAGGTCCCACTAACATCGTCATCTGACGACCTTCCATCCGTGGTGTTTGCTCAATAACCCCGAAGTCATTTAACTCCACCACAAAACGATTCATCAACTTCATGCCTAAGTCTTGGTGCAGTAATTCTCTGCCACGAAAACGCATGGTGATCTTAACTTTATCGCCAGTTTCTAAGAAGCGCATGGCATTACGCAACTTAACAACAAAATCACCATCTTCCGTGACGGGACGTAACTTAATCTCCTTGATATGTATCTGTTTTTGTTTCTTTTTAGCAGCCGCTTTGCGCTTACGAACTTCAAACAAATATTTGCCATAATCCATAACCCGACACACCGGCGGGGAGGCATTCGGAGAAACTTCTACGAGATCCAAGCCTGACTCTCGAGCTCTTGTTAATGCCTCATCTATTAGAACAATACCTAATTGATTACCATCAACATCCACTAATCTGACTTCTGGAACCCTAATGTCGTGATTGATACGGGCCTTTTTGTCTGCAGTAATGTTTATCTCTCCTCACAAAATATATCGCTAAAAATCATTCCAACACAGAAAGACTGCGCCGACGTGCTACCTCGCTTTTCAGGAGGTCTATCAACTCGGCCACATTATAGGTGCCAACCTCCTGACCGCGCAAAATTCGCACCGCTACAGTCTCTGATTCGACTTCTCTATCGCCAACCACTAAAAGGTATGGGACTTTCTGTAAAGTATGCTCGCGGATTTTAAAGCCAATCTTCTCATTTCTCAAGTCAGATTTTGCCCTTAAGCCATTGTTCTGTAAAATTTCTGCCACTCTGGCGGCATATTTGCTTTGATTATCCGTAATATTCAACACGACCGCCTGCAACGGCGCCAACCATAACGGCAACGCCCCTGCATAATGTTCAATTAATATACCTATAAACCGTTCTAAAGAACCAAATATGGCACGATGCAACATGACGGGTGTCTTTCGATTACCATCGCTATCGACATACTGGGCACCTAACCGCTCAGGCATGGAGAAATCCACCTGCATGGTACCGCACTGCCAAACACGACCAATGCAATCTCGTAGCGAAAATTCTATTTTGGGTCCATAAAAAGCCCCTTCGCCTTCGAAAATCTCCCAAACAACCCCTTTGCTATTGAGCGCTTGTTCTAGGGCGCCTTCGGATTTATCCCAGATATCATCGGAACCCACTCGCTGCTCCGGACGCGTAGACAATTTGATGATGATGTCCTCAAACCCAAAATCACGATAAACGGTTGTTAATAAATCAATAAATTGCGAAACTTCAGCTTGCAGATCGGCTTCGGCACAAAAAATATGGCCATCATCCTGCACAAAAGAACGCGTGCGAAATATGCCATGAATCGTGCCGGAAGGTTCGTTTCGATGGCAATGGCCGAATTCGGCAAAACGCAGCGGCAACTCTCGATAGCTGTGTAATTTATTGTTAAATACTTGAATATGGCAGGGGCAGCTCATCGGCTTTAAGGCATACACTTTTTCTTCATCGGCATGAACTTGAAACATTTCATTACCGAATTTGTCCCAATGCCCAGAGCGCTGCCATAAACTGAGATCAACCAATTGCGGGGTATGGAGCTCTTGATAGCCATTTTCCAACCAAATTTGTCGCATGTATTGCTCGACAGTTAAATATAACTGCCAACCGAGCGGATGCCAAAATGCCATGCCAGGCGCTTCTTCTTGATGATGAAATA
The DNA here is from genome assembly GCA_964351225.1 of uncultured Gammaproteobacteria bacterium. Classification (GTDB taxonomy): domain Bacteria; phylum Pseudomonadota; class Gammaproteobacteria; order CAYGNG01; family CAYGNG01; genus CAYGNG01. The sequence goes on from CAYGNG010000022.1 coordinate 5,844, forward strand.
AATCCATCACTTTACCCAGTTTGCGATGATCACGTTTTTCTGCTTCTTCAATCCGCACTAAATAGGCTTGCAACGCTTCTTTAGTGGCCCACGCCGTGCCATAAATCCGTTGCAACATTTGATTATTTGAGTCCCCACGCCAATAAGCACCGGCCACTTTCATCAGTTTAAATGCTTTCAAGTTGCTGGTATTGGGAACATGCGGGCCTCGACACAAATCGCTGAAATCCCCTTGGGTATAAACAGAGAGGGTTTCATCTGCTGGAATAGCGTTGATGATATCAACTTTGTAATGCTCACCAAGTTCAGTAAAAAACTGGCTGGCCTCTGCACGCGACATTAACCGCCGGGTTACCGGAATTTTCTGTTTGACTAACTCAGCCATACGCTGTTCGATCGCTTGCACATCTTCCATGGTAAAAGGCCGCTCGAAAGCAAAATCATAGTAAAACCCTTCCTCGATCACAGGACCAATGGTCACTTGCGCGGCGGGAAATAATTGTTTTACCGCTTGAGCGAGTAAATGCGCACAGGAATGGCGAATAACCTCTAGCCCTTCGGGATCTCGCTCGGTAATCAATTTTAATTCGGCATCGTGCACGATTAAATAACTCAGATCCACCAGTTTGCCATTGACTACCGCCGCAAGCGCTGCTTTTGCAATACCGGGGCCGATGGATTCGGCAACCCGCTTAACGCTTACGGTTTCGTTATAATGAATTTGTTTCCCATCCGGTAAAGTCACTATTGGCATTGGCTATCCTACTCTCGTCTGATGATCTGCAATTGGTAGGCACGAGTGGGATCGAACCACCGACCACCACCATGTCAAGGTGGTGCTCTACCACTGAGCTACGTGCCTCTGGACTCAAGATGCGCTAGACGTGGAAAGATATCATTGCAATCCATATGACGCAACGTTCTAATTTTAGGACTTAGAGGACTTACGCTAACCGCGCTGTGCTTTGTTAAAAAATCGCTCAAATCGGTCATGCCGGCACCCACACCAGTTAATTCGCTGACATCCTGTCGTGACATCGAGGCTTTGTGATACCCCACGCACTTCCTTGTGTGGGCGTTTTTGCCTCGCCTAGCGTCGTTTATCGTAAGCCCTCTGTGATCTTTTACCGCTCCTTCTTGTTCAAGTATTGATTTTTCTGTAAATCCTGACTTATTCGTTTTCTTGGTTTTGAATTGATATAGCCAAATCATAAACAGAGTTCTTGCGCAACCCCATAATCTCAGAACACAACGCGACGGCTTTTTTCACTGAGAGTTCTTGCAATAACAGCCGCAAGATCCGCCGAGTCTCATCAGCGCTATTTTTTGCTTGCTGTTTATTTGCCCCTGCGATGAGCAATACAAATTCACCTTGTTGACGTTTCGGATCAGCAAGCAACCACGCTTTCTGCTCTGCTGCAGAACCTCGTACCAAAGATTCGTATACTTTTGTTAATTCATGCGCTACCACCAATAACCGCTCAGCGCCAAATACTTTTTCTATTGTATCCAGCGTATCGAGAATGCGATGCGGTGACTCATAAAAAATCATTGTCCGTGTTTCATTGACTAAATTCAGTAAGCACTGCTCACGCGCTGGGCTTTTTGCTGGCAAGAAGCCCTCAAAAGTAAACCGATCACAAGGTAATCCTGCGGCAGACAAGGCCGTAATCACCGCCGAACATCCTGGAATGGGCACAACGACAATTTGTTGCTCATGTGCGGCCAGCACCAAACGGTAACCGGGATCACTAATCAAAGGTGTACCCGCATCGGAGATTAGCGCCATGGATTCACCGGCAACGATGCGCTGAATAAAATGCTCAACTTGCAGCATTTCATTATGATCATGCAACGTCACCATTGGGGTCGTGATCCCAAAATGGGCCAATAGTTTACGGCTGTGTCGCGTATCTTCTGCTGCAATAAAATTAACACGTGCTAAACACTCACGTGAACGCTCTGTCATATCGGCTAAATTGCCAATCGGCGTAGCCACTATATATAAAACACCTGGATCGGTTCGCATCGTTTGTGGTAAATCCTAAAAGTATCGCTTTCCTTAGCGCATTATCGTACAATTGCCGAGCATCGATTATACCGTCCACACCAAAATTTAAAAGAGATAAACATGGCAAAAACGTACCGGATAGTTCTGTTACTCTTTACTGTGATGATATGTCTCATCAGCTGCAGTAACATCGCGATGACCGAATCATTAAACCCAACCAGCGCCAGTCCTGAAAGTTTAAATTGGGAAACCCTCTCTAATGAGCCGGCGTATTACTTAAAAAAAGCGCAAGCGGCACGAACCGATGAAAAAACCAACTATCAATTGCTTGCTGTGCAGAGCATGATCCAACAAGGCAATATCACCCAGGCCAACCAATATCTCCAAAGTATTGAAATTAATACCCAAAATAAAAATTTATTCGCTCGGAAACAGTTATTACTGGGATTAATTGATCTCATGGATAATAAATCAATTGCCGTGATCAATAAACTCAATGCCATCACTAATCCTCCCGCATTACCCATCGCGCTACAAATTCAATTCCATAAAATGCAAGCAACCGCCTATGCCAGGGCCGGCGATCATTACCGCAGCATTAAAGAACGAATGATTGTTAATACGCTTATCCAAAATCCTGAAGCACAATTTAACAATCAACGAATGATTTGGCATCAACTACAAGGGCTTTCTCTCAACACCTTGCAAGAACAACAAAAGCTGGCACAAAAAGACAATGAAAAAGATCTGTATGGTTGGTTGAGGCTGGCATTCATTGAAAAAAAATACCGTAACGAGCATTCCTCTCTCTTGCAGCAAATTAAAGCGTGGCAAGCGCATTTCCCTAATCATCCAGCGAATAAGTTACTGCCGGCTTCTTTAACGGTGGCTGATAATGGTTTCGCTAATGATTCCGACAGCAAAAACATTACGCTGTTGCTACCACTGCACGGCCCATTAAAAAAAGCAGGCGAGGCGGTGCGAGATGGATTCATGGATGCCTATTACGAAACCCTATCACGTGGGGGATCTCATCAACCCGAGATTCATGTTATCGACACCAGCTCTACTTATGATATCGTCGGTTTATACCACAACGCTGTTGCAAACGGTTCAACAACTATCGTAGGACCACTTAACAAACACAATGTTGATGTACTTGCTAAGAGCGATGTCATCCGCATCCCAACATTGGCCCTAAATTACTCGCGTTACTCCAGTGCGTCACCCGCCAATTTTTACCAATTCGGCTTATCTCCTTTGGATGAAGCCTCGCAAGCTGCAGAACGAGCATGGAGCGATAAACACAACCGTGCCTTGATTGTTTTTCCAAAGGGTCGCTGGGGCGATGAAGTCGCCAATACTTTTTCAAAACGTTTTCAAGATCTCGGTGGCATCGTCGTTGACCAAATGCCCTACCGCGGCATCAAAGGACTAAGCAATCAAATCAAACATCTTCTGCAAGTCGATAACAGCGCACTGCGTGCCAACCGAGTCAGTGAAACAATTCACACCTCGATTGGCTTTGTACCAAGAAGGAGACATGATGTTGATTTAATTTTTTTGGTAGCCAATCCCAATGCGGCACAACAAATTCGACCGCTCCTTAAGTTTTATTACGCTGGCGACATCACGGTATTTGCAACCTCTTCGATTTACTCCGGCATCCCCAATCAACAACGCAATCACGATTTGGATGGTATCATTTTCAGTGATATTCCATGGATATTAAGCACTTCTCCGGATATTGTTGCCAAACAAAAAAAACTTTATCACCTCTGGCCCGAGCGCTACGATAATTACGTAAGACTCTATGCCCTTGGGATGGATGCTTACCAGTTAAGCCAAGCATTAGACCAACTCAACGCATTCCCTCAGTTTGAGATACCCGGCGCAACCGGTTACTTAACAATGGATGATAATAAACGCATACAGCGCAAACTGAATTGGGCCTTGATGCAAGATGGCAAACCAATTCCGCTTGGATAAAAGCAAACCATGCCAAAAACGTTGGGACAGCACGCTGAATTACTGGCTTTACAGTATTTACAAAGCAAAGGCTTAACCCTCATTGAAAAAAATTTTTGTTGCAAACTTGGCGAAATTGACTTGATCATGAAAGAAAAAAATTGTCTCGTTTTTATTGAAGTACGCTTAAGGCATGCGAGCTCATATCAAGATAGCCTCAGCTCTGTTAATACGACCAAACAACACCGCTTAATTAGAACCGCGCAATTTTATTTAAAAATGCGCAACTATAACTTCAACGCTACCGAATGCCGCTTTGATGTGATAGGGTTGTCATCACTCAATCGTAATGATGAAATCCTATGGATCCATAGCGCATTTGATGCAGAATACGGCAATTAAGGATTTAATTAATGGAACTTGAAGATAAAATAAAACATACTTTTAGCGAAAGCATACAATGTAAAATTGCCGCGGCGGATAGTTTGCCCAGTGTCATTGCTCAGGCCAGCGAAATGATGGTGCAGTGCCTGCTGACCGATGGCAAAATACTATCTTGTGGTAATGGCGGATCGGCATCGGATGCCCTGCACTTCTCCAGTGAAATGCTGAATCGTTTTGATCATGAGCGCCCCAGTTTGCCTGCCATCGCTTTAACAGCGGATACCGCCACCTTAACCTCTATCGCCAATGACTACGACTATTCTGAAATATTTGCCAAACAAGTCCGTGGCCTTGCCAAACCGGGTGACATTCTGCTTGCTATCTCAACCAGTGGCAATTCCGCGAATATTTTATCCGCAGTCCAAGCCGCACACGATCGTATGGTTAAAGTTATCGCTTTAACTGGACGCGAAGGTGGTGAGTTGGCCTCTGCCCTCCACCCTGAAGACATTGAAATACGAGTCCCTCATCAAGTAACGGCCAGAATCCAAGAAACTCATGTTTTAATCATTCACTGTTTATGTGAATTAATTGATTTTCGATTATTTCAACACGGAGCACCATTATGAAAAAATTACTGTCTCTCGCTATTATCACATTCGTATTACAGGGTTGTGTCGGAGCCGCTTTTGTCGCTGGCGTCGCAACCGGTGGTGTAGTCGTTTACGATCGACGCGACATCAAAACCATCGTCACCGATGAAAAAATATCGCACGACACCAGTATCCAATTAGGCAAAAACGCTGAGATAGCAGAGAATGCCCACATCGTGGTTGCAACTTTTAATCGCTTAGTTTTACTGGTTGGTCAAGCGCCATCGATGGAACTCAGAGAAGAAGCCTTAGATATCGTTAAACAAGTGCCAAATGTCAAACGCATTTATAATGAGATTACCATCACAGCGCCGACTTCCTCCTTGACTCGCTCCAGTGATGCGTGGCTCACCGCAAAAGTCAAGTCAGAAATGTTACTCACAAAAGAATTACACGCTAGCCAAATTAAAGTTGTCACCGAAAATGGTACCGTGTATTTAATGGGGTTAGTAACACCGAAACAAGCACATGATGCGGCTTATGTCGCGAGTCATGTTGCCGGCGTGCAACGCGTTGTCAAAATATTTGAGTACGTTAGTGGCACAAACTGAGCTTTTCCTCAAAACGCAAACCAGAAGGCATCCACTCGTGGATTGTCTTCTGGTTTGCTGTGCGCTGCTCCTGTTTGGATGTGTCAGCACCACCACAACCACCGCCGGTATTGTTTATGACCGTTACCGATTACAGCACACATTAAGCGATCAATGGATAGCGATGCAAGCGTCCTATCTCCTCAGCAATCAACCACAATCTAAATCCAGCAACATTTCGGTTTCCTGCGTCAATCGTACCATTTTACTGGTCGGGCAAACCCAAGATCCACAATTTAAACAGCGCCTACCCATTTTGTTCGGCCATATCAACGGCGTTAAAAAAATATTAAATTTTGTCGAAATCCGCTTGCCCATCGACGCCTTACAAACAACCAAAGACACCTGGATCACGACAAAAATCAAAAGCAAACTGTTGGCAACGCCAGCCATCGATCCCAAAAATATTAAAGTAATCACTGAAAATAACATTGTATTCCTTTTGGGTACCGTCACCACGCGGCAAGCCTCTCTTGCTATCAAACTGGCTCAGACGACCCATGACGTTCAAAAAATCGTGACGGTGTTCCAGCATATGGTGATTGAAGGCGAATAGTCGCGACCTCTAAATATACCTTATTGAACGTGACAAATATGAAAATCGGTTATTTCATCCTGTTATTTTTACGGAAAATAACCGTGCGCTCCAAGAATTGTTTGCATCTTCACCACGAAAACTCTATTATTTTTTTTTTGATTGATTTTTATACGGATTGTATCGCGATGATAGTGACTGTCTGTGCCAATTGGCGGTGCGCATCATGACACCCCAAGAACACCATTTGTGGCAAACTGCCCCACAGGTACAAGCCATTTGCCAAGATTTTTTTGCACGATCGGGAGTAAGCTGCTTTGGGCTGACCTGTCTATACGCTAATGGCTCGCGCGCAATACTGACAACACACCCAGAGGGCATGCTAGACACCATCAAACGAGAATATTTTCATAAATTATATGCCACTGGCATTCGTGCCAATAGATACAGCTCGTTTACTCAAGAAATAATCGAAGACGTGTTTGTGCCAAAAGCGCTCCGTGATATTCTCGCCGCCCAAGTTCAAATCGAGCGCGAGCAGTATCGCATGGACTTCAAATGTCATATTAAAGAACCCGGTGATGCGTGTAATTACCTAGCGATTTTCCTATGTGATAAAAATCGCCATGACTTCCCACGATATTATTATGAGCATTTTTATGAAATGGTGGCTTTCGTCCGTCAATTCATTCTGCGCGCTGCAAATTTGATCACACAAGCAGAACAACATCCATTTATTACCGTTTATCAGCCGAACAAGGCGGCTATTGACTTAACCACAAAAGAGCGCCTCATCTGCCAACAATTGTGTCTGGGCTTTAAAGCAAAAGAAATTGCACAACAATTATTTTTATCGCCTCGCACTGTTGAGTCTTATATTTCGGAGCTCAAATACAAACTCGATTGCCGCAATGTAACCCAACTTGCTGCCCTCTACACGGAACGTCACCTCGGTGATATCCCTCTAGATAATCTTGAGTAGATCATGTTAAATTATCTGTACCTTGTCTTAATTCGGCGATTGCTCGTTTAGGAGAACATCTTGAATATTGCTCAAGTCATAGCCTCAAATATAGGCGTTAATTCCAGCCAAGTGGAAGCAACCATCAAATTATTAGATGAAGGGGCCACGGTTCCCTTTATTGCACGCTATCGCAAAGAAGCAACTGGCGGTTTATCCGATACCCAGCTGCGCGAATTAGCCGAACGACTCACCTATCTCAAAGAACTAACAGAGCGCCAAAGCACCATCATAGAAAGCATTGCGTCACAGGGGAAATTAACCGCTGAACTTAAAAACCAAATTTTAAGTGCTGAAACCAAAACCCGACTCGAAGATTTATATTTACCTTACAAACCAAAACGCAGAACCAAAGCTCAAATCGCCAAAGAATCCGGGCTGGAACCACTGGCACTAAAGCTACTTGCCGATCTGGCATGTTGCCCAACGCAAGTGGCGCAAGCTTTCGTCAATGAACCCCTCGGCGTTGCCGATACGACAGCCGCACTGGAAGGTGCTCGACATATCTTGGCGGAACGATTTACTGAACACGCTGATCTTTTGCACGGTTTGCGCGAAAAGCTGTGGCAAGAAGGATTGCTGTTCAGCCGAGTCGTTAAAGATAAAACAGAAGCTGGCGAGAAATTTGCGGATTATTTCGAATACAGCGAGAATATCAAAAAAATCCCTTCGCATCGGCTACTGGCGGTTTTTCGTGGTCGTAAGGAAGGGGTGCTACAGGTTAATCTTGACTTTGCCGATGACTCGCCACGCGAAGCTTGTTATCACCTCATTGCCAACGCTTTCGATATCAAGCAACCGCTGGCCCTCAATCATTGGATCTGGCAAACCATCATTTGGTCCTGGAAAATCAAATTGCATTTAAAAATAGAATTGGAAATTTTATCCGATTTAAAACTAGCCGCTGATGATGATGCCATAAAAGTATTTCGTGATAATTTAAAAAATCTACTGATGGCCGCCCCAGCTGGAAATTTTGTGGTGTTAGGGCTTGATCCTGGATTTCGCACTGGCGTCAAAACAGTGGTGATCGACGGAACCGGGAAATTGCTTGCGCATACCGCCGTATTCCCCCATCCCCCGCAAAATCAATGGGATCAAGCGCTTGCTCAATTATCACAGCTGTGTAACCGACATAAAGTTAAATTAATCAGCATTGGTAATGGGACCGCATCAAGAGAAACGGACGCACTGGCCTCTGAACTCATTAAAAAAAATCCGGATTTAGCGATGACGAAAATTGTCATTTCGGAAGCTGGCGCTTCGGTTTATTCCGCATCGGCATTTGCCGCAAAAGAATTCCCCGATCTGGATGTATCCTATCGTGGCGCGGTTTCCATTGCGCGTCGATTACAAGATCCCCTCGCTGAACTTGTTAAGATTGAGCCCAAGTCAATTGGTGTTGGGCAATATCAACATGATGTCAATCAATTCAAGTTAGAAAGGTCGCTCAAAGCGACCATCGAAGATTGCGTCAATGCGGTAGGCGCCGATATTAATACGGCATCAGCCCCCCTGTTAACCAGCATTGCCGGGCTGAATGAAAACATCGCACAAAATATCGTGCAGTACCGCGAAGCACATGGCCGTTTTAGCAATCGCAATCAAATTAAAGCGGTGCCACGACTCGGGATCAAAACCTTCGAACAAGCGGCGGGGTTTTTGCGCATTTTAGATGGTGATAACCCTTTAGACAAATCGGCGGTACACCCGGAAAGCTACGCAATTGTAGAAAACATCGCTGCCGCTTTAGGCAAACCGGTCAGTGATCTGATCGGCAATGAAACCCTATTAAATTCGCTTAATCCAACTCGGTTTGTCACGGAGCAAGCCGGTTTACCAACCATTCGTGATATACTCAATGAACTTAAAAAGCCAGGGCGTGATCCTCGACCTGAATTTAAAATGGCAAAATTCACCGAAGGAATTTCTGAAATCAACGATCTGCAAATCGGCATGATTCTTGAAGGTGTCATCACCAATGTGGCAAATTTCGGTGCTTTTGTTGATATCGGAGTTCATCAAGATGGGTTGGTTCATGTTTCCCAAATTGCTGATCATTTCGTCAAAGATGTTCATCAAGAAGTGAAAGTTGGGCAAATTGTTCAAGTCCGTTTGTTAGAAGTTGACGAAAAAAGAAAACGCATCAGCTTAACCATGAAGCGTCAAGATACCAAATCAGCTGTAAAATCTAAAATGTCGAGCACGAAGCCCAAAGAGCATGCTCAGTTTGAGAGTGCATTGGCTAACAGGCTAAAAGGTGCATTAGATAAAAAGGATAGTTGATCGGTGCCAATTTATGTTGATGCTGATGCTTGCCCCAAAGTGATCAAAGAAATCTTGTACCGTGCCGCTGTTCGAGCAAAAATTGAAGTCATTGTTGTGGCAAATCAAATCCTCGCAACCCCACCTTCCCCTTTTATTAAGTCAATTCAAGTGGCTTCTGGTTTTGATGTGGCTGACAATGAGATTGTTAAGCGCGTCAATCCCAGAGACTTAGTGATCACCGCCGATATCCCATTAGCCAGCTTGGTCGTCGCAAAAGGCGCTGCAGCACTCAATCCCCGCGGCACACTTTATACTGAAGCGAATATTCGTCAACGATTAGCGATTCGTGATTTGAATGACAGCCTGAGAAGTTGCGGTGCACTCACCGGCGGACCACAAGCCATAGACAAGCGCGATAGAATGCGTTTTGCCAATGCCTTAGATCGGTTTATTGCGCAAGCACCTCGAACGCAGTAAGTGATCCCGTGAACAGGCCCTATACAAAAACTAGGGTTTTTTAAAAAATATGATAAAGCACTACCGCTATTATGCTGCACAATCTATAATTTTCCAATGACTACAGCGCCTATCCTAGCCGAACTTTCCAAATTTATCGATTGTTCACGACTGCTCACCGATCCAAGTGATTGCTGGGGCTATAGTTACGATAACAGTGCATTCCAATGCTGCCCCATGGCCGTGGTATTTCCTACGTCTGAACAAGAAGTGCAAACCATCGTTCAGTTATGCAATACCACCTTAACCCCTATTACGGCTCGCGGACGCGGCAGTGGCACCACCGGCGCGGCAGTACCAACCGAGAACTCGCTTGTCATCTCATTTGAGAAAATGGATCAAATTATTAAATTTGACCCCGACAATCGCATTTTAATCGCCAAGCCTGGTGTCACCAACCAAGAAATCCAAACCTTAGCCGAACAAGCCAATTTATTCTGGGGACCTGATCCCAGTAGCAGTGCCATGTCAAGTCTCGGAGGAAATTTAGCAACCAATGCCGCAGGCCCAAGAGCCGTTAAATATGGTACCACACGTGATAACACGCTTGGATTAACCGCCATCCTTGGCAATGGCCAACGGATAAAAACCGGCGTCAACACCACCAAAGGTGTCATGGGTTATGACTTGACACGCTTACTCATCGGCTCAGAAGGCACCTTAGGGCTTATTACGGAAGCCACCTTAAAACTCACCCCAAAAGCAGCCACTTGGCGCACAGTGTGCTTTTACTATCGCACGCTCACCAGTGCCACAGCGGCCATCGTGGCGCTCATGCGTCAACCCGTAACGCCTTGTGCCCTCGAGTTTATGGATCATAATTCAATAAACTTAATCCGAGACAATCGCGCACTGAATATCCCTAACGATACCCAAGCTTTACTCATCGTCGAAATAGACGGCCAACCCTATGCGATAGATAACGATCTCTCGCATATTTGCGCCACCGCCCACAACCCGGATCTCATACACCAGACGACTGCGCAAAACACCCAAACCCAGCAAGCCATATGGGCTGCCCGTAAAGCACTCTCTCCAGCCTTACGCACCATAGCACCCAATAAAATCAATGAAGATGTGGTTGTCCCCCTATCCGAAATTCCAACGCTTATCGCTTTTTTAGATGCGTTAGCCAAACAGCACCAAATTCCTATCGTCAACTTTGGCCATGCCGGCAACGGCAATATCCATGTCAATATCCTAGCCAACGATCAACAACTATCCGCTGCCCAAAGCTGTTTAACGGCACTATTTGAAAAGGTTATTGCTTTAGGCGGTACCCTATCCGGTGAACACGGTTCCGGCTTAGCGAAATACCCCTTTCTGAAACAAGAACTGGATGCCGGCGCTTACCACAGCATGCATTTAATTAAAAACGCTCTTGACCCAAATCACATATTAAATCCTGGCAAGATCTAGGGTAAGCTTTTTTGCTGAATAGTTAAAAATCAATAACTTCATAAAAATACCGCACGTAATCTTTATCACGGTCACAGCTTTCCGTGAATCGAATGAGATATTCTTTGCTTTGATTGAATTCTTTTATACGATACGATCCAGTTATTGAGACCGATGTCGGCATGATGATAGTCGGCATTTGCTTGCCTTTACGAGTGAATAACGCCAAAATGGCGTGACCATTGATCTGTCCATTGCTAAACTCCACGAATTCACACGCTGGCGCGAGCAACTCCACACCCAACAGCGTTTCACAGCCCCCTTGCTCGCCAACATTTTGGATCCAGCGGATCACCGCCAAATTCCAGTGCTGCGAATGATTTGTTTCCCGAATTTGAATTAATTGCCCTGCATGAACTGGAATATCCGGGATCCATCTTTTAAGCAATCCATATCCTGTTGCGCTGACATTCCGGGTTTCCCATTCGGTGATTGCGCTAAAATCTAAACTGATGGTTTGACTGTTGTTAACTTCTTTACCGAACGCTCCAACATTAAATTTAGCTTCCACTAAAATTTTCTCTGAAAGCCGCTCAAATTTTCGATGTATAATGTTACCCCATGCGTAAAATATTCTAGAAAGTTGCTTCGTGTCTACGGCTATTTCATCAAACGTAATAACCGCTTCTTTCTTATCTACTGCAGACTTATATTTATTTTGCAACATTTCAAATAAATCCATGGTATCCAACGAGCACCACTTGTCCGGATCTTTTATGGCTTTGCTGACCACACTTTGATACATGGGTGGCGAATCACCATATAAAAAGATCCCATAAAGACTGGCGCGGTTTATACGTCGGTAAACTTCCGCATACTTAACCCATGATTCTAATAAAAAATAGAGCGCCTCCATCTCTTTATAATCCAAATACGCGGCATTGGTCGTCCCCAACAGCAGTGCCCGCTTATAACGCTCTTCGATTGTTAAATAGCTATCGCCTAATATCGTTTTCAATAAGGCCTTATGATTTGACACTTTATATTCACACGCTTCCAAGTAAATGAAATGGATATGGCTCCAAAGCTTCTCGGGTACTGGATAATTTAATTGATAGTGCCACATTTGGATCTGACACAGGTGGTGTAAAGCAGCATGCATCACACAAGCGATGGTTTCAGAGCTCAGCATACTCTTAAAATTCATTGTCTCATTGTCTTGGATGATTTTAATATATAAGGCCGCATAAGCTTGCTGCAGCTCGTCAATTTTAACCGCTGCATTCTTTTTTTCTAAAACCGAGGTACGACTTTGTAAAAGGCTGCCGTGGATGGCGTATACCCATTTATCGACCGTTTGGCTTATCTCTTCTAATGATAAATACAATTGTTGTAAGCCATAAGTCTCTTCTTGCAACAAGGCTATGATCTGCTGTAAGTGATCTAACTGATCGGCTTCCGTATCTCCCTCTTGCAATTTAGCGATGAAATACGCCAAGTCTTTCCTGATCGGCAAATCCATTTGTCTTTTACCCCCTTAGATCGCTCTCCCTAGTAACGACCGGATCGCTAAATCCTTTAGCAAAAATCGACAAAAGCACCCCATTCCATCATAAATTCAATCGGGTAGTATTGCGATGCCGGAAAAACTCAAGATATACCGCAAGTTAATCTTCCCTTAAGTTGAAAAAGGTACAATTTGGTTGTCAACTATCCAAAAGGTGAAGCGCCATGCACTATAGTTTACTGCCATTCTTTCTTGTGGCTCTCGGTTGTTTGCTCATATCGTCTATCGTGCATGCGGTTGTTTAATGACGGCAGTAACAAAAAGCCCGCACGCTTTGTCGTTGATCACGGGCTGAAACGAGAAACACCGCTTGGCAGGTGATCCCACATTACTACGGGATCAGATTTAATTTAGCGGCTGTTACCCCCATTTTTTCAAGGGATCTTGATTCATCATCAACACGCTTGAACATCTCGAACAGGGTGTGAAACCGATTGTAATAACGGTCGTTTGTTTGCGCGCCAGGCGCTTTTACCGGTAATGGGGAAGAAGAAGACTGCACTGAATTCAATGGGCTCGTGGAGCCTGGTACGACTTCAGGCTCCTCAAATTCGCTAACACTTGTCGTCGTCACTGAAGAAGAGACCGAGCGACTTCTTGATGAAGGCGAACTATTGGTACTGGATGGTGGTGAATCTGAAAAAAGTACTGTCTGACTGCTGGATTTCAAAGAAGGCGTTTGCGAACAAATCCGATATTCACTTGAAGCAAAAATAATATTTAATACTTCCGCGGTCAATCCAAAGTTTTTATAGCAATCCAATTTATTAAGCAGATTAACCATATCACATAGCATGTGGTCACTATATGTCTGACACATCGTGTCCGCTGCAGGAATGTAACTGCGATGCACGAGATTACATTGATTCATAGCACCCTGTAATATTTTCGCTTCTTGGATTTCGCTGCGTCCAGCATCGCGCTCGACCCTTTTAAAAAGGCTTCTGACCTGCGTTTGATAAGAAGGTTCTAGATAAGCAAACACCCGTAAGAGCTCATTATTTGCCGGGCCGGTTATTTGCTCATGTTTAACCATCTCTCTCCATGCAGATAATGCTTTCATCTTTTCCCTTTCTCGCATCTTTTCCCTTTCTGGCATCTTTTCCCTTTCTCGGGGCCAAAAGTCCTCGTCGTAATCTATATCGAAATAAGCAGAAAAAAAGCTTCTTAATTGCGTAACACCATGTTCTTCAAGGGAAAACAAAACACCGCCTCGGATGCAGCTTTGTTTAGCTTGCTGGAAACGACGCCAATGCAATAAATCCAATTGATCTACCTGCCTTGTCGTCATGTCGCCCTTCTGAGGGAGTAGTCCTTTTGGCATGATGAGAATGCTCCTCTTCCTTAACGTATACGAGAGTAGCATTGTAAAGCAAAGAAGACATGAAAACCAATGAGTGAATAAAATAAGCACATGTCGATCAGCCTTAGCGCATTGCCGACATGAGAATCATACCTTTCCAGGGCCTATGCCCCCCACACGACGACGTCATTTAAAAAAAAAGTGGAACACGCGGTTGTTTCGTCTTTAAAACAGGGAGCCAGCCAGACACATCGCTTCTCAAGTCGATTGCCGTGATTCAGGTTTATTTTACAGCTTAAGCTTTCGTGCGACAGGATGAGACGCGCTGGTTGGTTCATCCTCGTTGCGCTTAGCAGACCGATCAGCGGCATGCGATCGGTTGTTTCGAGCTGGTGTCGTATTCAGTGTTTCCTGTAACCACATCGACATGGCTCTGCGAACATTTGCTGCGGGATGATCCCGTGACGTTGCTCGGCGTGTGAGTGTCACCTGCCGCTCACTGCGTCGTAATTCCGTTGTGATCACCGAAGGCGCTGCTTTTTCTGGGCTGGTGAGAATCGTCATCGTTACTTCAACATTTTGTTGATATTTTTCAACTTGATCCGCTAATGGTAACTCAAATTCGTCCATGTGGCGCAAATTAACGCCTCTCGGCGCTGGGAATTTATTTTGCTCTGCTCCAGGTTTGCGATCATCTGCCCCAAGCATTAATCCCTGGGCATGGTTCATTTGAGCTTCATAAGGACCCAGCGCAATACCATGCGCGGCATACACTTGCTTGGCTGGAAGGATCGGTCTTTTGCGCTTTTGCTTAGTATCGCGCGTTATTGATTGGGGAGTTACCCGAAAACTTATGGTTTGCTTAGAAGGCCGAACGTGTAGCTCCGTGTCCAACGCAAGCTTGCCCAGCTCGAAAGGCCCACTTGGTAACTGTCGCGCTTCAATTCGCTGATATAAATCACTGCAAGCACCATCTGGATGTTGGGTATGGGCGAGCAATTCAAAGCGAGCACCATCTAGTGCCTTAGCAGTCGGTGATTTGGTTTTTTTATCGGGTGTTGCCTGCTCTGTCGCAACAACTGCAATATTTTCTTTCTGAAATGCGGAATCAATCTCCGCTTTCATCGTATCAGAGACACCGTCACTGTGTTGAATGCTATACTGAACCGCACCTTTCTCTCGGAAAAAGCCCAGCGATCCCGGTCTTTTAACACGCGGTAATTGCTTGGTTTGCTTTGATTTTGGTTTCTTCCGGAGGTTATACTTTATTTTTGTTTTTTGCATTTATCTTTTTATTGATTATGATCAGTTTCCGCCTTTCATCACAAAAGTCACAACTACTAAAAGCCAAAAAAATTACCGCTATAAAATCTG
This sequence comes from uncultured Gammaproteobacteria bacterium, assembly GCA_964351225.1. GTDB lineage: Bacteria > Pseudomonadota > Gammaproteobacteria > CAYGNG01 > CAYGNG01 > CAYGNG01. Next base: position 21,432 of record CAYGNG010000022.1, read on the forward strand.
GCTTCTACTTCAAAATCAAAAACTTATTACTAATAATACCGACTTTTTTAAAAAAGCAAAAGTATTTCCCGATGCTTTTAACCGATGAGCGTGCACAGCGATTTCATGGAGGTGACTTTCATGACAAAAAGACATTTGCAGCCGAAAAAGCAATTGTCAACAGACCCTAAGGTGCCGTGGTTTTTTTTGTTGGATATCACAAAAGCGAGTGAAAAATATGGTGACTTATCGTCACGCTTGCTGCAAAAAAGCAATTATCAGCCAGCCCTAATATTTCGTTAATATTAGTTAAGTAGAATGCTCATAAAATTGCAGCTATTCAGCAACAAGCTGAATAAGTTACAAAAAATTAAAATGATACCGATTCGCTGGATAAGCGCTTTATTCGCCATTAAATGTATTAATGTTAATTTAACATTGGTCATTTACCATGCTGCAAATGCGGTTTGCTCTTTTGCAATATGGACTGTCGTTTTAATGATTTTCTCCCTAATTTAGAAAATCAAAAAGGCGTCGGCAGAAAAACCCACCCGGGAAAGCTCCCGAGTAGGAGGTGACACAGGCAAACTCAACACCCCGGCCATTTCTGGTTCAAGAGTAAATGGCCGCTGGTCTGACTTACAATATAAATAGCGACTGAAAAAAAAATTTTCCGACCGTGCTACTTACTTAACTACCCGTAAGTACGGTGGTTTACCGCCTTTTTTCCGGGTTGGAGGACTGCTTGGCGGGGGATCGGTATCCTCTGATTGACGATTTGAAGCGGAGGGAACATCTCCCGTGCTACCGGAAGCATCATCACCCTCGGCAAACACGATTCCTCTGCCATTTTCCTTAGCATAAATCGCCCTAATAGCCTGTATTGGAACATATATATGCATCGCATGTCCAGAGAAACGCGCACTAAATTCCATCACATCATTCTCTAAAGATAAATGCTGAACAGCAACGGGGCTAATATTTAGGATAATATTTCCTTCGTTATCCACGTACTGCATCGGCACTTGAACGTGATCTTCACGGGCATCGACCACGACGTAAGGCGTCAACCGATTGTCTAATATCCAATCAAAGAAAGCACGAAGTAAATACGGGCGAGTAGATGTCATTGGGTAAGCATTTTTGGTCATAATTCACTCCCACAGTTCACGTTCCACTTCCGTGAGAGCCGCTTGAAATGATTCTCTTTGAAATACACGCTCTGCGTAGGTTTTAATCGGCTTCCCCTGGGCGGGTAGTTCCACACCTAACTGCGGCAAGCGCCAAAGCAAAGGAGCTAGACAACAATCTATCAAACTGAATTCATCGCTGAGAAAAAAAGGCTGCTCTGAAAACACTGGCGCAATGCTTAACATACTATCTAACAACTCCTGACGCGCTTTATCCGCATCAGCGCGATCAGCCCCTTCTATGCGATCTTTTAATACATACCAATCGTTTTCAATCCTATACATCATCAATCGGCTTTTTGCACGCATCACCGGATAAACCGGCATCAATGGTGGGTGAGGAAAACGCTCATCGAGGTACTCCATAATAATACGAGCATTATATAGTACCAACTCGCGGTCAACTAAGGTTGGAACCGAGTTGTAAGGATTGAGGTCCAGCAAATCTTCCGGAATATGATTCGGATGCACATCAACAATTTCAACATTGACCCCTTTTTCGGCTAAGACGATGCGCACTTGATGACTATACACATCACTTCTACCTGAATACAATGTCATAACCGAACGTTTGTTGGCTACTACTGCCATAACATCTCACTCCACATCTTTCCAATACTCACGTTTTAACAAATAGGTTAAAACAATAAATACTGCTAAAAACATCAATACCCAAATTCCGAGGCTTTCCCGCTTTAACTGCGCCGGCTCTCCAACGTAAACCAAAAAATTGACTAGATCGTTTATCGCTGCACGAAATTGGATGGAGCTCATTGAGCCGATAGACTTCAGATCTACCCGATCCACATATAAGTGCCCATTTGAATCGACCCCATAATGCGGAAGTTGCTCGCCTTGTAAGGGCAACAACACATTTGGCATTGCCACATCTCGAAAGATAAAATTATTGCTGCCAAATGGTCGTTTATCGTCGCGATAAAACCCAAGCAAATAAGTCAATAACCAATCCGCCCCCCGAACTCGAGCAACCAGCGTCAAATCAGGAGGAACAACCCCAAACCATTCCTTAGCATCCGCTTTCGACATAGCGTTGCGCATAGTGTCAAAAATTGTATCTCCTGTAAAGATTAAATTATCCTTGAGCACATTTTCCGCAACTTTGCCTTCGCCATCAACAATGCCAATGTCTTTTGCCATGCGGTTATAGCGCATGTATTGTAAAGAATGGCACCCCATACAATAATTCACAAATAATCGCGCGCCTCGCTGTAAAGAGGCTTGATCATGCAAATTGATATGAGCTTGCTCTAAATGCAGTACATTATTTCCCGAAGCAAAACTGAGTAGGGGTAGCAAAAGCCAGATACAAACAAATTGAACAAAACGCTGTTTCATTTAGTTACCCTCTTTGGCACCGGTTTATCGTGATCACGCTTAGTATAAAAAGGCATAAAAATAAAATAGGCAAAATAAACAATCGAAAAAAATCGAGCCAAAAGCTTCCGCCCTTCCGTGACAGGCATCATCCCAAGATAGGCTAATACAATAAAAGCAACGACAAATACCCCCAACGCTATCCGTGCATACCAGCCCCGATAACGCATCGATTTAACGGGCGATTTATCAAGCCACGGCAAAAAGCAGAACAACAGGACCGAGATAAACAAAGCCATCACCCCAAGCAACTTATTGGGAATAGCACGGAGAATCGCATAAAACGGAGTAAAATACCAAACTGGTGCAATATGCTCTGGAGTGGCTAACCGATTTGCCGGCAAAAAGTTCGCGTGCTCCAAGAAATACCCTTTCATTTCAGGGAAATAAAATATCGTCAGGCAGAATAAAAATAAAAACACCGCAACACCAAATAAATCTTTTACCGTATAGTAAGGATGAAACGGGATCCCATCTATGGGTTTTCCTTGATTATTTTTAGACTCCTTAATTTCAATCCCATCGGGATTGTTAGAGCCCACTTCATGCAAAGCCAAAATATGCATAAACACTAATAAAAGAATCAAGAGTGGAATTGCCGCTATGTGCAAAGCATAAAAACGATTTAAGGTAGCGCCTGAGACATAATAATCGCCACGAATAAATGTCATAAGCCAATCACCAATCACCGGGACCGCACCAAAAAGCGAAGTAATCACTTGCGCTCCCCAGTAAGACATTTGCCCCCACGGCAATAAATACCCAAAAAAAGCTTCCATCATCAAACACAGATAAAGACCCATGCCGATCAACCAAATCAGCTCCCGTGGCTTTTTATAGGAGCCATACAGCAAACCACGAAACATATGTAAATAGACTACGATGAAAAATGCTGAGGCCCCCGTGGAGTGCATATAACGCAACAACCAACCATAATGCACATCGCGCATAATAAACTCTACCGAGGCAAACGCTTCCTCCGCAGATGGCGCGTAATACATGGCAAGCCAGATACCCGTCAGCAATTGATTCACCAATACCAATAAAGCCAATGATCCAAAGAAATACCAAATGTTAAAATTTTTAGGTGCGTAATAATTTGCAAGATGCTCATTCCACAATTTAGTTAATGGAAAACGTGCGTCAATCCAAGCCAACAACAAACAAAAAAATCTTTTCATTTATGCACTCTCCGTTGCAGGATTAACACCGATCTCAATGGTATGCTCCCCAAGAAATCGATAAGGCGGTATTTCCAAATTAATAGGGGCTGGCACATCTTTATAAACACGCCCAGCCAAATCAAACATAGAACCATGGCACGGACAAAAAAAACCGCCCGGCCAATCCGGTCCGAGTTCTGATAAATTCGGTTTATAGGAAGGGACACATCCCAGATGTGTGCATAACCCCACTAAAACTAAATACTCTGCTTTCAGTGCTCGATGCTTATTTTTAGCATATTCTGGTTGCTGATCGACTTCAGAATGGGGGTCACGCAGTTGATCGATGTTTTGTTCCAGTTTTGCAATGGATTCGGGGGTCCGACGAATTATCCAAATCGGCTTGCCTCGCCACTCAATCGTCATTTGCTGACCTGGCTCAAGCTTACTGACATTGACGGCAATCGGTGCGCCAGCGGCTTGGGCGCGGGCACTGGGTAACCAAGAGGCAGCAAAAGGTACTGCGCTGGCAGCAAGCCCCACACCACCAACCACTGTCGTCGCAGTGGTTAAAAATCTACGTCTACTCTCATCGACTTTTTCCGCCATCCTGCTCTCCCTAGCGTTATGATCATAAAGGGAATAGTAACATATTCCCGTACTGAGTCATAAGAGTCTTAAAATAGAATGAGGGCTCACGCTGGACACGCCATGCTTTGCTAAAAACTCGCTCAAATCGATCGTGTGTTCTCACACACCCTCTTTGCAGGAGATAAAAAAACCGGCCAAAAAAAAGCCTTCAAGGATGAAGGCTTTTTATCTTCTTGCAAATTCAAAACGGAAAGGGGCTTATCGTTTGGAGAACTGAGTTGCTTTTCGTGCTTTGTGAAGGCCCACTTTTTTACGCTCAACCATACGAGCATCACGAGTAACAAAACCAACTTGACGCAACATCCGTCGCAAACCCAAGGCACCACCACCTTGATGGCCACCTTCACCTTGATCGCCCTCTTCATCGTACTCAATCAAAGCACGGGTAATACCGTGACGAATCGCACCAGCTTGACCACCGATACCACCACCTTCAACGGTGATGTAAAAATCGAATTTATCGGCCATTGCCACTAATTGCAGCGGCTGACGCACGACCATGCGCGCCGTTTTCCGCCCAAAATAATCATCCAGTTCTTTTTGATTAATTACTATTTTACCTGTGCCCGGGCGCATGAAAACCCGTGCAATCGCGGTTTTACGTCTACCGGTTCCATAATTTAACTGTTCTGCCATGGTAATTATTCCACCTTGTTAATCTTTAATTTCCAGCACTTCGGGTTGTTGGGCTTGATGATGATGCTCATTGCCGGCGTAAATTTTCAACTTGCGAAACATTTGCCGTCCTAATGGGTTCTTCGGCAACATCCCTTTAACTGCAATTTCTAAAACACGGGTTGGATGCTTTTCCATCATTGCGCCTAATTTTACAGACTTTAAGCCACTGGGATAGCCACTGTGCCGATGGTAAAGCTTATCAGAACGTTTATTACCAGTCGCACGAATTTTTTCGGCATTGATAACAACGATATAATCACCAACATCCACATTACGGGTAAATTCCGGTTTGTGTTTGCCGCGCAAATAAACTGCTATAAGAGAGGCCAATCTGCCTAAGGTTTTATCCGAAGCATCGATCAAATACCAATTTCTCTTGACATTTTCTGGGTTAGCGCTAAAAGTAGTCATTTTTTTCCTGTCGCGTCCTTCAAAAAAGGCGAATTCTACAAAAGCGGCAGAAAATAAACAAGCTTTTATAATGAAATTATGTCTTTTCATCCCCTGGGGGCGGTTTTTAAACAATTAAATTGCGTTTAGCCCCCGTTTTAGATGAAAGGATCCGTGAAAAATAAGGACAATCCTATGCTTTGTTGTAAAAAATATACTATTGTCCCGTTTTTACTAGCCTTGTGGCTTTGTTCAATTTCGGCACAATTTATTCACGCCTTCACCCTCTTCCCGAATAATTCGGTGACTAGCCAACAAGCCAGTCGAATTTTATACCAAACCGATGACCTTAACCCGCAAGTCTTAGATCTCGCCATGCATGCTTATGAAGTCGCCAATGACAATGGCATTAGTCATAAGCCATTACTCACCATCATTGACTATTCGCTGCCATCGAATCAAAAGCGTCTTTGGGTTATTGACTTAGCGCATCAGACAGTTCCTTTCCATGATTATGTCGCCCACGGTAAAAACAGTGGTCTTATCAATGCTCGCGATTTCTCCAATCAAGGGGGCAGCCGCAAATCCAGCATCGGGGTTTTTTTAACCGGTGCAACCTACATCGGACACCATGGCAAATCATTACGGTTAATTGGCTTAGAAAAAGGTTTTAACAATCATGCTTTCACGCGTGAGATAGTGATCCACGCTGCGCAATACGTGAGCGACTCCTATTTAAATAACAGAGGGTATCTCGGTCGCAGCTGGGGTTGCCCAGCACTCAGCCCCCATATTGCACCGGCTGTCATTCAAACCATTAAAAATGGCAGTGTGGTTTTTGCTTATTATCCTGATCAAAATTGGTTACGATCATCACGATTTTTAGCATAAAGGATTTTTATGATATATCTCACCTTGGCAGAAGCCGCATTCATGTTAAACCTTAACTATGAAGGTCCAGATCTTGCCTTTCAAGGGATCAGCACGGATACGCGCACCATACAACCTGGCAATCTTTTTATTGCCCTTGAAGGTGAGCATTTTGATGGCCATCTTTTTCTCGAAGAAGCCGCTCGTAAAGGCGCCAGTGCCGCCATGATCAGTAAAAAATTGCCGTGCCCTATCCCAACCTTGCGAGTCAAAGACACGGTTGCTGCATTAGGCCAATTGGCAACCTGCTGGCGAGAACGTTTCAATATCATTTTAATTGCTCTAACTGGTAGTCATGGCAAAACCACCACTAAAAATCTCATCCAACAAATTCTTTTAGCCAACTACGATTGGGCGCCACACGCAGTCCTGGCTAGTCAAGGTTCTTTTAACAATCATATTGGTGTTCCACTCACCCTGTTACAACTCACCGCCCTACATAAAATGGCAGTCATTGAAATGGGCATGAATCATCTCGGAGAAATTGATTATTTAACCCGACTGTGTGAACCCGATGTCGCTTTAATCACAAACGTGGGGGCCGCCCATCTCGAAAACCTAGGCAGTGAAGACAATGTGGCAAAAGCCAAAAGTGAGATATTCACTGGCTTACATCATAACGGCACCGCCATTTTAAATCGAGATGATCGGTACTTTACTCACTTTGAAAGTCAAGTACCGCATAACAAAATTTTGAAATTTGGCTTAAGTGACTTGGCGGATGTCACCGCAACAGACATTAAGCAATTCGCAGCGCACAGTGAATTTACAATCAAGACCCCTTTAGGAGAGGCAGAAATCAAATTATCCCTCCCTGGCAAACACAATATTTTGAATGCATTAGCCGCAACCGCTGCTGCTATTGCTACTGAAAATGTCACCTTGAATGCCATCAAGCAGGGGCTGGAAAAAGCTGAACCTGTTAAAGGGCGCTCAGTAACCCATCACCACCCAAGTGGTGCCACCATCATCGATGACACCTACAATGCGGTCGGGATCAAAGCCATCCAAGCGGCAGCTGATATGCTGGCACAATACCCAGAACCGCGCATTGCTGTTTTCGGTGAAATGAGAGAGTTAGGCCAACACGATAGATTGGTACACCATCAAGTGGGTGAGCTATTTAAAGCGCTTGGCGTTTCTCGACTATACACTTATGGTGCGCAAACAGAAGCAACCATTCAAGCATTTGGCGATAACGCCAAGCGCTATGATAATAAAGACGATTTGATCCAAGACCTTATTTCTGAATTAAAACCTCACGCCACCATATTGGTTAAAGGTTCGCGCTCAACGCAAATGGAAAGCATCGTTGAAGCATTGCTTGAAAAAAACAATTAAGTGAGAATAACCATGAAAAAAATTACAGTCGCTTTCGGGGACGGTATTGGTCCTGAAATCATGCAAGCAACCCTAGATATCCTTAAGGCGGCCAAGGCCCCTGTTGAACCGGAAATCATTGAAGTTGGCGAGAAAATTTATCATCAAGGATTTACTTCCGGGATCCCAGATAGTGCGTGGGAATCTATCTACCGAACAAAAACTATTTTTAAAGCCCCGATCACTACCCCTCAAGGCAAAGGCTATAAAAGTTTAAACGTTACGTTACGTAAAGCACTGGGACTCTATGCTAATGTTCGCCCCTGTAAGGCTTTATATCCATTTGTTAACACCCATTTTCCTCTGTTAGATATCGTCATCATTCGTGAAAATGAAGAAGACCTCTATGCCGGAATCGAATACCAACAAACCCAAGATACCTACCAATGTTTGAAAATCATCACCCGCACGGGCTGTGAACGGATTGTGCGTTACGCTTTTGAATATGCAAAGCAGTTTGGTCGTAAAAAAGTAACTTGCATGAGTAAAGACAATATCATGAAAATGACCGATGGCATCCTTCATCAAGTATTTAATGAAATAGCCACCGAATATCCAGACATTCAGAGTGATCACTACATTATCGATATCGGAACCGCATTGATAGCCAGCCGTCCAGAAAAATTTGATGTCATTGTAACTTCTAATTTATATGGCGACATTATATCGGATGTTGCTGCACAATTGGTTGGATCAGTGGGTCTGGCTGGCTCAAGCAATATTGGCACCGAGTTTGCTATGTTTGAGGCCATTCATGGCTCAGCCCCTGATATTGCTGGCAAACAAGTCGCCAATCCTTCTGGGTTGATTAATGCGGCTGTGCTCATGTTGGTTCACTTAGGCTTGAATGAACACGCTAAAAGCATACAAAATGCCTGGCTCACGACAATTGAACAAGGCATTCATACTTCGGATATTTACTCAACGCAGCACTCCACCGCGCTAGCCTCTACTAAGGAGTTTACCCAAGCTGTCATCACCAACCTCGGCAAATCACCTAAAAGTTTCTCCGCGGCGACCTTTTCTGCAGCGCCCGTCACTTGCTCAGTTGCACTTGGCAAACACCAACTAAAAAGCAAACGCATGATAGGCGTCGATGTCTTTTTCGAAGTTGACTCAGACTCAGCACAAAAACTACCGGATATTATCCAAGCGATAGTGTCGCCTTGTCAGTTGACCGCCCTCAGTAGTCGCGGCGTAAAAATATGGCCCAATCCTTTCCCGCACGTTAATCTCGCTGATCTGCTACAAGCACGCTTTGAAATACCCGATAAAGCAGAAGCCCTGTCACAAAGCCAGTTACTCCAGCTGTTACAGTCTTTAACCGAAAAAGGCTTATCTTTCGTTAAAGTCGAAACCTTGTGTGAATTTGATGGCAACGCCACTTACTCAAAAATTCAAGGACAGTAATATGACACCAACAATTGGTATTGTAATGGGTTCACAACGTGATTGGCAAACCATGGTGAAAGCCAGCGAGTGTCTACACCAATTGGGCGTCGCCCATGAGGTGGAAATCGTTTCTGCCCATCGAACACCGGATAAACTATTTGATTATGCTGAGAATGCCGCAAACAGAGGTATCAAAATAATTATCGCAGGCGCTGGCGGTGCTGCACACCTCCCTGGGATGCTCGCGGCAAAAACCCAACTCCCCGTACTCGGGGTCCCCATTCAATCCAAAACACTCAATGGGTTAGACTCTCTCCTTTCCATCGTCCAAATGCCTAAAGGGATCCCAGTGGCAACTTTTGCCATTGGCGCAGCTGGTGCTGAAAATGCCGCCCTGTTCGCTACGGCAATATTAAGTTTATCCGATCCGAGCATTTCACAGGCGCTTTCCTGCTATCGCCAACAGCAAACCCAAACCATCCTGAATAATCCCGATCCGAGGCTACCCTCATGAAAGTTGGCATCTTAGGCGCCGGCCAACTTGCCCGAATGCTTGCTTTAGCCGCTTATCCGCTTGGCATTGAGCCCGTTTGTTATGCTGCCTCTGAAACAGATTGTGCGCTCAGCGTGGCTCAAGGCACCATCGGCGATTTCGACGATCACAAGCAATTAAGCGATTTCTGCCACCGTGTGGATATTGTCACTTTTGAGAATGAAAATATTCCGCTGGAACATTTAACGCAATGCTGCCCCGAAGATAAATTACACCCCAATCTAACAGCGATAGTCCATACCCAAGATAGATTAACTGAAAAGCAATTATTTCAATCATTAAATATTCCGACGGCCCCCTTTGTTGCCGTCAATCGCCTAGAAGATATAAATGATGCCCTGAGAAAATACCATAGCCCAGTCGTCGTAAAAACACGACGGTTTGGTTATGATGGCAAAGGACAATATGCGATTGCGCACGAGAGCCAAATCACAAGCGCATTTCCTGATGGGAACCATCCCCCGCTCATTGCTGAGCAAAAAATCCTTTTCCAAAAGGAAGTATCACAACTTGCTGTCCGCAGCCAATTAGGAGAAATCCGATTTTACCCGCTCACCGAAAATTGGCATCACCAAGGGATCTTGCGCCAATCCCGTGCCCCCATCAATAACAATGCGTTGCAGAGCGCGGCCAGATCCTATACCAAATGCTTACTGGAAAAATTAAATTATGTTGGCGTTTTAGCGGTTGAGTTTTTTGTTACCGAGCAAGGATTGCTTGCTAACGAATACGCGCCTCGCGTTCACAACTCGGGTCATTGGACCATAGAGGGTGCTTTATGTTCACAGTTTGGTAATCATTTAAGGGCGATTTGTGGTTATCCATTAGGTAATTGCCGTGCACGAGGATACAGCATGATGTTAAATTGTTTGGGCGCCATGCCAGATCCCAAACAAATGCTGCAACTTGATCATGTCGTCTGGCACGATTATGGTAAGCCAGCGCGCCCCAACCGCAAAGTCGGCCATATGACTCTCAATCATCCCGATCTCGAATCTTTCGATCAGCAGTGCGCACAATTAATCCGGTCTTTTAATTTTCAGGCCGATCAATAGACCGCATTCTCGCTTTCGCTTAAGAGATGAACCTGCAATAATATGTTATTCACTCAATCAAACTGGAATTAATAGGGATACAGTCATGCGAAAAATTATCTACAGCCTGGTGACAGTATTAGTGCTCATTACCGCTGTTGGGCCTTATGTCACTGGGGTAAAGCTCAAATCAGACTTCCAATCACATATTGCTTATCTCAATCAAAATGACAAATTTCAATTGACAGTCGATCAATACCATGACGGTTGGTTCAGCTCGGATGCAAAAATATCTCTGAGCATTAAAGATCCTATTTTGAGAAACACCCTCCTCACCCTTTTCAACACGCGTGATGAAAAGTCCCCCGATCTGAATCAAATTCATTTTGATCTCCATATCAACCATGGACCATTCGTGTTCACGCACATCATTGATGGCAGCTTACACCCCTCCTTAGGACTGGGGCAAATTTATAGCCGGCTCGTTCTAGAGCCTGAGGTGCAACAAAGCATGGAGAAATATATCGGCGATAGCCCTTTATTTGAATGTCAAACCTCGGTTTATTTTAATGGCGATGCCATCACCAGTTATCACAGCCCCATCGTCAATATCAAAACCCTAAAAGGTGTGATCACCTGGGGTGGGATACATGGCGCAGTAACAACCTCGCGGCACTTTGATAAAATTGATGCGAAGACAACTTTTAAATCGGCATTATTTGACAATGGCAATTTCAAGTTTACATCAGAGCCCATTACTTCCGATGGTGCAGCCCAAAAAGGCGATGGCAACCTATGGTTTGGTCATAATACAATTGCCATCCCTAAAATTCTTGGCCAAATTCACAGTCAAACCGCTTTTGTTTTAGATAGCCTTGAAATGCATACCAATACGGTACCCCAAGAAAACAATTTCTCCAGTAATTGGCGGTTAGGGCTCGAGAAAATCAAGCTGGGTAATATCAATATTGGCCCAGGGGAGTTAAAACTATCTTTTGACAATCTTAATATTGCACTGACGGCCAAATTACGAGATTTAGTCAATGAAATGAATAATACGCCTTCGCTGTCCTCTCAACGTAAACAAGAAATTTATCGCGATGAGTTGACCCCAAAAATTATTGAATTATTACAACAAGGTGTGTTGGTCAAGTTAGAAAAATTTCATCTGACAACCCCTTTTGGCAATATTGATACGGAGGGCGCGCTATCCTTTCCCCAAAAAGTTCAACGCGATCAAACAGTAAAACAACTTGCTGAAATGGCTACATTAAATCTTCACCTCAGCGTACCCCCTTTGTTTGCTGAAGCCGTCGTCAATTATTTCAACCACCGACTGGCCAACTTTTTGCCGGCTCCTGACCCTGTTTCCACGAGCGATTCCAAACAATTTTACCAACAAGAATCTCAAAGTCTCTTGAGCAAATGGAAGCAAGCCGGCTTTATCATCGAAAACGGCAATTCACTGGTGGTTGATGTGAAATATGCCGACCATGAGTGGCGCGTCAATGATAAACTCTTTTCTACTATTCGCCCAAGTGCACAGGTTCAGGTAAATATCCCGACCATTCCTTGGCAAAATTAAACCCTCCGCCTCCTCTTTTCCGCTGTAGTGAAAAGGGGAGCCCTCACACTATTAGGGTGTGCTTATGAGCAATAACAGTCTTTATCTGCTAACCGAGAAACGCTTTTTACCTTTATTCATCACCCAATTCCTCCAAGCCGCAAATGATAATTCGTTTAAAAACGCCATGGTTTTCCTCATCACATTTATTCATTTGCAATCCTCTACCACCACCACGAGCGCATTGATCAGTATCACTTCTGGCTTATTAATACTGCCCTATTTTTTATTTTCGGCTATTGCTGGCCAGATTTCGGATAAATATGACAAAGCAACCCTGATCCGGATCATCAAACTGATAGAAATTATCGCGATGACAGTCGGCACCATTGGATTTTACACCGATAATTTATTCATTTTATGCGCCACCCTATTTCTAATAGGGATACATTCAACTCTATTTGGAACAATTAAATACTCTATTCTTCCTCAGCACCTAAAAAAAGATGAATTGCTCGGTGGCAATGCGCTCATTGAAGGCAGTACTTTTATAGCGATTCTGTTAGGGACCAGCTTAGGCGGCTGGCTTATTATGATCCCACATGGCCGCTCACTCATTGGCGCCATTAGCATTGGCATTGCCATTATCGGTTTGCTCACCAGTTTTTTCATCCCCCAGGCGCCATCACAAAATAGCGATCTTAAAATCTCGTTTAATATTGCAAAAGATACGCTCAGCATGATAAATCATGCCTGTGAAAACTCGAAAATATATCTCTCCATCATGGGGATCTCTTGGTTCTGGTTTATTGGTTTTATCTTATTATCACAATTACCCGAGTTTACCAAAACGACTCTGCACTGCAGCTCCAGTGTCGGCTCGTTATTATTAAGCACAAGCTGTATTGGTATTGGCGCTGGCTCCATTTTATGTGCCTTCCTGCAAAAAGGAAAAATCACGGCCACCTATGTACCGTTGGGCATTTTGGGCATGTCATTTTCAATTGGCGACTTATACTGGGCGAGCCACTTAATCCCTCTACCGGCAGACAACACATTAAATAATATATCAACATTCTTCACTTCCTTTGCGCACATTCGGATCTTAATCGATATATTGCTAACAAGTGCCTTTGGTGGCTTATATAGTGTCCCTTTATATACTTTTTTACAAAGTGAGTCTTCTGATTCAAATAGATCCCAAATAATTGCTGCGAATAATATTTTTAATGCGTTATTCATGGTGCTTGCGGTAGTCGTTACTTTGATCTTACTGTCGGTTCATTTTTCTATTCCACAAATTTTTCTAATGGTCGGCATATTGAATAGCTTTATCGCCTTAATCGCTTGCCGCCTTTTACCTGATGCGCTCGTTAAATCATTTGTGGTTTGGTTATTCAATCTCGTATACCGTGTCAAAATCGTTGGGCTCGAGAATTATGAGAAAGCCTCTGACCGAGTACTGATAGTTGCAAATCATGTGTCTTTCATCGATGCCTTACTGCTCTCGGCCTATTTACCTGACAGACTCCTGTTTGCCATAAATACCTACATTGCTCGCAAATGGTGGATCAAACCCATTATACAGTTGGTTGACACCTTCAAGCTCGATCCGGCTAATCCCATGCAGTTAAAATCACTTATCAAACAATTAAAATCCAATAAACGCTGCATGATTTTTCCAGAAGGTAGAATAACAGTCACCGGCTCTTTGATGAAAATTTATGAAGGCCCGGCGCTGGTTGCCGACAAAGCTCAGGCGGAAATATTACCCATACATCTGGCCGGCGCTGAATTTACACCTTTTTCACGTTTAAAAGGGATTGTACGCAGGCGATTTGCCCCGAAAATCACCATCACCATTCTTCCCCCTACCCGCTGCATCGTCAGTGATAACTATCGTGGACGAATAAGACGGCAAAAACTCGGTGAGCAACTTTATCAAATCATGAGTGAATTGATATATAAAAGTCGTGATCTCAATAAAACACTTTTTCAATCGCTTATCGAAGCAAAAAAAACTTTTGGTGGCAACCATCTCATCGCAGAAGACAGTTTGCGTCAAGCAGTAAGTTATCAGCGTTTCATCCTGTCAAGTTTCACACTTGGCAATTTTCTACATCACCACATCCATAACAAACCATTCATTGGGGTATTACTCCCCAACATGTCAAATACCGCCATCTGCATTTTTGCTATTTATTCTCGGGGAAAAACTCCGGCCATGTTGAATTACTCCGCTGGGAGCCATAACGTTCTGTGTGCTTGTCAAGCGGCAAATATTAAAATTGTATTAACTTCACATCGTTTTATTACGCTTGCGAAACTACAACCCCTCATTGAAACTTTACAACAACATCATATTAAAATTCTCTTCCTCGATTTGGAAGTGGTAAATATTTCTTTATGGCATAAGCTAAAAGGCTGGTGCCAAAGCCAATTCCCAGAAACCAGTTATCGTATGCTCAATCGTTCGATCCAAACCGAAGATCCCGCGGCAGTATTATTTACCTCAGGCTCGGAAGGCACGCCGAAAGGTGTCGTGCTCTCTCATCAAAATCTGCAGTCTAACCGCTTTCAAGTAGGCAGCCGCATTGATTTTAATGCCAAAGATACTTTATTTAATGCGCTTCCCTTATTCCACTCTATTGGTTACTCTTTAGCGATGTTGCTGCCACTGCTATCTGGCGTCAAAGTATTTTTTTACCCTTCCCCGCTACACTATCGAATTGTCGCCGAGTTGATATACGATACCGACGCCACCATGTTATTTGGCACAGATACTTTTTTAACTGGCTATGCTCGTTACGCACATCCTTACGACTTCTACAGTTTGCGCTATGTTTTTGCGGGCGCTGAGCGCTTACGCTCAGAGACGCGACAACTCTGGTCTGAAAAATTTGGTGTCCGCATTTTTGAAGGGTATGGTGCGACGGAAACGGCACCGGTCTTGTCTTTAAATACACCGATGCACCACAGATTGGGAACCGTCGGAAAGCTTCTCCCAGAAATTGACTATCAGCTTGAACGGATCCCTGGCATTGAGAATGCCGGTAAACTCTGGGTCCGAGGCCCCAATGTAATGTTAGGATATCTTCGATTAGAAGCCCCAGGATCGATAAGCAAACCCAGTGATGGTTGGTATGATACCGGTGATATTGTTCGTATCGATGAAGAAGGTTTTATCACGATTATCGGGCGTGCTAAGCGTTTTGCAAAAATTGCTGGTGAAATGGTTTCACTGACCGCAGTTGAAAAACACATCGCCCGATTATGGCCGAATAATTTACATGCCATAATCAGCGTCCCCGATAGCCGGAAAGGCGAGCAATTATTACTGTTTACCAATAAAATGGATGCACAAAGAAACGAACTCGTAAACAACTTCCGTGCCAATGGAATTGCAGAAATTTTCTTACCTAAAAAAGTTATCCCATTAAAAGACATGCCACTACTTGGCACAGGAAAAATCAATTACGTTGCTTTAACCGAATATATATAGGACTTACGATAAACGACATAAAATGTAAAGGTAACCCTTATGATAACCATCCACTGGCCTGACATTATTGTACTCAATGGTTCTTCGAGCGCTGGGAAATCAACCCTTGCCAAAGCCATGCAAGATGCATTTGCTCACCCCTATCTGCACTTAGGTTTCGATACCTTTGTCATGATGGCGCCGCGCCGTTATTGGGGCAATTCCGATAGCCCAGAGCAAACTGATCACTCACCCGAACTGTCTCAAGGCGTTACCATGGTAGCGCGCCAGGCTGCCGGCGAACCGAAAAAAATTGAAGCTGTTTTTGGTCCTGTATTTCGGTCAATCATCGATGCCATTCCTTTAACTGTCGCGACACTCGCACAAGCTGGAAACTCCGTTATTTTCGACCATGTGTATCATGATCCTCAAATGGTCTCTCGCGCCCAAGAGTGCTTTGCGGGTTTAAACGTATTCCACCTTGGTGTTTATTGCCCACTTGATGAACTCGAACGACGTGAACGAGCGCGTGGCGATCGGGTGATTGGTCGTACCCGCGGTTTATACGATATCGTTCACAACTTAGGTGTTTCTTACGATCTAACCGTCGATACCAGCCAACAGTCCACCAACGAAATCATCTCTCAGGTTTTGCGGGCATTTGAAAAATAAGGGGCTATTCAGCTGGTTGCTGAATAGGTCCTGATGCCAATTGTTTTTTCAATGCGCAAATTCTTTCATATGATTCGTCAATCCGTTTTACTGAAATCATCCCGGACGCCACTAAGCTTTTGATGATCGCGCATACCGCTGGCACCAAATTGGGTTGATATATTTTAGTATTATTTCCAAAAATCAACAGGTCAATGCCCGCTGCAATTGCAAGCAAAATGGCTTGCTCAAGTGAATAATGATCCGAGATAGCTTGCATTTGCATATCATCTGCAACAATAACCCCAGAGAACCCAAAAGATTCTCGAAGCATCGTCGTGCAATAAGCAAAAGATAAACTTGCAGGATACTTCGGATCAATACCCGAATGGAACAAATGCCCCACCATGATAGGATCATTAAAGCCCTCAGCAATTAATTGTTGATACGGTTGTAATTCAATTTCTTGCCACGTTTTGGTGATATCAACAAATCCCAAATGCGAATCCTGCTCCGAACTGCCATGCCCCGGAAAATGCTTCAAACAGCTCACCACTTGGTGTTGATGCAGGGCGGCAATTTGTTCTCTCGCACACTCAATAACAACGGCAGGATCTTGGCTATAAGCTCGATTCAATTTGCCAATAATTGGATTATCTGGATTGATATTCAAATCGACGCATGGCGAAAAATTAACATTAAACCCCACTTCGGACACCATCCGTGCTATTTCCGACATGATGTTCATCCGAACGTTTTTATCAAATCTGGCGACATCCGCTGGTGCAGGCAAATCAGAAAAGCCATTTTGTGCGTTTAATCTAGCGATTTGGCCGCCTTCTTGATCAACGGCTATCAACATCGGAATACGAGCGTGTGATTGCAATTCAGTGATTAATTGCAGCACTTGCTCAGGATTTTGGATATTGCGCTCAACGCCATCCGTTGCCATATCTTTACTAAATAAAATCACACCCCCGATGTGATAATGAGCAATGGCAGATAGAATTTCTGGCTCAGGGACGAGCCCCCGGAAACCCACCATCAACATTTGACCGATTTTTTCGTCCAACGATACATTAGCCATTACAAATGCCTTACTGTTAACTGAGTGCGACTGTAAAACATATTCTCTATCTGTTCAACAGATCCTAGGGCGTGTCGCCAATTAATTCGTGCAAATATTTAACATATGTAGGGTGTACGGTGTATTACGGCGCTCGCGCGCCTAATACACCCTACATATGTTGAATGCGTCGCCACGAACTGAGTGATGAGCAATTTAAAAAGATCGAACGCTTACTACCGGGACGAGCTGGTCATGTAGGTGTAACAGTAAAAGACAACAGTAGGGTGTAGGGTGTACGGTGTATTACGGCGCTCGCGCGCCTAATACACCCTACATATGTTGAATGCGTCGCCACGAACTGAGTGATGA
>CAYGNG010000023.1:0-38961 GCA_964351225.1 uncultured Gammaproteobacteria bacterium
CCCGCCCCAACGCCTTGCGGGGGGGGGGGGGCAGGATTCCACCACCACAGAGACAGAGCCACCACACACACAAGCATCGTCGAGAATCAGATAGTAAAAAGCAAGTTATCGCTATAGAAGATCAGGAAAAACACGCCTTAAACAACCGGGTTGTGGTGGGTGGTCGTGGTTCGCCACAAAGAGGTATTCGGTGATTTTCTCAAATCACGACACCAGTTTTTTATTGGTATTTGGGGTGGTTATTTGCAAATCCAAATCGGGTTTTTCATTTTTATTACGAAAAGTTTTGATATGAACTTCTTCGCCAGGCATTAACCACAATGGTTCCAGCATTGGGCCGAAAGGTTCTTTAAGGAATTTTTTTTGCAATTTCGTCATTTCGTCTTGGATAGCTTGTTGTTGCTGATGCATCATTTGAACCATTTTATCCACCTCAGCTTTATCAATAGGCTCAGATCCTGAATATTCAAAAATCCGATATGAATTTGGCTCCACGATGTGGTTTTTAATATGGTAAAGCTTATGTTGGTGTTTGGCTAAATCGGATTCGGTTACCCACCCCACGACGCCAGTCTTATTTACCCCAACTTTGATCCAATGATCTCGAAAGTAAAACGGGGTGATCCGCTCATTGCGCGGTAGTTTGATAACGACCGAAGACTTGAGATCAGGAGTGGCGTATATGACTAAAAAACCATCATTGGCAGCATGAATGGATTGCGAAAAACTCATTGTGGCAATAACGAGCCCAGATAAGATTTTTTTATAAAAGGTTGATAATTTCATAAGAACCCTCTTCATACAGCTTTTCATCAGCAGAATTTTGCCAAATAGCTTTATGAAATTCAACTCGTGGTAACCAGTTGAAAGCCACTATTGACGTAGATCTACGATTGTTTGGCAGTAATATTGTGCTTATCCTTGCTGAAAAGTTATGGAAGGGGCATTAATCATGTTATCAGAAGCGAAACCCGAGCATTCGCCTCTCTCGCCGCAGGGTCAGATATTGTCGAGTATTGCAAGCGGAGTCAGCCACAGTGCCGCGCAAGTTTTAGCTTTATCGGTTTGGTGTGTTGTGCAAGAATTTATGAAGCCAGCAACCTACTCGCAAGAAGCCAGGGTGGTTTTCCAGCAGATCCAGGATTTTTATCTGTGCGAATTACAGCGCTCACCACCCAAGGAATGGCAGCTTGTGGATAATCGTCCGCAATACGTTTTAAAAAATGATGATTGGACGCGTTATATTTCAGAAGAAATTCGCAAACACGATACCTTAGGCTATTTGCATGTCTATATCGAAAAATTTATTGTGTTAGCAGCCAGTTATTTGACCGAGCGGCGCTTAGCCAATCACGGTTTTCAAGGCGATTACATTGAGCAATTTTTTTCAGAAAATATCTCGTGGGGGTTAAATGAATTATCTCACTACGATCCGACGCCAGCGGCGCTGGAGAATTTAGCCGCGAGAATGCGCTATTTACACGCAGTGCGAACAGCGAAAGGGGTTTTCAAATGCGAAGCGAACTCTCTTATTTCTTGGACATGGCAACCGAAATTTACCCATGTCCAAACCTTAGATGAAATGTATTTGGTTTTACAGCAGTGTCAGCAATATATCTATTATGTTAAGGAGCTCGAAGGGGCGCGCGAGTCTTTGTGGCGCATTAAAATTCGATTTGAAATGACTTTCATCAAATGCTTCGATACGTTATTTAAAATGCGGTCACATTATTTTACCCGACCACTGGATATGCGATTTTGGCTTGCAGACACCGAGTCTGATATCTTTCAGATAAATCAGCAATACCAAAACATTTTTCTCACACACACCGGATGTATCCTGCGGGATTGTTTGCGCCAATGTGATATCAGCATTTTTAATGCGTTTCAAGTGGAGGGTTTAGTTAATGCCTCGGCTGTTTACGAGTATTTCTCTGGGCAAAGAAATTTGCAAGCGTTAAATTTATTGCCAGGCGTTCCTATTTGGTGCCAAGTCAGTCAAGCCGTAATCGACGAGTATTTACAGCATTATCTAGCAGTTTGTCGCCAACTGTTAATATTATCAGAAGCGTATCGGTTTGTGATATTAGCCCACTTGTTGGCAGGGGATGCCGGTGATCTGTGGGCATTTGGTACGGAAGATGGGCGAGTGGCACTGCACACCGTTGTACAAATCATTTTATATCAAGCGCACCAGCTGACACAAGCACTGGATGCGTTATATTTGTTGAGTGAGTCGTACCGAAAAATCTATTTCAAAAACAAACAAGATAACCAAGATGAAGCCAACAGTATATGGCGAGTATCAAATGGGTCGCACTCCGACTACCATCGATATAGTAAGCTTTTATTGCAGGAGTTAGATATTCTGCAACAGAGGGTGTCGAGGCTGCCGCAGAAAAACATACAAAAAGTCTTGCAGTTGCGCCATGAGTTGTATGCAGGCTTAGTCAAATTTATAGAAGCCAATCGCCAAGACTTACTGCCGCTGGTGCAGCCGTTGCGTACGGATAATGATAATCATCATTCGTTATTTACCAATATCCTGCGTTCTTCCAAAATTCAGCTATCTTCTTTGAAATCAGCAGATTCCAGTCAGCAAGACAAAGTCAAATGCAACGCCCTGCTTGAGCCCCTGCTGTTGCTGGATAACAACAAGTTATTTATTAGCCCTGATTTTTGGCAAAGCACGGGAATAACCGTTACCGAAAGTTGGAATATTGGCGATAGCTACGCTTTATGGGTGCAAACATTTGTATTGAGACAAGCGTACCTCATTAACCATTATCATAGTAAATGCCAGGAAGTGGTCTCAATATTAGAGGCCGGAGAGGCGCTTTCGCCACGGTATTCGATAAATCAAAAAAGTCAATTATTGCAGGCCACAGACGAAGCGAAACAATTACTGCAGAAATTACTTACCCAGTTAATATCCGAATCGCCCAAATGGCGGTTACAATGGTGGTTTTGGCCAATCAAAACCTTAGGATGGCCTTTTCACCAGCAAGCGTATCAATTTAGTCAGACACTAACCGTAAAAATAGAGCGTTGTTTAGCGCATATCGCGGTACTTGCCAATGAGTGCCTAAAACCGGTGGCAGCGATAACCGTGGGTTGCTCGGAAATGGTTGCCGATGCAAGAGCGCAGAGCTATGTTCAGATAAGCAAGAGCATTAATCTGGAGCATTTGTTTGAAATGGATAATGATTTCTCCGAGCAAGACGATGAAGCGTTACCCGTGGTTACCGATAGTGTGGATACCACAAAGCCCATGCCTGACAGGGTTGAGCCAACGCACGATCGCTTACAACCAACTTCGATGGCGGATCTATTGGTTAATTCCGTATTGACTTGTTTACGTCATGCTATCCCACCAGGCACTCCTTATGTGTTGCCCCTTAATCAAAAAATATTAAATGCGCTAATGACTTTTGCCATAAGTGATGAGGATAACGTGATGCTTCATTCGCTTAACGATATAACAACGGATACCGAAGGTAAAGCGTATTTCAGCATACTGTTAGCCTGTATAGACGTGGATTTATCTGTTTCTCATAAACAGCAGTTAATAGCAGACTATCTAGCACAAAGCCATCCCAATAAGCCATTTGTCATTTCTTTGCGTGAGTCTATTAGCAACCGTTTAATTTAGGAGAATAGGCAATGTTAAATACCGGCGCGGCGTTGCATGCTAAAAAAATGCAAGTTACCTCAAATTTGAAAAATAGTATTTTAAACGTATTACGAAGCTATCATGGCCAGCAATTTTTAAATACGGTTGAGGTTTCTTCAGCCATGGTGTTAGAGTCGAAGCGCTTGTCGCAAGCGATTAAGTCCATACTAGATCAGGTGTTAACTTTGTTAGATGGGCTGTCGCAAACAACCAGCTTCACCGACTATTATCAGGCAGTTGAGCAAACCATTCAGTATATTGCCGCCATTCCAACCAATGGTTGGAGCTGGATTTTTGGCACCCAACATTATTGGGTGCGGCACGATTTATTACAGGCGTTGCAGATCACGGATCCGCGATTTATACCCGGCTTTCAAGCGAGCCGTATGGTAATCTCGCCGCAACCACTAAGCCAAGCACGAAGCTATCATTTTCGCCATAACGTTTATCATGTGCCCGACAATGCCGTCGAAGCCATTGGATTGATTGAGGCATTGATAAGCAATGAGGAAGCGCTTGTTATGCAGAATCGTGAGTTGCAGCAAAGTTTGCAGCAGAATAGGAAAACCGTTCAGTCATTGCACGTGAGAATGAGCACATTAGAAGGCGAGTTACACGCGCTGAAAGCGACTAATCAAGCACTGACACAACAGTTACAGCAATTGATGGCGGTGCTAAGTCAACTAGAGCGATGCCCTGGGGAAGATAATGGACTACTATTACAATCGGATGAAACACCTGCCTTTAAAGTAGCTTCTGCCATCATGCGATCATAAGGGTAGGCCTTAGCCGCCCCAGTTAAGGCGGTTTGCATTATCCTATTGATCGGCGGGGTATCAAGATGGAATTGTTGCGCGGCATTGAAGAAAATGCTTAATAGCCAGGCTTTATAGTCGTTGGGCGCTATTTTGTGGGAAAGCAATTCAAAAACCACTTCAGCCAGTTTTTTCGAATGCGGTTCAAGAGCGAATTGCTGTGCAATATTTTCCAATAGTGAAAAATATTGACCTTGGTCTTTCAAGGTCGTGATAGCCAGCATGGTCATGGCATAGGTCCATAATAAGTTGCATAAATTATTTGGGTCATCTAATTTTTCGATTTGACTGGGGATGGCGATTTCAAGAAGCCTTTGGATCAAGGCATTGGCTAGGTCGTGTTGCTTTTCTTCTGCATAGTAGCTAGCAAGATAGCCGATGGCCCACGCGTAAAAGGCACCCTGATCCGGATCTTGTAAGCATTGCTTCATCTGGGTTTCATCCCCTAATAGGCGCTGAAGCAAAGCCAACGTTTTTTGAATGACTTCCCATTGCTTAACCGCTTGTCCGCCTAAGAGCAAGCGCCCACACATCCAGGCTTTAAAGCCATTGCCTTTAGGGCACGCTTCGATCAGGTCCAAGAAAGATCCACTATATTTTTCAAAGGCCTTATTTGCATTTAGACCGAGTGCGAGTACCGCCATGCTTAATTGATAAGGATCGTGTTCATTTTGTGCTTTTTCAGCAAGTATTATCCGAGAATCGCCGGATGGTTGATTAAACATTTGGGTCTCTCATATTAGGTCCTGTTGTGAAATGGACAATCTGTATAATTATAGGATATATTTGCCTAAATTAATGCTTATATGGAAGTAAGTTAGATGGCGACGGTAAAAAAAATAGTAGTATGGTTTCTCTTTTTCTCGGTCCCAGCTTTGCATGCCTCTGCTTATCGGATATGCAATGTGACAATTATCACCGCCAGCTTGCCTTCGGTTATTAACCGGTATAGTGGTTTTGTTGAAATCACCGACGATAAAATAACGAACGTGCAGGCAGGATTTTGTCCAGAGGACGATTCAACTCCAGTGGTGGATGGCCAAAATGAGTATCTGATCCCGGGGCTTATCGACAGTCATGTTGCCATTGACTATATGAAATCTTATCTGCCCCAAGATTTTTTATATTATGGTTATACCACGGTCATTGATCTTTTTACCAGCAATCCGCTGGTCACAACCGGGTTTAATGGTGCGGCTAATCATCCAGACTTGATTTTGTCGCACGGCGCGGTAGTACCATTTCAAGGTTACCCAGTGAGTAAATTATCCATTGGCGAATTGATGATGGCAACACCCAATATCATTTTTTCAGCTAAAGCAGCCGTCGAGTACGGTCGCTTATTACAACGAATTAATTATACCCCCGAAAAAATTGTTGCTTATATGGATAAGCGGCATGCAAAATTCATAAAAGTATTTTATGAAAAAGGATGGAGGAAGGATAAAGATTTACCGGTTATCCCACCGTCGGTTTTAAATAAACTGGTGTTATTAGCGCATGGCAAACAAATCAAAGTTATTTTACACGCTAACTCACTCAGCGCGTATCGAGCCGGATTAGAAGCTGGCGTGGATGCTTTCTCTCATGGTCTTTGGCGATGGGGTAAATCAAATGGCAAGCGCAGTTTACCTAATGCAGCTAAAAAGCGACTGGATCAAGCGTTAGCAAAGCAGGTGTGCATCCAGCCAACCTTCCAAACGCTTAAATTGCTTTCGCCGATTTTATTTGATCAAAATGATAAAATTATTCGGTATTTCAGCAAGCATAAAGGTTGCTTACTATTTGGAACCGATACGCCACCAGAAAAAGAGATTACGATAGCACCCGGTTTAAATGGTTATCTAGAGATGCAAGATTGGTTACAAGCAGGCTTGAAATTAAAACAAATTTTTCTTTCAGCGACATTACACAATGCGCATTTTTTTGGTTTAGATCAAGCGTATGGTGTGATTGCGCCAGGGCATGTGGCCAATTTACTATTGCTTAAAGAAGATCCGCTCAACACGCTGAATGCGTATGATGAGATTGATAAAATCATTCTGCATGGCAAAGTACTTAGCCGCGAGAGTTTACACACCTCAACAGGCCCTAACACACCATCGTGATTTGATGATACATCATTATCTACTACTACTCACAATGTCGCCAGTGCGCTGAGTTTTTCTTGTAAGGTTTTGCTGGTTTGCGTAAGCTCAGCCAAGCGATGTTGTTCTTTGGCGACAACCTCCGCGGGTGCTTTATCGACAAAGGTTGGGTTAGCTAATTTGGTTTGCAGCACAACGAGTTCTTTATTAATTTTTTGTAGTTCTTTGTCAAGACGGGCGCTCTCTTGAGCGACATCAATTAAGCCAGCAAGCGGGATCAAAATTTCCATATTACCAACTAACGCGGTTGCCGATTGCGGTGGTGTCTCATTAGCTAATACCGTGAGGCTCGTAATTTTTGCCAGTGTTTTAAGGGTTGTGTCATTGCGTTTTAGACGATCGAGGTCGGTTTTACTGGCGTTTTGGATCAATGCCGGTAAGGTTTTCGCCGGTGAAATATTCATTTCACCACGAATAGTGCGAATCCCGATAATAAATTGTTGCAACCAATGGATTTCAGACTCAGTGTTTTCGTCAATTAAAGCCGGATCCGGCTGTGGGAAACACTGTGTCATGATGGTGTCCCCGGTCTGTTGGGTAAACGGGGCGATCTTTTGCCAAATCGCTTCCGTGATGTAAGGCATCAAAGGGTGTAGTAACCGCAATAGCGTTTCTAAAGTATGCGCCAGGCATGCGCGTGTCGCTAAGATAGCACCAGACTCTTGTGCCGAAAATAAAACGGGTTTACACAATTCTAAGTACCAATCACAAAACTCATGCCAGGTGAAATCATATAAAGTTTGGCACATCAAATCGAAACGATACAGTTGATAGAATTCGTGTACTTTCGTGATTACCGTTTGCAATCGCGATTGGATCCATTTATCCGCTAAGCTCAATTCGCCGCTAGGAGAAAACGGGGTGATGTTTTTGTTTTCTAAGTTCATTAATGCAAAGCGAGAGGCATTCCACAATTTATTACAAAAATTTCGATTGACTTCAACACGTTTAAGGTCAAAATTAATGTTGCGTCCAGGCGACGCACTGGCACAAAAAGTCAATCGTAAAGCATCCGTACCATAGGCCGGGATCCCGGCTGGATACTCCTTGCGGGTATTGGCTTCGACTTTCTTCAATTGAGAAGCTTGCATCACGCCAGCGGTGTTTTTCTTAACGAGTGACTCCAAATCAATGCCATCAATGATATCGAGTGGATCCAAAGCATTGCCTTTGGATTTCGACATTTTTTGACCCTCGCTGTCACGAATAAGCGGGGTAATATACACTTCATGGAAGGGCACTTGCCCCATGAACTTGAGCCCCATCATAATCATTCGCGCAACCCAAAAGAAAATAATATCAAACCCAGTGACTAACACAGAGGTGGGATAAAAGGTTTTGAGATCTTCGGTTGGCTCTGGCCAACCTAACGTAGAAAAAGGCCATAAGGCTGAAGAGAACCAAGTATCAAGTACGTCGTCATCTTGTTTAAGAATCACATCGCTAGACAATTGATATTTGTTGCGAGCCACGGTTTCATTTTCAGCGACATAAATATTGCCTTGGTCATCGTACCAAGCTGGGATGCGATGCCCCCACCATAATTGTCGGCTAATGCACCAGTCTTGAATATTTTCCAGCCAATGAAAGTAGGTGCTTTGCCAATTTTCAGGAACGAATTTGATTTTCCCTTGCTTGACGACATCCATCGCTGGTTGTGCTAAAGCGGCGGCTTTGACATACCATTGATCCGTTATCATGGGTTCTACGATTACCCCAGAACGTTCCCCTTTGGGGATAGCCAATTGGTGTGGTTCTGTTTTAATTAGAAGCTTTAAATCGGTAAGATCAGCAATGATTTTTTCCCTTGCTTCGAAACGATCTAAGCCACGATAGTTTTCGGGAACCGCATCATTTAGGATCGCATTATTATCGAAAATACAAATTTGTGGTAAGTTGTGGCGATTACCGATGGCAAAGTCGGTGAAATCGTGTGCCGGGGTTACTTTCACGCAACCTGTGCCAAATTCAGGATCAACCGCGGTATCCGCAATGATGGGAATTAGACGATGGCAGAGTGGCAGAGTGATCAATCTGCCAATGAGTGCTTGGTAGCGTTCATCATCCGGATGCACGGCAACCGCACTATCACCAAGCATGGTCTCAGGACGTGTGGTCGCTATTTCTAATGAGCCAGAGCCATCAGCAAGCGGATATTGAATGTGCCAAATGGTGCCACTGGTTTCTTCAGAGATGACTTCTAAATCTGAAAGTGCTGTGTGTAATACCGGATCCCAGTTTACCAAGCGTTTGCCACGATAAATTAAGCCTTCATCATACAATTGAATAAACGCTCGTGAGACGGCAGAGGATAAGCGTTCATCTAAAGTGAAGCATTCTCTATTCCAGTCGACTGAAATACCTAAGCGTCGAAATTGTTTCGTGATGCTGTTGCCGGATTGATCTTTCCACTCCCAGGCGTGCTTGAGAAAAGCCTCTCGACCAATGGCTTTTCTATCCTGTCCGGCTAGTGATAATCGTCTTTCAACCATAATCTGGGTTGCTATTCCCGCGTGATCGGTTCCCGGTTGCCATAGTGTTTCCTCACCGCACATCCGATGATAACGGATAAGCGCATCTTGAATGGCGGCTTGAAAACCATGACCCATATGCAAAACACCAGTCACATTCGGTGGCGGGATCATGATGCAATAAGACGTCGTGGCAGCAACTGGGGCAAAATAATTATTGCTTTCCCAGAATTGATACCAGTTTTGTTCGATAGCTTGTGGGTTGTACGTTTTTTCCATGGTATTACTCTTTTATCTCATGAGAGGTTAATTGAATGTGCTGGCTTTGATAAAAACGATAATGTTTGCGACTGATAGTCTTGGTATTTTGTTCCTGGAATACAACTTCAATGATCCGGTTAAATTGATCATAAAATGAGGGTATATCGTCAGATAAATTTAGCAATATATCCGAGCAGTTTGTTTCAGCTCGGTGATGACTTATTAAAATTGGGGCGTCGTCAATTTCGCCAACTCTGGCGTGAGGGACGAAGCTGGTGTCGTGATAAGTCCACAATAAATCATCGAGCGTTTGAGCTTCTTGTTCATGGTCGGTTAGCACATAAACTTGATGACCTTGATAATAAGCTTTGCTGAGTAACCGACAAATGAAGAAATTACGTTTGCTTTTTTGATCACTATCGAGGATATAAAAATCAACTTGTGGACTCACTGCTTAGCAATTTCCCGCAAAATAAATTCAACTAATAATGGAATAGGCCGCCCGGTTGCCCCTTTTTTGCCACCGGTTAACCAGGCAATTCCAGCGATATCAAGATGCGCCCAACGATAATCGTTGACAAAGCGCGATAAAAAACAAGCCGCTGTAATGCTGCCAGCCAATCTACCACCAATATTGGCGACATCGGCAAAATTGCTTTTTAGAAGGTCGTGGTATTCATCCCATAATGGCATGGGCCACGCTCGGTCATGCATAAAGTCACCGGCTTCGGTAATCGCATTTTGCAAGGCAATATCGTTGGTGAAGACACCACAAGCCTGATCCGCAAGAGTTAATTGCATCATGCCCGTCAAGGTTGCAATATCAATAACCAATTTAGGTTTAAAGCGTGTAACATAAGTGAGCAAGTCACACAGAACCAGTCGGCCTTCGGCGTCGGTATTGAGGATTTCTATCGTTTGTCCTGACATCGACGTTACAATATCGCCAGGCTTGGTGGCTTCGTTGCCAATGAAGTTTTCGACCGCCCCTATCACGCCAATAACATGACATTTTAATTTTAATTCGGCAATGACTTGCATGGTTCCCATGACGCTTGCTGCACCACACATATCAAATTTCATTTGATCCATATCAAGACCGGGTTTTAAGCTAATGCCTCCGGTATCGAAGGTAACGCCCTTACCGATCAGGACGATGGGTTTTTCACGTTTGCTTGAGCCTTGGTAATGTAAAATAATCGTTTTGGCAGGTTGTTTGCTGCCTTGCGAGACGGACAGGAGTGAGCCCATCTTTAATTTTTTCATATCGGCTTCAGAGAGGATTTGGCATTTCAGGAGGGAATATTTTTTAGCGAGTCCCTGAGCTTGTTTGGCCAGGTAAGAAGGTGTGCAAATATTTCCAGGTAAGTTTGCTAAATCTTTGGCGAAAGTCATGCCATTATTAATAGCGAGCGCTTGCGGTAATGTTGCTTTGATGGTTTGTTCTTCTTTTTGCGAATGCGCGTGCCATATCAGGTGTTTGCAACTTGGCTTGGGAATCGCTTTGCTTTTCGTTTGATCATAGACATAAAAAGCAGTACTCAATGCCTTAGTCAGTTGCATTATTTTCCAGCGCGTATCTTTTTCTTCAACGGGAATTTCAGTGAGCGTCATTAAGGCAGATTGAATATGTAATCGCGCAAGTTCCCGAGCGAGCGCCTGGGCGATAGTGCGGAATTGGCTGGGTGATACGGTTTTGTTGTTACCGCAGTCGAGGAGTAATACTTTGGGTGCTTTGAGATGCGGGTAGTCGTGCAGCAATAGGCTTGCCCCAATTTTACCCGATAATTCACCGTGGCTTTGGATGCGGGAAAGGGCGTTTTTACCGATTTTGTTTAAATGTAAAGCCGAAGGGGTTAATTGTTGTGTGCCAAATACCCCAATGACGATACAATCTACCGACTGTGAATGCCATAATTTAGAGTTGACGCTGTATTTCATCGTGGTTACCTTAAATAAGCGAGATTAACACCACCAGTTTACCTGAGTTATGCGATAATTTCATTCAGAACCCAGATCGGAACGAGGGCAGAGTTTGTTCATAATTTATTCAAGAGTACGGCTTCCGTGATCATATTACGATATTTTGCCAAAGAAATTTTTAATACCTTGCTCGCGGTAACAATGGTGCTGGTATTGATTTTTGTGAGCAATCAATTTGTTCGGTATTTAGGTCAAGCCGCTGGCGGCCATTTGCCAGGAAATATTTTATTAGAAGTGACTGTGCTTGCTATTCCACATTTATTGGGGTTGTTGCTGCCATTGGCTTTTTATTTAGCGACACTATTGGCATTAGGGCGAATGTATAGCGACAGTGAAATGACGGTGTTACAAGCCTGTGGTTTGAGTCAGGGGCAACTGCTCTGGATGTATGTGCGTTTAGCGCTGGTGTTGTGTATTGTAGTTGCCATTTTGAATTTATGGGTAACGCCATGGGTACTGCGCGCGCGCGATCAGCTTTTAGCACACATGGGCATTACCTCAATATTGCAAACCATTCTTCCGGGTCGTTTTCAAGCGGCACCAGACGGCAAACATGTTTTTTACTTAGCGGACATGAGCCGCAATCGACAACACATGCAGAATGTTTTTATGGCAGAGTTAACTTCTCTGCCAGATAAATCAGCTAAGCAAAATAAAAAAGTGTGGACAGTGATGTCCGCTGAAAAAGGTTATCAAGCGTATTCTCCTTTGTATGATGCCAGTTTTATTGAGGCGAAAAATGGTTATCGGTATATTGGCATTCCAGGTCGCGCGGATTATCGTGTCATGAAATTTGGGAGTTATGGTTTGCGAGTGCAAACGACGGCACCGCAATTGGTGACGCCAGATGAAGCCACCTTGCCAACGAAAGTGTTATGGCACAAAGCCAGTGCCGATAAACCGCGCTATGTGGCCGAGCTGCAATGGCGGATGGTGATGCCGGTTTCAGTGTTATTACTCATGCTGATTGCCATTCCTCTAGCGCGTATGCAACCAAGGAAAGGGCGGTTCTCCCAAATGTTGCCAGGTATTTTACTGTGTGTGATTTATGTGAATTTTTTGTTAATAGCAAGAGCCTGGGTGCAAAAAAGCGCAGTTGCCACCGGGATGGGTTTGTGGTGGGTACAAGGGTTATTGCTGGTTATCGCCGCATACTTGTGGGGGATGCCCAGTTTTTTCGCGAAGCAAAAAAGATATTTTCCGCTGAGATCAGCAACATGAAACGCGTTGAACGTTACATTGGACTTACTTTATTACAAACCATTTTCATGGTGTTGTTTGCGTTAATTGGCTTGCAGTTTTTTTTGTCATTAGTGAATGAGTTAAAAGATATTGGTATTGGGGATTATACCTTCGCCAAAGCGATTGTTTATGTGATGCTGGCGCTACCCGAGCAGATTTATGAATTATTCCCGATGGCGGGATTGGTCGGTGTTTTGCTAGGGCTTGGTATTTTAGCCAGCCATAGCGAATTGATAGTGATGCGTGCTGCGGGGTTATCACAATGGCGAATACTCTGCAGTGCCATGAAATCCATGCTGCTTATTACTGTTCTGATGGTTATGGTGGGAGAGGGTATAGCCCCTTTTGCGGATCATTATGCTGAAACCACAAAAGCCATTGCCACCAGTGGTGGTCAAGCAATCAAAACTCAGCAAGGATTATGGTTGAAAGTCGGCGATACTTTTCTGCACGTCACCAAGGTGGCTGGCGGTGGACATTTACAAGAGGTGGATCGTTATTTGTTTGGTGAAAATCATCAATTACAGCGCGTGAGTCATGCTCGGTACGCTGATTTTACCAATGGTAAGTGGGAATTATATGACGTGAATAGCACCGAATTTACTTCCGGATACCTTCGGTCTTCTCACCAGAACGTAGAGCTGTGGCAAGCCAAGCTCAATCCCAAATTATTGGGCATGGGTGAGAAAGCGCCAACTGAGCTTGACTTGCATTCTTTGCATAAGTATATGCATTATCTTCGAGACAATGATTTGAGCGCGACACGATTTGCCTTGAATTTTTGGCAGCGCATTTTTATGCCGCTTACCATTTTTGTCATGATGTTGTTGGCGGTTCCTTTTGTATTTGGGCATTTGCGACAAGCAACCTTGGGTTTGCGCTTAGTGGCAGGAATAGGCATCGGTTTTGCGTATTATATCTGTAATCAATTTTTTGGGCCGCTGGCGGAAGTATTTCAATTGTCTGTGATCTTAGTGGCGGCCATTCCACCTTGCTTGTTTGCGATGCTCGGTTGCAGTTATTGG
The DNA here is from genome assembly GCA_964351225.1 of uncultured Gammaproteobacteria bacterium. Classification (GTDB taxonomy): domain Bacteria; phylum Pseudomonadota; class Gammaproteobacteria; order CAYGNG01; family CAYGNG01; genus CAYGNG01. The sequence goes on from CAYGNG010000023.1 coordinate 13,618, forward strand.
ATATACTGTGTTCGCCGAGTTTGACAGTATTACCGCGAACTTACCTTCAGGATCCAAGGCGATGCGCAGGAGAAGCGGGTGTTACACGCACAAGGGTTTCATCTCGGGGAGTGCCAGGCGCATTGGAAAATTGACCGGCATTCGCGGCGCGCGCTTGTTTTCCTTTAGAAGACGTATAATGATGACGTAAACTGTCAGCAAAGCTGCTATCATCGGGACGCCATTTTCCAAAATCGCCAAAAAATAAACTAACCCGGTTTACGTGCTCAAGGCTGAGCGTTTCTTCTGGTGATGCAGGGTTGCTTGCCAAGCGAGCCCTAGCAAGGACATGCGAGCAGAATGACATAAGATATTGGCTATCAAAATTACCGTTGATGTTTTCGTTGTCTTTGTCTCTTAGCGATGAGGTAATCGAACGACAGTTTCGCTCGGATAATAGCTCGTTCAAAGTATAATTATTATAAGTAGGAAACATAATGTATTTTCTTTTAGTTTTATAACAGATCAAAAGTATAACAAGAAAAGCTTAAGAGACACTTAAGTGGCTAATTGCTTTTTTACAATTTTTTTTTTAGACTCTGGCTCAGGCGCTATTTGAGTTCAAGAGAGGATTTATGGGTGTAATCAAAAGGCTAGCAGTATTTTGCGGTTCCAGCTTGGGGGCCGATCCACTGTATGCCGAAGTCACCAGACAATTGGCGACTGAATTGGTCGCTCGCAACATTGAATTGGTTTATGGCGGAGGCAACGTTGGGATCATGCGAGTCGTCGCTGATGAGGTTCTCGCACAGGGTGGCCGCGTTCTGGGTGTGATGCCGCAGTTCCTAGTTGAAAAAGAAATCGCCCATCATGCGCTTACCGAATTAATCATGGTTGATACCATGCATGCGCGCAAAAGTACTATTGCGGCTTTAGCCGATGGTTTTATTCTGTTGCCAGGTGGTTTTGGTTCAGTGGAAGAATTTATAGAAATGTGTACTTGGCGCCAATTGGCTTTGCATAATAAACCCTGCGCTATTTTAAATGTGGGCCACTATTTTGATAAGTTGTTATCGTTCATTCAACACGCAACCGAGCAGCGATTTGTTCGGTCGGTTCATCATGAGTTGATAATCGTTGAGGAACAACCCCAGGTATTGCTAACGGCCATGACGCAACAACGGCCGCCACCGGTTATTGATAAGTGGGAAACCGCATTAGAAGAGGCCGATTTATAATTAGGCCCTATTTTTTAGGGGCATAAATGATTTCTGTTTTTGATAATCGGTCATATAACGTCAGTTTTTCAGGATCAACCCAAATCCAAACAAGCCCAAAACCAAATAGGAAGAGGCTTGGTATCGCGTACATCATTCGCATCAACGCGTGGCGCCAAGATAACGCTTGTCCTTGCTGAGTTTGGATTTGTAAGCCCCACGCCAGCATACCGATTGTGTATCCGCGTTTTACCCAGGACCAAGCCAAGAAAATACCAATTATCGCCACCAAATAGAGTTGATAAAATAGCGTGCCAGGTTTAATACCGTGTTTGATAAAAGGCATGAGCAAAGCGGTCGCGAATAATAGCAATACCAAGAGAATAAGGGCATCGTAGATCATTGCAAATAAGCGGCGAAACAAGCCAGGATGCCGGATAGGCTGTGATTTTGTGCGCATATTATCCACTTCGGAGGTCTTAAAGAATAATTTCCTTGACGAATTATACATCGAATCGTTAACTTACCACATGGTACGTCATGGTAAAATTGTAAACTTTACTAAAAAAGAATTGGTGATGGTGATATTAGAAAAATTTCATAGTGATCCGCGTGTCTTAGGGTATTTGCCTTGGGTTGTTTGGGGATTAGGTGCCGCGTTTTTCCTCGCAGAATATTTCGCGAGAGTTTCTACTGGCGTGATGGTCCCTGATTTGATGCGGGATTTTCACGTTGATGCCTTGACGCTCGGTGTGCTATCGGCTTTTTTTTATGTTACTTATATCGCCATGCAATTACCAGTTGGGTTGCTGGTTGATCGTTTTGGCCCACATAAATTATTAACCGCTAATAGTATCCTTTGTGGTTTGGGCTGTCTGTTATTTGCAATTTCTCCCAATGTATCAGTGGCATCGCTTGGTCGATTGCTCATGGGTTTTGGAGCGGCTTTTGCTTTTGTGGGATCATTGAAGCTGGCTTCAGTTTGGTTTCCAGCGAGTCGTTTTGGGTTTCTTGCGGGTTTAACTCAAGCATTAGGCATGTTTGGGGCCTGTATTGGTGATGCACCCATGGCGTATAGTGTGGAGACCTTTGGTTGGCGACAAACGATGTTGGCCGTTGCTTTGGTTTTTGTTGTTTTAGCCATTTTAATTGGTTTGCTTGTTCGTGATATGCCCCCAGCCGAATACGAGGCGGCTTCGCAGCAAAATCGCAGTGATAGGCATCATGATCTCTGGCAGGGGGTGGTGCACGTTTTTTCAAACGTGCAGAGTTGGATCAATGCGTGTTATGCTGGCATGGTTTATGCCCCGACCGCGGTATTTGCTGAATTATGGGGGGTGCAATTCCTTTCAGAAACCTATACTCTGCCTCGCCAAACCGCTGCCGCCATGGTTGGCATTATTTTTGTGGGTTGGGCGGTTGGTGGTCCGATCTCGGGGTGGTTATCGGATAAAATCGGCAGACGATTACCCTTGATGCTCGCATCCTCATTATGTGGTTTTTTCATTTTATCCATTGTGTTATATGCCGATCATTTGCCTGCCACGTGGTTGTTTGTGTTATTGTTCATTTATGGGATGACGAACACCGGTGTTGCGACGGCTTATGCCGTTGCGGCTGAAATCAATCCACGTGCGATAGCGGGAACCTCGTTAGCCTTGACCAACATGGCTTCTGTCATCATTGGATCCGGTTTGCAGCCCGTGGTGGGCTACCTGCTGCGGCAACGGTGGGATCATCAAATGCTCAATGGTGCGCCTGTCTATTCAGCCAGCAATTATCAGCATGCGTTGATGTTATTACCCTTGTGCTCCTTAATCAGTGCGCTATTGATATTTTTCATCCATGAATCTTATGGTAAAAACCTTAAACCCTGATAAATCAAATAGGTATCGTAACTATTCACCCAAAACGTGCAGAGACAAAAAGCCACCCCATTGCTTTAAGCGTCGTGGGAAGGCTTTTTGTTTTGCCCGGCGTCAAAACCAGAGTAACGCTTCCGCTTAACTTGCTGAATAGTTACTCGGTATCAAAAAAAGTGAAAAGCCACCAGTTAGCTGGAAAGCCGCCGCGAGTAGCGCCGCCGGGTCAGTATCGTTGTGTCGCCAGCGCCGCTTCCTACTACTCCTCCTGCTTCTAGCAGGCGTCCATAGCCGATGCCTCAGAAGAAACTTCTTTCATCGATAGACGAACGCGACCCATTCGGTCGATTTCAATGACTTTAACCGTCACCGTTTCGCCTTCGGATAATCTATCATAGATACTTTCTACTCGTTCGTGACTGATTTGTGAAATGTGGACCAAGCCATCTTTGCCTGGCAGTATGTTTACAATTGCCCCGAAATCCATGAGTTTGGTGATTTGCCCGGTGTAAATTTGGCCGAGCTCAACACTGGCGGTGAGCAATTCGATTTTACGCATGGCTTCTTGGCCCGCAGCCAAGTCAATGGCGGCAATTCGTACCGTACCATCTTGATCAATTTCAATTTCAGCGCCAGTCTCTTCGGTTAATGACCGAATGGTTGCTCCACCTTTACCGATGACATCACGAATTTTATCTGGGTCAATTTTCATGTTGAGAATTCTGGGTGCGTGTTGCGAGACTTGCTCTCGAGGTTTATCGATAGTTTGGTTCATGATCCCGAGGATATGTAACCGGCCTTGTTTTGCTTGTTCGAGTGCCACACGCATGATTTCCTCGGTGATCCCATCGATTTTGATGTCCATTTGTAAGGCGTTAATGCCTTTTGCCGTTCCTGCCACTTTAAAATCCATGTCGCCCAGGTGGTCTTCATCACCCATGATATCGCTGAGCACCGCAAATTTATCCCCTTCTTTAATTAAGCCCATGGCGATACCAGCAACGGCCTCTTGAATTGGAACGCCTGCATCCATGAGGGATAGACTGGTACCACATACGCTTGCCATAGAGCTTGAGCCATTCGATTCCGTTATTTCAGAGACGACGCGAATGGTATAAGGGAATAGCTCGGAAGCCGGTAGTACCGCTTGAATGCCGCGTTTGGCTAATCGACCATGCCCAATCTCACGACGTTTCGGTGAGCTGAGAAAGCCAACTTCGCCGACGCAGTATGGCGGGAAATTGTAATGCAACATAAACTGTTCGCGATATTCGCCTTCTAAGGCGTCGACCAATTGGCCGTCGCGCTCGGTCCCTAAGGTTGTTATCACTAACGCTTGGGTTTCTCCGCGAGTAAATAGTGCCGAGCCATGAACTCGAGGCAGATTGCCGACTTCTACGGAGATGGTGCGGATATCCGCTGGGCTGCGGCCATCGATTCTGGGAAGTTGGCTGAGTATCCGAGTTCGAACGATGTCTTTCTCGAGGGATTCAAATTCTTTAAGTACGTCGGTGTTGGTATAAGCGGGTGTTTCGCCAGTCGTGAGTTTTTCTACGATGAATTTTTTCAAGGTGCTGACTTTCTCGGTGCGTTCAATTTTATCTTTGATTTGATAAGCAGCCGCTAAGTCAGTTGCTAATTCGCGTTTAATGGTATCGATTAATTGGGTATTTGCTGTTGGGGGCGACCAATCCCACGGTTTTTTCCCGGCCAGATCGGTTAACTCTTGAATCGCTTTAATCGCGTTTTGAAAGGCTTTATGCCCAAACATCACCGCACCCAGCATGACAGCTTCCGATAACATATTGGCCTCGGACTCAACCATCAACACGGCATGCTCTGTGCCCGCTACCACTAAATCCAAGTCAGATTGCTCGAGATCATCGTAGGTTGGATTCACGATGTATTCTCCATTGACATAGCCAACGCGCGAGCAGCCGATCGGGCCTTTGAATGGAATGCCAGATAAAGCTAACGCAGCAGAGGCGCCTATCACAGCCGGAACATCGGGATTGATATTGCCGTCTAGCGATAATACGGTAGCGATGACTTGCACTTCATTGTAAAAACCTTCTGGGAATAAAGGGCGAATCGGTCGGTCGATTAAACGACTGGTCAGGGTTTCTTTTTCAGAGGGTCTGGCCTCCCGCTTGTTGAAGCCACCTGGAATTCGTCCGACAGCATAATACCGTTCTTGGTAATTGACGGTTAATGGGAAAAACTCCTGCTTGGGATCGGCGGTTTTCTTGGCGACCACGGTAACTAAAATTTGGGTATCTTTATCGATTTCAACCATGACAGCGGCGGTTGCTTGTCGAGCAATTTTACCCGTTTTGAGAGTGATGGTGTGTTTACCAAATTCGAATGAGACGCTTTGTTCTTTCACAGAGATAATCCTTATAGCTTAGGACTTATGGGGTTCATAAGTCCTATAAATTTGATTTTATGGATGACTGCCCACTGAGGTGAAGAGGGTGAGCGACTGTTCCCCATAATATTAATGGCGAATATCTAATTTTTTAACAAGGGTTAAATAACGATCGTAATTTTTTTGGGATAAATATTTAAGTAGGCTACGACGCTTATTCACCATGGATAATAATCCCCGGCGAGAGTGCACATCTTTTTTATGGATTTTGAAATGTTCGGTTAGCTTTTTAATGTTTTGGGTTAATAAAGCAACTTGCACTTCGACACTGCCGGTATCATTGGGGGCATGTTGGTGCTCTGCCATAATCGCTTTGACCTCTGTAGCATCTAATGCCATCAGTTTTTTCTCCTGCTACTATTATCTGTGGACTTATGTGAAACGGGGTTGATTAAAAACAACGTTTCACATAAGCCCAGTACCATTCTGAACATATTTTATTCAGGCTTATCATTCATCATTGCTTAATAATGAACGCGCTATTTTACCCGTGGCGTACCCTGCCCACAAGCGATATTGTTAATTTTTTCGCACGTTGGGGGGGCTTTTTTCAGAATATGGCAAAAGAGCTTGCTTCAAGGTCGGTCACATGTTGTGATTTTAGTTGGTTATCGTGGGTGGAGGATACGATGGGGGGGCAATTGACTAAGATATTGATGTGCGAGCCACAATTTTACGATGTGATTTATCAAATAAATCCTTGGATGATGCCATCGGGCTTGGTTGATCTCACCAAAGCGATTGCCCAATGGCAAGTATTGCATGCGACGGTTTTACAATTGGGCGCTCGGGTGGAATTGATTTCGGCAGAGCCTAAGTGGCCAGATATGGTATTTACCGCGAATGCAGGCATGGTGTTTGATGATAAACGTGTGTTTTTATCACAATTTCGTTACCCGGAGCGCCAAGGGGAGCGTGCGTGTTTTGCGGCCTGGTTTCGTGCCCACGGTTTTACAATTTACGGCGATGATGCGCAATATTATCAGGGATCAGGCGATCATAGGGCTTATCATGGGCCAAATTTTGAGGGAGCCGGTGACGCTCTGTTTTTTGCGGATTATTTATTTGCCGCGTACGGCTTTCGTTCCGATAAAGCGGCGTATGATGTGATTGCACCTTTAGTCCGTCAAAAAATGATGGTTTGCGAACTGATCGACCCATATTTTTATCATCTGGACACGTGTTTTTGCCCACTCAATGACGAGTTTATTTTGTGGTGGCCAGGGGCATTTAGCGTCGCCTCTCGGTCGCAAATGCAGGTAGTCAATGCAACGTTTTTAGCCGTTCCAGAGGTTGAGGCAAAACGTTTTGCGTGCAACAGCATTGTTATCGGTAACAACATTATTCTTCCAGATGGATGCCCAGAAACCGAAAGGCTGTTACGAGATCATGGCTTTGTCACGCATGCGGTTGCGATGAGTGAATACATTAAGTCTGGCGGTGCGTGTAAATGTCTATCCCTGGTGGTGGCGGATTAAATAGAGAGTAATTAAGCGATGACACAGGCTATTGAACTTGAGAATCAATATGGCGCCCACTACTATCATCCAATTCCGGTAGTGCTTGCTCGTGGGAAAGGGGCTATCGTTTGGGATGAGGCCGGTAAAGCATACCTCGACATGATGAGTGCTTATTCCGCCGTGAGCTTGGGCCATTGTCATCCGGAAATTGTGGCGACCTTACAAGAACAAGCCCAGCGTTTGGCGATGGTGTCGCGCGCTTTTCATCATGATTTATTAGGCCAATATTTACAGAAAGCGTGTGCGCTTACTCAAATGGCGATGGCGGCACCGTTGAATACCGGGGTGGAAGCGGTGGAGTTTGCCTTGAAAGCAGCACGCAAATGGGCTTACACGGTGAAAGGGGTTGCTGAAGATAAAGCGGAAATCATCGCGTGCCAGGGTAATTTTCATGGTCGAACCATTGCTGTGATTGGGTTATCTTCAGAGCCAGGTTATCGCCAGGGTTTTGGCCCTTTTCCACCGGGTTTAAAAGTGATTCCCTATGGGGATATTGCCGCCTTAGCGCAAGCCATTACTAAAAATACCGCGGCATTATTGCTCGAGCCTATTCAAGGGGAAGGTGGCATTATTATTCCGCCAGCGGGCTATCTGCAGCAATGCCAAGCGTTGTGTCGCCAACACAAGGTCTTGCTTATTTGCGATGAAGTGCAAACCGGTTTAGCGCGCACCGGAAAATTTCTTGCTTGTGAACATGAGTCGGTAAAACCGGATGGTTTAATTTTAGGGAAAGCATTGGGTGGTGGGGTGTTGCCGGTGTCGTTATTTTTAGGGACTGAAGAGCTAATGCAATGCTTTAAGCCCGGCGATCACGGTAGTACGTTTGGTGGTTATTCGCTGGCGTGTGCGGTTGCTATGAAAGCCTTAGACTTATTGAGTGCACCAGAATTAATAGAGCACTCCCGTGCCTTAGGGGCTTATTTTGTTGCAAAGCTACAAGCATTGGATCATCCGCTCATCAAGGATGTTCGCGGTCGCGGCTTATTTGTGGGTATTGAAATCGATAACAAAGTCCCGGCAAGAGAGATTTGTTCTAAATTGTTGATAGAAGGGGTGTTGAGTAAAGAAACCCATGACACGGTGGTGCGTATGGCGCCGCCATTGGTGGTGACCCAAGCGCAAATCGATCAAGCGCTGGCAGCGATAACAACCGTATTACAGGGGTATTAATCAGCACAAACATTGAGCAATTGTGGATTTCTAGCCAAAAAATAAGTAGTATCCGCAGCTATCACATTAATATCAATAATAGTCATAGGTGTAAGAATCATGCTCTCATCAGAAAACCGATTGCGGTATTTTGTTCTTTCCGATTTAGATCAAACCTTAACGGCAGGGCATTTTTATTATCGGGCTCTTCAATGGCTTCATCAAGAGGCCATGGCCCCAAGCTATAAACACTTGGTCGATATGCTTGATAAACAGACGATGTTAAAAGCGCCTGAAAAAACCCGAGCCGCTATTTTGTCACTGCAAGCCCAAGGCCATCGCGTTGCGATTCATTCATTTGGTGCTATTCCACAACTGGCTGAAATTGTAGAAAAAGCGTTGTTGCCCGAAGCGCATCAACCGCTTTTGAAAGAAGTGTTTATGCCTTTTTATAATCATGAGTATTGGCGATTTGGAAAAGAATTGCATCTGATGAAGCTGTTGTTTCGCTGTGGTTATAACCCGCAATCATCACAAATTCAATCACGCGTCATCGTTTTAGATGATAATTATCCTTTTGCAGGAGAAGGTTATAAAATTTTGGCCGTCGGTGCTCAGCATATTAAACCGCAGGACGATGGCAGTCATTGGGATACGATTCAAGACCTCATCAGTAACGATAGTATGCAAGAAATCAAAGCGGCGCAAGCAAACGAGGATCCAAAAGATGTGTTTTCTGGACGATTTACTGCGCTTCAAAATAAAGATCCGTTATTTACGATGTTAGCTGAGAACCATTTGTTTTTTCCGGTGTCGGCTGACGTGGGAGAAAGCTTAAGAAAGCATTTTTGTGAAACGCAACAATGCCCAAGTGTGTTTGTGTGCTACGGTGGAAAGGAAAACACGTTAAGTTTGGTGCGTACCATCATAAATCAGGACCGTGTACTTGAAGTCAAGCAGTCGTCGATCGCCGTCACGGATTGTTGTGATACGGTGTTGTTTACCGAAATGGAGACAAAGGCTCAAGCATCGACGTTGTCGGGATTATTAGCGGAATTAAGCGTTTCTGAAACTTATCCCGTGGTCCAAGCCTATCCCTCGAAAAATGATGAGCTCCAAGACGATCCAGAAACATTCTTGCAACGATTGGTCACCGAGGAGCGCGTGTCGATTTTTTTTGGTGAGAGGGCAGAGGCTGAGGAATTACTCGCGCGTAGTTCAGGAAAACTTATTCTGCGGTATTCGGCAAGCGGAACGAATAAATTGGCTTTGACATACTATGAAGGTGGAAAACCTAATCATACTCTCATAACGATAACGGGTTCTGATAAGTTAGAGTCTGGCATTCAATATTCTTTGCCAGCGTATGCCAATGGCAAGCTATTTCCTTCTTGTCGAGCGTTGATAGAGCATGTGGTAGAAAACTATGTGCCACAAGGTTGTTATCAATCTGATGATATCAATGCCACAACGGTTTTAACAAAACGAAGTCGACAAATTTTGGAGAACAGTCCGGAATTAGAAAATTTTCCAGCATTTAAACCCCTGACTCGAGCCCAAGCAGCCGCAAGTCTCGATCTGAAAAAAGAAGGTGATTACGTAATCTACCCTGGGTTTATCGAGGGTTTGCAAGTCGCTTATGTTTGCCGAGGGCAGATCCGTTGCTCCAATATGCTTTCACAACAAGGAGAAGGGAACGCGTTGCTATTGTATGAGGCTTTAGATAAAAGACCAACATATTACTTAGACATTTTCACCAAGGCGTTAAAGCAATTTAAGGGTACGCCTGCTCAAGCAATTAATGCGTTAGTTACCCGTTACGCGACAACCCATCGACAATTTTGGGTCAATAAAAACTGTTTCCGTAATTTTATTTGCACGCAATTGACAAATAATGGCTTGGATATAAGTGTATTATCGCACAACCAAGCTTGGCAGTGGCTTTTGAGGGGTGCCCCTGCGGTGGTGTTGCCGCCTCAGGTTACGGGCGACTTACAAGGCTGGATGAGCATGTTTACTAATGGTGCCCCAAGTCCCCGTATTCCAAAAAAAACCAGCCCCAATGCGCTTGGATTTAGTAAATAGGTGTCGTATCTTACGTGTGGTTCTCTGACGTTAACGCTTCAAGTGCGGCAGCAACTAAAATACCCATATGTCCCCAGCGGCCATCTTGGCTGACTGCTGTGTTAATCGGTGCAACTTCTTCGCGTAATTCTTCTATTCGATCCGGGATCGTGTAGTCGGTGTCATCCGTGACGTCAGATGCACACAGTGCAGGCGGGGAGGACACCATGTGTAAGCGACAAGAACTGGGACGCTTTTCATAAGTCGAGCATAAGCCATCAATTAAAAATGGGCAGGGGCGTTTTTCATCGTAGAAATAGCTGTCGTACAATGCATCTGGAATTTCTTCATCCGCACCATAAGGCTTGGCAAATAACGCACCATTTTTATGTGTTTTGAATAAGGCTTTGGCATTATCCGCATTGGCTTTAATGCGAGAGCGGTAAGCTTCTCGTTGTGCTTTGGGTTGCGCTAATACCCAAGTTGCCAGTGCCATGGCTTCTTCCCATGAGATTTCAATTAAAAGGTGGCAACAATGATTACACCCTTTTCGGCAACTGATCGCGATGCCATCGGCTGCAACGTCTCGAACCGCTTCGGCGACCATCGCATCCACGATAGGGAAAAAATGTTTATGGACTTGATTTGTCATAATTTATCTCATGGCTCACGTTATTGCGAGTTTGCATTATGCTAGAAACGGGAACAAAACCCAAGTTTCGATCAGGTGTCCAAGAAAAATACTGTATGTGGTGAGCACGACGAGATAGACTAGCAGGACGTATGATAAACGATGCTAGGCGAGTTTTTAACAAACCACAGCGCGGTTTGGGTAAATCCTAACTGGTTTGGGACTGAACTCGGGTTAAAATAGTAGCGTACCTCCGATAGGATTTCAAATGATGACAACAGACGCAATGCCGCTTTATTCATGCGCAATGGTGCGGAATTTCGAAAAAATGGCGGTCAATCAGTTTAATATCAGCGAGTCGCAAATGATGGCAACTGCCGGTGCTGGGGCTTTCGCTTTGCTTATAAAAACGTGGCCACGCGTACGTTCTATCGCGGTATTCTGCGGTCCAGGGAATAACGGTGGCGATGGTTATGTTGTTGCAAAATTAGCAAAACAACAAGGTTTAGCCGTTAAGCTTTGGCAAGTCGGAGATACCACGCGGGCCAGTCAGTCTGCGCTTGGTGCGTTGGGTGCTTGCCGTATGGCTGGGGTGATGATGGCAAGTTATCATTCGCTTGCCACCATAGAAGAAGAGGTGATAGTCGATGCGTTATTAGGCATTGGTTTACAAGGTGAGGTTCGTGATAATTACGTTGCGGCCATTGAAAAAATTAATCGCAGCAAAATTCCGGTATTAGCTATTGATATTCCCTCAGGGCTTGATGCCGATACCGGCAAGGTCTTAGGACATGCCGTTAAAGCCACGCAAACGATAACGTTCATTGGATATAAACCAGGGCTAGTTACGGGTGATGCCCGTGAATATTGTGGGGAAATTCATTGTGACGATTTACAGTTACCGCCAGCTTTGTTTGCGCAGACCAAGCCCGTGGCGATGGTAAGTGATTTCTCGTTATTACAAAAAGTACTGGGTAAGCGCTGTCGAGTTGCGCACAAGGGAGACTATGGCCATGTGTTGATTATCGGTGGTGATAACGGTATGGCTGGGGCGGTGGCTTTAGCGGGCAGTGCGGCGTTAAGAGTGGGTGCCGGGGTGGTGACGGTTGCTACTCGAGCCGAGCATGTTGCCATGGTTACTGGGTTTCGCCCAGAGCTTATGGTGCATGGTATTCACAAGGATCACGACTTAATGCCGTTATTGCACAAAGCAACGGTTGTTATCATTGGTCCCGGTTTGGGGCAATCGGATTGGTCACACGCATTATTTATTGCGACAATGAATTGTTCAAAACCGTTGGTGGTGGATGCGGATGGCTTAAATTTATTGGCACAGACCGCTATGCGTCGCGAAGAATGGGTGTTGACGCCGCATCCGGGTGAAGCGCTGCGGTTATTGGGTACGTGCAAGATGGCGGATAAGCAAAATCGTTATCAGATGGTTCAGGTTTTGCGCGAGAAATATGGTGGTTGTGTGGTATTAAAAGGCGCTGGAACGGTCATTAATTTTGCCGATGAGCCCATTAAAGTTTGTCCCTATGGCGATCCGGGCATGGCCGCTCCTGGCATGGGTGATGTTTTAAGTGGTGTGATTGGGGGATTGATGGCACAAAAAATACCGTTAGCCGTCGCGGCGGAACTGGGGGTTTGCGTCCATGGATTGGCTGGAGATGAAGCAAGTGCTGCGGGTGAGCGCGGTATGTGTGCCGCTGATCTGTTGCCGGTTTTGCGAAAATTGGTGAACCCATGAGTCATTACCGCGAGTTGGTATTACCAGATGTTGCCACGACGCTCGCGGTGGGTAGAAAATTATCACAACAATTACAGCGGGGGATGGTGGTCCATTTTTTAGGGGAGCTTGGAAGTGGTAAGACCACTTTAGTCCAAGGCATTTTGAAAGGTTTTGGGATCACCGATTTGGTTCAAAGCCCCACGTTCACCCTGGTGAATGAGTATTCATTGGCCCAGATGGATATTTATCATTTTGATCTGTATCGAATTGAGCATTCGAGTGAATTGGAAGCCATCGGCTTTAGAGATTATTTTAATCAGGGTTCACTTTGTTTAATAGAGTGGCCACAAAGAGCAGCGGATTGGTTGCCCGAGGCGGATATCACTTGCTATATTGACATTCTGGAAGAAGGTCGCAGGTTACACATAAAGACCACAACCACGAGAATGTAAACAGGCCCTAACCAAAATCGGAAAAATCAATTGAAAAAAGCACCATTAAAAAGAGTTTTTTTGAGTTTATCCGTCCTGCTATTTTTAAGTCAGGCTGGCTTTGCTGATGTTGTGATGCGGAACGGTCGGGTTGAGAGTCATCATAACGAAACACGGTGTGTGTTTGATGTGGATGGTAAGCCAGACATTCATGCGTTTGGTTTAATGAACCCGACGAGATTTGTAGTCGATATGGCAAATACCGATTTCCAAGGCAAAATCTCAGCGTTAGACTTGGGTCATTCCGTGATCACCGCTATTCGTAGCGCACAGCGAAATAAAACCGATCTGCGTTTGGTCTTTGATACCGTTGCTTCTGTTCCTGGAAAAGTCACTTTTCAGAAAAACGCTAATAAAAAAAGCTTACAATTAGTCATTGCCTTTCCCAACCCCCAGAATCTTGGTAAAAAAAACTTAAAAAAATGGGATGAAATAAAAAATAAAGCGTTAGCGATAGAGCAGCCGGCTGCACTTAATAAACCCGTACAAATTCCGCTTAAGCACCGAGCGCGCCATGTCATTGTGATGATAGATCCTGGCCATGGTGGAAAAGATCCTGGGGCAATCGGTGCGCGGCGTACCCATGAGAAAGAAGTGGTGTTGGCTATCAGTCGGCACTTAAAAGCACGGATTGATAAAGAGCCAGGCATGAAAGCGGAATTAACCCGTGATGGCGATTATTATTTAACGTTACGAGAGCGGTTACGGCGTGCTCGTAAAATTAAAGCAGATATTTTTGTTGCGGTGCATGCCGATGCTTATCGTAATCGACAAGCACTGGGCTCTTCGGTTTATACTCTTTCCCAACGAGGGGCAACCAGTGAAGCGGCACGGTGGCTTGCTGAAAAGGAAAACTATTCTGAGCTTGGGGGCGTCAATTTAGAAGATAAAAGCAACTTACTGCGTTCGGTGCTGATCGATTTATCGCAAACCGCGACGATTGGTGCCAGTCTTAAGTTAGGGTCATTTGTATTGCAAGCGTTGAAATCCACGGCGAATTTGCATAGAAATCACGTGGAGCAAGCCCCATTTGTCGTGTTGAAATCACCGGATATTCCTTCGGTATTAGTTGAGGTTGGTTTTATTTCTAACCGTAAAGAAGAGCAACGATTACAGAGTGACAAATATCGGCAGCGAATTGCGGATAGTATTTTGCAGGGTATTAAATATTATTTTCGTTCGCATGCGCCACCAGGTAGCTTACTCGCATTGCGGCACCATGCTCAAAAATACATGGTATTGCGTGGCGAGACGTTGTCGTTTTTAGCTGATCGCTTCGGGGTCCGTATTGAAGAATTGAGTCGGTTTAATGGTTTGTCGAGTCGGGCACGATTAAAAGCGGGGCAAGTCATCAGCATTCCGTCGCCTTATGGTGCGGATTTAAATGACGGATGAAAGATTGGGAGATAAGCAATGCGCATTCATAAATTATCATCACTGGTCGCTAATCAAATTGCTGCAGGTGAAGTGATTGAGCGGCCAGCTTCTGTTGTCAAAGAAGTGGTAGAGAATGCCATTGATGCGGGATCTCAGCAAATTGACCTTACGATTGAAAAAGGTGGCATGGTGTTGATGCGCATTCGCGATGATGGCGAAGGAATCGTCGCGGAGGATTTGCCATTAGCCATTGCCGCACATGCCACCAGTAAAATTAAAGAAGTTGAAGACATTCACCACATTACCAGTTTAGGCTTTCGAGGCGAAGCGTTAGCCAGTATTAGCTCGGTTTCTCGATTTGCTTTGACTTCGCGCGTGGCCGATTCAGATCATGGTTACCAACTTAAGACGGAAGGACGAGAGCAAGCGCACACGGTTGCACCGTGCGCCCACCCCGTGGGCACTACGGTGGAAGTGAGAGATTTATTTTTTAACACACCGGCCAGACGTCGGTTTTTACGATCGGAAAAAACAGAGTTTGATCATATTGTTGATGTGGTAAAGCGTTTGGCGATGAGCCATCCAGGCATTCAATTTGCATTGACGCATAACGGCAAGTTAATCTGGCAAGTGGCACCTGCGAAAACAGACAGTGCCGCTCGAGCACGCTTGAGTAAATTGTGTGGTAATCATTTTTTAAAATCGGCGATTGCTGTATCCGTTGGTGCTGCCGGGCTAAATTTACAGGGGTGGATAGGGCTTCCCGATGACGCCAGAAGCGATATGGTGCAGCAATATTGCTTTATCAACGATAGGATGATTAAAGATAAATTAATTAATCATGCGATTCGTAGTGCATTCCATGAATTATTATCACCTGGTAAGCACCCGTGTTATTTTTTAAATTTACACATCCCACCTGACTTAGTGGATGTCAATGTGCATCCAACAAAACATGAGGTTCGATTTGTGGATGGTCGCTTTATTCATGATTTTGTATTTCGTAGTGTACACAAGGCATTAACCCAAGCATTGCATCCGGAAGTTGAAATTGCTAACAAGCCGACGCAACAATATTGCGGTAATGACACAATTACCCTTTCAGAGCCCAACTTACAGAAACAACCGTTGTTTCCACCGCGTCCAGCATTGCCCACCAATCGCCAGTCGCAGTTAATGGGGTATCGAGCGTTGCATCCTAAAATCAGTAAGGCACCTAAGCGAGAACGGCATGCCCCACTAGGGAAAGTTCTGGGCCAAGTGGCGCAGCGGTTTGTGCTGACGGAAAATCAACAAGGATTGGTGATAGTTGATATTGAGCAAGCGCGGGCATTGATAGGGTATATGACATTATCCGCTGTTTTACAGGGAAAAGCGGTGATCCGCTCTCCTTTGTTGTTGCCAGAAACGGTTAAGTTGACACGGGATGCGACTGACCGCATCGAGCAAGGACAGGAATTATTAGCAAGTCTTGGGTTTGTATGTCAACCCTCAGGACCGCAAACTGTGTTGGTTCGAGAGATCCCTACCGTGATGAAAGGGGTTGATTTACAAAAGTGTTTGTCGTGCCTGATTGAGCACTTGAAATCTCCGTCGGAATCAATAGAGCCGTTGCTCTGGGCTTTGGCGTTCGTTTATGGGCAGTCAGATATTAAGTATCAACATGAAGAGATTGAGTCATTGCTTTTACAGTTGGAACAATTGCCGCAATTGCCTCACCAGCTGCCTGCCTTTAAGCAATTGACGCTCTCAGATTTGAGAGCATTATTTTTGTCGCCCTCCCTCGTCTGAAAAGGTGCAGGCGGTAAGAGGAGTACGGATTGAATATTGTATGCCTTATGGGTCCGACAGCATCCGGCAAGACGGATTTAGCTTTGGCGCTTTGCGATAGCTTGCCGTGCGATATTATCAGTGTTGATTCTGCGTTAATTTATCGCGGGATGGATATTGGTACCGCCAAGCCGGATAAAGCCATTTTACAACGCTATCCGCATCGCTTAGTAGATATTTGTGATCCGATTGCCACGTATTCCGTTGCCGATTTTTGTGAAGATGCCAAAAAAGAGATTATGCTGAGTTTGCATGCCAATCGAATTCCCTTATTAGTCGGTGGGTCGATGTTATATTTTCGTGGATTAACACAAGGATTGTCGACATTGCCAAGCTCCGATCCGTTTATTCGTTCAAAGATACGAGAGCAAGCAGAATTATTAGGCTGGCCAGCAATGCATGCTAGATTAGCGATGTGTGATCCCGAGAGTGCCGGGCGGTTACATCCCAATGATGCGCAACGCATTGGGCGTGCGTTAGAAGTTTTTGAGATGATGGGACGCTCAATGAGCGAATATTGGAGGATTTCAATTGAGGCATCCACTTTTTCCTCCTTATGCATTGGTTTATTTCCAGATGACCGTCAGTGGTTACATCAACGAATCGAACAGCGTTTTCATCATATGATTGCCGAAGGATTTATCGGGGAGGTTGAAACCTTGTATCATCGCGGCGATTGTCATTTGGATTTACCATCAATGCGTTGTGTTGGATATCGTCAAGTTTGGCAGTATTTGGCAGGAGTGCTTTCTCATGAGCAGATGGTGCAGCAAGGTATTGTCGCGACTCGGCAATTGGCTAAACGGCAATTGACTTGGTTGAGGTCGTGGCCTGAATTACAGCGCTGCGATCCTCGAGATCCGCAATTGTTCACTAAAATATTCAGCTTAATAAGCCAGCGGTCTGCTTGAGGCTTGCCATCTGGGCGTACGACATTTAATATGACGATCATCGTTTTTTGAAAGTAATAGAGTGAGCGATGGAAGATTATAAGACCTATATGTGTTTATTATGTGGCTGGATGTATGATGAATCGCAAGGCTCACCAGAGGATGGACTCGCCCCGGGGACGCGTTGGGTTGATGTCCCAGAAACGTGGCGTTGCCCGGAATGTGGCGCTTGTAAAGCCGACTTTGAATTAGTCGAAGTTTAGGACCTAAAAAGGTTTGACAACCGCTAAAACGACGCCGACTATTAAAAATAATACCGGGATTTCATTGAAAATACGAAAAAAACGATGGGAGTGTTGATTGCAATTATTTTTAAAACGATACAGGTAATAACCACACAGTATGTGATAGATAACCAATAAGAGGACCACTGTCATTTTGGCGTGAAACCAACCTTGATGCAGATAATAAGGCAGATTAAAACTTACCAACCAGGATCCAAAAATAGCCACGGCGATTAAGCTGGGGGTGGTGATCCCGAAATATAATTTTCGCTCCATAACGTTGAAGCGCGTAAGGCTCACCACATCGGTTGCCATCGCATGATAAACAAAGAGTCGTGGTAAATAAAATAAGCCACTGAACCAGCAGATTAATGCTATTAAATGAAAGGATTTTACCCATAACATACTGAAGCCCCCTTAAACCGTGCGCATAAAACGTTGACTAAATTGTCACCATTGGTGATAATAGATATATAGGAGATAAGGTATGAATGCAATAAAAACCCCAAATATCACATTTACTGTGCAAGCAGCCCGTAAAGTTTGGCAGTTGCTGCAGGAAGAAGGTAATCTCAATTTGAATTTACGGATTTATATCACAGGAGGCGGATGTTCTGGCTTCCAATACGGTTTTACCTTTGATGAAATTATCCAAACAGAAGATAGCGTTATCGAGCAAGATCCGAGCTTAACCACGGATGCAGCGGTTGGTTGTGATCAAACCGTGCGGTTATTGATTGATCCCATGAGTTATCAATACCTCAAAGGCGCTGAAATCGATTTTAAACAAGATTTACAAGGAGAGCAGTTCATCATTCGTAATCCCAATGCGAAAACCACTTGTGGTTGTGGTTCTTCTTTTGCGATTGAGTGATGCCTAATTTAAATCGTTTAATGAGGATAGTGATGTTAAGTCTAAAACAATGGATCTGTTTGAGTCTTGTATTTTTTATTTCTCCCCTTTTTGCCTCATCAATTCCGAATCAAACCGCGACTTTCAAGAAATGGGTACAAGAATTGCGAAAAGAAGCACTGGCAGATGGTATCAAAGCAAATACCTTCGATAAAATTTTTGCGGGGATGACACCCGATCAGGCTTTATTACACTTTGACAGGAAGCAACCCGAACGGCGGATCACTTTCGCCAAATATCGGCAAACGCGAGGTGATAGTTACCGGATTTTGCTTGGGAGGCGGTATTATCAAAAAAACAAAGCGTTGTTGGAGCAAGTTGGCAAAGTTTATGGTGTTTCACCGTGTGTGATAACGGCTTTATGGGGTATTGAATCAAGCTATGGCAACTTCATGGGAAAATTTCCAGTGCTGCGCTCGTTAGCGACCCTCGCTTACGATACCAGGCGCAGCGAATTTTTCCGTAATGAATTGATGTATGCTTTGCACATTGTGAATGAGGGCCATGTGCAATTGCAAGATTTTAAAGGTGAATGGGCTGGTGGTACCGGGCAACCACAATTTTTACCATCGAGTTGGCATAAACATGCGGTCGATTTTGATAAAGATGGTCGCAAAGATATCTGGGGTTCTAAAGGAGATGTTTTTGCATCAATTGCAAATTATTTAGTTGATTATGGTTGGCAGACGGGCCAAGCTTGGGGGGTTGAAGTGACATTGCCACCGGATTTTAATAAAAAACTCGTTAATCTAGCTATCACTAAACCCGTGCAACAATGGTATCAGCTTGGGGTAAAGCTTAACCCCAATCAAATAAAACCGGATCTTAAATTGCAAGCGTCGATTGTCTTTCCGCTTGGTGGGCCGGCGTTTATGGTATTCAATAATTTCAAGGTATTAATGCAGTACAATAAGTCAACCTATTATGCGGCAACGGTGGCTTACCTGGCCGATGAAATTTGTCAAAAATAACAAAGAAATAGGACTGTGAAAATGGAGCCTGAACAGGTATTAGCACAACTGCAAAGCGGGTGTGATGAAATTATTCAACTCGACGAATTACGCGATCTGCTAAAAAGTGGCAGAAAACTGCGGGTAAAAGCGGGTTTTGATCCCACCGCACCCGATATTCATTTGGGCCATACCTTGTTGTTAAATAAAATGAAAACCTTTCAAGACTTGGGCCATGAGGTGGTATTTTTGATTGGTGATTTTACCGCTCGGATAGGCGATCCCACGGGAAAAAATGTTACTCGTAAGCCACTTAGCGAACAAGACATCTTGCGTAACTATGAAACGTATACCGAGCAAGTGAAACGGATACTGGATCCAGATAAAACCACGGTAATGTTTAACTCCACCTGGATGCGAGAAAAATCAGCAGGGGATTTAATTGACCTTGCCTCTCGCGAAACGGTTGCTCGTATGTTAGAGCGCGATGATTTTCATAAGCGATATAGCTCGAATCAACCCATTGCCATCCATGAGTTTCTATATCCTTTATTGCAAGGCTATGATTCCGTCATGATGCATGCCGATATTGAGCTTGGGGGAACGGATCAAAAATTTAATTTGTTGATGGGGCGGGAATTACAAAAGCAGTTTGGTCAAAAGCCACAAGTGGTGATCACGATGCCATTACTTGAAGGGCTAGATGGCGTGAAGAAAATGTCTAAATCTTTAGGGAATTACATTGGTGTCGATGAATCGGGCTCGGAAATGTTCGGAAAAATCATGTCAATCTCTGATGAATTGATGTGGCGATATATTGAGTTATTAAGTTTTCAGTCATCCGAAGTCATCGACCATTGGCGTGAGCGCAGCGCACAAGGGGGTAACCCCAGAGATATTAAATTTGAATTTGCCAAAGAAATCGTGGCCCGATTTCATGGTGAAGAAACAGCAGATAAGGCATTACAAGATTTTATTGCGCGTTTTCAAAAAGGGCAATTACCCACGGAAATCCCCTATTGTGTATTGAATGATCACAAAGAAGGTATCGCCATCGCGAACCTACTAAAGCTGGCTAATTTGGTGGCAAGCACGTCAGAAGCGTTACGAATGATAGATCAGGGGGCGGTGCGCCAAGATGGTGAGCGTATCGAGGATAAAAATACCGTGATTAAGGCCAATACCGAGCATGTTTACCAAGTTGGTAAGCGTCGGATAGCCAAGGTAAAAGTGACACCCTAGGGCCTCTTTACATTTGCATTGCGCGAGTTGGCTTTCTTCATCAAGGACAAGAGATGTTAAGGATCCCTTATGAGACTGTACGAGTTCTTGAGAGCATTAGGCATCGATCGGGGTACCTTGTCGGGCTCTTGGCTGCGTGATGATTGCATGCTTTGTTCTTCTCCCCGAGCAGGGCAAAGAGGAAAAATTGATTTTTTTCCTTCTTTTTCAAGGCCGGTGGCGTCATCGTCAGAAGAAGAGCAAAAAGTTGAGCTTTCTCACAGCGCTATTGTAAGAAGCCAGGTTTTCCCTACTTATTTACGGGAATTATGGGGGTTAACGAAGCACTATCAAGATAGTAAGGATGACGTGTCCGTCGCTGAAATAAAGACGGTCATTGATCGCTTCTGTCGTCTTGTTCAGCCGGATCTTATGAGCTGCTTTCGATTACCAGTCAGAGGGATTATTAAGCAGTATGGCTATGAGATAAGTACTGAGATAACACCAGCCTGTTCATTTTACCAGCTTAAAAATGAGAATAGAGTCCGTGGTAGTGACGTAAAGCGGGGCTGGAAATTCCATATTGCGATACACGATCGCAGTGACACGCCAGAAGAATCCGTGGTTTATTCATTATGGCAAGCACTGGTGCCATACTTTGTACAATATCAAATACCGGTAGTAAAAGTAAGAGGTTATGATGGCCCGAAAGATCAGGATCTTGGTGAAAATGAGCGGGGCAAACAAATCACACTCTACTTAGATCAAAACAATTTAGATTTTTATGTTGCACACTTCCCCGACATGATAGCAGCAATAACCCAGCAATTTTTAGACAGAAGTGTAACTGTTGGGCAGCTCCCAATGGATAGTTGGCCCATTGTCGGGACACCTTTTTCTTATCGTTATGACACGGATCAATCTGGTCGTAGGAGAGAAGGCGCCCCTTATAAACCAGATCCAGTAGCGGATCCCTTTCTTGCAATGAAAATCTATTTTATTTCAGATCAAGTTCAACGTTTGGAAGCCGTTTCTGAACAGAATGCGGCGCTGGGAAAAAGTCCCCGTTCTGTAGTAGAATCCGATAAGGATGGTAGCGATGGGCTATCGGAGAGTGATGGCGCTGACAGTGACGATATTACAGCTGGCAGCTATCAGCCAAAGCCGCGCTCGCATCGTGTTCCACCTCTGAAATTGGATTCGTTGAAATGAAAGGTGACATATGAAGATTCAATATGCTGAAAAAAATTGCGCTGTTAGTTCCCTTATTGTCGAGTCAGAAAAAAGGGAAAATCAATATCAAGTCACTTTAGAATGTTGCCAACCCGATAATGCACAAGAGATTTTTGATTTTTTGAGGGGTTTGCAAGAGTTTAGTGAAGAGGATAACAATTGGCTGGACTTAAGCCGTGCAACGGTCGCTGGGTTGAATTGTACGTTTGTTGTTACAGATATTTCGATATTCTCAAAAACCTTGTACGCAAATGCGATCCTACAAGAAGATTTTTGGTCTAGAATGGCTAAGTCTTTCCTTGCTTCTGAAAAATTCAAACCCCTACCCGATTCTCCTATTTTTTCTGCTGGTAGCTTGGCGCTAAAGCCGGATCACGACGGGAATCAGCGACACGCTCCAACCGTTTCTTTTGCCAATACATAAACAACCGACCCTCGTTTGTGTTGCTGGCAATACCCAGATTTGGGAAGTTGGCGGGTTCGGTTTGCGTAAGTCCTAATTCAATGTAAATTCTTGACCCAGACCCTGGATCAGAGCATTTTTATACACGACTTGCGCAACACTTAAATCTTGAATCGCAAGACCAACCGATTTAAACACCGTGAATTGTTCTTTATAATCGTGATCTTTGCGAAGTAGCCATTGACCAATTTCAATAATAGCATCTTTTGGGAGCATATTTTTCTCAACGGCACTTATAATTTCGCCGGATTCGGCGAGAGCCGCTTCTAATTGATCGACAATCACCACCGCACGATTCAGTACCTCATTACTAATTTCACGCATTAGAGCGCTATGTGATCCTATCGCATTAATATGGACATAAGGTGCAAGATCTTGATGATGGATAAAGGGTTCCGTACTGCCTGTTGCGGTGCAAATAATATCGGCATCAACAACAGCTGAGGTTACCGAATCATCGATATGCACATCATATTGGCCTTCTAGTTTTTTAGCGAAATTTTTTGCATTTTCAAATTGACGTGACCATATGGAAACGCGGGTTATCGGACGAACCGCAGCGACGGCTTCAAGCTGGAAATAGGCTTGTACTCCAGAACCCATAATCGCCACATGACTAGCATTATCACGTGCAAAATATTTTGTGGCCAGTCCCGATATTGCACCTGTTCTCAGCGCGGTTAAATACCCGGCGTCCATTAAAGCTTGCGGCTCACCGGTATTGGCATCCAGTAACAAAATGAGGCCGGTAATGGATGGTATACCCTGGCTTAAATTATGGGGAAAAATAGAAACCACTTTTAACCCAAGGGTTTTATCTTTCACAAGATACGCGGGCATAGTCAGTGTTAATGCTTTTTCAGCATCAATTGCTACAGCAGTTCGCAGTGGTAATTCAGCCTCACGCATGGCTAATTGAACAAAAGCGGTTTCCATCGCATCAATGGCTTGATGCATGGTGATGCTTTGCTTGATTTCACTTAGTGATAATAATTTAAGACTCATCCGCGACTCCTAATGCATAGAGGGTTGAGATACATTCTTCTAAGTACAGGATTAGGCTGTATGATTAAATGCCTTGGTTAACGCATCTTATCGCTTCATTATTCCGTGAAACGTACAAAAATCCAAAGATAATCTGGTTAGGCTGATCCTAACAGAATGATTAGGTAACGTCCCGGATGTTTTTTCGAGCATTGTCTGAGCACGGATTTTTAATTTCCTCTCGATCTGCCTCCTCTCCCGCGCTCGGCGCTTTGATAGTATGATGAGGTCCTTCGCGCGGGAGAGGAGAGGGAATGTCACGGATGGTGACAGCGTCAAGCGGTACAGGAGACGACGACAGGGTGGTTTTCGCAGGCCACCATGTAAATGCTTGGGCACAAATTGGGTTTATTTTCATGAATATTGATGTTCTCTTCAGTTCGGATTTTACTAGGGCGTGCCGTCGGGTCTCACCCCGCGACAATTTCTCGTAACTTATTGATTTATACATGCCTAATTTGCTACTTGCTAATTATGGGGCGTAAATGGGTCAATTTTGATGCTTTTTCTCTATCACCTAAAATCATGAGCCGCAATCTCACATTTAAACCGATTAACTTCTTAAGTTTTCCGTTCCTTGCTTATTGGTTTAATGTAACATATAATTTACATTAAGTCATTTAATGTAAATATTGTGACACATTAAGCGTTAAGAAATGAGTAAAAAAACACATTTGCCCATCCCGGTACAGAAAGTTTTAAGAATATTGGGCAAGAATATTGGTGATGCGCGTCGTCGTCGTCGTATAGCGATGGGGCTTATGTCTGAACGTTGCGGTTTTTCTCGCCCCACATTATCCAGAATTGAAAAAGGCGATCCAAACGTATCTATGGGTGCGTATGCGTCTGCTCTTTTTGTTTTAGGAATGTCTGAGCATTTGACACGCGTTGCTGATGCCTCTCACGATATTGTCGGGCGTGAACTTGAAGAAGAAAGTCTTCCTAAAAGAATCAGATCGCCACAAGGTAATAAAGGGGAAGCAAATGAGTAGCCAAGAAATGGATGTTTCGATTGAGCTTGGCGAAATAACTCACAAGGTTGGCAAGCTCTGGTTTCATCAGCGTGGCGCAAGGCAAAGTGCGTCCTTTGAATATAATCCTGAATGGCTGAAACATTCGGAAAAGTTTGCTCTTGAACCAGCTCTTCAATTAACCTCTGGCGCATTTCATACCACACCAGAC
This sequence comes from uncultured Gammaproteobacteria bacterium, assembly GCA_964351225.1. Classification (GTDB taxonomy): domain Bacteria; phylum Pseudomonadota; class Gammaproteobacteria; order CAYGNG01; family CAYGNG01; genus CAYGNG01. The sequence continues at coordinate 38,078 of CAYGNG010000023.1, forward strand.
CAGATTTTATTTGGTGCTATTGGTGATTCGGCGCCTGATCGCTGGGGTCGTGTTTTGATGCGCCGAGCAGAAAGTATGCGCGCTAAATCGATGGCCGAGACAGCAAGAACCTTGTCAGAAGTCGATTATCTGTTAGGCGTTAATGATGAAGCTCGTCAGGGCGCTTTACGTTTCTCACTAAAAGATGGCGGGCCTTACTTAACCCCAAAAGATAAAGAAAGCATACCACCTTTAATCAGCCTACCTCGATTACTTTCTGCAACGGAACATTATCTTAATGACGAGGAAACAGCTGAAGATTTGAAAATATTATTGGCACCAGGTTCATCTCTTGGTGGGGCGCGGCCAAAAGCATCGGTCAGAGATAAAGACGATCATCTTGCAATTGCTAAATTTCCAAAAAAAGATGATGAATTTAACGTGGTTGTCTGGGAAGCGGTTGCCCTGACCCTTGCAGAAAAAGCGGGTATTAAAACAACCGATTGGCGTCTCGAAACAATCAGGGATAAACCGGTACTGATTCTCCGCCGTTTTGACCGTCACGAAGGTCGGCGTGTTCCATTCTTATCTGCAATGAGTATGTTAGGCGCAAAGGATAATGACCTCCACAGCTATCTCGAAATCGCATGCGCCATCACTCAACACGGCGCAAGTCCAAACAGGGACTTAGAAGAGCTGTGGCGGCGTATCATCTTTACCGTATTGATTTCAAACACAGACGATCATTTAAGAAACCATGGCTTTTTATATGAACGTCATAAAGGTTGGAGGTTGTCACCTGCCTATGATGTCAACCCAACCCCCGTTGAAATGAAAGCACGGATGTTATCAACGTCGATAGATTATGATGATCCAACGGCCTCTATTGATTTGGCGCTTTCCGT
>CAYGNG010000024.1:0-37618 GCA_964351225.1 uncultured Gammaproteobacteria bacterium
ACAGGGGTGAATTAATAATGTGGCGCCCAGGTGGCAAAATAACCGGTCGATTATTAAAATAAGCAAGACCAAACTGCCCGGACGGTACCGTTTGAAAAGTTAATTGACTATATACTTTTGCTTCTATGTTTACACCAACTCGCTCACGAAATTGAAACCGAACATCATTCACTATATGCACACCAGACTGTAAAATCACAGGCTTACCATTGTCAGTAGCCAAGCCAATTTCACCTTGAGGTACTCGAACAAAAGTCAGCGGCCCATACTGCGCTAAATTTTCATCTAAAGAAAATTCACCCATATATTCGGCCATTAACTCTGGCAAATAGTGCCAGCCTGATTGTAAAATTTTATATTGCCCATTTTCTTTAATGACACCGACTTTACCCTGCTCTATTAATTTAAAACGAAATACTCTTGTGAATAACCCAACTATGGATAATGCTGATAATGTCGCGCTAAATAACTTGCTAATTATTGCTGTGAATAATCCAAAGCTAGAAGCGGGACCATTTACTGCTGCCAGCATTGACTGCAAACTACCCGCGTTAGGCGCACGGACAATCTCGGATAGATTACTATAATCTGGAGCAGCTACATCTGGCTGGTAAGGCCCCCCTGAGGCATTTAAATTACTACCTTTTTGGTTAAACCACGGGATATCTTTCTCTTGTTGCTTTAGTAATGTAGTTAGATTGACTTTGTCAAAATCTTTTATCGTGGGCTCAAGATAGTGGATCCCGTTATTTTCAGCAAGTCTTAAAACGTCTCCATCATCCTCTTGCTTGTGATCTTCTGGTGGTGCACTAGGTAATGTGGAAGTCTCGCCTGGGTTGCTCTCTTCTGGATACATAATAAAGTCCTCCGCCAAATTTAAATTAAGATCAGCGTATAGAGTTTTATTTACGGAATTATGTTTAAATTTTTATATTTTGTAACGAAATGTAAACAAAATATTGCGCCGTTGCAGGAGCGCAAATATCAAACCGTTCTGATGACATTGGTGAGGCTGCTATCGAAAATAAACTGTCTTAGCTAGGAATGACTAGGGCCTGTTGACAATTACTTTTTTGGAGCGAAAATGTCGATAATTTGCAGTCCAAAAAAGTAATTGTCAACAGGCCCTAAGCAACCATTGTTCTAGTTGCGTTAATAATCGCTCTCGAGAAAAATGTTTTTGATAATATTCTCTGCCACGAGCCCCCATCTTTTCTCGCTCGATGGGAGCCGTATGATACAGAGCTAGTACATTATTTGCTAGGGTTGTCACCTCTTCAGCCGGCCCCACCAAGCCACAGCGTGCTTGCTGTATGATTTGGGCCCCTTCACCATCTATCGCCGCAATAATCGGTTTGCCGCACGCTAAATAGGACTGTACCTTGCTGGGTATTGTTAAAGCAAAGAGGGGATCTTGTTTTAAAGTAACCAACAGTCCATCCGCTAACGCAAAATAGCTGGGCATGGCTTCTGGTGGTTTACCATCAATTAAATGCACACACTGTGTTAATTGTTTCTTCTCTATTATCGCTTGTATATTTGATTTTTCTCGCCCTTCACCAATGATCACCCAGTGAATATCCGCATAAGCCCGACAACGCTCGGCCGCCAACAACACCGTTTCCAGTGCCTGCGCTTTACCAATGTTACCAGCAAACATCACGACAAATCCTGAAGGGATCGCTTGTCGCTCAGGCGCTTGTGCTGATAACACAACCGGTTGATACCACTGTTCCGCCCAATTGGGAAAATAGAACACATTGTTGGCATGTTGTTGCATCGCTGTAATCGATGCAATAAATCCTTGCGATTGCACTAATATATAATCACAACGGTGATAAATAAATTTCACCAGGCTACGCACTATTTTTACAATCCAAGAGGACGCCATATCGCCCGTTGCCACCACACTTTCCGGCCATAGATCCTGTACCCAAAAATACAGCGGGATCCGGAATATTTTTTTCAACACCACCGCGGGCAAACCCACCGTGACTGGTGAGGTTTGAAACACCAATAAAGCATCAAATTTATCTCGAATACGCCACGGTGCCAACACACTGGCAAACAGAGCAAAACTCAGATAATTCGCAATCAATTGCCACTTGCCCGCTTTGCCTCGGGGTAATAATGGAAAACGAAAAACAGGGATCCCATGATAATTTTCTTGATAAGGTCCTTTAAAACCATACCCGGCAAAAAAGTGGCCCGAAGGGTAATTGGGTAAGCCGGTCAACACGACGATATCATGGCCACGAGCTTGTAATGCCTCAGCCAAGTCGTTTATCCTGAAATTTTCAGGCCAAAAATATTGCGTTAAAATTAAAATCCGCATGATTTATGCCAGCCTTGCAACGCTCGGGTGTGGCAATTGTACCTTAGGGTCGGTCTCTAATGTAACTGCTTAGGTTGGTGACGCTGATAGAATGCTTCTGTGTGGTGTGAAATTTGGCTGATGTCATCGGCGTTATCATCCAAAATAGTAAAATCAATGATCATCCCCTGCTCGGAATAAGGCCGTGATAATTCCATTGCATCAAAAACCAAACCTTCCGATCCTTTTTCAATATCAATTACAATTAACGGATGCTGTTCTTCACCGATGCTTATATCTTGTACCATAGCAAAATAAGCCGCTTTAACATCGTCATGTCGCGCAAAAAAAGTAACTAAGGTATCTAATAGCTCATCTGGTTTTTCTTCTGGAATGATCACCGCGTATTCTGGCTCGCTTGTCATGGACGAATCACTTAAAGTAATGGCAAGCAATTCATCGACTTCTTCGGCTGTAAATTCTTTAAAATATTTTTCACCCGGGTTTAATACAATTTGATTGCCACGGGCTAACAACAAAAAGTCTAACGCTTTCATAACGACATAAGTTTCATTCGGAGCGATGTGTTTATTTAATATGGCCATTGAAGAAAAAACCGGGATGATCAGTTGGTTTTCCGCATCCGTATAATGCTTGATGGCAATGGAATCACCCGCGTGCAATGTAATTTCTTTCTCCTTGGCTACGGCAATATCCTGAAAGGAATCTGAGATAAATATAATCTCGGCGTCTAAAAATTCTAAATAAAATAGTGGACGCAATTGTGGTTCATAGACGGCTTGTTTGAGTAAAGTCACCAAGCCATCCGGCTGGTGGAAACCAAAAACCCAACGAATAAAATCCAACACCATCATCATGAACACCTCCCCCGACTCTTTTAAGAGTAGACTGGATGTGTTCATTATTCAACCACCAGATGGTAAGCTATTGATTTTTTTGTAAATTACGGCGCTATTAACTCCGAGGCTAGCGGCTAAAGGGCCCGTTGCCATTTGCAGCCGAAAAAGCAATTGTCAACAGACCCTAATTGGCATAGCGAATAATTTCATTCAATTTATCCATGATTTTTTGCGTGTGCGCCAACCACGTGTGCTTGCTTTCGGCTAACTGTCGTGCCGCCACACCCAAACGTTTCCGCACAGCCGAATCACGATACAGGGCATTCATCGCTTGCGATAACCCGCTCACATCACCTGGCGTCACCAATAAGCCTGTCACCTCGTGTTGAATAACCTCTTTAATTTGCTCTAGCCTCGAAGCAATAATTGGTTTGCCCATCGCCATGTATTCAAATATTTTCGTTGGCGATCCGAAAAAACGGCTGCCATCGGCATTATTGACATGCGGGGAAATTAAAACATCACAAGCCGCTAAGTACGCCGGCCCCTGGGCTTGCGGCACAATCCCAGTCAAAATGCAATTATTTTGAATACCGAGCTGCGCTATCTTGGCAACAATTTTCTCTTTTAAATTGCCATCCCCTATCAGCAGCAGCTTAGTCGATTTTTCCAATCGCTCATCTCTTAATAGTAGCTCAGCATAAGCATCCACCAAAACGTCAACCCCGTGCCACGGACCAAAGGTTCCGATGAAGCCAAATACAAAATTATCAATCAAACCGTATTTCTCAATAACTTCCGTACAATCAACTTGTGGATGATACACAACCGTATCAACCCCATTGGGGTTGCACAATATGCGATCTGCAGAAACGCCTCTTTGAAGTAACTCCTCCTTTAATACTTCACTGATAACCACAACTAAGTCGGCTTGTTGTAACACAACATCCTCTATCTTCCGAGATAATGCATTATATTTTAATTTACCGGTATTCCAGTGGTTAGCAATCCAAACTTCTGAGCCATTATATTCTAGGACAAAAGGAATGTTTTTTTTACGAGCAAAATACAATCCTTCAAAACCATTTAACCGATACCGTTGGTAGACAAAATTGAAAGCTGGTACATGATAATGCGCTAACTCAGAAAGCACCGTATAATTATGATGAATGCTAGGCAATTCAGCTAAACATTGAAATCGACCGTCTATCTTCAGCAAGTGGCAGTTGATCGCTTCATCTACCGTCGGGATTCTTTGGGTTGAGAAAAAGTCCGTCTTTAATCCGAGTCGATTAAATGCGTTGATCACTCCAGCAATATGGCCAACTGACCCACCCGCCTTAACACCCAAACACAGATCTGAACGGATATAAAGCACTGAACTCAATTTATTAACGGCCAATTTAGCTTGAGCATTCTGTATCCATGCCAGATCATACTCCACGGCTCGCAATAATTTCCGAGCGCTCAACCTATCTCTTAGAAACCATGAGATATAATTCCCTATTACGGTAAGCGTAACCGGAATACCAACATTGGTTTCCTCAAGGATCTGGCATTTCCCTTTGGCTAAAAATTTTGAAACAATCAAGCAAATAACTGGGCGCGGAATGGCCGCTCGATGTTGCGTTTTGATGTCTACCTCATCAAAATGAAATAAATATTTCAGAATTTTCCCGGTTAAAATATTTTGCTTTAATTGGGCAGTAGTCCAAACACTTGAATAATTACCCAGTAAACCCTCGTCTTCCGTATTAATGAGAATACACATTTTTTTCATATCAAAAACCAACTGCTTTCAACCGAGGGGAGTTTAACGGAAATTGAACAATTCCACCATTTCTACAATCGCTATTGTCGGTTGTTGACGGTCTGGATATTAAACTGTAAATTTGTTGCCATTTTCTTTTTAAAACATGTAGGTTGTATGAAAATTCTAAGTATCTTTGGAACTCGGCCAGAAGCGATTAAATTAGCACCAATTGTGAAAGCCTTAAGCCTTGATGATGTCGTTGAAGCCAAAGTTTGTGTCTCAGGCCAACATAAAGAAATGCTGAAACAACCGCTTGAGTTATTTGAAATTACTCCAGATTATGATCTGGCCATTATGAAACCAAATCAATCACTCGCCGAATTAACCGCTGCCATTTTAACTAATCTATCGCCTATTTTAAAATCATTCAAACCGGACTGCCTTATTGTGCAGGGAGACACCACCACCTGCTTCACGGCAGCATTAACGGCCTACTACCAAAAAATCAAAGTCGCCCATGTTGAAGCGGGGCTTCGAACCCATAACCTCTATTCGCCCTGGCCCGAAGAAGGTAATCGGGCTTTGGTCAGCAAAATTGCCCATTGGCACTTTCCCCCAACTGAACTGGCCAAACAAAATTTATTAAAAGAGCATATCCCCGAAGACAAAATCCTGGTAACTGGGAATACAGTCATTGACGCGCTCTTAATGGTACTGAATAAAATACATCAAGATTCTTTATTGCAAAACACGTTACAAAATAAGTTCGCCTACCTCAATCCCACGAAAAAGCTCATTCTAGTAACTGGTCATCGACGAGAAAACTTTGGCCTTGGGTTTGAAAACATTTGCAAAGCCATTTCAACACTGGCGCGTGAGTTCGATATTGAAGTGGTCTACCCCGTTCACCTCAATCCCAATGTGCAAACACCTGTCAACAGGCTATTGGCTGATCACCACAACATCCACTTAATTGAACCTCTCGATTATTTATCTTTTGTCTATTTGCTTGAGCGCGCTCACATCGTATTAACCGATTCGGGTGGCATTCAAGAAGAAGCCCCGACACTCGGTAAACCCGTTATTCTCATGCGAGAAGTCACTGAGCGCCCCGAAGGGGTAACCGCTGGTACCGCAAAGCTGGTTGGCACCAATTATGATATCATCGTAAAAACAGCCTCTGAACTCTTAACGGATAATCACGCCTACCAAAAAATGAGTGCTGTTCACAATCCCTATGGCGATGGCAAAGCAACGCAACGGATCATTACAAGGATACTGAGCGCATGAAACATCTCTCGTTAAGTGTCATTGGCCTTGGTTATATTGGCTTACCAACGGCAACTTTATTTGCGATGCAGGGCTTAACCGTCGTTGGGGTTGATGTCAGTCCCAGCGTTGTTGCCACTATTAACAAAGGCAAAATTCACATTATCGAGCCCGACTTGGATCATCGGGTTCATCAGGTCGTTGCGCAACAATTACTGCGGGCAACGACGACACCTGTCAGCACGGATGTCTATATCATTGCCGTGCCCACCCCCTTTCAAGACGATCATGTTCCAGATCTCAGTTACATAAAAAGCGCTATCCAGACAATCGCTGAGGTAATCCAACCGGGCAATTTAATTATTCTCGAATCAACCTCGCCAGTTGGCACCACTGAAAAAATTGCCCAATGGCTACAGCAGGCTCGACCTGATTTAGCGATCCCTGGGTTTTCATCTGCGCCTACTGTTTGCATCGCCCATTGCCCCGAGCGCGTGCTACCGGGGAAAGTCATGCATGAGTTGATTTATAATGACCGCGTTATTGGCGGACTTACCCCTCAGTGTACCGCAGCCGCAACCGCTTTTTATCAATTGGTTGTCAAAGGCGAGATTTTCGCAACCGATGCCCGCACCGCGGAAATGTGTAAACTCACTGAAAATGCGTTTCGCGATGTTAATATTGCCTTTGCCAATGAATTAGCGAATATCGCTGAAAAATTAGATATCGATGCCTGGGAATTAATCAAACTCGCCAACCACCACCCACGGGTCAATATTTTAAATCCTGGACCAGGCGTTGGCGGCCACTGTATTGCAGTCGACCCTTGGTTTATTATTAATAGCGCCCCACAAGACGCACTGTTAATTAAAACCGCACGAACCGTCAATGACGACAAACCCAGAAGAGTCATTAACAAAATCAAAAAAGCCATTAAAGAGACCGCTGATCCAGTCCTTGCGGTCTTTGGGCTGAGTTTCAAAGCCAACATCGATGATTTACGTGAAAGCCCAGCCGTTACCATCACTAAAGCGCTCGCTGGATTAACCCAGCGAGATATCTTAGTGGTCGAACCACATATTAATTTATTACCACAGTCATTACTCAACTTGGGTGGTTTCAGCTTAACCCCCCTGCTTGAAGCACTCGAACAAGCCAATATCCTTGTCTTACTGGTTGACCATGATCAATTTAAAAATATCTCATCACTACAATTAACCGATAAGCAGCTTATCGATACCCGCGGCATTTGGTCGCAAACCATTACTCAAAGTAAATTAATATGTGTGGAATAGCCGGTGTTGCCTTATTTGCTCGTGCCAAGCACCGCATCACCGCTGAGCTGCTCCTCGCGATGAATCAAAGCCTTGCGCATCGGGGGCCTGACGGCGAAGGCATTTGGCTCTCAGCGGATCATCAAGTCGGATTTGCCCACCGCCGACTTTCCATTATTGATATTTCACCACAAGCCAACCAGCCAATGCACTCCACTTGCAAACGCTATACCATCGTTTTTAATGGTGAAATCTACAATCATGTTGAGTTAAAACGTGAGTTAATCCAGCTGGGATTGACCGCGTGGCAAACTCATCACGCTGATACCGAAGTCATTCTCAATGCTTATCGCGCTTGGGGTAAAGACTGCTTGCATAAATTCAGAGGCATGTTCGCTTTTGCTCTCTGGGATAATCAAGAACGCACGCTGTGGTTAGTGCGCGACCGTCTGGGCGTTAAGCCACTCTATTACACCATCACAGCGGATGGGATCTTATTTGGCTCCGAAATCAAAGCAATTCTTCAAGATAGAAACATTGCCCGTGAACTCAATGAACAAGCTTTCTTTCACTATCTCTCTTTTCTCACCAGCCCAGCACCCGATACCCTTTTCAAAAATATTCATAAAATTCCGGCTGGCTCATGGCTTGCCATCGATCACCACGGTCAGGTCCAACAACACCGCTATTGGGATCTGTGGCAAAACCAACCAAGCATTCCAAACAACGAGAATGAATTGTGTGCCGCGGTATTAGATAAGATAAAAACCGCGGTACACTATCGTAAAGTCAGCGATGTCCCCGTCGGGGTATTTCTATCAGGCGGCATAGACTCTAGTTTAAATACCGCTTTATTTTCTGAGGGAGAAACCAAACCCGTTCATTCTTTTTCAATTGGCTATGATCAAGCTTACGCCAGCTACCAAAGCGAACTCCCCTATGCCAGACTCATGGCCAAAACCATCGGCACGGATCACCATGAGGTTATCATCACCGAGCAAGATTTGTTAGATTTTCTGCCCCAAATGATCCATTTGCAAGATGAGCCCATCGCCGATCCCGTTTGTGTTCCCGTATATTATGTGGCAAAACTTGCTAAATCGCATGGGGTCACGGTATGCCAAGTCGGTGAGGGTGCTGATGAATTATTCTGCGGCTATCCTGGCTGGCAACGCCTGTTAACTCTACAACACCTCAATGAATTGCATGTACCGAAAATTTTTAAACAATTGGGGCTCAAAGGCTTACAAGCACTGGGCAAAGCGCAATCCTTTCCTTACGAATGGCTGCATCGAGGCACTGCAGACCAACCGGTATTTTGGGGTGGCGCAGAAGCCTTTACTCATTTGCAAAAAATTCATCTCCTTTCAGATAGACTAAAAAAACAATTCCATGATTATTCCTCATGGGAGGCCCTGAAACCCATCTATTTAAGATATCAACTGCATGCCCCAGAGCTTTCCCCTTTAAATTGGATGAGTTATCTCGATTTAAATTTGCGTTTGCCCGAGTTATTACTCATGCGGGTCGATAAAATGTGTATGGGGGCAAGCTTAGAAGCGCGGGTACCCTTTTTAGATCATGAGCTGGTTGAATTTGTGATGCAAATTCCCTCAAAAGTTAAATTTAAAAACTCTGAACTCAAGTATTTACTTAAAAAATCCATTCGCGGCATTATTCCCGATCAAATCATCCACCGCCCGAAACAAGGCTTTGGTGTCCCCATTCACGAATGGTTTTTCTCCACGTTAGGCCATACCGCAAGAGAAAAATTTGTTTCATTTGCTACCACAACCGATATTTTCGATAAGCAGGCTATTCTTGGATTGCTCGATAGCAAATCACACGCGGCAGCCTGGTATATTTTTAATTTTATTCTTTGGTGGGAACAAATGATAAACCCCAGTCAGGTAACAAACCATGAACACTTTTACGCATAAATTAAAACGCGCGTTAAAATTACCACCACAAGCGTTGGCTCGCAAGCTGTTAACAAAATCACGCCATGCTTCAGCAAAACTCTGGCAAATGGCCCGTGATCATCGCAAAGCAACTTTCTCAACCGACTACAAAAGTCACACGGCTCTTAATGTCTTTTCGCACCCCATCAGTTTAGCCGTGCTTAACCAGCACGCCGATTGGTTATCCCGAGTTACCACTCATTATATCAACCATCGCTTCCAGTTTTTAGGCCTCAATTGGCAAGCCAACTACTATGGTGTCAAATGCCCTGGCATAGAGAACATTTGTTATAACATGACAAATCATATTAAAGCGCCGCCGGACAGCAATTGGCTTGTGCAAATCATCAATCGCGCTAATATCGCTTGCGCTAAGCCTATTATGCAACAGCTGCCTTCAGCCTATAAACCGATAGACTGGCAACTCGACATGAAAAGCGGCTTTCGCTGGTCTGCTAAAACTTATTATAAAACCATTAAGTATGGCCATCTCGAGGGGGTAGATATCAAATACCCTTGGGAACTCTCGAGAATGCAGCATACCCCACACCTCGCTTTCGCTTATATCTTGGCGATGAACCAACACCCCAGCTTTGCCAAGCCCGAACGCTATCTTCATGAGTTTTGCCACCAAGTTATCGACTTTATCGCCACCAATCCGCCACGTTTTGGCGTAAACTGGCTATGTCCAATGGATGTGGCTATCCGTTTAATTAATTGGTTGGTGACTTACGATATTTTTAAAAGCCATAGCGCGGATTTTCCAACCGCATTTGAAGCTACTTTTCAACGATCGATATTCGAGCACGGCAAGCACATCTGGAACAATCTAGAATGGTCCCCCGTGTTACGGGGCAATCACTACCTCAGTGATCTCGCCGGGTTGATTTTTGCAGCTGCTTATTTACCGAAACAACCGGCCACTCAAGCCTGGCTTACCTTTGCAGTCAAAGAATTTTTGGTAGAGCTCGATTTACAATTTCATAATGATGGCACTAACTTTGAGGGCTCCACCAGCTACCATCGTCTCTCAGCGGAAATCATTTACGCCTGCGCGGCATTGCTATTGCAAATGCCCGAGTATCGCTTTCATATCCAAGCCATTTTACCAAAACTCTATAAAATAGCCCAATTTACCCTAGATATTAGCCAAAGCGGTGGTGAAATCCCCCAAATTGGCGACAACGATAGTGGCCGATTACTGAAGCTTGGCTTGTCGCTGGCAGATGACGATATTGAGCGCGTCAATGACCACCGACCGTTGCTCTATCTTGCTTCCGCCTTTAGTCAAAACCCCCGCCTTGCAGCAAGAAACAGCCTTGAATACGCTTATTTTTCCACCCTCATTGCACACCCTCCGATGGTGCAGGCCTTCCACAAAAATACGGCACCGCATATCCATTACCCGGACTTTGGCTTGGTTATATTTAATCAAAACAATTACCAGCTTATGGTTCGCTGTGGCAGCGTCGGTCAAAACGGTTTTGGTGGCCATGCTCACAATGATCAGTTGTCTTTTATCTTGACGGTTAATGAGTGCCCGTTTTTAATTGATCCGGGCACATACGTTTATACGGCGCTACCGTCTGCTCGCAATCACTTTCGCGCAACCGCCATGCACAATACCCTCCACGTGCACCATGAGGAGCAAAACCGTTGGTTACCAGGCAAATTAGGATTATTCGAACTCGATGAAACCGGTCAAGCCGTCATTGATTCAGTAACCGCAACCTCTTTCCGTGGCCAATGGCAAACAGCAACTGCGACACATACCCGTGAATTTACTCTACAAGAGGAGACGATCCGGGTAAAAGACTCGCATACCAGCCACCACCTTAAAAGTTTATCCTTTCACCTCCATCCCGCTGTCAAGCGGATCTTGACTGAAAATGAGGACACCCTCTTACTGGAAAATCAATCCCAACAACTGCTTATCCACGTCCCAGGTTGTAAAGCCATAACTTACCCCTGCGATTATTCGCCAAGTTATGGCATTAAACAGCCTTCACTCTGTGTTTCTTTTAACTTATCCGGTTCTGAACAATCTTGGAGCATGTTAGTGCTGCCACCGTTGTCACTCAGTAAATAAGGAGATCGCCGTGCAACAAGCCTTCATTCAAAATGGTGCCGTCACCGTAAAAACCGTCCCTGCCCCCACCGTCCAACCCGGAACCGTGCTTGTGGCCGTCGTCAATTCCTGCATATCCGTTGGTACTGAGATGGCGAGTATCCGGCAATCCAATCAACCCTTGTGGCAACGTGCTCTAAAACGGCCACAACAAGTTAAACAAGTCTTACACGCTGTCGTCCGTAAAGGGCTGCATGAAACCGTCGAATTAGTAAAAACCAAAATCAATGCCGCAGCTCCTACCGGATACTCGGCCGCCGGCATCGTCATCGCCGTGGCCGATGATGTGGCCGATCTGAAAATTGGCGATAGGGTCGCTTGTGCCGGTGCGCAATGCGCTTTTCATGCTGAGATTATTCGCGTTCCTCGAAATTTAGTTGCCCCCATCCCCGCAACGGTTGCCTGTAGCCACGCCAGTACCGTGACATTAGGTGCCATTGCTTTGCAAGGGGTACGCCGATTAAACCCAACCATTGGTGAAACCATTATTGTTGTCGGGCTCGGGATCCTCGGTCAAATTACCGTGCAAATTCTCAAAGCCAATGGCATTAACGTCATTGCTTTAGATATTGATAGCGACCGCGTACTGCTCGCCAAAGAAAATGGCGCAGATTATGCGGCATTGGCCAATGGCGCTGATATCGAAAATCACATTCTTCGATTGACGGATAATATTGGTGCTGATGGCGTTATCATCACGGCGGCGACCTCAGACAGCACCATACTCTCTCATGCTTTTCACTATACCCGCAAGAAAGGTCGGGTGGTATTGGTTGGGGATGTTGGGTTGAATATCAATCGTTCTGATATTTATGTTAAGGAATTGGATTTTTACATTTCCACTTCTTACGGCCCCGGTCGGTATGACAACTTATATGAAGAACAAGGTCTGGATTATCCCATCGGTTATGTCCGGTGGACGGAGAATCGCAATATGTCGGCATACTTACACTTGCTTGCTGATAATAAAATCTCACTCGACAATCTCTGCCAATCCAGCTTCTCAATTCGTGACGCCCCAGCTGCCTATGCCGCTTTGAAAGCCCCGCATCATAAACCGTTGTTGGTTTTGTTAAACTACCCAAACCATACGCAACAACCGATCCACAAGATAGTTAACCCTCGAGCACCAGAGCCTCATAAACAACAAATTAAAATCGCTCTAGTTGGCGCTGGCGATTTTGCTAAAGCCATTCATTTACCCAATATTCGCAAGCTGGCGCATTTGTTTCATCTACAGGCTGTCATGAGCAACACCGGTCATAATGCCAAAGCCATTGCTAAGCAATACTCAGCAAATTATGCCACTACAGATTATAATGCTGTTCTGTCCGATCCAAATGTTGATGCCGTGTTAATTGCAACGCGCCATCATTTGCACGGCACCATGGTTTTACAAGCGCTTCTCGCGGGCAAGCATGTGTTTGTCGAAAAACCCACGGTTTTATCTTTGGAAGAATTGCAACGGATTGATATTTTTTATCGTGAAGCCCGGCATCAAATTGTACCGGTTTTGATGACAGGCTATAATCGCCGCTTCGCGCAATTGCTCTATGAAATCTACCCGTTGGTTCAAGAAAGAACGAACCCGCTCATCATTAATTACCGGATGAATGCCGGCTTCATTGCCAGTGATCATTGGGTGCATCGCCCAGAAGGTGGGGGGAGAAATATGGGAGAAGCTTGCCATATTTATGATTTATTCAATGCCCTGGTGCAAGCGGATTGTACTAAAGCCCAAGTCACCAGCATTAAGCCCGCGACGGCCTATTACCGCCACGATGATAATTTCATTGCGACGTTTGAATATCATGATGGCTCAGTGGCCAGCTTGATGTATACTGCTCTTGGCAATAATCACGTAAGCAAAGAGTGTATGGATATTTATTTTGATGGCAAAGTCGTTACACTCACTGATTACCAAACCCTATCCATTACGGGCGGGGTAAATAAATCCATGCAATTGAAAACCCAAGAAAAAGGTCATTTTGCCGAATTACAAGCATTTGGCAACTGCGTGCAACATGGCTTGAATTGGCCTATCGATTTACAGCAGCAAATTCAAACCATGCGCATGGCCTTACTCGTAGAGCATGAATTAGCACAATCAAGATCCAATCATGAAACTATTGATCATCACACACGACTATCCCCCTTTAGCAACGCCTAGAGCGCTGCGCTGGGGGAGCGTAGTCAAGCAATTGCAAGACATGGGTCACCACGTTACCGTGATCTCGGCCGGTGAACAGCGCCGACCCTGGCAAGCACTTTATCGTACACAGACCAAATCACCTCGTGTCGTGCGGCTACTGAAATCATTTTATAATCTGACCTGGCGTCAACTCTATTGGCCCGATGCGACTTGCTTGTGGTATTTCACCGCACTGGCTAAAGCCAAAAGACAGCTGCAACAAACACACTATGACGCGCTGATCACGGTCTCGCACCCCGTTACCGCCCACTTAGTTGGGCTTGCGCTTAAAAAACGCCACCCAAGCTTATATTGGCTTGCCGATATCGGGGATCCTTTTAGCTTCATGCCTGAACCGCAAGTCAATAATTTCAAACTTTATCGCAAACGCAATCAAGCGTTCGAGCGGAAATTACTAAGCTTAGCCGATGGTATTACCGTGACGAATAACCGCTGTCTGCAAAAGTATGGCGAGCATTTCCCTTTTGCTCGCCATAAAATGCACCGGATCCCCGCCTGCCTGCCAACACCAAACAACACACCACCGCAAAACTGCATCGTATTGGATAACCGAATGACTCATCTGGTGTTTGCCGGCACGCTGTATCGAGGAATACGCAACCCCTCATTTGTCATTAATTTGTTTAAACGGCTGCAAACTGAATTTAAAAATCTTTGTTTGCATTTTATGGGTAAAGTGCATGACTGTGGCGACTATTTTAATACGGCCATACCCGGGCTCTATCATCACGGTGAGATCCCCCAGGCACAGGTTTTTCATGTTCTTAAACAAGCCGATCTCCTCGTCAATATTGGCAATCGCAATACTTATCAAACCCCAAGCAAACTCTTAGAATACATGCAAACTGGCAAACCCATTTTAAATTGCTTACCAAGCACTGACTGTGATCAGACCGAAACCATTCACGCCTACCCGTCCCTATTAACGCTAACGGGGTGTCAGCAAGCGCCAAACCGTGCCCAGCTGCAACAAGTCTCCGCCTTTTTGCGCAATTTACCCAGCGCGCTCGCGCCAGAGCGAGTTGAGCACTTACTCATCCCTCATCAACCCCAGCACATCGCCAAATCCTATCTCGCCTTATTACCCCCTGATTTTGAAGAGGTTGCCGCATGGGAAAATTAATCATTCACGCCCCCAATGTTTACACCGGTGGCGGTAAAATTTTACTGCAGAGTTTACTGTTGAGCCTCCCACAGAACCGCTCTGGATTACTTATTTTAGATAAGCGCCTAACGGCACCGGCTGTGCCAGCAAGCTATCAGGTGTCGACATTCCCACCCCACGGCTTAGGGCGATTGCAGGCGGAATATTTTTTAAAATACCAGGCCAACCCCGATGATGAAATTCTTTGCTTTAATGGCTTTCCCCCGTTATTTAAAATCAAAGGCCGCGTCAGTCTTTTTCTACAATGTCGTAATCTCTTAAACACCTTGCCGCTCAAAACCTATGGTTTTAAACTCGGCAGTAAAATTGGTTTGCAACGCCTGTGGCTTAATCGCTTTATTACCCATGCCAAACAACTCATTGTGCAAACCCCCAGCATGCTGCAAGACTGCCAACAACAGTTTGGCGATAAAGTGCAATACCAACAGTTATGTTTATTTCAGGGTTTTGATGTTCAAGAAAAAAATGCTCCGAAGCAATACGATTTTCTCTATGTCGCCAATGGCGATATCCACAAAAATCATAAAAAATTATTTGCGGCCTGGGCTCTCCTTGCCAACGAAAATATTAAGCCCCGTCTTGCTGTTACGCTAGATAGAGTGCGCGATAAAAAACTCATCGCACGGCTGGAACAATTAAATCAAGACGATAAAACGGAAATCATCAATCTGGGTTTTTTGCCACATCACCAGCTTGTACCAATCTATCAACAATCCCGTGCTTTAATCAATCCATCATTCTCTGAATCTTTAGGGCTACCGTTACTGGAAGCCAAACAGTTTCAACTGGCTATTCTGGCCCCGGAGATGGATTATGTTCGTGATATCGTTGAACCAATAGCTACCTTCGATCCGCACTCCGCCTTATCCATCGCGCGCGCGGTTAAAAGATATTTACACTGCAAAAATTTGGATATCGCAATGCTGACTGGGGAGGCTTTCATTAATCACATCGTCATTGGAGAACGCTGCGTTTGAGTGCTGTCTGAAAAACACATGGCGGCCAAACCATAAATCACTAACCCCACCGCCGCACCAAGCAGTAGGTAAGACGAAAGCGCTGCAGTGGCTGTGGCCGCCGCTGCGATCAATACGCCAACCGCGGCGGTTAATAGTGCATTTCTGGCATAATACCCAGCTTGCGCCCAAGCGCCACGGTCCCGGCCCGGATGAAAAAAGGTGCCGCCACCATTGCCAAACAACACCCGACCAACCGATTGCTTTGGTTTATCCCCCGGCTGCAAAGCAAACAACTCGCGATTAACGAGAAGATTGTTACACTTCCGGTAGTTTCTTAGAGGTGCTGGCCTCTCTGCTTTTTGTTCCAGACCTTCTTGTTTTCCTGCTGAAGTAGTAGGTTGCAGCTGCGGGATAATGCAGTTTCGCTGCAAGCCGGTTTTTCGACCTGCTGCTGGTGGGCGGGCCCCCGCCTCTCTTTTTTCTTCCGTCTCTGGTGTTTCTGCTGAAGTAGTAGGTTGCAGCTGCGGGATAATGCATTTTTGCTGGTTGCGAGAAGTGAATTGTGCCTTGAGGTGCGAATTCATACCGGCACTCATGGTGGCTATCAGTTGGGTACGTTGTGCATCTTGCTCTTCGAGCGTTCTTGGATTTTCCATCCAAAGGTCTCCACCTACGGTCCTATCACTGCCGGGATTAATAAATACGGTTTTATCGTCGGCTTCTTTAAATCTAGCGAAAATATCGCCCTGATCGAAATTGAAAAATTTATTGTTATATTTCTTCTGTATTGTAGTATCAATTCCTTTGCCGAAAATAACCCAGTCAATTTTAATCCGATAATGCTCTGCGGCACGTGCAAAGGCCCCATACATGCATTCACGCGCGATTTCCCTCTGACGCTCATCAGTTAATTTTTTTAAATAGACCCCAAGACCAAAATCCGGCATTACCATTTTGTTATAGCCTTGTTTTTTTGCTGCTGCACAAAAAAGCTCGGCGATTTTAAGGCATGTTTCGTTATACTCTTTGCGGTTTAGTTTATTTCTATCGATGATATATTTTTCTATATCCTTCGGGCTAGTCATCAAATTAGGGGCGCAGCCAGTCAAAATATTGATGTTTTTATTTAAAACCACATCATAAACTGGGCCGATTAACACCCGGTATTTACTGTATTGGCGATTACAATCATTACGGCCAGGGGCAAACATACCTCTGTCCCGCAATGTTGTCATTTGCTTTGACTTATCCTTCACCTCCGGGGGGAGAAATCCGGGATTACTGAAGGCAGTTAGTGGGAGGAGTGAGGATTTTTCTTGCTCCGGCCATTGGATATCGGCAAATTCTGACAAATAATATAATTGGATGGCTTTTTGGTTTTTGGATAATTGTCCCCTGCTAACATCATATGCATCTAATGCGCCTTCTAATAATTCCTTATGATCATCCTCGCGACAACGAGGGTCGGCTAAAGTCTTAAATAGCGCTTTTAATCGTATATTTTCTTCTATACGTAACTTTTCTTCTTGCTTATTGGGCAACATAGGCAATAATCCACACGGTAAATAAACATTGAAATTTGAACAATTATACGCCAGATCACTTGCCGTGTAAAGCGTGGCCGAAGTGTGTCAACGGGAATGCGACAGAATTTGAAAATCCTTGGGAAGTGAATTAAGCCATATTAACCCCACCCGTCGCGCGCCGACGGGTGGATGGATACAGCAATTCTCACCCAACCGTGAAATAGTCTTGGTATTTTGTCACAAATTTTTGGCTTACCCCTCGAATATTCACTAGCTCTTGGACTTTATTAAATGATCCATGCGCTAAGCGATAATCGATAATGGCGTGAGCACGCTTTAAACCAATTCCTGGCAACTGCGACAATTGATCAATGGTTGCCGTGTTGATATTGATCTTGGTGATAGGGGCCTCCATTTCCAGCTTATCGCTGGCATTGGCTTTAGCCATCCTGTCGGTATTAGCAAAAATCGGTGATGTCACCGTCACAGCCAAAGCAACAACTGAAATCCACATAACAACACGCTGTTTCCCATTCATAAAAATACTCCTTTCAAAGATTAAAAATCACTTCCGATTGTGGCATACCGCAATCAGGATGAGCGAGCGATTTTTTACGCGTTTGGTAATCTATTTTTCTTGCAAATACATCGTGGTCATCCTGATCTAGTCGTCTTCGTTTGTTATCCCTTCCTCATCTGCTGCATCATCGACACTTGCCTTTCTCTCTCTGTCAGGCGCTCTTGCTGTGAACGCTGTTGCGCTTCCCTTTCCTGTTCCTGTCGATGCTCTTTTCGTTCAGAATTCTCACCACAGATAATTACCAAACCATAGACAAGCCCTCCCACGAGGCCTACAGCGACCATTAAGGCTCCTCCAGCAACTATGGCTGGAGTGCACGCAAGCATCTTGGTGCAGCTGATTTCACTTGAAGGCCCATCTGGGTCGGTTGGAAATTCATTGAGGCCAATCCCCTGCGCCTTGAACGGATTTAAAATACCTCTTTCTTCTTTACTATTAGCCGTGGTTCCGTTTGCTGCCGGCGCTCCAAATAACTTCCGCCCTAAGATGGAAAGAAGATAATCTAGATGATCCTTCTCGCTAGACCTTCCAAAAATGGTGGTGGCGTTGTAAAAAGAATCGTAATAAGAAAAACCCGTATAAATTTTATTGAAATTGGGAAAAAACTCGTTGTCATTTCCCAGGTCACTTACTTGTTTACGGGCGTCTTCTTCAAACGCTTTTAATATGTCAGGATTCAGACTGCACAATAAATCCCTGGCACGATCTAGGTTTTCAAGGATACCAACAATTTTCCTAATATCGCTCATTTTATGGGTATGTCTGAAGTTAGGGCTGTAAAGCGTAAAAGGGTTACACCCTTGCTTGGGATGTGCTTTTTTTGCACTACCATTTACAACAGCAATCAACTGGCTCATTTGTCCTAGAGCAAATTGTCGTAAAGCCTCTGCTTCCCCATTGTCAGTAGCGCCTTTCTGCTCATCCGATGGCTGCTCATTCAAGGCGTGGTTATAATAATCCGCTTGGCAAGTCCGTGCGTTAGCTCTTGTGAGTGGATTGCTGTGTCGAGAGTTAACCAAACAGCGTTCCAAGGCCTGGCTAGGCGACATGATTTTATCCCCTTCTCTTTGTGTCGCCTGTTGGCTCTGGGCTTCTTTTTCTAGAGCTAATAATTCTTGCTCTAGCCAAGTGGTTTTGAAACTGCTTGTTGCTTTATTCGCAGCAATGTAATCCTTGATGGCATCCATCGCAGCGTAAAATTTTTCAAACTGCTCCACACTCGGGTGTTGATTTCTTCTAATCGCATCTATTGCATTCATGAGGTTAAGCAACCGCGTCTTCTCCTCATCTAGGGGTTGCAGCTGAATGTTACCTTGTTTCCGAGGATGTAAAAACTCTCTTTCAAGCCACTTTCTGTTTTTATGACGCCTTTTAATAATGAACATTGTGACCGCCTATCGTAATTTAAAATACCCAAGTTACCCAAAATTTGCAAAAACATCATACCGCAGGAACATTAAGAGGAGATTAAGTAGGCACAAAAAAAGCCACTTGATTGATGAACTAAACAGGCCCTGATCACGCCGGCGCTTGCAAAACCACAGTTGCCAGCCACTGCTGCAAGGCCGTGGTATCATTGATATTGCCTGGATATTCGATTTGTGGGCGATAAGGTTGATTATAGGGTCGCTTCCTATCTTGGGTAATTTTAATGGGAAATCCTAACTTGAAATTTTTCGAAGGCAGCATTACTTGTCGCAACTCGGAATAGGTGGTATCGGCATGCGTGGCCTGCCCCACATGAATCACCGCGGGGATCCCCAGCATCATACCCACAAACGGTAAACAACCTGAACCACAGCGACCATCTGTTACTAATATCAGTTTACTATTGAAAGGCAAGGCCGGTAATTTTTTTTCCTGAAAATGACGATGTTGCCGACCAACGGTTACCACCCCTTTTCGGTAGCGTAATGCCATGCGCATCTTACGGTATAGCTCATCGATGGCTCGATATGACGAGCTACTTTTCCCGATTGACTTAGCAAGATATGGCAACATCTCATTTCTTAAAAACGATAAATTTGAATAGGACACGCGCCATTGCTCGAAAGCCCCATGTACCGTGTTATATTGCAATACGCTGAAAAATGCTTTCCCGAGTAATTCCGTTAAAAGTTGATTGCCCCAGTCGGAATTGCCGCCACCATTGCCGCGCAAATCAAAAACAATCGTGCTGTTATTGCGCCAGGTTTTTGCCTGTGCAATCAACTTTTTTAACGACTCCCTGTGCGCCGCATCTTGTGCATTAAAAGAGGGGATTTTTACCCAGACCCCGTTTTGAGTAAACGGTTCAACGCCATAATGCGCCACATAGGGATAAGCAACAGCCCTTGCGGAAAAAACGCCAGGAAATGCTCGCCATTTCAAGATATAACACCGTGGCGCACCTTTTACATTAAAGCAGCAATTATTCTGTTTATCTATCCATGGATTGCTGTGATTAATCATAAGTAGTGGCGCATGGCTGATCCAATCGGCGCTAAGCTCAGGATTACCATAATAAGGGAATATATTGTTTTTCATAAGCGCTGTAGCTTTGACACCATCACACTGTTGTAAGCACGACCCAACTGGCGGCAACGGCTGATCGGTGCTGTCATAATGGTAACTCGATACCAAAAATTTCCCCTGTTGGTATTGTAGCGTGAACCCTGGCCATAAAGTTGATAACGCTTGCGCTTGCTTATCGTTATACGCACTAAGCACCACGTGATCGTCGTGAAAACCATTTATATAATATTTAAGAATGAAATAATAACCCGCATAATCCGTTACTGCCTCCGCCCGTGCTAATGCTTTTTGATAGCCTAAATCAAGCCAATTATGGAAGCTCACATTTTCCGGATCAACGTCACCGGCTGAATTGTTTTCTAAATTGTGATAAATGCTTCTTAAATCTTTTTTTGTCATGTCAATCCAGTCAACTGCTTTGTCTTGGGCAAAAACAACGCCACTGAATAACCAACTCAATAGCCATAAATAACGCTTTGCCATCATTAGTCACCCTCAATGCCATGAATTGGTTTTATGGTACTCCATTGCCTACAGCCCGGACACAACCACAGTTGTTTCTTGCCACTATATCCACATGATTTACAGCGGTAAATTGGTTTAGCACCGAGTAACCTATCGGTAATATCGCGTAAAATGTTTAGTGACGTTTGTTCTGAGCCTTTACTATTTTGGAATTGTAAGCGTATCAGCTCTTGCAAGCCTCTTAACGAAGGTCTATCTTGTAATTGTTTATGCATCAATTCAATAGCCGCATCAAGCCCTTGATCTCTTTTGATTAACCGAACCAACTCAACAACAACGGCGGTACTTGAATAGTGCTCAATACAACCCTCAAGAAACACTTGATATTCATCAACCTTATTGCGCTTTTTGTAACAGCTTGCCATAGGCAAGATAATCTCTGGAAGATAATCCGGATCTTGATTTAGCAATTGTTGATAATTACGAATCGCCAATTTATATTGGCCCTGCTGGCTATAGTAATCTCCTAGCATTAAATAAGCGCGGACGCATTGATTATCGATAGCAACCGCTTTACGCAAGCAGCGAAAAACTGTGTCATAATCACGCTTGCTTTTAGCTAAAGCCGCTAACTCACAATAGTATTGTGCAATAACGATTCCCTTGGAGGTGTTCGCTACCCGCTCATATTGTTCTGCTGCGGCAATCGCTTGATCCCATGACTTTTCTTGTTCGTAAATTAAAATCAAGTTCTCTAGGCTTATTTCAATGGCATCGCCACCAAGATCGACAATTTCTTGGAACAATCGTTCCGCTCTATCCAACACCCCTGCATGAAGATAATCTTGCCCTAATGCTAATAACGCTAAAACGCGCTCTTCCCTTTCCAATTGCGGTCTGGCAATCAAATTTTGGTGAATTCGAATTGCTCTATCAACTTCTCCCCGGCGTCGAAACAAACTGCCTAAAGCCAAATGGGTCTCAACCGTATCGCTATCCACCTCTAACATCTTAATGAAAATATCTACGGCTTTATCCGGCTGCTCACTAAGCAGATAATTCAAACCAACAAAATACCCCCTGGGAATTAAATTCTTTCTCTGGGATTGCGGATGTTTAGCAACAAGCTTAAAGGCACACCAGCTGCTGTATGCAACCAACGGTAATAAAAATAACGGATAGTAAATCATTAGCGATTATCTCTGATCGGAATTGCGCGCAAATTTTCAATTTCTTTTTCAGTCACTTTGATCCGCCGACGTAAGCGATAATTTTCACATTTTAATCTTAGGTAAACGATACTGATAGCGATTAGACTGAGACAGCCCCCGGTCACTAATGCAGCAATGATCACCACGGATAACGGTACGGTGCGCTGCCCGATAAAATAATCGACCAAAACTGGTTTTGAATTTAAAAAAGCCAACACCAAAGCAAGCAAAGAGGCCAGCAGAAAAAAACCATATTCTAAATATCGCATGACTACTCCAAATTGTAGCTATAAGCATTAATATTGAATATTCTATCTCAATTGCAAGGCGGTGTGAGAATTGAAATGAGTTTAGTCGCGAAAATATCTGTCATTTTATTGACCATTTTCTTAATTTGGAACTTAGTTCACGCTTTGCGTGCCAATCCGGAGTCATTATCAAAAGCGAATCTCAGTAAAAGTTTCTCTACCATGGGCATGCTCGCCCTAGCCTTGATTGGATTTATCACTCTCTGTGTGCTTTATTTGCGCTCACTTTAAGCATGCGGTTATGTTTTACTCGCAACAGACTTAATCTGCTAGCCCTTGGTGTCGATCTCAATCGATCATAAGAATTCGGCAAGCATTTTGGCCTGGCGCGTTAAAAGATATCTTCTGAGCTTAGATCACCGCCATCATCATCCATCGAGGAATTATCTTCAGCACTGGTATTAATAATGTTTATATTTTCTTCCAAATCATATACCGCTGTCGGAATTTTCGGTGCTATATTAGCACTTGTGTTGAGGTCTCGTACTATTTTAACCCCAGTGATGCTCGAGATAGGAATATACCTAATAATTTCCTTACCGTCCCGATTTATCCTAATAACCACATCCCAATCGTTTGCGTGTAATAAAATGCCTTCCGCCATATCGCCACTTACTGTAGCCAATTGAATGGTTTCATTAATATGACTTGGGATAGTACCTAAGCTAATATCTGCATATTCGGCACCGGGATCAACACGCGCTGTCGGATCCGCATGAGATACCACGGCAACCTCAACGGTTTTATCACTCCGATTAACCCTATTTTGCAATGTCATTTCATCGGGCTCTGGCATTATTGCTTCATGGCTTATTTTCTTTGGATTTTCTGGTTTATATTGTACTTTTTCTTGCTGTTTTATGATGCCTGTCTCATGCTGAGCAAGCATCGGGATTTTATTGACATACTTATTATAATCAATGCCACCAATAAACACGGTTGCAACTAAAATAATGGCGGTTAATAAATATAACCCCATCGTTATGATTGCACTTAAGAAATACAGGATCAGTGCTTTTTTGACTGTGGTATCTAGGAGGCTCGAATATACTTTCACCGTTATTATAATTGATGCAATGATAATAATTATCTTTTGTAACAACCCAGCAACGCCAGCAATAGCAACCGCATAGCCTAAAACCGCAGAACCTATCCAAGAAAAAATCATTCCAAGAATTAATGCGATTAAGCTCCAGCCATAACCACCTCTTCCGGTACTAAACCAATCACAGCATTTTTTTAATGGCCACCAGGAATAAAATAATATTAACAACAGCATTGCAATGACAATAATAAACCCCATGGCAGACCTTCCTCTTATCTAAATATCTAAGGCTATCCTTCATGGGGTTATCGGCATTGTGGCTGAAATATTGAGCTGTTCGTTCCTGGCCTGCCGCATAGAGTAGAGCGAGGAGAGCAACGCCCTAACCACTGGTTTTTTTAACGTAAACGCTGAGAGGAAGGAGAGTGAGAAGAAGGCTGATCCGAGCAAGCCTTCTTCTCACTTAATAATAAGAAAGAGCGGAAACTATATAGTTCCTGCTCACCATCGTGATCACTTGAAGATCTCGAATCCTCACGAGAGGCATCTTGACTTGAGGCATCTGTCGATGTCACTGCTGTCTCACTCTCAAGCGAATAAGACTGAGAATTACTCCTCTCTCGCTCCACTTCGGCTTGTTGTTCCTGACGGCATTTTCTTGAATTTCGACAAACATGCGCCATCCCAATTTCTGCAGCCTGTAACTTGGGATTAATTTGCAAAGCTTCGCTATAGCACTTGCGTGCTTCACAAAAACAGACATCCGTGACTGCCTCTCCAATATCGAACGAACTAGCCGCTGCAATACTGCCTATCAACTTCTTGTATTGAGCATCTGTTCTCCTTTGTGATAAACAGCCCCTTAGTTCGGCTAACGGCATCTCTGCCAACAATTTAGTTAGATTTTCGTTTGAGCTGGTATCAGCATCCGCTTGGTTTTTCTCTTTATTAAGCCTATCCTTTAACAAACCCAAAAGATACTTATTATTCTCCATAAGAATATTTTCATAGATATATCCTTTTAAATATAATGCTTTTGCCAGGACCACGCGGGAACCTTCGGTATCGAGCGTTTGGCACCTTGTTATTAATTTATCCAGCAACATAAAACAGGGTCCTTCCTGATAGGTATATTCTCCGAAAGGCGGATTACCTGGAGAAAGAAACGCCGTGTTGGCAAATATATGCTTTAACATAAAATTAAGATCACTATCCGAGTTAAGTTCAAGCTTTAAGAGAGACAAGTAAGACTCACGCCTGCATTTTACTAATTCATCCTTCCAGTCGATGATCCTCAGTCCATCAAAAGAATCAATGCCATGAAGCCAAATATGTAATGATTGACCTTTGTTTCTGAATGACAACCAATAATCGATAACATCACCATGATCAGATCCCGACTTAACTATTTCTCCCCGCTTAAGGTTCGAAAAAAGACGGGAAACGCAGCGATCGTGCGGTAAGAATTTTTCTGATAACATACATCGTAACATCTTTTCAAGTTCCACCGGATCGCGAGTTTGATTCCAGAAAAGCAATAAAAGACAGTAAGCTTCCATCGGCTTTTTTATATCATCACCGAAAATCGTTTGCGAGCTATCTTCATTGCCTCCGCCACAAAAGCAATAGAAACGCCAGAGATCTAATTCACCACCCACACGTTTTATATAATTCATATCCAGTGTTCTGCTTTTATCATTTTGAATAGAATCCGGTAATAATTTGGATGGATTCTCATCCGATGAAGCAAAATCCTCATGCAACAATTGACTTAACGCCGGAATATAGCAATGTTTTATAATGTATCCCTGCATATATTCTGCCATTGCGGTATGCCTGTCGGACACTTCTTTTCCACCAAGAACATTGCTAAGCTCGAAAACTGGGCCTTGCGTATGGGGTGACAACGACAAAAAATCGTGCCCTAGCGCTATCTGTAAAAAAGCTTTAATCAACTTGCCCGTTGCATTAAGCTCTCGAGCCTTGTTATATCTTTCGTATAACCTCGACAACTGGGGTAGCGTGTAGCCTTTTCCTTCCAAATAACATGCTGGCGAGATTTGACTATTGTTTTCATCGTTAGAAAAAAACCATTCTTCGAAAAGTGCATATGTTATTACTGGCTCTTGCGTCGATATTTCTTGTTTTTTATCGTCGGGGGGGGATGTGGGCATAGACATAATTACAACTACCTCTTAACTCAAAAATTCCTTACCTTACGGACCTCCCTTCCTTTATTACTTTTTCAAGATATGGATAGTATATTGCACAAAGATTAACCGACCATTAAATAGTTAAAAATACCCCCCAAAAAAAAGGCCTGTGAGCGTCGGCCTAAACCAACAGCCCCCACAAGCCGTTCTAAAAAATGATGAGATGAGATGCTTACTCCGGATCAGAGGATTTATCTTCTCTCGCAGCAATTTGCTCTTTGAATAAATCACCAAGTGTTGTACTAGGTGCCTCATCGTCCATGTGCTTATCTTTGGAGGAAACGGAATCCAATGCTTTAATAGAGATAGCAATAGTCCTATTCTTACGGTCAACATTAATGATTTTCGCTTCAACTTCTTCGTTCAATGATAAAACCGAAGCAATATCATCAACTCGACCTCGACCTAATTCCGACACCCGCAATTGAGCATCAACTCGGTCTGCTAATTGTACCGTTGCCACTTTGTCTTCTAACGCAGTCACTACACCCTTGACAACCGCACCTTTTGCATTTTCTTCTACATATCGGCTAAATGGATCGTCTTGCAATTGCTTGATCCCCAAAGAAATCCGCTCACGTTCTGAATCAATAGCCAAAATAACGGTTTCAATTTCCTCGCCTTTCTTGTAATTTCGGATAGCGGATTCACCAGATTGCGTCCAAGAGATATCCGACAGATGCACCAAGCCATCAATGCCACCATCTAATCCAATGAAAATACCAAAATCCGTGATGGATTTGATTTTGCCGTTAATTTTTTCATTTTTATCGTGTTTCCCAGCAAAGGCTTCCCAAGGATTTTCGACACATTGCTTAACACCCAAGGAAATTCGACGGCGCTCTTCATCGATATCCAACACTTTAACATCCACTTCATCACCAACAGTCACCACTTTACTTGGGTGAATGTTTTTATTGGTCCAATCCATTTCAGAAACGTGCACCAAGCCTTCAATGCCATCTTCAATTTCAACGAAGCAACCATAATCCGTGATATTAGTCACTCTACCGCGCAGCTTGGTATCAACTGGATAACGATTTTTAATGTCTACCCATGGGTCATTGCCCAATTGTTTCAAGCCTAACGAAACACGATTACGCTCACGATCAAATTTGAGAATTTTAACTAAAATTTCATCGCTCACGGCCACGATCTCATTAGGATGCTTAACGCGTTTCCATGACATGTCGGTGATGTGTAACAAGCCATCAATACCGCCCAAGTCGATAAAAGCACCATAATCGGTTAAATTCTTCACGACACCTTTCACTTCTTGGCCTTCTTCGAGACTACCCAATAGAGCATCTCGCTCAACGCTATTTTCTTCTTCGACCACGGCGCGTCTGGAAACGACAATGTTATTGCGTTTTTGATCGATTTTAATAACTTTGAACTCAAGTTCTTTACCTTCAAGATAAGATAAATCGCGAACGGGTCGCACATCAACTAATGAACCCGGTAAGAAAGCGCGAACATTTTTAATTTCAACGGTGAAACCACCTTTCACTTTACCACTGATGATTCCGGTAATTGTTTCCCCACTTTCGCTGGCATCCGCCAATTCTTGCCATGTTTCGGCTCGCTTAGCACGTTCACGTGATAGCCGCGTTTCACCAAAGCCATCTTCTAACACATCCAAGGCAACTTCAATTTCATCGCCGACTTGTATTTCTAATGAACCATCGTGATTTAAAAACTCTTCTTCGGGAATAACCGCTTCGGATTTTAATCCCGCATTGACGATGACAAACCCTTGAATAACATCGGTAACCACCCCGCGAACTATCGCTCCAGGCTGCATGCTGGTTTTATGGATGCTCTCGTTAAATAGCTGTGCAAAACTTTCTGACATGATCTCTACCTACGATACGCTTAACAGATAAGAATATCTCCGTTAATAGTTATAAAATAAGCGTTGGCGCAGAGAAGCAAACCAACACCACCCAAAAAAATTTAGCCGATTAATTACATGATTTTCGAGCCCAATCGCGAATAAATGATTTCTTTGACTTGAGTAATAACCTCTGAAATCGATAAATGCGTCGTATCGATGATGATAGAATCCTGTGCTGGCTTAAGCGGCGCTACTTGGCGATTTCTATCGCGATCATCACGAATTTTTAGGTCGTCTAAAATCTCGCCAATCGTAGCACTGATCCCTCGATTTCTCAACTCATTAAAGCGTCGTTTCGCGCGCTCTTGAATGTCTCCTTCTAGGAAAATCTTTACTTCTGCATCCGGAAATATCACCGTAGCCATATCCCGACCATCGGCGACTAACCCGGGCAATTGCCGAAAAGCCCGTTGCCTATCTCGCAGAGCAGATCGAACATCTTGATAAATTGATATTTTTGAGGCGGCGGCGCCACAAGCTTCGCTCCGAATGCGATTGCTGATATCCTGCCCTTCGAGAATGATTTCTTGCTCATTGAAAATGACTGGTAAATTTTTAGCACACTGGCAAATCCGTGCTTCGTCGTCCACTGCAATCGCACGCGACAAAACATAATAAGCTAACACCCGATAAAGCGCGCCACTATCTAATAAGTGCCAACCGAAAGTTTGAGCAATGGCACGACTCACCGTCCCTTTTCCTGAGCCACTTGGTCCATCAATGGCTATCACCGGCGCATTTGGCATATTAAACTCCCTTTCAACCAAATTTTTTGGCGAAGGCTGTCATGAAATCACACAACACGCGTACATCTTGCTCTGATATGGCATTGTAAATACTCGCTCTAATCCCACCGAGTTTACTATGCCCTTTCAAATAAAGAAGCCCCTGCAATTGGGCTTCTTGTAAAAATTGTTGCTCTAACTCAGCATCCTGTAACCGGAAGGTAACATTCATCCGCGATCGATAAGCGCAATCAACAAAATTATAGTAAAAATCACTGCCATCAATCAGCTGATAAAGTGCTTGTGCTTTCCGTTCATTCATCGCTGCAAAATGTGACAATCCACCATTCTCCAACATCCAATCCGCCACCAGCCCCGCGACATACCAATTAAACGTTGGCGGTGTCACTAATAACGATTTATTTTGTGCTTGAATTTGATAGTTAAGCGCTGCCGGTGTCAAATTGCTCGGCGCCTGAATTAAATCATCGCGCACAATGACAACACACATACCACTGATCCCTAAATTTTTTTGGGTAGATGCAAATATCAATCCATATTGTTTAACATCAATTTCTTTGCACAGTAAACTAGAGGTCATGTCACAGATCAGAGGCACCTCGCCCACCGACGGCGGTTGATGAAATTCAAGACCGGTTATCGTTTCATTATCCGTATAATAACAATAGGTCGGATTCGCCGATAATTGCCAAGAAGCCCGCGCCGGAATGCTAAGCGGGACCTGTTCATCTAATTCAGCGACAACATTGACGTGAATATAACGCATGGCTTCTTGGATAGCGCATTGTGACCAAAATCCCGTATTAATATAATCGGCCACCGCCCCTTCATTCGCAATATTCAATGGGATCATGGCAAAATGCACACGCGCGCCACCCAACAAAAACAACACCCGATAATTACTAGGAATATTGAGCAAACGCCGAAGCTTCTCTTCGGTCGCTTGCCCCATGTCGGTAAATGCCTTGGTGCGATGCCCTAACTCCATCACCGAAACACCAAGCCCCTGCCAATCGGGCAACTCTTCCTTAATCCTATTCAAAACAGGCTTAGGTAATGAGGCCGGTCCTGCGCTGAAATTAATAACTCGCGACATAATTATCCTATTTATTCTACTGATTGACACTCATCATCATCTTGTTTCAATTCTTCAATGCGTTGTAAACCACAGAGCTTTTCATCGTTGCTCAAACTTATCAACCGTACCCCTTGGGTATTACGGCCAATAATCGATACCTCAGCAACCCGGGTACGAACCAACGTGCCACCATCCGAAATCAACATCACTTCGTCTTCTTCTGATACTCGAATAGCCCCAACGACTGCACCATTGCGCTCAGTGACTTGAATAGAGATCACCCCGAGACCACCGCGGCCAATTTTACGATAATCTGCAATCATGGTGCGTTTGCCATAACCATTTTCAGTTGCCGTTAAAATGGCGGCCGTCTCATCCGCTTGTGCCACAATCACGCAAGAAATAATTTTTGAATCCGTTTTGAGTTTCATTCCGCGAACACCGCGAGCCGTTCGACCCATGGGACGCACATCCTCTTCATCAAAACGAATCGCTTTACCATCATCAGAGAACAACATAACATCTTGTTTACCATCGGTTATCGCTGCTGTCACTAATTGATCGCCCTCAATCAACTCAAGTGCGATGATACCGGAATTACGAGGACGTGAAAAATCAGTGAGGTTGACTTTCTTAACGGTACCAAAAGCAGTCGCCATGAAAACGAATTTATTCGGATCAAATTCACTAACTGCGGTAATCGCATTGATCCGCTCATCGGATTGCAGAGGCAATAAATTCACAATCGGTTTGCCACGAGAGGTGCGACTGGCTTGCGGAATTTGGTATACCTTGAGCCAGTATACTTTACCTAAACTTGAAAAACACAACAGCGTATCATGGGAGTTGGCTACCAATAAGGTTTCAATGAAATCTTCTTCTTTCATGCTGGTTGCAATCTTACCCTTACCGCCA
Source organism: uncultured Gammaproteobacteria bacterium (assembly GCA_964351225.1). Classification (GTDB taxonomy): domain Bacteria; phylum Pseudomonadota; class Gammaproteobacteria; order CAYGNG01; family CAYGNG01; genus CAYGNG01. The sequence continues at coordinate 30,394 of CAYGNG010000024.1, forward strand.
CGTTTTTGAGCTTGGTAATTATCTATAGATTGTGTTTTCGCATACCCTTGATGTGAAAGCGTAACCACCAGCTCTTCTTCGGTAATCAAATCCTCCGTGGTCAAGTCTTCTTGATCAGCAATGATCCGCGTACGTCTCGGATCAGCAAATTGTGCTTTGTCCTGCAACAGCTCTTCTTGGATAACCGCCAATAATCTTTCCGGGTTTGTCAAAATTTCCAATAATTCGCCTATCAATTTCAAAATATCTTGATATTCATTGATGATTTTTTCTTGTTCCAGTCCGGTTAACCGATGCAGTTTTAAATCAAGAATCGCTTGCGCTTGTACCTCAGACAACCGATAACCATCTGGTTGTAAGCCGTAAGAAGCATCGAGATCATCATCCGGGCGACAGGCATGGCTACCGGTTCCTTGCAGCATGGACGCTACCATCCCTGCAGGCCACGGTTTACTCAACAACCCTTGTTTGGCTTCTTGCGGATTTTTAGATGCTTTAATGAGGGAAATCATTTCGTCAATATTCACTAACGCAACGCCTAAACCCTCTAAGAGGTGGGCCCGGTCCCTGGCTTTTCGCAAATCGAATACCGTTCTTCTGGTTACCACCTCACGCCGGTGACGAATAAAGCATTCTAAAATGGTTTTGAGGTTTAATACTCTCGGACGACCATCAACCAGGGCGACCATATTAATCCCATAAACATTTTGTAATTGCGTTTGGTTATACAAATTATTCATTAAGACTTCGCTTGAATCACCACGCTTAACTTCGATAACGACTCGCATCCCATCTTTATCGGATTCATCGCGTAATTCAGAAATGCCTTCTAATTTCTTTTCTTTAACCAGCTCGGCAATTTTCTCAATCAATCGGGCTTTGTTCACTTGATAGGGTAATTCCGTGATGATAATGGCTTCTTTACCCTTTTCTGAAACTTCGACTGCCATTTTGGCACGCACAAAAATCCGCCCGCGACCGGTACGATACGCACGCACAATCCCTGCTCGGCCATTGATGGTTCCCGCTGTTGGGAAATCGGGTCCGGGGATATATTGCATCAGTTGATCAATTGATAACTCCGGATCGTTAATTAAAGCAATCACCGCATCAATCACTTCGCCGAGGTTATGGGTGGGAATATTGGTTGCCATACCCACCGCAATACCCGAGGATCCATTAACCAATAAATTGGGCACGCGAGTCGGTAAAACCACTGGTATTTTTTCGGTTTCATCGAAGTTCGGAACGAAATCGACGGTGTCTTTTTCCAAATCAACCAATAATGAATGCGCAAAACGCGCCAAACGCACTTCGGTATAACGCATCGCCGCTGGCGGATCACCATCGATTGAACCAAAGTTACCTTGACCATCGACTAACAACGTGCGCATCGAGAACGGTTGCGCTAACCGTACTACCGTATCGTAAATCGCGGTGTCACTATGGGGATGGTATTTACCGATCACGTCACCGACGATACGAGCCGATTTTTTGTAAGGTTTATTCCAATCGTTTTTTAATTCGTGCATACCATAAAGCACTCGACGATGAACCGGCTTCAACCCGTCCCGAACATCCGGTAATGCCCGCCCCACAATTACACTCATCGCGTAATCTAAATAAGATTGTTTTAACTCGGCTTCGATATTAACTGGGGTGATTTCTTTTGCTAAGTCACTCATGTATTACTAACCCTTAAAATGATCTGGCACAGTCCTGTGCACAGGCTTTCAAAGCCAATAATTGTACCATATTTAGGGGATCCATACAGTTTTACTGCGCATCATTCAAGACAAAAAGACAACCATTGTGCAAAGTTTTACACTTTTATAGAAATGGCGTCATTGGCTCCCTTCTCCTACCTTTCAATGGCAGGGATAACCGCTTGTTACTTTTTCGGGGACGAGGCTTTGACTCTTGATTGCCTTGCGCTCCATCAAGTCGTGGTGACGCTGGGTCAAAAAATCGTACCCCTGAAAGCGGGGCAACACCCGGTGGCGCTGGCTGAGGCTCCTTCTCCTTGTTAATCCCAGGAAAAAAGTCAGATAAAATTTTCAATGATTGCTCAATATAAATACGCGTTCCCATTACATCCGCACCCTTACGCTGCTGTTTAGGCGCATCATTTAGTAAAGTGGTTAACTTCCCGCAATATTCACGCATTTTTTCAAATTTTTCAGGCTGTTGATACGCGGGTAACTCACCATCATCCCTCATCCCCCGTACCGTTTTATGTGTGAAGAAAGTTAAATAATGCATCACCGATAATCGCAACCAATAAACTTGGCTTAAGAACTTGCTACTCGACCCATCGTCCTTGGTATCCGAGACAGACCATTTTTCGAGGGTGCGCTGCAACCAACGATAATCGTTTGAGATTCGAAATTTAGTCTCCAATGAACTCTCAAACTGAGTGTCCGCTGTAAATGCCTGCTCAAATTCATTTAACACAAGGAGCTCGCTTAGTAATTTTTCATCTCGGCAACACAATGCTAAGTGAAACCGGCTACGTACGGATAATTGTGCCACCTCGACCTCGCCGCGAGGAACCAACTTCATCATATGTGCCTGATAGTCAAATGTCTCTCCTCTCGATTGGCAATCGCGAATAAAATGGTGCATATGCACAATGGCATTCTCAATATCAACGTTCTCTTTTTTGTAAACCAGCAGAAAAGCATATAATTCGTACGCGGGGCAAAACGTTAACTTGATTGCATCCAGCCGCCGCAAACACCACTGAATAATATTGGCATCAAGTGCTCCACATTTATATTGTGTTAACACCCGCTCATAAATAGTTTCTGGCGTTGGCGCGGTGCGCGTGGGTAACCATAGAGACGGCTTGTTTTTTTGGTGCAACATAGTGGATTTAACCTTTTATTATTTGACGGTGGTTCATCCGTGAAATGGCTCATCGCTTACTGGTCCATAACAGCCTAATATTGTACCATAACCCAATAATAAATCAGCAGCTGAAAGCAGGTGTTTTTTTTATGTACAGTGGCGCTATTGAACCCGCCATTGCGATCGCAACGACGCAGCTGGCGCTTGCGATAAGGGTTATCGTCGTTTTACCGGACATAACCTCGGTGTTTTACTCTGATACGCCTGATACACTTCCCCTTTCGAAGCAAGCGACATTTTTTCTGTGAGTGGAATCGTCACAAAAATCATCACCAGCCATAAACAGAGCGGTGAAATAAAAGCCAAAAGTCCAGCTGTGGTCGATAGCGCAAAACTGGCAAACCCGAGCCACACGATAATTTCAAAAAAGTAATTAGGATGGCGGCTGTATGCCCATAATCCGCTGGTGCAAACCCGGGTGCTGGCTTGTTTCCTAAAATGATACAATTGCCAATCCGCCACACTCGAGCCGACAATCCCCATTAACACCAGATCGGTAGCCACAATATCCATCAAGGAAAAACAATCCCTGGCTGTGATCATGAAAAATGGTACAACTATTATCGCCATCAGTATGGTTTGAATGGCAATCTGTTTTACTGCGACGGTGGCCACGGTATTTGAATTTATGTCCTGTAAACTTTCATATCGCGGATCGTGCAACCCTTTACGCACCCGCGTCCACCACAGATAACCACTCAACCGCAGCACCCACAACAATAACAAAAAGGCCACAAATCCCGTTTTCATGGAGAATGATAAACTTAAATGGACGATGCCACACAAAGCAATACCAATGCCCCAAGCCACATCAATCACCGCCACATTTTTAGATTGATTAATCCAAAACCAAACCGCAGCGGCAAAAGGAACAAACACGAACAAAATACACAGAAAATAAGCCAGCATAACCTTTCCTTATTTCATTAATTCTATCGATAACCGCATTAAATCATTCGCGAAGGCTATTGTCATTAATACCCCAAGCAATATCATCCCCAAACGAAAAAGTAACACTTGCCAAGCAAGCGAAAGAGCACGCCCACGTATTTTCTCAATGGCTAATAACAAGATATGGCCACCATCCAACCCGGGCAACGGTAACAAATTGACAAAGCCCACCGCAAAACTCAATAGCGCCAAAAAATCAATATAAGGCGCTAACCCCATCATGGCGCTCACTTCAGCGGCTTGATACAAACCGAATGGCCCCACCAAACTTTGTAACGATAAAACCGCCAACAGCATTTTACCTATCATCACACAATTAAATAGCGCAAAGTACCCCAGCACCGAAGCCGCATGAGCACAGGCTTGCCATAGGCTCAATTGGTAGGCTTGTTGTAATGATTCAGGCCAGCGCCATTGGGTTTGAACCTCGATGCCAATCTGTCCGCGCGCACGCCCCAACCAATCAGGATAGGCAGTCAATTGAATCGGCTTTATCTGTGTTTCACCTTGACGCTTGACGGTCACGTTGGTTTGCAACCCGGGATGGGCTGTTACAAAGTCTTTAAATGGTTGCCAATTATTAACGGCCCTCACCCCGATTGCCGTGATTTCATCACCTGGCAATAACCCTGCTTGTTGTGCCGGACTATTCGGTAGAATTTGTGACAAAATAACCGGCAAAGTAGGCTCTTTAGGTTTAATGCCAAGACTCTGTAAGACTTTTGGCTGAATCGGATCGAGCCGCCAATGCGCGAGTGATAATTGATACTGGCCTTTGTCGGTGCGCACGTGCGCTTGATCAGCATTACCCAAATGCAACATCAACGCCATGACGGCATCGCGCCAATTTATAACTGGGTGATCATCGATTTGTAATACTTGTTCGCCTGATTGTAAGTGTGCTTGAGCAGCAATGCTATTTGCCTTGACGTCACCAATGATGGGTTTCACATACGTTATCCCCACACTAAACAGGCCCCAATAGAGTAAAAAGGCGAGTAATACATTACAAGCGGGGCCGGCCAGCAGAACCAAAAAACGCACCAGAGCGGTTTGCTTATCGAACGCGCGGCTCTGCTCATGCAAAGCAACAACGCCCTCGCGGGTATCGAGCATTTGTACGAATCCACCCAGCGGGATAGCGCAGACGGTAAAAACCGTGCCATGGCTATTGGCGCCCTGCCATAAAATTTTACCAAAGCCGATGGAAAACCGTTTTATTTTGATGCCACAAACACGAGCCGCTAGGTAATGGCCATATTCATGGATCACAATCAATATCATCACCGACACAATAAAAGCCGCAATCCCTAGCATTGGCGCTGGTTATTTCCATAACAACACATTGAATTTTGATTATAAAACAGATCAATGGATGGTTTCACCATCTGGTGATTCACTATATTCGGTGATAATGGGATCTTCTGTGACATTTTGCGACTGGTGAACTTCAAGCACATCGAAAACTTCTGAGGTACTGGCATCGATTAATTCGACTTCTTCCCCACTTTCATTGACCAAGGAGAGGTTTAATTTAATTTCATTGAAGGTACCAACACCATACTGTTGTTCAAATAAACGCAGCACCGCAGCTAGGCTATCAATGACTTCTTCGGTCTTATGCACACCCTGGAATTTTATCTTCATGAGCTTTGCCTCCCAAGCCGTACTGTTTAAATATTTGTCGGTTGCAAATACATTAAACAATATTGGTTACTTACTTTGAGTATAGATGGTTTTTGAGAGGATGCTGGGCAGGTTGGTTAACTCATTGAATTAATACCATCGGGACGGCGGGATTTGAACCCACGACCTCTTGCGCCCCATGCAAGTGCGCTACCAGGCTGCGCTACGCCCCGAGGGCTGCAATGGTACTGTAAAGCCTTGATGAAGTACAACAGTTCCCCCAACCAATCACGGCCAAGAATATTGGCGATATGTAAAAAAATGAACTATTGTTAAATTAACAACCAATCACGAAAGCGGTTAAACTATGCTGCGTCTTTTTTAAAAAAAATAATGCCCACTGGATCTTCCATTTTCCCAAGCGAAATTAGACACTGCTTTATAGTTACGCCGGTTTTGACGCTGGAGAAGGAACAATAACGCTTCCTTCAAAAAGTGGCCTTGCTGTTCTTATAAAAGAAGCCAGTGGAAAATCTAATCTACCGCTTGATTTATCCACGTTTACGGCAGTCCATATATTCCCAGATGGGTGTTCGATAACAATTTCTTGTTCAAATGTATCTTGTTCTGGAGTAGCGCGTTCCGCGATATTATAAGCAACAGATCCTTCAATCAAACAAGCTGCTGCTAAACACAGCCCACCAGACACAGCATGTGCGTCATGACAATCAAATGGCGTAAAATAGCGAGATGTTATTGATCCACCATTTCTTGCCTTCGATACCATACATATTTTAGGGCTGATGGATCGAGAAACATCCCCTAAACCCATTTTTAAAGCGGCAGCTCTGCGAAGCGCTTCGAGCTCTCCCATGAATGTTTTGTCTGAATCTAACTCAAATTTTGATTCATACCCCGTTTTACCCATGGCTTCTGCGTAAGTGATCACCATGGGCACAGCGACATCAACACAGGAAACCGGTCTCCCATCTATATCATCGGTAACCTTTCCTGTAGGAAGTAATTTTCCCGTTTTAGCGCCAACCGAATTTATAAAGCTTAATTTTATTGGTGCTGCTGTTCCTGGGATACCATCAATAGACACATCACCCGCATAGGTAATATCCCCATTGGGTGTTTGTACAGTAGCAACTATAATAACTCCTGTATTTTCATTGTAAATCCTAACTGTTGTTTCTGGATCGGTTGTTTTTACCAGCCCTTTTTCGATTGCAAACGGTGCAACAGCGGATAGCACATTCCCGCAATTTAATGTGGTTTCTACGATGGGCTCATTAATATGTACTTGGCAAAGAAGATAATCGATATCAACATCTTCTCTTTCTGAATGCCCAACAATTGCTACCTTGCTTGATAAAGAATCCCCGCCTCCGATACCATCAATTTGTCGGCCATGTGGTGAACCCATTAGACGTAATAGCAGTTTATCTCTCAAGCTTGCATCACTCGGTAAATCTGTTTTTAGAAAGAAAGGCCCTTTAGAAGTGCCACCACGAAACATCATGCATGGTATCTTAATCATATTTCTTCTCCCGCTACTAAAAAAGTAACGTCTCGCGCCCTTCAGGCGGGCAAGGTAAAAAGCTTTGGGTGAATCGTTACGTTTCGCCTTTGAGTTGGTGTAGTCCAAAATTCGGGGGCATTATATCACCGTAAGGGTATTGTCCACATAAAGCTCCGCACTGCCTTGACTGTAATGGGTATAAGCCACGCCGTA
>CAYGNG010000025.1:0-25180 GCA_964351225.1 uncultured Gammaproteobacteria bacterium
GACCTTCGGGTTATGAGCCCGACGAGCTGCCAGACTGCTCCACCCCGCATCAACTTCGCCGAATCTTACTCAAGAGCCGCCCATTTATCAAGAGAATGTTCTGATTTCTGCAAATAATCACACTGAAAACGCACATTGGTCTATTTTGAGCCGATATTATGCTTTGCTACTACAAAATGGACTGGTCACAACGGAATGGTCACGAACAAAACCCAGGCTTTTTTTTGTCTTACCCCGCGGTGAAAAATAATATAAGCCAGAGCCCTGACACTCTCCAACTGTACAAAAATCATAAACCCGTCGTCTCCCCGAAAGGTAAGAAACAGAATGAGAATACGTACGATTACTCTTATTATCATTGCTACTCGCATCATCGCCAGTTACCGGCTGTTGTAACGATGGGGCATCGGCTAAACGAGTCGTAGGCAGCAGTGACAAGCTAATGGCTAAGCTCTGATCCCAATTGTTAGTCAAAATATCCATCTGTTGTACTCCAGTAACGAGAATACCATCGTTAGCCGGGAAACGAACCCTTGCCGCAATAACGACTCCATAAGATGCGATCAAGCTTGTTATTTGGGATAATTTTGCTTCTTTGGCCATCCCGCTTGCTTCTCGCTGCTGCAGCAAACTGGCCGCATAATATTGAAAACTGGCAATTTTACTCAGCGGGTTTTTGTTAAAAAAATTAACAATTGCTTGATGGAAATTCTGGCACTTCGCAAAAAACGGCTCACCTTCTGGAAATAGCCGCACGATTTCCGAATAATTTTCCATAAAATGCAAGGCATTGGAATACAGCTCCAGCAAAAACCGTACTTTTCCCAAACAATGCGCTTGGTCCTCCGCCGACTGGTTTTCTGTTTTTTCTAAGATAGAAGTAACCTCATCAAATACTTCTTGCCAACAACTTCCTTGAATCGACATCAAGGCAGTTAACAACGCTTTGCCACGCTGGGGGGTAAGTATTTTATCTCGGTTTTTGATGTATTCTTGATAAGTTTCACTGATGCGAGTGGATATATCTTCCGGTTGTTTTTGTGTGGCAAACACCCACAGATCACCGCCTAAGACAAATAACCCACCCAGTACAGCAATAGCCATTCGTATTGCCGCTGGCAGCACCACAAATACGCTTATGGCAACTAAGCCAATCGTTACGACAGCAATAATCGTAAAAAAATCGCTAATCTTAAACCATTCGGGATTCCTGTTTTGGCTTGTCTGTTTATCCGCAAGGTCATCGGCGGCTGAGCCCAAACTATCAATCACACCGCCGTAAAAACACCGTGCTTTACCATACGCTGGCCAAGCTAAGCCAATAAGATAATCAAACAGAGCGCCCAACAGCTGAAAAGGAGCAATGCTAACCTTTAGCGATCGATACAGCGACTTGTCCCAGGCTTTTGAGAGCGTTTCTTTTTGTTTTTCAACGTACGTCCAAAAAACCATCGTAGGTCCCTTCATTCTCCTAATGGGGTAATGTTAATGAATAAACCTTAAGGTAATCTTAAGAATGCATATTTATACAAAGAGTTACACCTTTATTGAACAGCTCAGATGCGCCGATGGGATTGCCGCAAAACGCGCCATGCTTTGTTAAAAACTCGCCTCGCATCGTTTATCGTAAGTCCTATCCTATAAGGAAAATACCTGACGACAAAGTTGCAACAATCCCGCCGGAAACAATCCTAAGAACAGAATAAGCAAAGCATTAATTGAAAAAATAACATTGGTATCCCATTGAATAGTGATTAAATCCGATGATTCGGGTAAATCAAAATACATAACTTTGATGATGCGCAAATAGTAGTAAGAACCAATCACAGCAAAAAATAAGGCATATACCGCAACCCAAACATGGCCCGCGTTAACCACGGCCATTAAAACTGACAGCTTCGCAAAAAAACCAACTGTCGGTGGGATACCCGCCATAGAAAACACAATGATCATCATCATTGCGGCCAACCACGAATTTCGTTGGCTTAGTCCTTTCAGATCCTGAATATTTTCAATCTCCTGCCCACCATGGCTCAATAAGGTTAATAAACCAAAAGCACCCAGAGACATCAGTGAGTAAGTAATAATATAGAACATCGCAGCCGAGAAACCGGAGAAGGAACCTGAATACAACCCTAACACCATATATCCCATATGAGCAATTGCCGAATAAGCAAACATCCGCTTAATATTTGTTTGTGCAATCGCCACCAAATTCCCCAAGGTAATCGAGAGCAAGCCAATAACAAGCCACATCATTTCCCACTGGAAATGCATACTGGGTAAAGTAAATAGCAATAATCGGCCCAACATACCGAAAGCCGCAACCTTAGGTGCGGTACTGATGAATAACGTTACCGATAATGGCGCACCGTCATAAACATCTGGAACCCACATGTGAAAAGGAACCGATCCCAATTTAAATGCGATGCCAACGATTAAAAAGACCAAACCAAAGCCCAGCATTAATTGAGATTGCTCAGCACTAAACGCCACAGCATGGGCAATTTGAACTGCATTTAAACTGCCAGAAGCCCCATAAATCAGCGACATTCCATAAAGCAACATTCCCGAAGCTAACGCGCCCATGACAAAATATTTCATTGCCGCTTCGGGACCATTTTTTGCATCGCGTGCTAATGCAACCATGGCATAAAGTGGCAATGACATCAGTTCCAAGCCCAAGTAAATAACTAAAAGATGATTGGCTGAAATCATTACCAACATCCCTAAAATAGATAGCAATCCCAGCGCAAAATATTCCCCATGGGGGATCGCTCGGGCACTCATGAAATCACGACTATAAGCAAAAACCGCTACTGAAACGAATAGAACGACTATCTTTAATACTCGAGCAAATAAATCACTCAGAACAGCACCATGAAAAACAATGGTTGGCATGGTATTAAAATAGCAAAGCGTCATCACCAAAGCGCTCAATAAAGCGACTTGGGTCAAAGAATATAACGTGGCTATTTTATGGTGGCGAGAAAAAGTTGTTACCATCAAAATCACACAGGCCATCGATAAAACGAGTATTTCAGCGATGATCGGTTTAATCATTACACTTAATTCCACCATTGTTTGCCACCATTTATAATTTAACCACTTGGCCCAAATGCATAATATGCATTGTACTTTCATGAAAGATCCGTAACAAGCAACTGGGATATATGCCAATCGCCAAAATCGGAATCGCTAACAGCAATAAAACCACCCACTCAACCCCTGAGACATCCTGCAAAGCGGCAACGGCTTGGTTGTGAATTTCACCAAAAAAAACGCGTTTATACATTGATAACGTGTAGGCAGCGGCAAGAATCAACGTGGTTGCAGCAAGAAATGCCACCATAAATTTCACTTGGAACGCACTGATAATTACCATAAATTCACCAACAAATCCCGAAGTTGCTGGTAACCCCACATTTGCCATGGCAAATAACATGAAAAATGACGCTAACACCGGCATCGTCTTAGCAACGCCACCGTAATCTTTAATCATTCGCGTATGCAATCGGTCGTACACCATCCCCACCGCAATAAACATAGCACCCGATGAAAAGGCATGCGATATCATTTGCACAACAGCGCCATCAAGCGCAACAATCATATGTTCTTGTACTGACACCGTACCGGGCATGAAAAACAAAAAGCACCCTAATGTTACTATCCCCATGTGTGCAATAGAGGAATAAGCAATCAATCGCTTCATGTCTTTTTGAGAAATAGCAACTAATCCAATATAAACAATCGCGACCAATGATAATATAATCATTAATGGCGCAAGCTCACGACAAGCGTCAGGGACAATCGGGATAATAAATCTGAGAAAGCCATAAGCCCCCATTTTCAACATGATGGCCGCCAATATCACCGATCCCCCGGCCGGTGCTTCGGTATGGGCATCTGGCAACCAAGTGTGCACCGGAACCATCGGTATTTTCACAGCAAATGCCAAGAAAAAGGCTGCAAAAATAGCGATTTGTTTCGCTAACGAGATATCCACAATATAAAACGAATCAATTGCAAATTGACCGCTCACTTGGGCTAAATACAACAATGCCGCCAACATCATCGCTGAACCCAAAAAGGTATACAGGAAAAATTTGATGGCCGCATAGCTCCGGTTCTGACTACCCCAGACCCCTATGACCAAATACATCGGGATCAACATCGCTTCCCAAAAAACATAAAACAAGATGGCATCCATTGCAGCAAAAACGCCGGTCATAGCGCCTTGCAAAAACAGAAATGCCGCAAGATATTGCGCGACATGTTCTCTAACTAATTTGAAAGCAGCTAAAACCACTATCAAATTGGTAAATGCTGTTAAAACGATTAACGCAACAGCAATCCCATCCACACCGATGGCGTAATTAATATTAAGCGCTGGGATCCAGGAATGGGACTCCACAAACTGCATAGCGGCATTACCTGCATCAAAATGGGTAACCAAGGGCACACACAAACCCATCGAAACCACCGTCGTTAGTAATGCAATAATTTTTGCGCGTTCCGAGTTACGTTCATTGCCCGACAATAACACCAAGATTGCGCCAAACACTGGTAACCATATTAGCCAACTGAGTAATGTGCCTGTGAACATCTATAAATTCCACCTCAAATAAATTTATAGGACTTACGCAAACCTCGCCGAGCATCGTTTGTCGTAAGTCCTAATTTAGTAATTTATTCAGCGAAAAAAGCTGAATAGTTACTCCGGTTTTGACCCATCGCCTAAGGAATGGGTTGCTTTCGTTACATTTTTGATGCTTCGTCACGGTTTGGGCGAACAGTAACTAAGCTTATTTTAGTACTTGCCAAAATAAGAAACTCACCAAACCAAGCAACATAACAAACGCATAGTGATGTAAAAAACCCGTTTGCACACCCCTAAGTGTTCGCGCGCAAGCCTGTACCAATCGCCCAGAGTTATTCACCAACCCGGTATCAATCATTTTTACATCGGCAATTTGCCACAGCAAATGCGCCAATCGTCGAGTGCCCCGAATGAAAACAACATCATTAAACGCATCAAACCCATACTTATGTAATAAAATTTCATAAAAAGGGCCACAACCGCGAGCAAAAATTCCAGGAATAATCGGAATCAACCGATAAGCAACAAACGCCACCAAAACCCCACCCATTACCAGCCAAAAGACCATCGATACCGGGGCATGAAAAACCATGGCAATAGGACCAGTAAACTCTTTACTGAGTTCACTCAAAACATTTCCTGGTGGCAAAGCCACCAATGATGACTTCAGTAAACCACCGTCTTCGAATAGCATCGGATCTATCATGAAGAAACCCATGATCGTAGAAGGAATCGCGAGCAATATTAAAGGAACGGTGACTACCCAAGGAGACTCTTTTAGATGGTGCCGCGTATGCTCATCCATCCGAGGTCGCCCATGAAACGTCATGAATAGAGAACGAAAAGTATAAAGCGCCGTCACAAAAGCTCCGATTGTGACACAGTATGCCGCATAAGTAGAACCCACACGCTCTGAGGCACGAACGGCTTCGATAATCATATCTTTTGAGTAAAATCCAGCGAAAGGTGGGATTCCACATAGTGCCAGTGAGCCAATCAAATAGGTGCAATAAGTAATAGGCATATAACGCCATAAACCACCCATTTTTCGCATATCTTGCTCATGGTGCATGCCGATAATCACAGAGCCCGCTGCTAGAAATAACAAGGCCTTAAAACAAGCGTGGGTCATTAAATGAAACATCCCAACGGAATAAGCCGAAACGCCCAGTGCTGTCATCATATAACCCAGCTGTGACAACGTGGAGTAAGCCACCACGCGCTTAATGTCATTCTGAACTATCCCTAACAAACCCATAAATAGTGCGCCCGTTGCACCAATAACCAAAACCAGGCTTAATGCGGATGGCGATAATTCATAAATAGGTGACATCCTTGAAACCATAAAAATACCCGCAGTCACCATGGTCGCTGCGTGAATTAATGCAGAGATGGGCGTAGGGCCTTCCATCGATTCAGGTAGCCAAATATGCAGCGGAACCTGTGCCGATTTACCCATGGCACCAATAAATAGCAAGACCGCTATCATTGTCGGCACCGACCAACTGATGTGCGCAGTAACCATCACGGCTTGATCTCGAATCACATCAAGATGCTCAAAAATAGTGGCATAATCCAAGGTTCCAAAATATTGATAAATCGCAGCGATCCCTAATAAAAAGCCAAAATCTCCGACCCGATTTGCAATAAACGCTTTGATACTGCCTTGGTTGGCAGACTCTTTTTCAAACCAAAACCCAATCAACAAATAAGAAACCAAACCAACCCCTTCCCAACCAAAAAAGAGTTGCAAACAGTTATTAGCCGATACCAACATCAACATTGAAAAAGTAAATAACGAAATATAACTGAAAAATCGCTGGTACCCTGGATCATCATGCATGTAACCAATCGTATAGATGTGCACCAACAATGAAACAAAATTTACAATTACCATCATTGTGGTACTCAACGGATCAAGCAGGAAGCCAATGTAGAATTCGATATTACCGCTGACACTCCAGGTGTAAGCATTAAAATTTAATGCGCTATGCTCACCCCCACACACGCGACTGGCAAGCAATATGGCAAAACCGAGAGAAAGTGCCACCCCGAAAATAGTGATTGAATGCGCACCATTGCGACCGATTTGTTTACCAAATAGTCCTGCAATGATAGCCGCCAATAAGGGCGACAATACAATGATACCAATTATTTGTTGCGGATCTGTGACCACGGCTTATCCCTTTAGCATATCTAGTTTATCAATATTAATAGAGCCGCGACTGCGGTAAAGCAATATAGCAATCGCAAGACCAATAGCGGCTTCTGCCGCAGCAACGGTTAATATAAAAAATACGAAAACCTGTCCCTCTACATCACCAAGAAAATGTGAAAACGCTACAAAATTCGTGTTAACCGCAAGCAACATTAATTCAATACACATGAGCAAAGAAATAACATTTTTCCGGTGCGTAACAATACCTGCGACACTGATCCCAAAAAGAATAGCGGCGACGAATAGGTAATGTGACAAAGTGATCATACGCGTTTCTCCGAAGGCATTTTCACGATCGTTAATCGATCTTTTGCTTGTACTTTAATCTGACTTTCTGGATTTTGCACCAGCCTCTGTCTAGCTCCTCGAAAGGTCAAGCTAATGGCAGACACGATAGCCACCAGCAGTAATACCGCGGCAATCTCAAATTGATAAACATAATCGGTATACAATACCGCGCCTAAGGCCTTCACATTGCTATAGGAACTCGGATGCATCAAATCGAGCAAATTTTTATCCTGGTTCATCAATGCTGGTTTAATGGCATAAATCAACAACCCAATCAAAGCAATCACCGCAAAAAAGACCAACGGAAAATAACGGACCAAGGCTTTTTGTTTCGGAACCTCTTCTAGGTTGAGCATCATCACCACGAACAAAAATAACGTCATGACGGCACCAACATAAACAAAAACCAAAACCAACCCCAAAAATTCGGCATCAACCATGATCCATAACGGTGAGGACAGCACAAAACACAAAACTAAAAATACCGCTGAACGCACTGGGTTTCGACAAAAGACCACCATTAACCCCGATAGGATTAACAGTCCGGATAATGCATAAAATATTATTAAGGATCCCATGTCATACCTCAAAATTAGCGATAAGGTTGATCGTCTTGTTTATCGCGTGCAATTTCCACTTCATATCGATCTCCGACAGCTAACAACATTGCTTTAGTCATGATATTTTCACCACGGCTTTCCATGTGGTAATGCATGATGTTAGTCTCAACAATTGAATCCACCGGACAAGACTCTTCACAAAAACCACAATAAATACATTTAAAAAGATCAATATCGTATCGGGTTGTTCGTCTGGTTCCATCTTTACGCAGCTCTGAATCAATAGTAATCGCCAACGCCGGGCATACCGCTTCGCACAATTTGCATGCAATACACCGCTCCTCACCGTTTGGATAGCGTCTTAGTGCGTGTAGCCCGCGAAAACGTGGTGAAACCGGGGTCTTCTCTTCGGGAAATTGAATGGTAATTTTCTTTTTAAATAAATAGCCCCCCGTGAGCTTTAATCCAAGCAATAACTCCCACAGGGTAAATGCTTTTACATAATGCATTAGGCGTTTCGTCATTTATCTACTCCGGCTAACTAAACCAAGGACCCACGTGGTATTCGACAAAGAATCCCTCTACCACTATCCAAACCAAGGTGATCGGGATCAGCACTTTCCACCCCAACCGCATGATTTGATCGTAACGAAATCGTGGAAACGTTGCTCGCATCCACAGAAATAATAAAGCAAAGAAGCTCGCCTTCGCGCACAACCAAAAAAGGCTGGGAACCCAAGCAAAAACATTTTCCAAAAATGTCCCCTGAAATGGCGACAACCAGCCGCCTAAAAAGAATACCGTGGCTAATACGGATATCAAAATCATGTTGGCATATTCCGCTAAGAAAAATACACCAAACATCATCCCGGCGTATTCAACGTGAAATCCGGCAACAATCTCCGACTCTCCTTCAGCAACGTCAAATGGTGCACGATTGGTTTCGGCAACACCTGAAATCCAATAAACCACAAACAAAGGTAACAGTGGTAACCAATACCAATGAAGAATACTCCCAGATTGATGTTGCACGATGGTATTGAGATTAGTACTATCGGCCGCTAATAAAACACCAACGACAGCAAACCCCATTGCAATTTCATATGAGACAATTTGCGCTGCAGAGCGTAAAGCACCAAACAAAGCGTATTTTGAATTAGAGGCCCAACCCGCAAATAATACCCCGTACACACCCAGAGAGGTCATCGCTAAAATATAAAGAACCCCTGCGTCGATATTTGACAATACCAACTGTTGACTAAAAGGGATAACAGCCCATGCCGCTAATGCCGGTGCTAACGCCATCACGGGCGCGATGAAGAACAGAAACTTATTAGAAGGATTAGGAAAAATTAATTCCTTGGTTAGCAACTTAATCGCATCCGCAATCGGTTGACCGATACCACGAAACCCAACCCGATTCGGCCCAACACGGATTTGTATATACCCAATAACTTTTCGCTCAGCCATGGTGTAATAAGCAACAACACCCATCAGCGGAAGTACTATTAATAAAATTTTAATGACTATCCATAAAAGTTGTAACACAGTGTCCCACATCATGATTAATCCTGATATATCTCAATAGCACCAAAACTCGAACCCAACTGTGCCGTTTCCGAGTATCCGGCAGGAATATATACGCACGCAGCGGGAATGCGATTATCGACAAATACCGGCAATCGTACCGCCGCGCCTTTATCTTGCTGCACCATAACATTTTCTCCGTGCTGAATTTGCAGCTCACTCGCTAAGCTTGCACTCAACCGCACCCCCAAGGGCCGTTGAGTGGCACTGCTCTGCAAAGCGTCAGAGCGGCGCGTAATGGCATCGCTGCGATAAATTGGCCACTCAGTTATACGGGTAATTTCATATTTCGGTGTTCGCAAATCCGACATGGCATAATATTGAGGCGCACGCAAATCGCTGGGTTCTAGTGTATCGATTAGTTGCTTCACTTCATAACGAATTTGATCGGAAGACTCGTAATTAAAATCTTCACAACCTGTCAAATTCCCTAATACTCGCAACACTTTCCAACCTGGTCTTGCTTCGCCAAATGGCTTAGCCACCCCAGTGAAACTCTGCCAACGCCCTTCCGCACTGATAAACGTACCCGAGGTTTCGGTGTACGGTGCAATGGGTAACACCAAATGGGTGTATTGACGTAAGCTCGGACACATGTATGGCGAGAAGGCTACCACAAACTCCGCTTGACTCAAAGCAGCGGTGGTGTGTAATGGGTCTGCAAAATCTTGATCTGGCTCTAGATTATAGAGCAGATACGACTTTAACTGTCTTTGAATCGCTTCGGCAACCGACAAACCGACTTTTACGGGCGGCGCTCCGGCGGTATCTCGATGCGGAACGCAACCAGACAGCCAAGCACCAGCGGTATTGGCCCCCTCCGTAAGAAATCCCACGGAAAATCCGGTCAAGTATCCTAATAATTGTGCAAGGCCATAGAGCTTAGAAAATGCCGGATGATGCTGACTCAAAGCCCCTAAGATAATCGTGCCACAAGACGAGGATTGACAAAGTTTTGCGATTGCGACGTGTTGTTCCTGGGGTTCGATATCTTGTAACAGCTTTTCTGCGGCATGCGGCAAGGATGCTGATTGCTTGAGCGCCAACACTTTCACTATCGCAGCCAAATTGGTTACCATAAGCGCCGGTTGTGAGATCTGTTTTGCTGCCACTTGAAAATTAAAAGAAAAATCCACTGGATTCACACAGATCACTTTGCATTCGCGCTGCAGCGTTGCTTGTCGAATTCGTAGGCTTGCCAGCGGTTGTTCATGCTGAATATTAGAACCGATCAGAAAAATCACTTCTTGTGATTCTAAAGATGAAATAGCGCAACCCAATCCTGGAAACGCCGGCATATTCGCTTGATGCGCAAAATCCATTTGCCGGATCCGAGAATCTATATTGTTAATTTCATTGCTTCGACACAACTTTTGGAAAAGATATTGCTCTTCTAAAGTTGCGTTAGGGGAAATAAACCCAGCGATTTGATCTGCCCCATGGCTCACCTTGATCTGATTTAAGCGCTTAACCACACAATCCAACGCTTGTTGCCAGCTGATCACGCGCCAGCTGGAACCTTCGCGCAGCATCGGTTCACTTAAACGATCTTTATGATTTAATCCTAAATATGAAAATCGGTCTCGATCGGAAAGCCAGGTTTCATTGACGCTCTCATTTTCCTTAGGAACAACTCTTAATACGGTACCGCGACGAGTATGGACATGAATATTCGAACCCAAGCAATCGTGTCCAGCGATGGCATCATGCTGCTGCATCTCCCATGCTCGCGCTTGAAAACGAAAAGGCTTGGAAGTCAATGCTCCCACCGGGCAAAGATCAATGATATTACCGGAAACTTCTGAAGTAAGCGCATGCTCCACATAAGTCCCGATTTCGGTATTTTCCCCCCGACCAATAGCACCGAGCTCCGTTAAGCCAGCAACCTCTTCGCCGAAGCGCACACATCGAGTGCAGTGGATGCAACGAGTCATATCCGTTGCCACGAGAGAGCCTAAATTATCCCCTTCTACCGAACGCTTGCCTTGGGTATATTGTGAAACCCCTGCACCAAATCCCATCGAGATATCTTGCAGCTCACATTGTCCACCTTGATCGCAGATCGGGCAATCCAAGGGGTGATTAATCAATAAAAATTCCATCACGGTGCGTTGTGATTCCAGAGCGGCTTTCGATTTGGTATAAACACGCATCCCTTCTGTCACCGGCGTAGCACACGCGGGCAAAGGCTTCCTGGATTTCTCAACTTCAACCAAACACATGCGACAATTGGCTGCTATCGATAATTTTTTGTGATAACAAAATCGTGGGATATAAATCCCCGCTCTATCAGCTGCTTCAATAATCATGGTTCCGGGTTCGGTGACTATTTCAGTTTCGTCTATGACAATGGTTACCATGCGTGATCCCTATATTTCATTCTCTCACAGACAACGCACCGTTTCCGGCAAACACCGTTTGTGCGTGACGTGGTACTCAAATTCTTCGCGAAAATATTTGATAAAAGCAATAACTGGCCATGCCGCCGCCTCGCCTAGGGCACAAATGGTACGGCCTTCGATCCCTTTGGCAACACGAACGAGTCTATCGATGTCTTCGTTATTGCCGTGGCCATGTTCAATCCGATGAACCAATCGCGATAACCATCCAGTGCCTTCCCGACAGGGTGTGCATTGTCCGCAAGACTCTTCATCATAAAAATGTGAGATCCTTGCCAAGGCTTGCACCATACAAGTGGTTTTATCCATAACAATAACCGCGCCCGAGCCCAACATCGAGCCTGCTTTCACTAAACTGTCATAATCCATATCTGTTTTCATAATGATGTCAGCCGGCAACACGGGCATGGAAGTCCCCCCCGGGATGACGGCTTTCAATTCATTGCCGTGACGCACACCACCGGCCATTTGCAACAACTCGGCAAATGGGATCCCCAAGGGTACTTCATAATTTCCGGGTTTATTGACATGACCTGAGACGCTAAATATTTTGGTGCCACCGTTATTGGGCTTACCCAATTCTAGAAACCATTTACCGCCTTTTTCCAAAATCACCGGAACCGATGCGATGGTCTCGGTATTGTTAATGGTGGTTGGACGCCCATAAACACCATAGTTTGCAGGAAACGGGGGTTTAAAACGGGGGTAACCTTTTTTGCCTTCTAAGGAATTCATTAACGCTGTTTCTTCACCGCAGATGTATGCGCCGGCGCCCAAAACATTATATAATTCAAAATCAAATTCTGAGTCTAAGATATTGCTCCCCAGATAACCGGCCTCATGCGCTTCCTGAATCGCTTGCTCTACGCGATTATAAGGCTCCCAAAACTCCCCGCGCATATAATTGTAACCAATGGTCGCTCCCATAACGTAACCCGCAATAATCATCCCTTCCACGAATTGATGCGGATTGAAACGTAAAATATCTCTGTCTTTGCAGGTGCCTGGCTCCCCCTCATCTGAGTTACAAAGAACATATTTTTGACCTGGTGCACTGCGTTGCACAAAACTCCACTTTAATCCCGTGGGAAAACCTGCGCCACCGCGACCACGCAAACAAGACGCTTTCAATTCTTCAATGATATCTTGAGGGTTTGCTTTCGTTTTTAAAATTTTTTCTAATACTTTGTAGCCGCCAATTTGGCGATAGGTCGCCAAGGACCACGGTTTCTGGTGCTCAAGGGTTCGCAAACAAATATTGTTAATTTCAGACACAGCCTACTCCAAGCTCTCTAAAATCTCATCCACTTTCTGGGGCGTTAGATTTTCGTGATACTGTTTATCATTCACAATCATGGCTGGCGCTCCGCAACATGCCGCCAAACACTCCACTTCTTGTAAATAAAATTTACCATCCGCTGTCGTTTCGTTAAAACCAATTCCCAATTTGTTTTTCACATGCTCAACAATGCTTTTTGAGCCACACAGCATGCAAGAAATATTGGTACAAATACCGATTTTATTACGGCCGCGCGGCTCTAAATCATACATCGAATAAAAAGTAGCGACTTCATAGACTTGTACTTCAGGAATTTGCAAAAAATCAGCGACGGCTTTCATATCTTCTTTCGATATCCATCCCTTCTCTTCTTGTACCATGCGTAACGCATATAACGATCCTGAGCGCTTTTGCTCAGGTGGAAATTTCCGCAACCATTTGGTTACTTCGGTACGAACAAATTCAGATAATTGAGAGCTGGTAATATTCGCCATTAACGGTCAATCTCCCCGAAAACAATATCCTGACTGGAAAGCACAGCAACCACGTCAGCTAACATATGCCCCCGCGACATTTCATCTAAAGCGGCTAAATGTGGAAAACCCGGCGCTCTTATTTTAACCCGGTAAGGCTTATTGGCACCGTCGGAAATTAAATATATTCCAAACTCTCCTTTTGGATGTTCTACCGCAGCATAAATTTCACCTTCAGGAATGCAATACCCCTCTGTGAATAATTTAAAATGGTGGATCAACGCTTCCATATCATTTTTCATTTTTTCACGACCAGGTGGCGTAACTTTATGATCATTTAACATCACCGGACCAGGATGTTGTCGCAACCACTCAATGCACTGTCTAATGATGCGATTAGACTCACGCATTTCGGCGACACGCACCAAATAACGATCGTAGCAGTCGCCGCGGGTTCCGATAGGAATATCAAAATCCATTTGGTCATACACTTCATAAGGTTGTTTTTTACGAAGGTCCCAGGCGACTCCAGATGCACGCAACATCGGCCCAGAGAATCCTAATTGCAGCGCCCGCTCCGGAGCAACAACGCCGATATCTACCGTGCGTTGCTTCCAAATACGATTGTCTGTCAGTAACGTTTCGTATTCATCAATATAGCCAGGGAATCGCTCGGTGAAGTCCCAAATAAAATCCAACAAGCTGCCTTGACGATTGTCATTGAGTTTCTGGACTGCTTTTGCATCACGCCACACCGATGGTTTGTATTGTGGCATTTTGCTCGGTAAATCACGATAAACTCCTCCGGGACGATAATAAGTCGCATGCATGCGCGCACCGGAAACGGCTTCGTAGCAATCCATTAAGTCTTCTCGCTCACGGAAAGCATATAAAAATACGGTCATTGCCCCGATATCTAATGCGGTTGCCCCCAACCAAAGCAAATGGTTCAGTATCCGTGTGATTTCATCGAACATCACCCGAATATACTGCGCTCGGACCGGCGGCGTTATCCCCAATAATTTTTCAATCGCAAGAACGTAAGCGTGTTCATTACACATCATGGACACGTAATCTAATCTATCCATATACCCGATGGATTGATTATACGGCTTGGATTCAACCAGCTTTTCAGTTGCGCGATGTAATAACCCGATATGGGGATCCGCGCGGGTGATCACCTCACCATCCATTTCTAAAATAAGCCGTAGAACGCCATGCGCTGCGGGGTGTTGCGGCCCAAAATTGATGGTGTAATTTTCTAATTGTGGCATAGCCGGCTACTCCGCCTTTTCTTCGTTGCTAATAGATGAATAACGATTATCGTCACGAATGACTTTGGGAACTAAAATTCGCGGCTCTATACTCACAGGCTCATACACCACGCGGCCTTCACTGGCATCAAAACGCATCTCCACTTCGCCAATTAACGGGAAATCTTTTCTAAAGGGATGACCAACGAAACCGTAATCGGTCAAAATTCGTCGCAGATCCGGGTGGCCATTGAATAAGATCCCATACAAATCGAATGCTTCACGCTCAAACCAATTGGCCGCACTCCACACATCGACGACCGATTGTATGACCGGTGGCTCTCCGGCTACAAAAGCGCGTAACCGAACGCGTTGATTATAACGAATCGACAACAAATGATACACCACCGCAAAACGTGGCTTTTGCCAGTGTGGGACTTGGGCTTCATGAATGGCTTGAACACCCCGATCAAACCCTTGCACGGTCGAATCCGTTGTGACCCATTCACTATCACCATACTGCAAATAATCCACGCCACAAACATCGATCAATACT
This sequence comes from uncultured Gammaproteobacteria bacterium, assembly GCA_964351225.1. Classification (GTDB taxonomy): domain Bacteria; phylum Pseudomonadota; class Gammaproteobacteria; order CAYGNG01; family CAYGNG01; genus CAYGNG01. Next base: position 15,214 of record CAYGNG010000025.1, read on the forward strand.
TCAAAATGAAAAGGATCTTCATCGCGCAAAATCAAACACGTATTATGAAGTTTACCCGCGGGCACTTCGAGGGTTAACTGGCCTTGATGTGCGATAACAACACAATCCAAATCCGCAAAGCGCTGTTTAAACTGTTCAGCTCGCGTTGTTATGTCATTCATTTTTTATCTCCACGAAAAATAGTCGTGGTTTTTTTTACTTTATTTTGCAATTGAATAATACCATACAACAACGCTTCTGCTGTCGGTGGGCATCCGGGCACATAAACATCGACTGGCACAATACGATCACAACCGCGCACCACTGAATACGAATAATGATAATAGCCACCACCATTCGCGCAAGATCCCATTGAAATGACCCATCGTGGCTCTGGCATTTGATCATAGACTTTGCGCAATGCCGGTGCCATTTTATTACAAAGTGTTCCAGCAACAATCATCACATCGGATTGGCGGGGACTTGGTCTAAATAACAACCCGAAGCGATCCAAGTCATAGCGTGAGGCACCGGCATGCATCATTTCGACGGCACAGCAAGCCAAACCAAAGGTCATGGGCCACATCGATCCGGCGCGCGCCCAACCCACAACACTATCAATAGTCGTGGTGATAAACCCTTTATCTTGAACAGCACTTACTCCCATTCTAAAGCCCCCTTGCGCCATTCATAGATAAACCCAATCACCAAAATAAACAAAAATAGCATCATCGCCCCAAACCCAAAAGAACCGATGGTTCGCAATGAAACCGCCCAGGGAAATAAAAATGCCGTTTCCAAATCAAAAATGATGAATAAAATAGCAACGAGGTAAAAACGCACATCAAACGGCAAACGCGCATCGCCAAATTCTTTGAAGCCGCACTCATAGGGCGCGTTTTTAACTGGATTTGGTTTTTTCAGGGCAATAATCCATGCCGCCACAATAGGCACGACCCCAAAACCGATGGCTAATATAAAGAATACCAAGATTGGTAAATATTCCGTGAGCACGCTTCCCTCTCCATCTTAAAACCTAAGCGACACATTCAAGAGTGGCATTGTAACATGATTTTAATTTTGCACCCGCTATTTGCCGCCCATATGGTACTGATGTCGCGATAGAATACAATAGGACTTCCGCAATAAGCCCCAAATTAATTCCCTCCTTTCTGGCTTAAAAGCTGAGCCTGGAGACTTTATAGTCAAAAAAACGCATGCCGTGTGGCTTATCAACGGATAGGCGAGTGATTTCTTGATTTGTTGTGTGGTGCCGAAGGTCGGGCTCGAACCGACACGACTTTCGTCACAGCCCCCTCAAGACTGCGTGTCTACCAATTCCACCACTTCGGCATATAATAATCTAGTCAGTTTGTGCAGGTACTGGCGCGCCTGCTTGCTCTGGTGCGACGGATGGCACGTCAACTCCCTTCTCCGGAGCAACCGCGTCCATCAGAGAAGAAGCTGGTGGAGCCCCGCTTGCCGCCATGTGCGTTAAAAAAATGCTGGTAGCAAAAAACAATAACGCCAGACCCGCTGTAATCCTAAATAAAAACGAACCCGAACCGCGGCTGCCAAAAATAGTTTGTGACGCCCCACTACCAAAGGCAGCCCCCACATCCGCGCCTTTGCCATGCTGTAATAATACTAAGCTAATCAAAGAGATAGCAATCAATACGTGAATAATTAAAACGATTTGTTGCATGTTGCAATTCCTAAAAATGCCGTGGCCTTAAGCGATGCGCCCCCGACTAAACCGCCATCGATATCTGGCATGGTAAACAAATGTGGCGCATTATCCTCTTTTACACTGCCGCCGTAAAGAATGGACAAGCTATTGGCTAAATTATAATCACAAGCCGCTATCGTTTGCCGGATAAACGCGTGCATTTCTTGAGCTTGTTCGGGTGTAGCAGCAAGCCCTGTGCCTATCGCCCACACCGGTTCGTACGCCACAATCCCACTCACAAAATCTCGAACGCCACCACAGGCAGTTAACACAGCCTGCAATTGCTCGGTAACGACTTGGCAAGCTGAGTTGGCTTGCCGCTGCGCTAAGGTTTCACCAACACACAATATCGGGATCAACCCACCGCGTAATGCGGCAACAAATTTATCTGCAACATCCCTATTCGATTCACTGAATAATTGACGACGCTCTGAGTGACCAACTAATACATAGCTGCAGCCAAAGTCGCGTAACATGGAAACGGAAATCTCCCCGGTGTAAGCACCATCCTGAATTGCACTTACATTCTGCGCGCCCCAAGCAATGCTTGAATTGCGCAATGCTCGACTTACTTGATCCAAGAATACAAACGGCGGAAAGACAATGAGCCGACAACAATCTCTCGACACCTCATTTTCTTGTAAATCAGATAACAAAGTTGCCACCGACTGATGCGTACCGTGCATCTTCCAATTGCCAGCAACTATTTTTGGCCGCACGCATTACTCCACTATCAACTGAGACCGGGAATAGTAGCTGACTCCCAGCGCCGGATCAACTACAACACGCCGCGAACGGTATCAGCCAACCGATTAACCATATCCGTCACTACCGCTTGATCTTCGCCCTCAACCATCAAACGGATCACCGGCTCAGTTCCTGACAAGCGCACCACAATTCGACCGCGCTTTGCTAATTCTTTCTCGATTTCTTTCATTACTTTTTTTACGTTTTTATCTTGCATCGGATTGATTTCCGGATCAGGCAGCGGGATACTTATCAGAACCTGTGGGCATTTACTCATCCCTTTCTTTAAGTCATGCAAAGAAGCATTCTCATGTCTCATCGCACTCAACACTTGCAAGGCAGACACGATTCCATCACCGGTTGTCACCTTATCAAGACAAATAATATGCCCAGAACTTTCACCACCCAACGACCAATTCAATTCATGCAATTTTGCCAGCACAAATCTATCACCCACTGCAGCACGCTGAAACTTAATATTTTCATTTTTCAATGCGGTTTCTAAGCCAAAGTTTGTCATGACGGTCCCCACAACACCACCGTGGAGCTTACCAAGTGCTTTATAGTATTTGGCAATAATAAACAACAGTTCATCCCCGTCGATAATTTGTCCTTTATGATCAACCATGATCACCCGATCGCCATCGCCATCGAACGCAATACCCACGTCAGCTTTTGCTAATAATACCGTTTTTTTCAAGACCTCTGGTGCGGTTGAACCACAGCCATCGTTGATGTTATAGCCATCCGGATCAACGGCAATGTCGATGATTTCTGCACCTAACTCACGCAACACTTTGGGGGCAACTTGATAAGTTGCCCCATTAGCGCAATCAAGCACGATTGTTAACCCTCGCAATGACGTTTCCTTACTAACGGTACTTTTTGAAAATTCAATATACCGACCACCGGCATCTTGCAAACGAGAAGCCTTGCCTATCTCAGCCGAAGGTGCTGTCGTCATGACATGCTCTAATTTGGCCTCAATTGCCAATTCAATTTCATCTGAAATTTTTTTGCCATCCCGCCCGAAAAGTTTGATCCCATTATCTTGGTAGCGATTGTGTGAAGCACTGATTACGAACCCCGCGTCAGCGTGTAAAGTTCGTGTCAAATAAGCAATCGCCGGTGTTGGCATGGGTCCCAACAGTTGAATATCTATCCCGGCAGCAACCAGGCCGGCTTCTAATGCCGATTCCAACATATAACCAGAGATCCGCGTGTCTTTGCCAATCAATACTCGACCTCTGCCGTTATTCCCCAACACCCTACCGGCAGCCCAACCCAGCTTTAAAATAAACTCTGGGGTAATGGGCTCGCGACCGACTTTGCCTCGAATGCCATCGGTACCAAAATATTTTCGTTGCAATTCCATCGTTATTGCTCTCCTTAATGCAAGGATTATTCCTAAGCTGTTCGCACAGCCTGTATAAACTGTAATGCTTCAACCGTAGCACTCACGTCATGTGTTCTTATGATATTTGCACCATGATACGCCCCTAAGGCGGCAGCAATGAGGCTTGCCTGCAAGCGTGCTTCCGGCGGTTTATCTAATACTGCACCGATAAATGATTTACGGGATAACCCCACCAAAATCGGTAATTGCAATTGCTGTAGCTCAAACAATCTATGCAAACAATTTAAATTTTGCGATACCGTCTTACCAAAAGCACCACCGCCAAACCCCGGATCAACCACGATCCGCTCACGAGGGATCCCAACGGCTATGACGTCCGTAATACGCTGTTGCAAAAAATTTAAAATCACTGTCATCATATCTTCTTCTGGATTTGTCTCTTCGACTGGTGCGATACCATTGCAATATTGCATATGCATCAAACAAACAGGGACTTGGCATTGCGACGCCATGGCAGCTGCACCATCCAAACGCAATGCTCGGACGTCATTGATAAAACCAACCCCGGCCTGAACCGCCTGCTGCATCACCTCGGGTTGCGACGTGTCGATAGAAATCGGGCAATCAACTTCTGGATACAACGCCGTTATTGCGGGGATCACCCTGGCCAACTCCTCCTCGACTGAAACGGGCTCAGTAGTACCTGGACGCGTCGACTCACCACCGATATCAATAATCGCAGCCCCCTCTTTTGCCATTTCGACGCCGGTGCGAATAATATCATCTCGGGATTGTTTACGGCTCTTTGAATAAAATGAATCCGGTGTCACATTGATGATACCCATGACACAAGGCTTAGACAAATCCAACAAGCGCCCATTGCAATTCAATTGAGGATGCCGCATGGCTTCAATCAGTGCTCACTGGCCGTATCACCATAAGGTTTGTCAATCGATTGCTTTTTTATGTCTGCATCTCCAGCGAGAAAAGGTTTTGATGTTGTAGCGGAACCACCGCCACCAGAAATATCTTCCCAACCATCCGGTGGTGTTGGCTCTTTGCCAGTCATAATTTCATCGATTTGATTTTTATCGATGGTCTCATACTTTATCAACGCTCTCGCCATCAAATGTAAAATTTCCATCTTCTCTTTTAAGATGTTGACTGACCGTTGGTAATTGCGATCAATGATCATGCGCACAGACTGATCGATGCCGTCAGCTGTCTCATTAGAAATTTCTTTATGGCGAGAAACCGAATGCCCTAAGAAAACCTCACCATCATCATCGCCATAAACGAGAGGTCCCATGCTATCTGATAAGCCCCACTTGGTTACCATATTACGCGCAATTTCGGTCGCTCGTTGAATATCATTAGAAGCACCGGTCGTCACGGAGTCGGCACCAAAAATTAATTCTTCAGCAATTCGCCCGCCAAATAAACTCGACAATTGGCTTTCTAGTCGTTTTTTACTGTGGCTATATCTATCTTGCTCGGGTAAAAACATCGTAACCCCCAAAGCGCGGCCACGAGGAATAATCGTAACTTTATGCACCGGATCATGCTCTGGCACTGAAAGCCCAACAATGGCATGCCCAGCTTCGTGATAAGCGGTTAGTTTCTTTTCTTCTTCATTCATCACCATTGAGCGTCTTTCGGCACCCATCATGATTTTATCTTTGGCCTTTTCAAACTCAATCATGTCTACCATGGTTTTATTGGAACGAGCAGCAAATAAAGCGGCTTCATTCACCAAATTTGCCAAATCCGCACCGGAAAATCCTGGCGTAGAACGAGCAATAATCGCAGGTATCACATCATCGGCAACAGGAACTTTACGCATATGAACTTTTAAAATATGCTCTCTGCCTCGAATATCTGGTAAAGGAACCACCACTTGCCTGTCGAAACGTCCCGGGCGTAATAAAGCGGGATCTAACACGTCCGGTCGGTTAGTCGCAGCCATCACGATGACACCCTCACTCCCTTCAAAGCCATCCATTTCTACCAGTAATTGATTAAGTGTTTGTTCTCTCTCATCATGCCCGCCGCCTAAACCTGCACCACGGTGTCTACCCACCGCATCAATTTCGTCAATAAAGATGATGCATGGTGCTTGCTTTTTCGCTTGCTCAAACATATCTCGCACGCGAGAAGCCCCAACCCCGACAAACATCTCTACAAAGTCAGAACCCGAAATGGTGAAAAAAGGAACTTTGGCTTCTCCAGCAACCGCTTTCGCCAGTAAGGTTTTACCGGTTCCTGGGGAACCCACTAATAAAACCCCTCTTGGGATCTTGCCACCTAATTTTTGGAATTTACCGGGATCACGTAAGAAATCGACGAGTTCTTTCACTTCTTCTTTCGCTTCATCAACACCGGCAACATCACTGAAAAGGATTTTAACTTGATCTTCCCCTAGGAGTCGGGCTCTCGAACGACCAAACGACATGGCACCTCGGCCACCGGATCCGCCTTGCATTTGACGCATGAAGAATACCCAAACACCAATCAGCAACAACATCGGGAACCAATTGATGAAAATGTGCAGTAATAGGCTTTGCTCTTGTTCCGGCTTGCCTTTCACGTCGACGTTTTTCGCCAATAGATCGTTCATTAAAAAAGGATCTTCCGCGGGAATGTAAGTGGTGAACAATTTCCCGGTATTGGTTTTGCCTTGAATGGTGCGATTGTCAATTTGCACTTCGGTTACATTACCACCGTCGACTTCGTGTAAAAAGTCCGAATAAGAAAGTGTCAAGTGTGACATTTGGTGAATACCGAAATTGTTAAAAACCATCGTTAAAATAACGACGATGACTAACCAGAGCAGCACATTTTTTAATACATCGTTCAAAGGAAAGCCCTCATCATTTCTATATCCATCTCATCATCTTAATGGAAAATAGATCGTTTCTAAAGCGTTAAACCGTATTCTGTTAACTTTAATTATAGCCGAAAATAGAATTTTCAAGCGCTTAGTTGTCATTTTTTAACACAGCCACTATGGAGCCGGTTGCCATTTGCTTTTCCGTAGCGAAAATGGTGATAATTTATCAAGTTTTCCGTTTGAACGTTGTCAACAGACCCTAAATGGCGGAGATAATTTTTTAACGGTTAAAAAAAATCATTGACGCCGATTATACCAAGATCTCATTGGCAAGAAATTCACTTGCCAAAATATAAATCTCAGAAGATTCTTTGCGCGAAGCCTCTGGTTTTTGAATAGAAACATTTTTGAAATGCTTCCGCAGCGATTTAATGTAGTGATCAGTGCCTGCACCATGAAATATTTTAATCAATAAATGCCCGCCCGCTCGCAAGACTTGGAAGGTAAAATCCCGAACTGAATTAGCCAACAATAACATACTGGCTTGATCGGCAATTTTTATACCAGAAAGATTTGGTGCCATATCAGAGAAAATAAAATCAACTGGTTTATTGGCCAATTGGACGATTAAATCATTAAACGTGGTTTCTGTCGTAAAGTCACCCTGAATAAAAGTCACCCCCACAATGGCCGTCATCGATAATTTATCCAGTGCAATAACAGTACCTCGTTCGCCAACAACACCCACTAAGTATTTTGACCAACTGCCCGGAGCCGCGCCCAAATCAACCACAACTTTACCCGTTAAATTAAGTCTGGCTTCCTCGACGATTTGTTGCAGCTTAAACACGGCTCGCGAACGCAATCCGTTTTGCCTGGCTTGCTTAACATATCGATCTTTATTTTGCCGAGCGATCCAACGCTTGCTGGCATGTTTACGTGGCATTTTTTACCTAAGAGAATTTAACATGAGATAATTATAGACAAAATACTGCTTTTTTTGTACCTATTCAGCAAAAAAGCGGAATAGGTACCGGCTTTTTTTTTGGATAGGATCTGTTACCAATTATTTCTCGATGTATTTTACATCGGCTATCTCATACTCAATTTCACCCGATGGGGTTTTCACCAAAACCACGTCACTTTTATGTTTGCCAATTAATGCTCGAGCAATGGGAGTAGAAATTGCAATTTTTCCGGCTTTAATATCGGACTCGTCATCACCAACAATTTGATAGGTGACTTTAGAATCGTTTTCTAAATGGATTAATTCCACTGTCACCCCAAAAACAACCTTCCCATCCTGGGGAATATTAGTTACATCAATGACATGCGCCTGAGACAATTTGCTCTCTAATTCAGCAATCCGTCCCTCAGTAAAACTCTGCTGCTCTCTTGCCGCATGATATTCGGCGTTTTCTTTTAAGTCGCCATGGGCACGAGCCTCAGCGATGGCCTCAATGATCCGTGGCCGCTCAACCGTCTTTAAATGGTGTAATTCGGCTGCTAACTTCTTCTCACCGCCACGGGTCATCGGAATTTTTGCTGTCATCATTTTTACTTCCTTAAAAAACATCATCGAACTGACGAGAACAGTTTTCGGATTCTACAACATTGATGTCATGATAGCAAAATGCGCTTCCCACGCCTCGCGTGGAATGGTTTTGCGCAAAAAGCAGCGCGTAAAGGCGACTTAACGCAGCAGGCTTTACCTTTTACGCCAACTGATGATGCGCCGTCACGTGATTATCATCCTGATGTGTCTGGTGATGGTGATCCTCATGGTGCGCATGACTGTCATCGTGAGCATGATGCTGATGCTGATGTGCCTGATGGTGCTGTAAATGCTCATTAACATGGCGCGCATGATGTTTGGCGTGTTCATGGTGTTGCTCCATCTCAGAAACCATTTCCTGCCATTCGATGCGGGTCTCTATTTGTGCCATGATTAAATGAATTTGATGGAAAATGTGCTGGACTTTATGGCGATTCTCTTCCAACGCATGCAAGCCATGGGCTGCATGATGATCATCATGCTCGGCTTGATGCTCTTTCTTTTCTTCGAATAAAGCTTCTATGAATTCTTCATGCAAATGTAACTCATGATGCAAATGCCGTAACTCTTCGCTTGTTTCTAAAGACGATTCGTGCAGTTCATTGTGATGCTCTAAATGCTCCAATTCTTCTTTAACGACTTCTAAGCGATGCTCCAACATTTCCAGCAAACGCTCGGACTCTTCATCTAACTCAATGGCGGTTTCAATAAGATGTTCATGGTGCTCAGTGGCAAATTCTTGCTTTTCGGCAGCAATTTCCGTAGCTTCTTCTTGCTCTTCCTCTTTTTCTTCGAGTGCTTCCTCTTCTTCTTCCTCGTCTTCCTCGCCTATTTCCTCTTCCTCTTCTTCCTCTTCTTCCTCTTCGTCCTCTTCGTCCTCTTCGTCCTCTACCTCGTCTTCACGCTCTTCTTCAAGCTCCAATTCTTCTTCGGATAATATAACATGACCAAATTTGTCATGCTCCTCTGCCTCATGCGCGGTATCACGCGGCTTGTTAACATGCTCTAAAAATTTATTGACATGGGCTCGTTCCGAAAAATGCGCAAGATGATCGTGGGTCAGCTCCGCCATTAAGATGAATTTCTCAATGGCATTTTTATTAGGGCAACCAACGAGCAAACGATAGTAGGCCGTGACCAACGGTAAAATTAATGGATTGATTTCGCCATGGCCACCTGCGCCAGCGGCACTGCTCGAGTCGCCTTCCCCTTTGGCGCGCTTATTTTTTTTAACAAATTTTTTATGTGGTTTTTGGGGTAACTTTGCCGGATTACTTTTAAAACTTCCAACGTGTTTTGTAAATAAAGCTGGCATATTTTGTTCCTCGCAACTTAATAAACTCCAATTTAGTTAGGATTTACGCAAACTGCGCTGTGTTTTGTTAAAAACTTGGGCGCATCGTTTTGCGTAAATCCTATTAGTATCGCGGATTGTTATTATTGCTCAACCGATATTATTGGCTATTGTGCATTCTAGATGGCGTATGTTTCAGAAATATGAGTGTGAATGTAACAAAGTGTAACAAAATGTAATGTCCGGTAACTGTTGCGAGATTGTTAGCCATTCTCGGTGTTTCGTCTCTAAAATAATCACTGAATTGTGTTAATTTTTTTCTCCGAAATCGGTTTTTTCACGACGAAAAAACAAATGGACACCGGCCCTATTCTTTTTCCTCGTGCGTTGCTGTCGTGCCGGCTTCTTCCGCCGCCGCGGGTTCTTCCGCCGCCGCGGGTTCTTCCGCCGCCGCGGGTTCTTCCGCCGCCGCGGGT
>CAYGNG010000025.1:25280-36602 GCA_964351225.1 uncultured Gammaproteobacteria bacterium
TCTTCAAGAAGCTCTGCTTTCTCCGCGGCATCTAGAAACGCCTGATCAGCGGGGTTCAAAGCCGCATTCTCTATTTGAATTTTTACGAAGTCTTCCATTTCCTCTAGCGAAAATTGCTCTTGATTTAACCTGTCAATTGCAAACAAAGCCTGATACTCATGAAATACCTTATCCAGCACCGCTTTTGTTCGATTTAACGCGACTTGTAAGTCAGCGGCGCCTGTTGTTTGATCGGCCGTTTCGGTTTGAGTGGCAGCCCCGCTTGCCGTTGCGGTTTTTTCTAAGAAGTCTTCATACGGCAGAAGAAGTTCTTCTACTCTGGTTCTAAACTGCATCAAAAGCTCAGGCCTTCGTTCCCCAAACAAATCGATGAGGCTTTTATAAAATTCTATTTCCCTTTCGATACATGCTGCTGCAAGCTGATTAACTTTATCTGCCTCTGTCTCATCGGGGTAAGCATTTTGAAATAATTTTTGTAATCTATCAATCCGTTGCTGTCGATGCTCCCCCACTGAGTTTGCAAATGCCATGATGGCTTTAAATATGTGGTTCCGCTTAACTGCCCCATAGCCTATATAACCCAATAAGGAAAAAAATAAAAAGACTATCAAACCAACGATTAATCCAATTTGTAACATACTCATCGTTATCATGCGGCTACCCTTTCTTTGCACTTGGCCAACTGCTTGTTAGCACTAATTTTAAATAACAACCATCCAATGATGGTGATCAAAATAAATAATATCATCGCTAAAGCAAACCCCAGCCCCAGAAACCCGATACTCATGGTTTCAATCAACGGCTCAGTCGTCTCGTCACTTGCCTCGGCCGGTTCTGCTAATTGCAGCTCCTCAACAGCCGGTGCCACAACCAATTCTTCTGGCCCTGGCTCTTCTTCTGCCACCACAACAAAGTCCGGCATTTTTTCAATAAAAGCTTCTGGTTTAATCCTAATGCCAACGACTTTGGGCTCTGCTTTATTAAACGCAATGGGTATTAGTTTAGCTTGAGATTTAACTTTAGTGGCTCCTGACAAACTTATCCGATACGGCGCCATCCTAACTTGAAAATCGCGGCCATTGACAGTCCGTCCTTTAACATCAAAAATCAATGACGTATATTCCGCCGGTTTTTTGTTCGGCGCTAATTTGACGACCCACCTATTATTTTCTTGTAACGTTACTTGATATTGCTCTGCTTGGCCTGCTGATGAATATATCATCACGGTAACCTTAAGCGTGTTAGGATCAACCAGATCTTCATCTGGCATAACATAGACAAGGTATTGTCCTGTTTTCTCTGACTTTTCATTGCGCAATATCACAGGACTTTTATGAACCTTAATCATCTGGCGATTAATCCGATGAAATGTTTTACCCGAAACCCGTAAAATCAGCTCTTGCGGTCCTATTGTTTTAGAATTGTAATTCAATGCCGCATGGAAAGTACCCTCCCCATTATTTTTTAAGGGTATCGCCGAACCAATTTGCTTACCGTCTTTATCGAGCTGCGTCAAATTGAAATTAAGGATATTTAAAAAAGCTTTTTCCTGGATTTTTTTACCATTTTCATTAATTTGTGCTCGGTAATCAAAGTCCTCAAATAAAAATAAAACACTCGGCACTTGGCTGATCTGAAGGTTAAGATCACTCACTACAAAAACACGGCTGTCTTGATCGACTTGCAAGTTTAACTGCCATCGGCCTGGCTCCGGTCTCCTCATGGTCACCAAATAGTATCCGATTTCTTTATGCCATTTTACACCCTCTGGGATATGCTGCTGAGAGAAAATCTTGCCACTCGGACTGATCAGCTGTAATGGCACAGCTGTTTCTTTGGGAAATACCATCAAAGTGAATTCACTAGCGGACTTGTCGATAATGAAATAATTGTCACGAATAGGTACCGTATCTCGAGGGATAGCCGCTTCAAATATTTTAAAAAAACTTCTTTGCAACTCATCAGCACGTGCTACTTTTTTATAAAAGCCTTGCGTCTTCTCTGAAATTTGCTGCATTAATTTGTGATCGGCGTTCTCAGACAACGCAACCGTATAAATTTTTATCCCCCGCTTTCTCAGCTGTGGGATCATCGTTTTTACTATTTTTTCTTTTGCCTCTCCATTGGCTTTCGGATCTTTATCAATATCCACCCAACCATCTGTTAGAATAATCACGATTCTTTCTGTGCTCGGATCCGCTGTTTTCCAATCTTCTGTTGCATCGTCAAGACCCGATCCGATATCGGTGTAAGGGCTTCTCGAGTGTATTTCATGAACTTGTTTATCGGCTTGAGCTAACCATTCAGGTGAAACCTCGGCAACCGGAATAATATTCCGCGTGCCATTGCCAAATAGCCAGACACCGGCTCGGCTGTTTTGAGGAAGTAAATTAAGGATGAGTTTGGTAGCGGGAATGCGCAGATTATTGGGATCATTCTTTTTCATGCTCCCTGAGACATCAATTACCACTCTGACATCCACTTTAGATGCCTCTTTTGCAGCTGTTGTGGTTGACTCAGCAAACCCCAACGTGAGCCAACCAGTCACCACGATAAGGATGCCCAGTTGGAATATGCAACGCATCCAAGCCCCCATTCTTCTTCAACCGAAACACCGACGGTATCCCATGGTGTTTATGTCGACCAACGACGCGTAAAATTTAACTCGGAATTTGAGGCCTGGTTACGCGCGAAAAAAACTCAATTGATGGTAGTCTGGTACGGTACCACACCACAAGCCACCCGATCGCCACCGCCACCTAACGGCTTGGGCGTATCAAGATAATTATCGCCATGTTCATGGATAATAAAAGCTCGCCCTTTCAAATCCGCCTCACGCAAACGAGGGGCCAGTGTTGGTTGTTGCGCTTTTCCCGTTTCATCCACATATAAAACTGGCAAGTCACCTCGATGCCCTTGACGATTAAAAGGGCCCAGATGCTTATTGGTATTTTCAGGATCATAATGACCACCCGCTTCTGTGCCATGATCATCGCAAGAAGGTTTCGCATGTAAATGAAAACCATGAAATCCAGGTTTCAGATGAGTCAGCTCCGGGATCAGTAGTAAACCATAATCCGTATCTTCAGCAATAATTCGACCAATCACTTTATCACCATGGTCTGAATTGACAGCGGTCATGGGAACAATTACTTGTGCGAAAGCACTGGGTAGGACAAAAAAACTGGTTAGTAATAATATTTTCAATCGCATAATGGTATTTTCCTTTAGAAGCTGCAGTTCCCTCATTTTATAATAAGTAGCCGTTAACTGAAATTCCCAAAATAAATATCGGGTGATATAATTTGCCACTTATTAATCTTGGTTAAGAGATACCCATCGTGACACAAACACCACTCTTTCATTGTCATGAGCAAGCAAACGCAAAATTTATCGATTTTTTTGGCTGGCAAATGCCGATTCACTATGGTTCATTAGTAAACGAACACTTACAGGTTCGCAATGATGCTGGCATTTTCGATGTCTCTCATATGACCATCGTCGATGTCTCGGGCCATGATGCCGGTGCTTTTTTACGTTATTTACTTGCCAATGATGTCTTCAAACTCAAAAATAACGGTAGCGCCTTATATACCTGCATGCTTGCAGAAAATGGCGGCATATTAGATGACTTACTCGTTTATAAACTTCGAGAGAACGATTATCGTCTAGTAGTCAATTGCGCAACTCGAGCTAGCGATATTGCCTGGATAATGCAACAAAGCTCAGGGTATTCGGTCGCAATCACCGAGCAACCGACGCTCGCGATGCTCGCACTGCAAGGCCCTCATGCCATTGCAAAAGCAGACTGTATTCTACCGGCAGCCTTTCAAGGCAGATGTGCTGGGCTCGTGCGCTTCCAAAGCATCCACCTCGATGGCTGGCTGGTTGCGCGAACCGGTTATACGGGCGAAGATGGTTTGGAAATTATCTTACCTGCAGCTGCGGCACCCACATTCTGGCAAAACGCCTTAGCACAAGGTTTCAAGCCCTGTGGTTTAGGAGCACGCGATAGCTTACGCTTAGAGGCTGGCTTGAATTTGTATGGGCAAGACATGGATAACACCGTTTCTCCCTTTGAATCGAACCTGGGGTGGACCGTTGCTTTATCATCAGAAGATAGAAATTTCATTGGCAAAGCCGCATTAAAACAGCAACAACACCATGGGATCCCAAGCCAGCTCGTGGGAATTGTTTTATTAGATAAAGGGGTATTGCGAGCCCATCAAATAGTGTCAATTCCCGATCTTGGTCAAGGCATTACGACCAGCGGTGGCTATTCCCCAAGTTTAAAATGTGCCATTGGTTTGGCACGAATACCTATAGGCCAAGCAAGCACCGGGTTTGTTGCAATTCGTCATTCACAACACCCTATCAAAATTGTTGCCCCCCCTTTTATTCGTAATAATAAGGCAACCTTTACCCTCGATTAATTTTTTAAGAAGGATAGACAGCGTGAGTATACCAACTGATTTAAAATATGCTCGTACCCATGAGTGGGTCCGAATTGATGATGATGGATCCGTTTATGTCGGGATCACTGCTTATGCCCAAGAAGCGTTGGGAGATATTGTTTTTGTGGAGCTCCCTGATGAAGGCACGGCTCTTGCCGCTGGCGATGAGGTTGGCGTTATTGAATCTGTCAAAGCCGCTTCCGATCTTTATAGCCCATTAACTGGTGAAATCATCGAGATCAATGCAATACTCACCGACACGCCTGAGCTCATCAATCAAGACCCTTATGGTGAAGGTTGGATTTTTCGAATTCAACCTGATGATGCAGAAGAAATCGGTGAATTACTCGAAGCCGATGATTACGCTGAACAAATTGGCGAATAGGAACCCTTTTTATGGCATTTGTTCCACATACTGATACTGAGATCGAAAAAATGCTGAGCGTCATCGGCGTCGCTTCGGTAGATGACCTCTTTAAAGAGATCCCAAAACAATTAATAATAGATGGCCTCACACAAATCCCGACCCCGCTTTCCGAAATGGCGCTGGGGCAGCTCATTGCGGCGCGCGCTAAAAAAAACCATCAAGGCCTTTGTTTTGTGGGAGCGGGGGCCTATGAGCATCATATCCCGGCTGCCGTTTGGGATATTGCCGGGCGCGGGGAGTTTTATACCGCGTACACGCCTTATCAGGCCGAAGCGAGTCAAGGCACGCTGCAGCTCATTTATGAATTTCAAACGATGATGGCGAGCCTTACGGGAATGGAAGTTTCTAATGCCTCATTATACGATGGCGCAAGTGCGCTTGCCGAAGCGGTATTGATGGCTGTGCGCACCAATAAAAAACCCAGCAAGAAAATTGCGGTACTTAATACCGTTTGCCCTCGTTACCAGCAAACGGTCAACACGCTTTGTCATAATCAACAGATTGAATTGCACGCGCTGCCCTTTGACAATAGCGGCACGGTCTGTCCAACAACCGTTGCAGCTGAAATTAAAGATTGTGCCGCCGTGATCATTGCGGCTCCTAATTATTTTGGCAACCTCGAGGCAGTTGATGAATTGTGCGACATCGCCAAAGCCGAAAACACCTTCGTGATCGCCGTTGTTAATCCTATTTCACTAGGCCTACTGAAAGAACCCGGTAGCTGGGGAACAAGTGGCGCAGATATCGTTTGTGGTGAAGGGCAACCACTGGGTGTCCCCTTGTCGTGTGGTGGCCCTTATTTTGGATTTCTCTGCACTAAACAAGAACATATTCGACAAATGCCAGGACGCATTGTCGGGCGCACTGTCGATAAAACAGGGAAAACTGGCTTTACCCTCACCTTGCAAGCACGAGAACAACATATTCGTCGTTCAAAAGCTAAATCCAATATTTGCACCAATCAAGGCTTATTAGTCACGGCAGCAACAATCTATATGAGCTTGTTAGGCAGTGAGGGCTTGCGCAAAGTGGCATTAGCCAGCCACCAAAATGCCTGGCAATTACAACAGCGCTTAACTCAACTCCCTGGTGTAGAGCTTGTTTTTAATGGTGCGCCGCGTTTCCACGAATTTGTGCTCCGTTTTACACAAGATATCCATGCTATTTTACAGGCGTTAGCCAAGCGCGGCATTCAAGGTGGCTATGCGATAGAGCATGAGTATCCTGAGCTAAAAAATTGCTTACTGGTTTGTGCGACAGAAACCAAAACAAATAACGATCTAGACTATTACCAACAACAATTATCCGAGGTATTGTCATGTTGATATTTGAAAAGTCTTGCAAGCACCGTACAGCGCTTGCTCAGCATCCTGGCTTAGTGGATGAGACACACCATATTCCAGAGCGGTTTTTAAGAACCCAGAGCGCCACGCTACCAGAAGTATCAGAATTGCAAGTGGTACGCCACTTCACTCGTTTGTCCCAAAAAAATTTCTCAATCGATACGCACTTCTATCCGCTGGGATCTTGTACCATGAAATACAACCCACGCGGGGTTAAAGTATTGGCGTCGCATCCTGGCTTCATACAGCAACATCCGCTGTTGCCGGCAGAGCAAAACCAAGGATATTTACAGTGCTTGTTTGAATTACAAGAATACCTCAAAGTCATTACCGGAATGGCCGGCGTTTCCCTCGCCCCGATGGCCGGTGCCCAAGGGGAGTTTGCCGGTGTCGCCATGATCAAAGCCTACCATGATGCTCGCGGTGACTTGGCACGCGATACCATTCTCGTTCCCGATGCCGCTCACGGCACCAATCCCGCTTCGGCCGTGATGTGTGGCTACAAAATCAAAGAAATTCCTACCGGCGAAGAGGGGGATATTGATTTTGCGGCATTCCAACAAGCCCTTGGCCCTAATATTGCTGGCATCATGTTAACGAACCCGTCAACACTCGGAGTTTTTGAGCGTCGTATTTTAGAGATTGCCGAGCTCACACACCAAGCCGGCGGATTGCTCTATTATGATGGTGCTAATTTAAATGCTATATTAGGCAAAGCGCGTCCGGGGGATATGGGATTTGATGTGTTGCATCTTAATCTCCACAAAACGTTTGCAACACCACATGGTGGTGGTGGTCCGGGTGCGGGACCCGTGGCCGTGAGTCACCGCTTATTACCTTATCTGCCTGTGCCGATGGTGGCTGAAAATGCCAGTCAATTTACTTGGCTCACTGAACGTGAATTTCCACAAACCATCGGGCGATTATCCGCGTTTGCAGGTAATGCCGGAATTTTACTGAGAGCCTATTTATATATCCGCTTATTGGGTGCCTCAGGGTTAAAACAAGTCGGCGAAATAGCCACACTCAATGCCAATTATTTATTTAAGTTACTACAGAACATTGGCTATCAAGCCGCTTATCCCGATAGAGTGGCTACCCATGAATTCATTTTGACATTGCAAGCCATTGCCAAACAACAGGGTATTACCGCAACCGATTTAGCTAAGCGATTATTAGATTATGGCTATCACGCACCGACGGTGTATTTCCCCTTGTTGGTCCCTGAATGCTTATTGATAGAGCCGACCGAAACGGAATGCAAACAAGTGTTAGATGATTTTGTTGCCGTCATGGCGACCATTTTTAATGAAATAAAAAACACACCGGATCTGCTTAAACAAGCGCCCACCCATACACCGGTGCAACGCCTAGATGATGTTAAAGCCGCTCGCGAACTCAATCTGAGGTGGCTACCAGAAACATAAAGGAAACACGCTCATGGTGACCAACAAAACCCGTGGCTTATTACGGTTATATCATGCCTTAGGCAATTCTTACCGCGGTTTCCTCGCCGCTTTTAAAAGTGAGGCCGCCATTCGCCAAGAAATTGCTCTATTGCTCATGACCAGTCCCATCGCTTGTTGGCTCGGAAAATCCGGCAGCGATCGTGCACTTCTTATCGCTTCCGTGCTGCTTATTATCATCGTTGAATTGCTTAACTCAGCCCTGGAAGGCACACTCGATAGAATAAGCACTGATCACCACCCACTCATTGGCTACGCCAAAGATGTGGGATCGGCTGCCGTATTGCTCGCGCTGGTAATGGCTGCCATCGTGTGGTTGCTGGTGTTGCTATTTTAGCATTCAGTAAACTGAGCTTGGCCGTGCTACCCTCCTCTGCGGTTTAGCTCAGCCCTCCTCGCACTGGAACCGGGCACAAGACTTGTATACCCTTTGTTTCTGGATCAGGCGGTACGCTTTCCTCTGGTGGCCGACAACAGCAAAAAAAGACACCGCGCTGAATGACTTTTTTGGGGCTAAAATATTGTTTAACGGCCTGTTTAATAAAGGGAGCGCTCCCTGATTGCTCGTTCATCGGTTTCCATTTCCCGTGGAAATAGTCCGCTAGCCTTGGTTCTAATTTTTTTACCAACCACTGTGCTAACCTTGCTCTTTCCGCTGGCTCTTTCTCTTTCAGAATTGCTTCTAAATCATCGGCATTTGTTATCAAACTCGGCAATCGATCTTGAATGGATAAGGCAATAGCGACACATTCCGGAAAAGAAAGCGGCTTAAAAACTATCGCGAGATTGTCAACGGTGCGAATGATATCCGGTAGCAATTCTCGAGATAACGAAAATATCACAGTACGGTGCTCGGGAGCCAACGCATATATCATAAGATAAAAAGCTCTTGCGTCATTCAACAGGGGAACAACCATATCCCAGGTCCACTTGCAAAATTGTTGGACCTCGCTCGAAGAAAGCCCATTTATCGCACCAGTGAAATCCCAGTGATTTTTTATGACCTGTGGATATTTATCCTGAATCTTGTCAATGACAATCATTCGTTGGTTCGAAGTTAGCAATTGAAGCAACCGGTTAAATTCAAGCGCCGATGTGATGAAATCAAAAAATCTTTCTTGAAACCATTCAAAGAGCAGCGCACGCGGCTCACTGTCCTCGCTTAAGCAACAATCATGCAAAAGAATAAAAGCATCGATATTGGCAATTAACGCTAAAAATTGTTTTTGGCAGGCATTAAGCAGCGCCGTGCGCTGTTCATTAACAAGCGCATGCCATACGCGACGAAAACAGGTGGCCACCGCCTCATTCCAGGTATCCATGCGCTCCGCTATCTCAGGTAACTGACTTTCGATCTGTGTAAACAGTTCCGTGCGCGACGCTACGTCAAGCGGGGTCAACACATGAGCAAAATCCATCATCGTTTTTATGGTACGCTGAGCCAATTCATCTTTAAAAACAGCAAATAAATACGCACGCGTCCCAGAGTCAAAGCGCCGATATTGATATAACTGGTTAAAATCCTCTCCTGTTTTAATCGCGATGGTGAAAATATGCTTGAATTTTTCATCAACTATTGCGCGCTGATCAGCATCAAGCCGTGATCGCACCTCGCAAATGATGACACTGGTCATGCTTGGACTCAGAAATCCGCCATCTGTTGCCGCAGCGATCTCAGCGCGGCTGACCATCTGAGGTAAATTACACGCCACCCTCGCAAAAATAACACTACGCTGCAATGGCTCAAAATACTCCAGCACATCACGAAGATCGCTTATCGTTTTAATCCATGCTGGCAATTTATCCTCAAAGGCATGATAAAGAGCGAGACGTTGCTCGGGCGGAAGATACTCACATATGAGCCAAAAATCTCTTGCTGTCCCGATAACTTGTTTAAACGTATCTCTAAACGCTTCATAAATGATGGCTCGCGAATCACCGGCACCAAGCCATTGCAACACATCACGAATATCGTTAACTATCATCGAAGGTCTAAACTTATTATTCTGTTGAACAAACGCATTCGCTTTTTCCGCTATCTGCGGTAACGTGTTTTTTACCCTCGCAAAAATCTCATCACGCTGGAATGGCTCAAGATACTCCAGCACATTACGGAAATCGTTTAGCGTTAAAATGAAGCCTGGCAATTTATCCTGAAGTGCCTTATACACCAATTGACGGTGCCTCCCTGCAAGATATTGACACCCATTACGAAAGTCTATTGCTTTCTGAATGATTCGTGTAAAAGTGCCCTCAAATGCCTGATATACGATGTCTATCGCCCACGTACCCGCTTCAGCCTTCACTTGTTGCATTATTGTGGAAAAATAACCCACCGCACGACGTGGCTCCGATCCACTAGCGGCCTGCGATGCCATTGTAAAAAGCTGGCGCTCCAGTGCTTTAACCAAAAATTCGGTATAGTCACGGCGGTATGAGTAAGAAAACAGTTGCGCACACCCTGGTAGTGTTTCAATAACAGCTGGCAATTTCTGTTTGATTTTATTAAGTAATTCACAGCGAATCGCATGCGAAACGCAACTAGCAAAGGCGTCCAAGCAGTTCGCTTGACTCACTATCATCTTGGGTAAATCATCCAGGTATTTTCTGAAGATAGCTCTTTTTTGGGTAGAGGAAAAGTAGGTAAAGCAATGAGCCGGCTGCCCTCTTTCCAAACAATACGTCGACTCCCCTCGCATTAAAGCGGGTAATTGACTTCTAATATCAAGCACCTCCAGGAGGATATCGAAACATTTATCATCGGTGAATTTCGATAAAAAGTGAGCTAAATTTTGTGGGGGATTGAAAAGTACTGACGAAAAATTACGAAAGTGGGCCGTGACTTTTATCGGACCAAGTAATGGCAATGGATAACTCAGCGGCTCATTGTCTTGCGTGGAATGATTGCGCTCTAAAAAGCGCTTCGTCAATTCTGATAATGATGACACAGAACGCGATCGGCTGATTGGCTTTTCATCTGATCCCCAATTACTGAAATCATCGCCCGGCATCAGCAATCCAATCACGCACCTCAACTTATCGGAAAATTCTTTTTCCGTCTCGATGACGATCGTACAAGCCAGATTGATAAGCACCGCATTAAGCTGACCGCTGGGTGCAGCGAGATAGCTGACACAACTGCCCTTGACTAAAGGCCAGTATTGCTCGCCAATGAATCGCTTTATCTCATGTAAATCAACGGGTTCCGCTTTTAGCCGTTGCTTAAGTTCGGTGCCGACCCAATACAAAAGTGTGGTAGCGAACTGTTGTTGTATCCCAACTGTCTCAGGAAGCTGATCCGGCCGCTGCGCCATCAACTTGTTTATCTTTTCTATTTGTTTTTTAAACATCCCCATTCTCCTATCATCGCAACTCACGGACCAATAACGGACGAGAGCGCGGTGAATATAGCACAATATAAATCCAATAAGATATTGCTGCTTTATTTTTAAACTTAGAGCCCACGCCTCCCAGTGTAAGAGCAAAAGTGGTGCATTCTTGACAAATTACACACCGTGACAATAGAATAGCCCGCAAGGTGTCAACAGGCCCTAATCAATAACAAAATTTAGAACTGACGATAAACGATGCTGGGCGAGGCAAAAACGAGCGAAAATCGAGAGTGTATATGA
>CAYGNG010000026.1:0-35610 GCA_964351225.1 uncultured Gammaproteobacteria bacterium
TACTGCGTAAGGAACACTAGCCCAAAAATCTTCGTTTAATTCCTGTGTCATCTTATATCCTCTGGCTGTATTCCATAAAACTTCATAATAGTGTTTAATTGCTCATAATCATAAATAGCTTTTCCACCATTGCGTATAGCTTCTTGATTTTGCTGGTTCATAACCTTTAGGCGCGACAAGGCATTTTGATTATTAAACTTACCATCACCCCATTGTTCTAATATACCTTTTTGAAAACGCCCTATTTCTGTGTTCATGTCTATCTTGTTAATATCTGAATATGTCAACGGCGCGATTCTATCAGATAGCGGACGCGATTGGTCATAAACCATAATCTGTGGTTGCGGGTCGTTTACAAGCGCGTGTACTTGATTGCGCTGTGGCGATTCTGGTATAGAAGTCATAGGGATAAACGATTGAGTATCAGCCGCATTTTCTGTGCCGCGTATTTGCGCAATAGCTTCTTTCGGTGACATAGGTTGCTCTGAATTGTTTACAAGCCCACTAATTTCTGAAAGAGCTGTATAATAAGCTACTGTGTCAGCCTCAATCTTTTGTTTCTGATCTGCGCTAGCCGCGTCACTTGGGCGCAAGCCTGTGAATGGCGTAGCGTTTGAAAACTTATTCCGTAAATCCTGCGCGATATATCTTTGAACATCGGGTGTTTTAACAACATCATTTGTCACGGCTTCGGCATTGCGGATAAGCCCCAAAGAAGTTGAGTTTTTTATAGCCCCCGTACGAACCGCCTCTTTTGTAAGGGGTATTGCGTCTGGATCGCCTCTCGCAATCTTATCCTCGATAATTGCAATAACGTCTTTGTTTTCCACTTGTGAGCCATAGAATGTCCGCATGGCTTGCGCTTTAAAGTTAAGCACTTCTTCGGCGGGTACGCCAATTTCACGCATCGTCTTTTGCGTTTCTTCTGCCGCCATTAACACTTGGCTTTCGTCCAAGTTTGCGTCAAGGATTGTTTCATAAAAAGCGTCTTGCACCTCACCTGCTTGCGCTCGTTTACGTGCTATTTCCTGATTGGCAAGCTGTTGTTGGTAATTATACTCAATCATGCTTGTGGAATATAGTTGCTGTTTTAGTGATGGTGTAATCATAACCCCACCAGCCTTAAGGGATTCTAAAGCTTCTGGAATGGACTTGTTACTATTCATAACATCAACAAGGTTTATTTGTGTTAAAACCTTTCTTTGAGCATCATCAAGTACGGCTTTCTTGCCTTCTGGTGTGATATTAGAAGGGTCTGCATATACGTTAGCCTCCAATTTAGAATAAACCGTTTCGCGTTCTTCTGGGCTTGCGTTCACAAGGTCGGCGATAATCTTTTCCCTATGGTTTGCCGCCGCCATTTCCGCTTCTGCCAACGCCTTACGTTGCGTTTCTGCCGCGATAGAGGAGTAGGTCGAATTGATTTTGCCAAGCGTGTACTTCTCAACACCATTTTTCATTTCAGGCGCGAGTTCTGACATTGTGCCTTCTAGGAATTTTGTCGCCTTGGCTTTGTAGCCCTCTGGGTTGTATTTACTTTCAATCTGTATGCGGTTTAAGGTCTGGTCAATATTGCTTTCAACCTGTATGCCATACGTGTTAAGAGCCGCTTCACGATAGATTTTATCTGCCATTGTGTATGGCTCATCAAGGTCTTTGGGGTTTAGCCCGCCATAACGTACAGTGTCTTGCGCCAATATCTCCATATCGCGCTTTACTTTTTCATCCAGCTTTTGATTATTGTATTCCGCAACCTTATCAAAAATACCCGATACGGCTGTCATTGACTGCGCCATAGCTCTATCACCGGACATGGAAACAATACCCATGTTCGGTATTTGGGTTGTGGCTTTAGAGGTGAATGTAGGGATAGGACTAGCCATTTTATTGAGTGCGCTCCCGTTCTTTTCTGCGAGTATAGTCATCATACCCTGTGCTTACCGCGTTACCGATTCCAGAAATAAGGCTTGCTGTCCCAGCTTTTCGCGCCTGACTGCTTTGTGACCGTAGTTGAGATTGTTTAAACAAACTATCTGTTTTAGCTATCTGGCTTTCTCTGTTGGCTTCTTCAATAGAAAAATCAGCAATAGCAATATCAGAACCACTTCCAACCACAACACCTCGCCCAGCCGTTGCCGCCATTTGCGCCCCAAGTATTTCATTTAAGCGTATTCGCCTGTTAGCTTCCTCTTGTTGCGCCCGAATGGATTCCATTTCGACTTGTTGTTTGTATTGAGCCGCCTCATTTCGTCCTGCTTGAAAACCACTATAAGCCCCGTATAAACTTGATCCAATACTCGCTACTGTTGCTAAAGTTGCAAGCGTTCCGCTAGAGGCTAGCCCGCCCGCAACTAGCGGTGCTGCAGCTCCCCCTGTAGCGACTGTGGCGGCTACCCCTGCAATAGGAAGTAATAAACTTTTTACGTCACCACCCATTATACTGTTACCTCCGTTTCTAAAGATAATATATGTAAATCAAGTGGATTGTCTTGTGTTATTTCAACATAAGGCTGTCTACTAAACCCACGTACATACATTTTTTTCCACCCTGTAAATTTCCCAACTACCTGATTAAAGTTTATATTACCTAACGTACCAAGAGCAACACGATAATTGCCCTTTTCTGTTGTTACGTCAAAACCATTGCTTTCAAGTAAATTAAAGTTCACGCTTACAACTCTGCGCTTACTACCAATGACATTGTTCCCGTTTGCAAAGCCCGTCTGTGTCGGCATAGGGCGAATTGTTGGCGTCCAAGGTAAGCCAGCCTCAATAGATGTCTGTTCGTTTTCTGTTGTAATTTCCCCACTAGATACTGTTGTTTGAAGCAAGGGGTAACCATCTTGCGAGCGTACATTAACGACCTCTCCTTCAAGGTGTGATAAACCACTCCAAGACGTAGTTGCTGTTGCGCTTAAAATCACCCCAGCGTCCGTGTAATAAGCCTCGTCAAATCGCTCAATGTAACGTACTGTCGAGCCATCTATTACACGCTTGACGCATACGTAAACACTATCGTCAACAACAGAAACTTGTTCATATTCTCCGTCAGTTGTCCATAATGTCCACGCCAAGAATGATTGCGCTCTCCGTCTATTCAAAACAGCCATAGTGCCATCACCATTAACCCAATAGGAATACTCTCCTGATAACGCACTAGACGATTGCAGAGCCGCGCATACTGGATTTTGAATAAGGTGTTCGGACAGAAACGAAATATCATCTGTGACATAAGATTGTTCTACATCAAGAAATACATATTCACGAATAACTGCCCCTGCCCTATCAGCAAAAATAGTAGCCCCATCACTATTTATAGGTCTTACGGGGGAAGAACCATGCCTTGTTGCTTTTTCAAGCGACACAGTTTTTGGTGTTATGGTTGTGTTAAGCGTAAGGGGGGTAAAAAATTCACCACCTGTTGTAAATATCTGTAACGTCCGCCCCGCATAAATATTAACAATCGTATTAACCTGGTCGTCATCAATCGTAAATTCAATAGCATCTGCGTCTGCGCCAGTACCTAAGTCAAAATCAAAAAAGCCAGCTATTTTAGAGCCATAAACCGTTTGTGGTCTTGACTTCGCCCCACCGAACCACAATCTTTGTTGCCAAAATGTCACAGTCCGTGGGTAGCCGCGTGTCGCGCTCCAAGAAGCTTCTGCCCCACTACCAAAATCATAAGTAGGGATATTGCTTAATGTAATGTTAGCGGCAGTCCAGCTTGTGTGGCTTGTGCGTGTAATGCGTATAGGTTGTATGTCTGGATGAACAATGATTAGCGTATCAGCCGATTGTGTCCAGTTCATTTCTGCAAGTATGGTTGCTGTAATTAAACTTATTGGAGAAGATGAAACAGTGGCTTGTAAAACATCGTCCTTATAAACCTTAAACTCACCAGGCGTAAACACAATAAGATATTCTTGCTCTGTATTGAAGGCAAAGGATACTAATCTACACGCTTGGCTTGTGGTTGTGGTATCAACGTACTTTGTGCCATAGCGCCTCTTTACGCCCCCTAATGGAGTTACCCATACGTTTCTACCTTTTGCCATACCATTGGAATAAACATCTCTGTCTATACGCCCAAAGATACTAGGGGATAACTCACCACTTGCGAAGCTGGTCTGCTGTACTGTGACCTTACCCATTTAGCCCCTTATGTTTAACATAGAATAGTTTGTGTCTGGTATCTTTTGATTTGGTTGTTGTTGAGAATCAATGTTTTTAGCTCGCATCATTTCTTTATCTGCGGCTTGATCAAAGGCTTGCATCTTATTAATGTCCTCTTGTAAGGACATAGAGAATAAACGCGCCAACTGGAATTGAAAGGCTTTAATGAAATAGCTTGGCATTTCGCTTTCTAATACGTCTGCCTGATAAACCATTTTACAGGTTGAATTATTAGTATAGATTTTATCGCCAAAAATCTGGTAATCGTCATTCCCATAAAGGTGAATAACTCGCAAAAGGTCGGAGGGGAGTTGGTGTTGATATTTCCAATCAAAAGTTGGAGTTGTAACCAACGCCCCCCCTAAGTCTTTTTGTTTTAACGAAAACCGCCATGGATGGTACTGTAATAAAGTTTGCTTAGTGTCTGTGTAAACACTGTTCGCTAACTTTGCCTCTGCGGTGGCGTCAGAGAAAGAATTTATCTCGTCAGCCCCCACTAGAATTAAGGCAGAATTACAAATACTTATGTTGGTTGTCGCCATAATTTACCCTTATGATAAGGCTGTGAAAGCACCGAGCGTTACAGTAGCCGCGCCTGTAGCAGACGTGACTTGTGCATACGCTGTTCCGTTACTTCCACCAATGATAACAACATCACCTTTTTTAAGCTTTGTTGTCGCATCATTAAGGTAGCCAGAAGCCGCGATAGTCGCAACTGTAGCCGCCTCTTGATAGAGCCAGATGTCAACCAATGTAGAATTGGCGTGGTCTGATACCTTATGTAGATTGTCACTTGAATAAGCCATAGTTTATTTCTCCTTCTATTACGCTTGACGTGCTGTGATTTTAACAATACCCGCTGGGTCAATCGCTATACCACCAGCAGAGAAACACACTGTTGATAGGTAAGCTAATTTTTCAGGGATATAGTTAGTTTCAGATTTGAAATCCATGTTAAGACCAAGACCAACTGCATCACGGTGGAAGGCAAACAATGTAGTATCGTTTGAACCATCTTTAGGTAATCCAGTCAAAGAGCCATCGCTTTCAACACGATCTGCAATCGTCACAATGTTAAAGCCTAAGTAAGGTTTTTTGTTACCTTGGCTTGTTACATCGAAGCGCATCTGACCGTAATCTGAATTAACAAACTCGTCATCAGCTAACAATGAACGATACGCACGGTGATTCATAAGGATTGTGCGCCCTTCTTCTGGAACACCCTCGTCATCAAGCTCACCCATAGCGGCAATAAACTTCTCAAAGTTCATATCCGTGTCTGTGCCTCCAATGTCATTGCTAACTGTTCCTGTGCCAGAAGCGGCATTAAGAACGTCGATCAAGATTTTGTCCATACGTCTGCCACAAGCATTACGAAGAATGTCAGCAAGTTCAGTTACTTCATCAAAGTTGACTTGCTTGTTCTTAAAAATGTCTGTGTAGTCAGAGGCATACCAATCCTGCATAGTTGCTGTGACAGGCGCGTGTGATACGTCACTTGCTACAACATCTGTGTGAATTGCTTTTTGCTTGGCAACCGCTTTACCCATTACAGGGAATTGGATTGTTTTTGCGCCTGGTACTGATTTCTCACGCACCAAACCTTTTAGAGAGTAACCTTCTTGATAAACCTTTTTTACTTGGGTATCAAACAGCGTTACGGCTGATTGGTTGATATAAATAGACATAATGTTTCCTCCTTTAGAAAACAGTTAAAGTTAATTAAGTTAATAATCGACTTAGATTGTTCCCTAAGAAGGGGTCTAACAGTCTAGTAGGTTAAAACGCACCTATTAGCGTTAGCTTATGTGGCTCATGTGAGTTGTTCACAAAAATGCTATAGGAATATTAGCATAGTTAATTTTGTTCTGCAATAGCCCTTGCTAATTCTTCTGCCTCTTGTTTTTTCAAAACATTTGTACGAATATCTGGGGCGTTCATTAACTCACTTAGTTTTTTCTGCAAGTCTGCCTTTTGTTCTGTTGGCACACCCACTTTGGCAGGGATGTTATTGGAATCAGATCGGATAATTTTATGCAACAATCTTGCCTGATCTGCTGTCAATGCCATAGATTCAAGAGTTTCCGCCTCTTCCTTGCTTAATTTTGCCTGTGCGTAAGAGGTTAGCCCATTGATGATAAGGTCTTTATCTTTACCTAGCGCGGCTATCTCTTCTTCGTAATTTGGAACATCTAACAACCCGCTTTCCTGCGCGAATTTTAACATGCCGTTGAATTGTTCGTTGGATAGGTTCGCTTCTTTTGCGAAATCTTTAAAGCCATCAAACACTTCATCGTCTGTGTTTACTTCTACGCCCTCGGCAAGCTCGTATTCATCTGGCGCAATCTTACCCTTTTCTTTTAGGGTTTTTTCAAGTTCAGTATAAGATTTACCTAGCTTTTCCTGCCAGTCCTCGCCTTTTCTAAACTTCTCTGGCAACCACTCTGGATAATCAACTTCTTTTTCAGGTTCTTTTACTACGTCCTCGACTGCTACTACATTACCTTCACCGTCAATAAGTTCGCCTTCGTTTTCTACCGCATCATTCGTCTGTGTATCGTCCGTCATTTTCTTTTCCTATCTCTTTGCTGATTAAAGATTCAATATATTTTACTACGTTTTGTTCACCAACGCGCATAAAGGTAAAATGGGCTAGGGCTACCCCATCTACTGTCGCATTAGGAACGATTGAAGGGTCAGAAAACCTACGCTTTAACACGCTAAGTACATCTTTCCCATCATCTGTTGCGAAAAGCCTTTTCATAACCAAGGCTATTTCATCATTACTGTTGTATGTTTTGTCCACCAAGTTGCTCTACCTGTTGTTGCATTGAAAGGGCTTGAATCATTTGTTGTGCTTGCGCTTTATCGGCTTCGCTTAATTCTATTTGTTTAGGAACGTTTAAATGCTCCCCGATAAAGGACATGATCTCTTCTGGTTTCATCATTGTCAAGGCAATTTGTGGTCCAAACGCGCCCATAGCAAACTCAACATAACGGATGACGTTGTTAATGTCGTCTTGCGCCTGACCTTGTGCTAATGGAGATACGGCTTCAATGGCTATTGTCTGCCCGTCCACCTTAAAATCATTCATGTTAATGATATTGTATTTATCAAGCTGGTATAGGCAAGCGTTAATCAAGGGTTTAATAAATTCATACTGCAATCGCCCGAAGGCAGAGCCAATACGCTTGGATAATTCTTGCTGTCTGATACTAATCTCGGTAGCTGTTTTAACGGGCATATTGATAGGACCAAGCGGTTCAGTATAAAGTTGGTCATTGATACTCGCTTCGAGTCTTTGTATTTCAATCTGCCCCGCTTGAAAGTTTCCTCCTGACCGTAATGGCTGGATGGTTGCACCGAAAGCCCCATCATTCGCGGACACAGGCAATAATGCCCCTGGTCCAATACGGATATTTTGAATATTGATAACACCATCATCAACCACGGTATACATGGGGTGAACGGTTAATTCCATAGACTGCATGTGCAGTTTAATAAATTGGTTTAATGTCTTGGCATCGTTAAGAGCGATAACGCCTGGACCGCGCCCCCATTCTTCACCAGATATAATAGACCACCGCGCCACAATCCAAGGGTTGATAGGCATATCACGCTCAACAATAAAGCCATCATGTTTAGCAGAGCAAACATAATACCCATACCCGTCCGCTTCTTCTTGCTTACCTGTGTCCGCATTAAATACTTTAATCTTTTTAGGAATTGTGCCCTCGATAAGCTCAACCTCTTTTGTCGGGTCATTTGCCATCATTTGAGCAAAGTCATCAGGAAGTTTAGCGTCCGCCCATGTAGATTTAATAGTTTCCACCGCAAGCTTATATTTACGGAATATTGTATCGACTGTGCCTAACGCGCCTGTGGCGATGTATAATTCATGTAATGGTACAGAGGTAAAGATAAGGGGTTCTTTGGGAGTGCCAGTAACAAGCAATGCGCCTGTGCCTATGGTAATGTCTTTGTAAAATTCAGATACGGCAAGGTCAAAGTTGCTAGAATGAATATGGTCAAACAGGGTATTAGTAATTTCCTGTAGGGTTTCTTGCGCCTTTTTCTTTTCCTCTTTAGGGACTAAACGCCCAGCCTTTAGGTTTACCCACCGCTTTTGGTGTGGAGTAAGGGAGGAGTGCATATTGTTAGAGGCTTTATCAAGGGCAGAATACGGGGCAGAGGTATAAACTGTACGTCCTTTTTTTTGCCCTGATACTTGGTTGTAAAAGTTCTCACGTTGCGGACAGAATAGCTCCATTGCCTCTTTGTAAAGGTTGTCCCAATTCAGTTGTTTGCGTTTTTCTGCGGATTTAAACCGCTTTAGGAATTGTGTCTTATCCACTATAGAACACCTAGTTCATCGCCTTCTGTGCCAAGTAAAGATTTTCTACCCAAACGTCTGCGCTTAGATAAATCATCTGCCGCCGCCTTCGCTTCAGCCTCTCTCTTTTGGGTTTCTGCTAATTGCTTACGTTGTGCTTCGATTAAGCCTGTATCTTGCTTTGGTTTTCCACCCATAACTTGCCCCCCACTACGGACTAAATGTTTGTAATAACCATAAGGCGTAAAGGCATGGCTTGTCAAGCCCGTAATTCTTTGGCAGAGCGATACGCACGTTGGGATAATTGTACCTAATTTATTCCTATATTTTTTATTTGCTATAACTGGAACGTACACCACTGTCGCCTTTGGATTTTCTGCTAATATTTCACCCGCCTGATGGATGTTTAGGTAATGTGAATAAATTCTTATGTTGTAAAGGGATTGATTAACATTCATAACAATACCCTCAAACGCCATATAGACAGATACGTGGCGAAAGCCTTTGCAGGTAAACCACCGCCACGGATAGCCTATGTTATCGCTATCCTCGAACACCACGTAGTATTCAAAGAATATATTATCGTCACCAATCCCTGTCGTAGGTGTAGGTTTTGTAGTCTGACGTTTTGCGGTTTTTAAGAACATTCAATTCCCCTGTTCCTGCTATGGCGTATTGTAAGGCATCGTGTACGTGTGAGTAAGAGTTTTTCTCTGGGTCTGGCATAGTTCTTGCGCTATCACCCGTCCCAATTTTCTTAAATCTATACCCACCATTAAAGCCTTGGCGTAGTTTAGGGCAATCCTTACCCACCACAAGCGCAGGCAATCCTGCTGTATTGCGCGATAAGATACTGTTTACGGCTTCTATGCGCTCTGTCAAGCGGAAGCCTGGTGATGGATAAACCTGTATGCCTTCGCCCTTTAAAATATCAAAGTAGGTTCTTTCATCAGTTTGGGATTTAAATCCTCCTGCTGGATCACCCCACCATCTTACGTTATGTATAGGGAATCTTGTCGCCATTTCTTGTCTAAGCAATCGAGAAAACGCAACCCCACCTATGTCCTCCGCGCATAGCTCCCATATAGCTTGGTATTGCCCTGCGGGTGTGTGTTGTAGGATAACTGCGGCTGGTGAGCGACCAGAGGCGTCTATCCCGCCCACAAGTATGCGACCAGGTATAAGTTTTATGTCCTGACCGTAGTAGTGAACATCATCATTCCATACGCCATCATAGACACTTGCGCCATCGTGGAAGTAACCATACTTTCCATGGACATAGACGTTTACCCACTCCTTTGGCTTACCGATCATCATGTTGGTGTAATAGTCGTGTTTAAGGTTCTTTAGGTTTTCTGCGTGTTTGCTTACGCCCGAAGGTTGTTTATACATGGACAAGTTTTCTGGCATAATCTCTTCGGCAAGCTCATATATCCATCCCCCTACATCAGGCGGGTTGGTATCTGCGATTATGCCTGACCAATAGGGTGTGCGTTCATCAATCCAGTTTTCCTTTGGTATGTCTGACTTACGTGGGAATCGCCCTGGTCGTGTTTGGGATTCGCGGTAAACGGCTTCATCAATGTAGCGTAATTCGTTAAACCATATACCAGTACATTCTAGGGACATAAGTTTACCAATATCTAATGGACCATCAAGAGCCATAAATATCATTTCAAGTTTAAGTGTTGTGCCGTCTGCCATTGCGTGTTCAATGGTCTGTTTATAGGGGCTTCGTCCTGTTATTTCTGCGCCTTCGAATACTTGTGGTCCAAACCAGTCTTTCCATGTGGACATGGTTGTTGTTTCAAGTTGGGGTAATGTGTTACGAACAACAATCCATCGGCTGTGGCGTATGTTGTTTATATTGGCTGGCATAGCCATTGCTCGCATATAAATTTCCCAGCAGCATCCTACGGATTTACCACTTCCCACTGGTCCCATAACAATACGAAGGAAGTTATCATCCTTATGAAATTTAGCAAAGGTTGGTGATATACGGTAGTTTAATAACGACATACGGCATTATAGGACTATATTCACTTTTTTAGCAATGATTTTCCACGGGTTTTCTTTTTGCCTGCGGTTTTTGTACGTGGGTAAGAGCGATTCTTACTTGCGGATTGTACCCTTAAGTTGCTTGGGCTGTTATTGTGAGGGTTTCCGTCCTTATGGTCTACGTCCTTACCATCGCCTTTACGTACCTTGCCTTGCTTCATTAAGGAGTAACGGGCGCGGTTGCGGGCGGCTCGTTTAGCCTTCACTTTCGGCTGGCTGTCGTACTTTCGTTCCTTCTTGTAATCCCTTGCCAATGATTTCACCCTCTATTGCGTTATTATCCTCTATCATAACAGGATTTGGGTCAGTTTCCAACTCAATATTTATCATAACCGTACCTCCTTTTTGCCTGTTATCTTTTTCAAATAGCCCGTGCATCCTGTATTCAAGTTCATGGGTTTTAACTAATGCGTTAGCCACCCCTAATTCACCTGATTCCAATGCGTCTGCTAATAGTTCTTGGGTTCTATTAAATTTATCAATAGCGGCTTGAACACCGCCTATTTCTTCCGTGGCTTTATCGACTATGCGCTTACCATTACGCATAAAGTCTGGATCATTTTGTAGGCGGGTTAGCTTTGCGTTGCTTATTCCCAGCCTTTTTGCCGCCGCTTTCCAATCGAAGTCCTTTGCCAATTCCCTTAGTAGCTGGCTTTTTATCATTGTGTCCGTTACTTTCAGGTTCATCTTTTTCCTCGATTGCAATTGGTTCAGGCGGGTTTTCTTGTGACCGTAGTTCTTTTTTAGCTTTAATTCTTTCTTTAGCCTTCATGCGGCGTACTTCCTGCCTAGCCATGCGGCTTGCGATCTCTGGCTCTATTCCATCGGCTATGTATTTAGCTATTCTATTTTGTACTATTCTGCGCTTCATGGTAATTTCTTTCTTCCCAATAAATTTTCGGTATTAACTGACCTGCTTCAGCCTTCGTGATAATAGTATAACCCTTTGGTAATTCATTATCAATACAAGAAAACTTGAATATTTCCATAGTCTCTTCATTGCGTATGACGTGAGTAAATGCGCCCTCATGCGGGTTGCACGTATGCTCGCGCCTTCTGTATTCTCGCATATAGGTAGCATGGCAAGCTTGGCATGTTGTGTTATTGCCTATAAAAAACTCTTGGCATTGTGTGCAAACGCGCCTTTGTTTTGGCATTTCTTTTTCAACCCATGTGAGTTTACCATCTTTTAATTGATACTCACCGCCTATAGTTTTATCGAATTTCATGCCCGCCCTTTGCTTTTTCGATTGCGTATTCTATATGGTCAACGGGTAATTCCTTTAAAAAACCCTGACTTTTACAGGCGTTGATAATATCAAGAGATGCCTGGCAAGCCTTTAATAAATCAGGCGCGGCGATTACAAGATTTGGGTTATTGTAATCAACTTCTAATTCTTCTAATACCTTGTGAGTGTAAAGACTACTATTTTCGTCAAGGTTTTTGTGTGTGATCCAAATATTATATTTCATGTGATTCCTCGCGGGTTTTCTTGTGACCGTATCATCCATTGATTGCAGGGCTTTGATTGTTCTATCCCATAGCCTAGCCCGCATGGTTTTACCCTTGGCTTGCAATGCTTCGCGCTTTTCAATAGCGTATTGCATAGCGTCAAGCCTTGTTGCCTTGCCTTCGTTTACCATTGTTAAAACTTCTTTGGCTGTTTTCATATTAAATGTTGTCATAGTATTTAGTCCTTTTCTATGTTGTTATCCTGCACAATTACAGGCTAGTGTCCCCTTGTGAGGGACACAGGTCTATAATCCTTTTGCCTTTGCTATTGCTGGTAATGCTTCGTTGTCTCTAATGTCTTTTATTAGATTTATGATTTGCCCCCTAGTTAAACCATCTAATTTGTGGTCACTAATATCTGCCACCATCAAAAGGGCGTTAAGCATATTAGGTGACG
This sequence comes from uncultured Gammaproteobacteria bacterium, assembly GCA_964351225.1. Lineage (GTDB taxonomy): Bacteria > Pseudomonadota > Gammaproteobacteria > CAYGNG01 > CAYGNG01 > CAYGNG01. The sequence continues at coordinate 12,476 of CAYGNG010000026.1, forward strand.
CGCTTAATATTTTTTTGTTTGCCTCCCTCTCTTCTTCTGACATATCTCTTATGTCAACATCGTACCCCATTTGTTGGGAAGGGCGAGCTAGTACAAATTGATTATTATTCCCGCCTTGCCACAAAATAGACCAAGGCGCTGGTGTGTGTTTTGATTGTGTCATTGTGTTATTCCCCCATTTCAAAAGTTTTAAATTCACTCGACGCGAAGCCATTACTTTTAATGTCCTTAGCGCAAGCTTTCATTTTATTGGCAATCTTTACAGCCTGCAACGGCTCAAGATAGACCGTTGATCCATCCCCTAAGTAAATCGCAACCGTATCTCTGAAGCGGTGTATTTGTGCACGTTGTGTCATTGTTTTTAGTCCTTTTCTGTTAAGTTAATGATGGAAAACCCACCAGCGAATCCCCTGTGGTTGTACAAGGGACTCTATGCTAGGCTTTAACTAATAGGTTATATTCTTCACAGTCCTTTTTAAGGTTGATTGCATCCTGATAAGCATCATTTTTATCGGGGCGCATGATCTCGCTATCCTGTGACCATAAAAATTTGCGGTTCCTTGCACAAAGTATATATCCTTCGTAATTGCCGTCTTTATGGGTACGGATTCCGGTTGTGAGTGTTATCGTGTCTTTCATAGTCTTAGTCCTTTTGTTTAGTAAGCCTTGATTGACTTGATATAAATAGAATAGCAAAGTTTTCTTGTAATGTGCTTGCGTATTTCACCCTATTTTTGAAACATTATTACAAGCTGGTGTTGTGACCGTATGCACGTATCGCATAGCTATTCGTGTGATGTTTTGTGAAGGGATTAATAAGTGTTGCATAAATGTCACAGTGGTGGGATGAGGTAGGGTAATGATGAGGATGTGATGTGGCGATATGATAGGGGTTTTCTTTAACCACAATGTTTCACGTGAAACTATAGGACAGCTTTCCTATTCAGTGTGATAATACATATTATGTATATGACACAATGCTTTGTTATCAATAACTTAGCATGATTTACGTACATTTTAAGGGGGGGAGGGGGTAAGGGGCTGGTAAAATCGACCCCCGAAAGAGGGGTTGTTTCTCGCGTAATATGGGTTACCCCGACAATTTTCTAGTTATACGCGACTTTTGTTCTATCGAACGCTTTCTGTACCTGTTTTATAATTTCCGCGTGTGATGAATAGTTATCGTAGTAATCAACGAACATCATTTCGACATCGTTTATGGGCTTCCGAAACTCAATTAGCTTCTTGCCTTGTTCGTTTATATTTACGGATATTGCGACATCTTGCCAAAATTCTTTTTTCATACTGCTATTCTTGCGTGATGTTATTATCATTGTCAACAATGTTAGTGCGGTATAATCATACCGTTTACATAAGGTTGTACTTTAGATGTAATAATATCCCCCCATGGGGCGCGGATATAAATTTTTGTAATCACTCGTAGCTTATATGGTGGTAAGCGGCTTGTCGGTCTTGCTGGTGAGAAGCCTTTAGAGCATATCCTAGACGGTTTAACTGTCGCCCTGCATAGCCATTACAATAGCTATACGAGGGTGTAGGTTGCTTAGTTGCAGAGCCTACTACTCTTCCTGTGTTCTTCGGCTGGGGGCTTCACGCTAGGAATCACGCAATCTTTATTTAAACAGGCTATATAACCCCATACAGTGCCGTATAAGGAATGATAGCCTAGATTGTCAGATAGTTCAATTTTATTTTGCAGAGAGGTGGTCTAAATAGACTTCTGTTGCTGTGTCGAGATCAGAGATATTGATCCGTAACTCTGACACTGGCTTTAGGACTGTGTAAGCTTGGTTAAGGTTTGTCCCCATTGTATCGCTTGGTGCTCCCCATGCCCCGCCTGGAGTAATACGAACCTCAACTGTGAACACTGGCGTTCCTGCGTCGGCGGATACCATATAGGCGGATTGATGCTCTGGATTAATTTCAATAGCGTCTTGTGCGCCTGTTCCTGTGTAGGTCTGTCTTGGCATGGAATCTCCTAGGTATTGATACGCCGTGATACTCTTTTCGAATTATGCCCTAAGCTTGCTTACGTGTCAACTCGATATTTGTTAGCGTAACTGAGTCCTCATATTGCCTAACCAGCCAGTCATGTCGAAGGTTTGGCTTTGGGGTGTAATGGATCATTGGATATTCTATACCGTATATTTTCATTTCAATAATCCCCATCATGTAAAATAATCGCCTGTGGTTTGCTTATATCTAACTCATCTAAAGTATAAGGCTCTTCACAATATCCCTTTAAGCCCCTTTCTTTTAATTGCCTGTCAAGTTTACGTATGGCGTGTTGCTTATCTTTTGCGACTATAACAGACGCGCCGCCGACAGGGTTGATTGTGTCGTGGTCGTTGCAAGTGTATATTTTCATTGTTTACCCTTCATGTCCTTAACAACGTCTAAACAATAGCGGAATATGAATTTATCCGATTCGCTTGCGAAGTAAATTCTGCATAAACCCTCAAAGTTCTCTATTACCTCATCCAACACCTCATCACGAACACGGTCGTAAGCTTCTTGCGGTATTACAAATCGATCAGTGCCTTTAATTTTATCCACGCAATCATGTATCACAACAAGCGGATTCTCAAGCTTTATCAGCCTTTTTAAAAGTGCGTCATTCGCCTGCCTTTGGCTTTCAATTACTTCCGTAAGCCCTTTAATTATTTCTTTATCGATCATCTTCGTTTTCCTTTCGTGGTTAAGTTATCGTAAATTGTTTAATTAAATGTTAACGGCTTTAACATTTCCCTTTTTTCTATCAGGCGGATACAAACTATTAACGTATTTTCCATTGTGCATCGTCACCACATTCTTGCATTTTTGGGAAAACCTAACGCCATCACCAATGTAGTTTAAAGCCCAATTTGCGCTATTTTTATCTGTATAGTCGATGAAAAAAGTATCTCCCCGCTTATAAAAATCGGTACACCATTTCAGCCAATGATAAACCCTAAGCCCCGCCTTGTAATCTGGTATCTCTTTCCCTGCACTGACCATAAGTTCAAATAAATCATGCCTAACGGGTGATTCGTCTTTACGCTCTCCCATGCGTATCCATTTTTCGATATTGTCTGTGTCTGCTTGCTTTTTTACGTCTGATAAAAAATTGCTCATTTCTTGCTCCATTTTGCGTTGTTTCTAATCCAGTTCCTAAAGGTGGCATCCCAATCAAGCTTGATTGCGTTAGCTCCTGTCTTTGCATTCCAATAATCCTTAAAGGCGTAAATCTCCTGCGCCACATCTTCACGGCTCATACCGTAGTCCGTCATCGCCCATGTTCCAAGTTCCACTGAACACTCCCAATCAGGTGGTAAACGTGTTCCTGTTAATCTTTGAGAGGATTTTTTTGTTTTAGGGGTCTTAGGGGTTTCCCCTAACTCTGTCTCTGTCTCTGTCTCTGTCTCTGTCTCTGGGCTATCATTTTGATATCTTGCTGATATCATGTTGTCATCACTATATATTAAAAATTCTTTAAGCCCTTGTAATCCCTTGATTATATCTTCTTCCTTTTGGCGTAAAGTATATGCTATATCAGAAATGGGTGGAATAATTCCTTGTTTTGTCTCATCTTCACTTGCCATCATCCATAAGCATACTAGCAACTTAAAATTACATGATGATAACGACATGATATCACGGCGATATAAATTCTCCCTATAAAGTTTAATCCAAGGCGGAGAACGGTCTTTAAAATGTTGAAACTTGCCCCAGTTTTTAATTTTTATCATATTTTTTCCCTTTTTGTGAGTTGCAAGTAATACAAAGTAACTGAAAATTATCATCTGTGCATAACCCACCTTTTGAAAATGGTATTATGTGGTCGATAGCACACGGTAATGGTGAGAATGGACTAACGGTATTACCAAACAACACGGTTTCACGCCCACAATTTTTGCAAAGTTTACAATGCTTTTCCCATATTCTTTTTCGGGCTTTTCCCGACAAATATTTTCTTTTTGGCATAAAAAAAACCCTTAAATGATAATCCTACGATTGCGGCGCAAGATTATCGTTTAAAGGTTTCCACGTTCCGCAATAACGCCCTAGTATATTACTCTACTCACCCGCCTTTGCAAGCCTATTTTCAATTATTAACTGCTCTTTGCGGATAATTCTCTTAATCCTGTCCGCAACGTCACTCCGAGGTATCTCGGCGTTAATGCGCTCGATTATATCCTCGCAAGTGAAATGTGCGGCTTGAAGTGGGGTTTCTATTTTCATATTAGAACGGAATAGAATCTTCGATGTCATCAGACACTTGCGGCTCGGCTTTTGGCTTAGCTTGTTCAAAATCAGGCTTCCATTTTTCCTTAATTGCTCCTGCCAGCATTGTGCCTGATTTAATCCATAGCGACACATCGCGCTCTTTACCGTCAATCAATGCTTTTCCTGTCCAGTCTGGATGTTTATCGCCCTTCTTTTCTTTCACCAAGAATATTGCGATGTCGCCTTCTTTTTGTTCGTATGCCATTATTTTTTGCCTTTCTTTAAATGATACAAAATTGTTGTGTGGTCTTTATTCATTACATGACCAATCATTCCTGATGTATAACCAAGCTCATGCAATTCTTTTATTGCGATACGCCTTTGTTCGACGATATAGCCGTCCCGTTGCTTTGAGCAAATTCTTGCTCTGCTAAAACCGTTGCGCTCGCATATTTCTTTAAAATCTTTTTCTGCTTGTATATAAGACATTTAAAATCCGTAAAAAAAAGTTGAATAAGTACCTTGACAACCTTTTTAAGCTAGTTTAATAATGGTGTCAAGGATTAATTGAAAGGAAAATAAAATGTCTAACACAGAATTATATGAAGCTATCTTAAAGGTGCAACAAGACGCGCCATTTATTGATAAGTCCGCCGCGAATCCGTTCTTTAAATCGAAGTATGCCGATTTACCAGCAATATGGAAGGCAATTAAAGAATTGATGGGGGTGAATGGTATTTTAGTTACTCACTCAATGACGGCATGCGTGGATGGGGAGTTTATCCATACTAAAATTATTCATGCCAAATCAGGGCAGGAAATGGAAAGCGTATCTAAAATAACGCTATCAAAGGTAACGGCTCAAGAATACGGCTCTTACATAACATATATGCGTAGATATGCCTTGTCTGCTATGCTTGGTCTTGTTACCGATGAAGATGATGATGGTAACAAAGCAACGGAAGCCGCAAAGACCAAGACACAACCTAAAGCACCTAATCCACCTAAAGCCGAAAAGTCATGGGAACAAGTACGCGCCAATGAGATAGCCGTTGCGATTGACAAGCACAAAGACTTACAAGCTTTAGAAAAAATGTGGGAAATGAACGCTAAAGATTTGGATAAAATCAACCTAGCGTCAGAAAAAGCTTATGGAGCATTACTGGCTAAATACCACGCAAAGCGTGTTGAGTTAGAAAACAAGGAAATGGATGGCAGCCATGAGTAATTTTCAAGATGCGTTAGAAAGAATCCGCCATATCGCCCAAACCTTGCCAGACGACGACCCAGACAAACTGGAAATGATTAACGTTGAAGGTGACTACTCCAAATTAATGGAATGGGCTATTTTAAGGCGCGTGGAGTGCCTTAATATGGCTGATGGGTGTAAGTCCATCATAGAAACCTATAAACAGCGTCAGGAGCGTTTTAATCGCAAAGCAGATACGTTTAAAGACATTTGCGGGGTTATAATGGATTGTGCCAATGAGCGAAGCTATAAAGGCTCAGCTGGTACTGTAAGTTATCGGGCAACGCCGCAAAGCGTGGTTATTGTGGATGAAAGCAAAATTCCCGACGAATACAAAAAGACGACAATCACGGTTGATAAAACAGCACTTAAAAAAGCCCTACAGGAAGGGAATGTAATGGGTGCGCAATTATCAAACGGTGGTGAAAGTATACAGGTGAGAATTAAATAACGCCAACCCCAAACAAAAGAGGATAAAATGATAACATTCACAATAGTATCAATATTGCTACTAACTATCGCCGTGACAGGCGTTTGGTTATTGCTTCGTCAAGCGGATATATTTGAAGGGTGGGAGTGATGAATAACCTTTTATTAACAACCTTGATTGTTTGCCATGTTCTTTTTTCGGTTTTCACTTTTGGGCATATGGCAAATAACAAAAAGATAGAAGCAGAAGAAAAAATAGTTATTGCCATACTTACAATTCCATTTTCGCTTGGTTTTATGAGTTACTTATACTGGTCATGGGAATTGCAAAGTGGGGGAAATGATGACAATTAAAATCAGGCATAAGATAGAAACGCCAGTCTGCACGTTCATTTATTATAAGGACAAAGATGGCAAGGATATGGCGGTTTGCAGATTTAAGGATATTAACCATCCCGTGAATAAAAAAGCGGCATTGTTTAAAATGTCGGGGGCGGAGCAGGAATGAAATTCACTCTCCCCTTCCCCCCAAGCTCTAATACAGCATACCCGACAGCAAGGAATGGGCGCAGGATAACCAGCGCGAAGCTAAAGCAATGGCGTGAAAACGCACCAAGTCTTGATTTTAAGGTCGATGGGGAGGTTTTCATATCATATTTGATATATTTTCCTAGCGACCATTTAAGAGACGGTCAAAACTACCTTAAAGTGCCATTGGATTATATTGTCAGCCAAGGCGTTATAGAGGATGACAATCGCAGAATATTAAAGGGCGAACGATGGGACGATGGCGGTATAGATAAGATTAACCCACGAATTGAAATTATTATTACAAAACTAGGGCAAACAACGCAATAAAATTACACGTATATTGTTTGCGATTGGGCGTTATTGGATATAGGATTTGGTATAAATTCAGTAAAGGAAAAGACAAAATGGAAGATATATTTACACAGGACATAAAAGATTTAATCAAGTTGGCGACGACTGATTTTCATAAGTTTTACAAAGAAACGGAAAAACAAAATAAAAGCTCTGGCAATTACAGTAAAGCCGCAAGCTCTGGCAATTACAGTAAAGCCGCAAGCTCTGGTTATTGCAGTACAGCCGCAAGCTCTGGTTATTGCAGTAAAGCCGCAAGCTCTGGTAAAAATTCAGGGTGTTCAGCTTTAGGTTATCGTGCCGCAGTAAAAGGTGATTTAGGTAATTTAATCATGTGTTCTGAATACGCAAATGAAGGCGTTCCTATTGGTGGTAAAGCCGACATTGTAGACGGAAAAAACATAAAAGCTGACTGTTGGTATATTGTTGAGTCTGGCGAATGGGTTGAAGTTGATCTTTCGGACGGTATTTTTTCCCGCGTTATTTCAACTAAAGGAAACGTAAAGAAATGCCGAAGAGATAATGATAAAATTATATATGTCATAACTGTTGATGGTGTCAGCGCACACGGGAATACAATCAAACAAGCGCGTGATGATCTAGCCTTTAAACAAATGTCGAAGGACGTAGACCAATTTAAGGGTATGCCGCTTAAAACTAAAAAAACCACAGAAGAATGGGCGCTTGTATATCGCGCCATAACAGGTGCTTGCCAATATGGTACGCAAGACTTTATAAGTAAAAATTCAACTAAGAAGGAATATACTTTGAAGGAAATTTTATCTGTTACAAGAGGCTCTTACGGTCACGAACGATTTAAAGAAGCTGTATCTAAATGACTAAAGAACAAATCATCATAGACGCTTACACAAGGCGCATAGAGGAATTGCGCTTAGAGCTTAACACGCTTAGGCGTGACATGAGGGATAGAGAATATTCTATTACGCAAGAGGTAAAACGGCTTGAGGAACAGATTGAGAATATGAAAAAAATAATGAACCCCTCTTAGTGAGCCGCCCTTGCCTCAACATCCCTTTACGGAGGGTGTATGCCGAATACAAAGAATAAGGCATCTGGGGCGGCTCTTTAAGGTGGGTTAGGCTAGCCAATTATTATTGAAAGGGAAATAAAAATGACTGACGAAAACAAACAGGCTTTGGATGAAGAAGATATTGCGTTACGTGCCGAATTGTTGGCGGCTAAGTGTGAGATAGTAAAACTTAAAGCCGAGCTACAGCCGAAGCCAAGCGATGACAAAAAACTAATAGAACTTCTTGAAATGAAGTATTGTGAGCCACGGCTGTTTAGGCTTTTAGCTGAAAAGTTTCACGACCATTACGAAAAATTCGCTGGGAAAATGCCATATCCAGATGACAATGTTTTAGATATTATTGTGTCCCTTGATAACGTAGCATATTTCTTTGAAACGTGCGATGAACAACACGCCGAAGACATGAAGAACGATTATCAGGAAAAGGAATAGATAACCAACTATTTTTGTGATATGCTCCCTTTACGGGGGTAAGATGGCAAAAGTTGACAACTCGAAAATCTTAGTAATATCTGATACACACGCGCCTTTTCACCATAAAGATTGCCCCCGTTTTTTAGTCGCCCTCAAAACAAAATTTAAGCCAACCCGCATTATTCATATAGGCGATGAAGTCGATAACCATGGAATATCATTCCACGACTCCGACCCCGATTTAATGAGCGCAGGGGACGAACTAAAGGCTTCGCAAAAATTCTGCCAGTTGTTACAAAATATGTTTCCTGTTATGGATATTCTTCATTCAAACCATGGATCATTGTCTTACAGGCGGGGTAAGTCGGGCGGGATACCACGGCATTACTTAAAAGATTACAACGATGTCCTTATGGTAGACAAACGCTGGCAATGGCATGAAGAAATTGAAATCAATATATCGCCCTCCCAAACCATCTTATTCCGCCACCAATTTTCCGCTAACATCCTTAAATCTGCCGAGCAATTAGGGTGTTGCGTCGTCCAAGGGCATTATCATAGCAAATTTGAAATAGCGTACACGTCAAGCCCTAGAAGCTTAAATTGGGGTATGACCGTAGGGTGTTTAATTGACAAAAAGGCTTTGGCTTTTGAGTACAACAAGCTACAATTAAAACGCCCTATCTTAGGAGTGGGATTGATTGAAAATGGGCAGCCATATTTACAACCGATGTATTTAGACAATTACGGGAACTGGACAGGGAAGTTATGAGCGCAATTGACGAATTACTAAACAAACGACAAGAGATTATAAACCAGCGCAATAGTCTTAATAATATCCTTGACAGCATGCTTAAAGACATTGAGGCAAAGATTAAGTCGTATAACCACCGATTCCCTGAATATCCTGAATACCCTATCAATAGAGAACGTGATGGATGAGGAATACATACCAGACCGTATAACTCAAGCCATCGAAGCCGTGGTAGCTATTTACGCAACCAAAACACAAAAACCAACGCCTGATGAGGTTAGTGAAATGCTTTCCGTGTTTTACGAATTTTCAATTAAGTATGACCAGTTTATATCGCAGGGCGAGGGGAACGTCATTATTCTATCTAAGGTAGAGCCTTAATGATAAGAAGAAGGCTATTCCTTGCTGCGCAGAGGGAATAGCCGTATTATAATTATATTACAAAAACTACACTAACAACGCAATAAAATTCAGCTCTTTTCGCTTGAGGCAATTCCCCCTTGTGGTACGATATTCATATTAGGGCAGGGAAGCCCTTTAACAGTGAAAGGAAAAAATCAATGACATACACAGTTTATAATGATAATTATCAAATTATAGGACACGCCGACAGTTTTGGTGATTGCAAAAAAATCCACAAGGAATGGCTAGAGGGAACTAATCACCCTAGAAAAGAATATTATGCGGGGCTTGACTGTTCTGGTGGATCATTAGAGTCAGGAATGGCTTATCCCGAATTTTACATGGAGGATTAAGATAATGCTTAACAAATACAATCAAGAAATCGACGCTATTCAAATGCGCTCAATTCAGAGATCAGAACAATATTTACGACCTAAAGATAATAGACGGGAGATATTAGACTGGCTTGGCTATGTCGCGACTTTCGCTTTAATCTCATGGGTGTTTTTATGGGTTTTATAGTTTCCATCACTGGAAAAGGGGGTTGGTTTTCCCAAGCTATCACCAACCCCCACCAGATGGGATAGAAAGGAATAAAGATGATGAAATTTAACTTAGGTTTTTTATGCGGCGGATTATTTACTATAGCAATTATGGCGTTATTTATGGCGACATCACCGCAATCTAGTGATTTTCCACCCCGCAAGCCGCCTGTTACAGTCCATAGCAGGGATTGTTATATCGGGGATAAAATCAAACTTGCGCCAAGTAATGCCGTTTTTATCAGTATGGGGGATTTATGACACAAAGCGCACTTGGAACACGCTGGACGAAAGAGCAGGATGATTTTATCGTTGCCCTTAAAAAGCAAGGTTTTTCATCGAGCAGAATTACAGAAAGGTTGCTGGATATACGCCCCCGCGCTACACGCAATTCCGTCATAGGAAGGCTGGAGCGTTTGGGATATACGGAAAAACGACACAATGACAAAAGGACGGTATTTAACAAAAACAAACATCATGCAGAAGCCTTTGACTTAAATAAAATTGAGGTGAGGTGGGATAAAGCGCGTTCAATATCTGGTAAAAGGGTTAAATTTGAGGATTTGAAGCCCCGTGAGTGCCACTTCCCGTTAGGGTCGTTAAAGGATAAGGCGACACACTTTTGCGGCTTGCCTGTGCATGAGAAAGGTTATTGTGAGGCGCATTATGATATATGTTTTCAGAAAAGGAGAGAAAAGGATGATTAAAAACTACAACGAATTATTAAAAACACTAACCATGGATCAGTGCTTAGCGGCGAACCAGAATTTTCCAGTAGCGCGGAAGGTGGAATGTATATTTCGCGACTATGCGGCGTTAAAGCATTTTGTCCATGATATGTTTGATTTTACGGAAAGGGATTGAGAATGACAGACACACTAAAAATGACTGACGAAAACAAACAGGCTTTGGATAGACTTGAATCTAGGATTAACCAGTTTACCCGCGATTTAAAATTAAAAGATGAAAAAGGTTTAATTAAACAAAATTCTGATTGGATAGCAATGTTAAGAGCCGCCCTACAGCCGAAGCCAAGCGTTGATGTGGAGTTTAATTGGTCGAAAGGGTTTCCCCAAGAAAATGGAACGTATTTGGTTGAGTTAGAAGATGGTGAACACTTAGTGACTTATTATACGCACGAACCCCGCCACGACACTTGGGGTGATAAATCCAGAACAGGTTGGACTTGTTTAACTGGCTCACGCGCTAAAGTTAAGCGATGGGTTAAAACAAACCACCTCCACTCCCAAGGCCACCTTAACCAAGGATGGCGGGATATTGAGAGTGCGCCGAAGGATGGAAAGATTATTCAACTTTATGGTTTAAATTATTTAGGAAAAAAGCGAACAATAAATGCCAGATACACTAAAAAACATAATGAAATAGCAGAGGGTTGTGATGATGTTGAATGGTTAGATGAACATAATGACGAGTATTATTATCCAGAAGGGTGGTATGAAATAAGTTGGTGTAATGACGATTACCATATGTACAAAGTTACAGATCATTGCATTAAACCAACCCACTGGATGCCATTACCACAACCACCAAGCGAGGGCGAATAGATGAAAAACGATTATAAAGATGCCAGAAAGTGGTTAGACGAAGCCTTTAAAGGCGATTATGGGGTTAATGATCCTGTCAATGTAATACGCCACGCCCTATCCCTAGCGGATAAGTTGAAAGGTGAGCCGAGTGAGGCTATGTGTATTGCTGGTGATAAATCTCTTGGAATTAATCTGCCAGCAACACATCAAGATATTGTCGATAATGCGAACGCCTTTAAAGCCATGGTGGCACAAGCTGAATTAGAACTAGAGAAGGAGTAAGGGATGAAAATAGATATATGTCCAAAATGTGGTGAACCTCTAATTCAATCTTTTTGCTTGCCGTATAAAGAATTGGTATGCGTTCCTTGCGGTATAGGTTTTCCGATGTGGAATGACTGTACCAAACGGGAAATAGAGAAAAAAGAATATGACGCACTATACGAAAAATATAAAGACGACGTAGACAAAAAAGGAAATGAAACCGTACGAAAATATGGCGGCAGATGCACAATTTGCGACGACAAATTTGATTGTGAGCGATGCAAAAAGACGCTTGAAAGAAACTATAAATATTGGGGCAAGAAAAAATGACCGACCTAGACAAACTAAAGGCACTTAGAGATGCGGGGGAGAAGTGGCAAGAAGCAAAAGACCACTACGAGAAACATATAAAACCTGATGAATTTCACAGTGAAGCCTTAGCTACTCTGGCAAGAACAACACAAGAAGAACAATCTTGTTTACGTGAAGTGGCAGAGGTTCGCGCAAAAATAACTGGGGGCAACCAAGAGAGAAAATTTTATAAACTTGCCGCCAACTCCCGTGAAGCCCTATCCAACATCATTAGCTACGTTGAGAAGCTGGAGGAGGCTTTGCAGATTTGCATCATGGATATTGAAAATTTTGGTTATGAAGACGATTTATTCAAATATTCCTATAACACAGCAAAACAAGCACTAGCAGAGAAGCTACGGGAGGACTTGGAGTGATGGAAAATAATATCAACAAAGTATTGAATGATGCCTTCGATGATTTAGGTCATAATGATGATTGTATGGATAGAAACCGTCCATACAGTGGTCAACCCCAAACCAGTACGGGAAAACGTGGTGCAACTGAAATCAAAGGGATTGCGTTTAGAGATTTGCGGGATGCTTATATCCGCGCTGTTTTTCAGTGCGCACACGATCAAATGCCACACCTGTACGAAGAAGCACAAAAGGGTGAGCAAGCATTAATCTCTGAAAATGACCTGTATAAGCTTGATTGGAATGCTTTAGACCCGATGGCTATACAACAAAATCTATCTTGCGAAATAGAGCGGCTTATGGGTATTTATCCGAATGTTGACCCGCTCATGTATAGCACCCCCACCAACACAGAGGAAACAGAATGACAGATAAAATCCATCACAATTATTACGGTAAAGATTGTTTTGTGGACGTCACACAATCGTCAATCGACTATTCTAAGGCACTAACGCCCCTGCCAGCTACATGCCCTGAATGCGGCTCATACACCAATTTACAGCATGACGGGCGGTGGGGTTGTCCTGATTGTGGTTGGAGGGGTTTGAAATGATTAAGATTATATCAAAAAAAGAATACGAAAAATTAAAAGAAATAGAACAAATAGCAAAGGATTTTAAGCGCGAAAAAAACCACCCTCTTCCCTGTGGCTTTATGATAAACCTTTACATTAATAGACTATTTTCTCTTTTAGGTGATTAAGGCTTTACAATGAAAATAGAAAAACTATTTGAGGGAGAAAAACGCTGTGAAACATTATTGGACGCAATTCTTGAGGTTATTTACGAACGTGGCGAAGGCTTACCGATTCCTCAAATTATTGGGGTTATTGAATTATGTAAGCATTCTATCATCAAGAAAGTTGAAGAAGATGAATAGTGATGAATTGGCATTTAGACTAGAGAGAGTTGCAGGTGTTCAAGGGGTGGATTGCCCTCATCTTTTAATTGAGGCGGCTAAAAGAATTAAAAATTTGAGCGAAGAATTAGCCCACAAAAAAAGAGCATTATCTCTTTGCCAAAAAAAATTAAAGCGGTATTAATGCTTTACAGAGCGATATTAAATCCCAAAAAAAGAATTAAGATAATTAAACACGGCTGTTTTTTCATCAGCCGTTAAGTTGTCGCTTGTAACTAGCGCACCGCCGAAAATAAAGCCCGTTGCCGCATCATCCGCCGACGACCTTGCTCCTAAATAAAATTGACTTCTTGACGAATAAATGCTGTTTGGTTCAATCGTCGCAAAAGGTGTTGTAAAGTCATCAAAATAAACATTTAAAACGCCTGTATCAAATTCAAGCATGACAAGATGAGATTCCCCCTCAACAAGAGCGGGGGTTATAGCAGCACTACCACCACTTGATGGGGAAGAATAGAACAATGTTTTTGCAACATTTGTAGTTGTTACTCTTCCTGCATTGGTTGTGGTGTCGCCCGTCATAAATCCAGCCAAATTGGTTGTTGAGCTTGGATATGTAGCGGGAACCTGCAAAGGAAATATAACCGTTTTTGTCGCCCCTACCGTCATAGCAGTCCCCATGCGAGTAGCTCCTGTTAAAACCGCACCACCTTTACCGCCAAACGCCGTCGCGTCCCATGTCATGTGGTCGCCCGCCGCGACTTCGGTTAAAGCCCCGCTTGTCCCTGCCAGCTTGTCTATGGCGGTTAATTCCGTGGTGTCAAAAGTTTTAACTGCGCCTTTGAATATCGAATAATAATCAACATTATCTAAAGCCTTAATAGGGTCGGAATCCGTAACCGTTATAACCCCGCGCTGAATAGGATAGCCAGTGTTTGTTTTAATGACATCGGGGGCAGCCCCGTTTAAGCCGTTGCCGTTTGCACCGTATGGTGTCCATAACTTTGTGACCGAGCCAGCCACGGGACTTTTCCCTTCTGGAATTGCCATTGTAAAGCTGGTTGCATTTAACTTAGCTGGTGAAGTCAAGCCAATAGCCGTTCCATCATCCGTGGCATCAATACCCCCTGCGCCACTGGATGGCATTGTGATGTCGTTTCCGTTCACGTGGGAGAGTGTAACCGTCAATGTATCAGTTGTCATGGTTGCGCTTGTTATCGCTGCCCCCTTGGCTTGTACGGGCGAATTGCCAAGGGTATATTCTGCTTGCTGTAATTGACGCTGTGCCATAGCGACTTGCCCTGTTTCGGTAAAATGCTTTGCATCCGTTAAAGGAAGGTCGTAAACATCAATCCCGCGAATAAGGTTGCTATTCGCCGCAATCGCCGCTTGAATGCCTTCCGTAATAATATTCGCGCCTTCATCATTCCCGCCTGTATCGCGTCCCAAAGTGTTTAAGATAGTTGGACAGTCTTTGATTGCCTTTACTCTATCGGCATAATACTCAAAACCAGCTTGGACATCCGCCGCCGTAACACCAGCCGCGACAACTTCCGCATGGTCATTAATGCCTAAAGATAGATGATATAAATTTGGGCTTCCTACTAAATTTGTGACATTGTTTGTTAACTGCGAACCATCCGTCAATGGATCGCCGCTATCGTTAACCCAAAATAAATTTGTATTGCCCGCATCGTTTTCAAGCGCGGTTGAACGTAAAAGAAACGATCCAGACCGCGCTGCATCAATCGCCGTTGCGTCATTCGCTTCGTATGCGGTTTCACCAGCCGCAGAATATTGCGTGAAATTATATTCTTGCGTGCTATCGCCTGATAAGGCTGCGATAATGGCAATGGCGGAAGTGCCGCCCGATAAAGTAGGAACAAGTGTAGGGGATAAGGTACTTGTGAGCGTAAGGGAAAGTGTCATCTAAAACCCCTGTAATACTTTTGTTCCAACCATTTGGTTGGGTGTTTCCCCTTCGTTTTGAATACAAAGGAAAACATAAAGCTGACTTGGTGTTGCGTCGATGGTATTGTGATCTGAAGTGAAATTAGATGTAAACACTAAATCACCAACGACAATATCGTTGCTTTCATTAAGGCTTAAAACCACCTGCCCTGATACTTGCGGCGTTTCGTCATCCATACGACCAGAAAACATCGCTTGCCTTGCTCCAACCCCTGTGGAACATCCCGTGCCTTGGAATATATTGTTCCCGTCAAATATATCCGTGACCGCATCTTCGCGCACAATCGCGCTCCCTGACCACGTAAAGCTTGTTGCGTCTACTCTGGTTGCCCCCACCTCATGCGTGACAATCATTGCGTTTTCATCGACATACTCGCACATCGTATCATTAAATTGCGTGTTTATAGCGTCGATGGACTCGAAGGCTTCTTTGGTGATTGTTGTCCCTGAAATGGTGCAATAATAAACCCGCCGTCTATTACAAGCCCAAAACGCCGAACCATCGACAAGGGCTTTTGTCACCCCGCAATATTGCGTGGCAATATCGGACGAATTAATACCAAGGCTTAATGGTGTTCCAGTCGTAATCGTATCGCCCGTAACATCAATAACCATGACATGGGAATAATTTGATACTAAAGTATTTCTATAATGCAAAACTGCCTTTGTATCAGTTAATCGTGCAACGTCATTCTGAAAGCTAAACCCCGTTTCAAGAAGCTCTTCGTCCAAAATGGTTAATGTCTTTCCAGATTTTCCAACAAGGGCAATCCTGAAATCATCTTCCGTATTACAACAAATCAAAAAGCGCGTTTCCGTCAACCGTACGCAGTGCATGGCAAGGGGGATTGTGCCTGTCAAAACTATTTCCGTATTTGTGTCTTCGGGCAAAAAGGCTTTGTCTGCAACGTCCAAAACAACGGCTCGCCATTCTTCCGTTGTCCCATCCCTATAAGTCAACACGGCTTCGCTGTCATTAACCGCCGCCTGATCTTGCCCCCGTATAAACCCGTTTGTTGTAAATAGATTTGTATTTGCCCCATCATTCGCGCCAGACCATGCCGCCCAATCAGCAGTCGGGTCAGGTGTCCCACCGCCACCAGAAAGAGTTGGAACAAGCGTAGGGGAAAGCGTGCTGGTTAAAGTTAGGGATAATGTCATCTTTTAAAGTAATCGGGCGCAGAGCCTAATCCTCTTAGCTTGCTTAATTCAATTTGTGCTATGACTTTATCATCAACCTTAACTTTTTCAAAGGTTGGTTTTAGTTTGTCTGTTTTTTTCTCTTTCACTTCGCCACCTCCGAATTATAAGCGTCTATTGCTGCCATATCCTGCTTGGTTAGTTTACTCTCTATCGACAGGCTTATAACTGGACACGCATTCGTCATACGTTGCCCCGTACACCCAACGACAATAACGCTTGATAAGGTCAATATCATCACTAGAATTGTTTTTTTGCTTGGCTTTCTCATAGTTTTTTAACGCCTTATTATTGTTTACAACAACCTCTAATTTTACCTCATCCTGACCAATATTCTTTATGTATTTAAAAGTAAAAAAAATGCCCCCTATAGTGGAAAGGATAAGAACACTATAGAGGGCAAGGCGCACCGAGGTTAAACCCTATCTTTTTTGTCAATCGCTGACCACACGATACCCGCTAATGTAATAAACGCACCTATTGCTGTTTCGAGTTGTGTAATGTCAACGTGACCTTGCGCGACCACAAAACCGCCACCAAATGTAAGAATATGACGGATAAAGCCTAAAATTGTTTCTTTGTTCATATTAAATCTCCCTTATATGTTTTTTGATTGTAACCAATTTTGCACAATAAAGCTAGGACAAGATTTATTTGCAAACTCATTATGTCCATGAATAGTTGCCCTTGGCAGTTGCGTCTTAAGGCTTCGCACCATTTGCTCTAAAGTGCGCCATTGTTTATCCGTGAAGTTAGGCACTGCATGACCTTCATGGTCTACACCACCTACAAGGCATATTCCTATAGACCCTTTATTATGTCCTGCAACGTGCGCCCCTATTCTATTAACTGGTCTACCGTCTTCTATAACTCCATTATGGCGTATAACGTAGTGGTAGCCTATATCTGACCAGCCCTTTTGCTTATGCCACTGTTTTATCTCTTTAACGCCAATATCCATGTCAGGCGGAGTTGCCGCACAATGGATGATGATTTTATCAACTGGTCTTTTAAGGGTTTTTAAGTCCACTTCTTTCCTTTCAAATAGCGATTTAAGCCATTTATTTAATTTCAACACCCATTTCACCATAAATCCAACAGTCGCTTTTTTCGTCACCGTTACCTTTGTTTCGCCCCGCTTCGCACCTTATTTGCGGCTTTGCGTAAGGTTTAACGCAAGCTGTTATCGTTGGCAGAACGAATAGCGTCACTAAGATTGTCAATAACAATACGGGTTTTTTCTTTTTCCTCGTTGTCTGACTCTCTCCATTCCTTACGTTCCTGACTATGATTTTCCTGCATTTTTTCAGTAAATTTTGTAAATTTATTAAACAGAAAATAAAATAACCCCGCAATGATAACAACTGACCCAGCGTCCCCCAAAGCCGTAATAATCTCTTTGTCAAACACAATTACTTCACCTCTATATAAAATCTAGCTAAACGCACAAGAGCGTACAAATTAAACATAATTGCAAAAACCTGAATTATTTTTAGCAATAACCTAAACTCCGTGCCGCCATCAAATAAAACCCAATTTAACCCATATAGAGCAATAGACCCGTACATTAAAAAATCAGATAAAAAAACCAACATCATTCTTTTGCTGATTTCTGTTTTTTCAGCACTCTTAAAAAAACGCCAATGGTACAAAATAATGATTATCGCAAATATACTAAACACTAAAGAGGCATAACCTAATGATGTTAGTAAATCTATGTTAGTAAAAACTTTAAATATTTCGTCTGACATTATTCATACCCTATATTAACAATACTACTATCATGCTAATTCACCAATAATTGTGATGTGAATGCCATCAACATCTGCGAAGGCGGGGCTAGCTGACACCCGCGCTAAACTTATACGTAATGACCCCACCGCTTTACCGCTTGGGTAAATCGAGGCGTTTATAGTTTGGTTTGCGGCTGTTCCGTCTGCTGTTGTTGTTATTTGAACGCCATAATTAGTGTCGGCATAATTAGAGCCAAAATTTAGTGTGTATTGCCCCGCACCGTGATCTGTTACGGATGAAATCGTATTATTCCCCACAACCGAAACCGCCGCAGGTGTCCCTGTACCATTCAGTACAATTCTTGTCATCGGTATAGAATTTGATGATATTTCACCATCTACATAAGCCTTAGTCGTATAATCTTGTGCGCTGGATGGGTCAGCCATATTTACAAGCTTATGCGTACTTGCGCCTGACATATTGCCGCCCATGGTTAGGTTAGCCGCGCCGCCTGCGCCGCCTGATAGGCAAATATTGCCGTTTGAATCCTTTAGGTTAAAACCTGCGGTTGTCGGGGCTGTGATACTTCCGATAGATAAAGCTGTAAAAGTTGTAGAATTAACCCAATTTGTACCGTTATATTTAAGCAAATCACCGTCAGTAAGGCTTGTGAATACTGTGTCTATACTACTACTTATGCTTGCGTATGATATATTGGTTAATTCGCCACCAGCAGACCACCCCAAAGCAAATCCTGGCGCAGAAATTGGTAGCGTCAAAGATGTTGCTGTATCCTCTGGGTCAAGCACTAAAGCTCTCGCTAAATCTCTCGCTTGCTCTTGTAAGTACGTTGTGATTTTATCTAAATCACGCTCTAATGGCTCTGCGTCAAATCTACCGTCTTGTTGATATTGACTCTCTCTACTAATAACACTACGTCTATAAATTGTGACCAGCTCCCCGCCTGTCATAGGGGTTACAAAGGTAACGGTTGCCCCATCCTCGTCACTAAGGTCTGAAACGGTATAGTGCGTTGTAAGTGTTTGTGTAACCCCGTCAACCACCACGACCAAATCAGTGTTGGCAAAAACAATGAAGTTTAAGCTAAATTCCGTTTGTGAGGCATTGGCGGTAAACTGCAACCGTGGCACGTTAGAATTAATATCAATATTTGGCATAATTACTCTCCCATAAATGTAGGTACGTCACGGTTACTTACTCCACTAACATACCCTTTTCCCTTTTGTTTTTCTATAATTTTTTCACCTTGAGAGCGCACAACTTCGCGCTCAATAATTGGGTGTTCGCGCATTAAATCCTCAAAGGCGCGTTTATTTTTGGTGTTGATAATACTTTGAATAGCTGTGCGGTTTTCGTCAATGCGATTAGCTTTCATATTATCTGAATACTCTTGCGAGTTTGTAAAGTCACGAATAGCAAGCCCCATGCCGTCTGCTCGCATTTCATTCCACTTATTCCATAAACCTAACTTTCCAAGGTCAACTGTTGCGGAAGGTGTTTTGTTCAACCCGCCATCGCTTTTTGAGTACAGATATTTAAACTTAGGGCGTGTAGGGATAAATGAGTTTTCTGCATACAGCATTTCCGCCAAATCTGTTTCTTGAATGTTTCTGTTACGGAAAGCAAGCCCCCTATTAGGCTCAATAGGATTACCAAAGCCATCGTATGCTTTATTTTCAACTAAGTATGGTGCAAATTGCATAAAGCTGTTTTCCCAAAACCCTGCGGCTTTACGTTGAAAGTCTATCATGTTGTTTGTTGTTTGGCGTTGTAAACTAGAAGCTGGCACTAAGTTACCAACTTTTTGCCCCATTATTCTTGCAACTCTATCGCTCCAACTGTCTTTTTGCGCTTGGTCGTCAAGGTCTAATTCCAATGCCCCGAATAGCTCCATAATTTGTTCAGGACCAGTTAAAAACGGTTGCTCCAATACAAGGGCTGAAAGGTTCATCATGTTATAACCAATAGCGTCATAGAAGCCCTGTGAAGCATCATCATCGAGGTGGTCTATGCGTTTGTAGATGTCATCTTGGTTGTTCGTAGCTGCCCCAATCGCAAGTAGGTTATGTACTGGACCAAGAAATGATGTTTGATAAGATTTACCATTAAGCAGTAAGCTACCAGGATTCATACCAAACGTGCTAGATAACGCGGCTCGCGTGTCAATGTCTGTAGGCGTTGGTTGATACAATCCTTGCTCTGTAAGTATGTTCCCCGCATAAGCAACCATATTCCCCATGATGATTTTACTTAACGCTTCATTGCGTGTCTTAGGGTTGTATAGCTCTTTATATATCTTTGGGTGAATGGGCATACCCATAATTCCATCGCCAATCGGGATAATGGGCATGCGCTGTAGAGACTCGTCTAATATACGTACAGGCGTTGTAAAGAAAGGTGTAAAAATCTTACCGCCTGGTATCTTTTCTTGCAAGAAGTCACGAGTATGTTTTAAACCACCAGTAAGTTCTTTTTGGAAAACAGTGTCGATAGCTTCGTCAAACGATTCCTTGGTTGCGCTCTGCCGCCAATCTTCCATCCTGCGTACAATCTGTACTGCCTTTTCATCGCCAAAGTCTTTCTTGAGCATATCAATAGAAACTTCGTCACTACCGTTCATCATCATACGTGACAATGTATTCTTTGCCTTAGCGAGGTCTTTAGGGTTGTTAGCTAAGTCGAATATATCGTCAACGTAAAGCCCCTGTACCATCTTTGATTTCATCTGACCGTAAGCAAATGAGGATTTAGCAAGCGTATCTTGGTTAGAGATAATGTCAAAAGCCCAAGAGCTTGTCGCTATTTTGCCGCCAATAGAAGTTTGCAACCCATCATATAGGGCGTTACCTGTTTTCCTGTCTGACACGATTTCTTTTTTCGTGACCTCAAACATACGGCTTGCGTGGGCTTTGTCGAAGGCGGGTATATCAGCCGCAAGTTGTTTAAATCTTGTTGTGAAGGGTAGGTTTCCTGCGTTACGTTTACCAGCCGTAGCCATCGCCTTTAAAGCAGACCTAGCACTAATGGCGTACCCTTGAATTGTACCCGTCAAAAGAGCATTAGCTACTTTTAAGTTCTTTACTCCATCGCCACTAATCCCAGCTTTAATGTACGCTTCGCCTATTCTATTGCTCTGCATAGCAACTGTACCCAACGTGTTTTGCACCATAGTTGGTGTTCCAGTTAGTAAGTTAGCTTGGGTAACGCGCCCTGCTGTATCAGCCATTTGCATCATGATACCCATTTTCTTACCAGCTTTGGCAATGTCTTGTTCGTTAAGAACGGCACGAACAAAGGTATCCGTAAATTCATCCTCTGATAAGTCTAGCATTTCCTTTATCTTTAGGTTTTCAGCCAAGGACTCACCAAACGCTTTAATCTGTGTTTTGTCATCTTTGGCAATCTTTAAAACTTCCGCCACCTTATCTAGTTGTTCCTGAATAGGCTTTGTCGCTTTACTAACATTAACGGCAACTTTACTGTTTTGCATGGTTCTTAGAATACGCCCAGCCGCACCACCGCCAGCCGCACGTTGTCCGTGAGCCGTTAAGAAGGATTCAGTAGCCTTTAAGAAGTCATCCTCTGGTAATGCCCCCTTGAAATATCCTTTGGCTGTAAGAGAGAATTTAAGGGCTTCTTGCTCCAATAGGATATTGTGCGCCTGTGTTCTCAATACACCTTGCAAACCCTTTTCAGTAAGAAATTCACTTTCCTTTACGCCTAGCTCTTTAGCATAATCACGTAATAATGCCTTAGCCTCTACACCTTGTGTCTTTGCCATAGAAACAATCTTATCGTTTATCTGTGGGGCGAGTGCCGCAAGTTTCTTTTCATAGTCCAATAGCTTTGCGTCGTAATGTTCTGGTGACACAAGCCGCATTGTGGAATCAAACTTTACATTGATAAAATCGCCTATGTTTTGGCTTAGTGATTTGGTTGGGTCTAGGATTGCATCATCCGCAATACCTATAACTTCTTCTGCTACGCCCTGCTGTATCTCAAATTTTGCCGCCTTAGTTGTTGCCGCTTTGCCGAAGGCTTGTTCTTTCGCTACCCGCGCTGTTTTCATCGCATTGTGGAATTGTTGCTTAACCGCTTGTATGTGTTTTTCAGGGATTGCTTTAATAGCTTTACCACCAATATCAGCCGCTTTCTGTCCTGCCACCGAGAAAGCTGCCATATCAATAGCGTTCATAACCCTACGCATAGATTGTCTGGCAATTTGGTTGTCTGTATCAGGGTTCATAGCTTGGTCGAAGTCTGCAAGCGCGTCCTCTGAAATAGAGCCAAGCCCAACACGCAACAAACTTTCAGCCGCCTTAAATGAATCCTCACCGCTATTTGGGTCATCTGTAATTCCCTCTGCCGCGCCAGCTAAAGCAACTTTAGGGAGAATGGCTTTCATACCCATTTGCCCTAAAGATTTATAGGCTGTTGCAAATTTTGCAATACTCTCTGTGGTGTTTTTCGTGAAGTTGTATAACCCCTCACCCTCAACATCATCTGTCTTGAATTGTCCTGTAATATATTGGTCAAAGAATTTTTGTTTTTTTGCCAACACCCTTTCGTCAGATTCATAGTCATGCTCCGCGCCTGTTGCGGCAGATACAGCACGACCAACCATGATTGACCCCATTACCCCAAGGTCTGTGGTAAAGTCTACAAACTCCGCGCCAGCTTCGGCTATACCTATACCTATTCCCGCGCCAACATCTTTCGCACCTTCGTAAATAAGGTTCTTGCGCTCTTTCTCGTAAGAAGGTGGCTCTACTGCGTAAGGAACACTAGCCCAAAAATCTTCGTTTAATTCCTGTGTCATCTTA
>CAYGNG010000027.1:0-27495 GCA_964351225.1 uncultured Gammaproteobacteria bacterium
TCGCGAAGGCGGTCGTACAGTTGGTGCCGGCGTTGTATCGAAGGTGGTTGAGTAACGGATGACAGAAGACAGAAGACGGAAGACGGAAGACGGAAGACAGACGGTAAAAAATATAAAAACTTCATTAAAATCTGTCTTCTGTTTTCCGTCCTCTGATAGATTAGGCCAGTAGCTCAATTGGCAGAGCGACGGTCTCCAAAACCGTAGGTTGGGGGTTCGATTCCCTCCTGGCCTGCACTAATAATGGGCATGATTGATTTATGGCAAATGACAACACTTCTCCTAAATCAAAGCAAGATGGCTTCATTTGGCTAGCTGTCGTCGTGCTATTTATGGCAGGTATTTTTGTTAGTGATTACGTCACCCATCAACCGATGGCGTTTCGTATCGTGGGATGGATAATCTTATTAGCGATGTCAGCGGGCTTAGCGTATTGCACGTCGCAAGGGAAAGATTTTTTAGTGTTTGCCAAAGATGCGCGCATGGAATTGCGTAAAGTTGTTTGGCCAACACAGCAAGAAACGGTTCGAACTGCACTATTAGTGATGGCAATTGTTATTTTCATTGGTGTGATTTTGTGGGGTGTGGATAGTTTCTTTTTGTGGTTTGTGGGAATTTTGACTGGACATGGGGTATTACATTCATGACAAAGCAGTGGTATGTCGTCCATGCCTATTCGGGCTATGAAGGCTATGTAATGAAAGCGCTCAGAGAGCGCATTGAGCGATTAGGGCTACAAAATAAGTTTGATGAAATTCTGGTTCCCACAGAAGAAGTTGTGGAGATGCGTGGTGGCCAAAAACGCAAAAGCGAACGGAAGTTTTTCCCAGGTTATGTTTTAGTCAGAATGGAAATGGATGATGAAACGTGGCATATGGTTCGCAAGACTCCAAAAGTGCTGGGTTTTATCGGCGGCACCAGTGATAAACCGGCCCCAATTAGCGAAGCTGAGGCGAGTAAAATTTTAGACAGAGTTCAGGAAGGCGCGGACAAACCAAAACCCAAAATCTTATTTGAAGCGGGAGAAGTGGTTCGGGTTAATGATGGGCCGTTTGCTGATTTCAACGGAGTTGTCGAAGAAGTTAACTATGAAAAAAATCGGTTACGTGTCGCCGTTCTTATCTTTGGGCGCTCCACACCCGTAGAGTTAGAATTTGGACAAGTCGAGAAAAGCTAAATAGTTTTGCATTTGCAATAAGAAAGGAGTAAAATTTTGCGCTCTGATTTGTATATATAATTCAATGCGCGATGTGTGTTTCTAATCGCCACGGGGAGCTCGTTTAAATGAATGAGCGCTTGTACCCAATAGGAGAAATCAATGGCAAAAAAAGTTCAGGCTTTTGTTAAGCTTCAAGTGAAAGCGGGTGAAGCAAACCCCAGCCCACCGGTTGGTCCAGCACTTGGTCAACATGGTGTTAATATTATGGAATTTTGTAAAGCGTTTAACGCCAGCACGCAAAAACTCGACAAAGGATCGCCGGTCCCTGTTGTTATTACCGTATATTCAGACAGAAGTTTTACTTTTGTTACGAAAACACCACCAGCCTCATATCTCATTTTGAAAGCGATTGGCCTCAAGAGCGGTAGTGGTACGCCGAATGCTAAAAAAGTAGGTAAAATCAACCGCCAACAATTGGAAGAAATCGCCAAAATCAAAGAACCCGATATTACGGCGGCGGATTTGGCTGCTGCCGTGAGAACCATTGCAGGTAGTGCACGCAGCATGGGTGTTGATGTTGAGGGGGTTGATGAGTAATGGCTAAAATATCAAAACGCATGCAATCAATTCGCAAAGCGGTCGTAGCCGGCAAGCAATATTCCATTATGGAAGCCGTGGAGTTATTGAAAAAAATCAGCAAAACAAAATTTATTGAAGCGGTCGATGTCAGTGTTAACCTGGGTGTTGACGCTCGGAAATCGGATCAAGTTGTTCGTGGCTCCTCTGTGTTGCCCCATGGTACCGGTAAAACGGTTCGAGTCGCTGTCTTTACTCAGGGCGCCAATATCGAATTAGCGAAAGCCGCAGGCGCTGATATCGTTGGATTTCAAGACTTAGCTGACGCAGTGAAACAAGGAAATATCAACTTCGATGTGGTGATTGCGTCCCCAGATGCGATGGGTATCGTGGGCCAATTAGGACAAATTCTTGGGCCCAAAGGCTTAATGCCTAATCCTAAAGTTGGAACAGTCACGCCTGATGTCGCTAAGGCAGTAAAAAATGCGAAAGCAGGTCAGATACGTTACCGAATTGATAAAGCAGGGATTGTTCATTGTACGATTGGTAAATTAAGTTTTGAGGCGAAGCAATTACAAGAAAACCTTGAAACCTTATTGGGTGATCTCAAAAGAGCTAAGCCGAGCGCTTCAAAAGGGATCTATCTTCAAAAAATCACTCTTTCTAGTACCATGGGTCCAGGCATATGGATCGACATGACTACGTTAGAAGTGTAGGCAGTGTGGGGTTATAGATCATGCCATTAAGTTATCAAGATAAGCAAAAAGTAGTTGAAGAAGTCGCCATCATTGCGAAAAGTTCGTTATCTATTGTTGCTGCCGAATATCGCGGGTTAACGGTTTCTGCCATGACTCGATTACGTTTCGATGCACGCAAAGCCGGAGTGACGCTCAAAGTCGTTCGGAATAATTTAGCGAGAAGAGCCTTTGAAGGAACCGACTACGAGTGCATGCAAGAGTCGTTGGTTGGTCCGTTAATTTTAGCTTTTTCTCGCGAAGATCCTGGTGCAGCGGCCCGTCTATGCCGTGATTTTGCTAAAGATAATGAATTATTTAAAGTTCATGTTCTGTCGTTGGGCGGTAAGCTCCATGGTGCTAAAGATTTAGACGCTGTGGCAAATTTACCGACCTACGATCAAGCGGTCGCACAATTGATGTCCGTTATGTTAGCGCCGATTACCAAACTTGTACGTACGCTAGCGGAGCCACATGCAAAATTGGTAAGGGTCATTGCTGCCATTGGAAGGCAAAAAGCACAGGAGGAATAATACTTTCGGTGTGTTAGAAAGTATTATGGTTTTTTACAAGTTTAATTTATTGATAAAAGTAGGAGTATAAAATGGCAGTTTCTAAAGAAGAGATTTTGGAAACGATCGCGAACATGAGCGTCATGGATGTTGTGCAATTAGTTGAAGCGATGGAAGAAAAGTTTGGTGTGTCTGCTGCGGTTCCTATGGCAGTTGCGGCTATGCCAGGAGCCGGTGGTGCGGCCCCAGTTGCTGAGGAGCAAACTGAATTTGATGTCGTCATGAAAAGCTTTGGCGCAAATAAAGTTGGCGTTATTAAAGTCGTTCGTGAAATCACCGGTCTTGGTTTAAAAGAAGCGAAAGATTTGGTTGAAGGCGTTCCGGCAACAGTTAAAGAAGCGGTTAGCAAAGAAGATGCCGGCACAATCAAAAAGAAACTTGAAGAAGCAGGTGCTAGTGTAGAGATCAAATAAGGATCTCATAAATTTGTTGACGGTAACTTATCGACATAACACGATTGAGTGTAGCCGATGGTCTGCAGCTGTCGGCTATTCCCTATTTTTTAACCCATATGGTGAGGCAGCTTGATGGCATACTCATACACTGAACGACAGTCTTTACGAAACAGTTTTGCGAAACGCGATGCAAATATGGATCCGACGCCGCCATTTTTGTTGGAGACGCAAATCCGTTCTTACCAAAATTTTTTGCAAAAAGAGGTAAGTGAGGATGCTCGCTTAGATTTTGGCTTACACTCAGCATTTAAGTCGGTGTTTCCTATTGAGAGCTATTCCGGTTACGCTGAATTGCATTATGTGCGTTATCGAGTAGGTGAGCCGGTTTTTGATGTCAAAGAATGTCAGTTGCGAGGCTTATCTTTTGCTGGCCCATTGCGCGTCACCGTTCGGTTAGTCGTGTATGATAAAGATGCCGCGCCAGGAACTAAAGCCATTAAAGATGTGAAAGAGCAAGAGGTCTATATGGGAGAGATTCCATTGATGACCGATAATGGTAGCTTCATCATCAACGGTACTGAACGAGTCGTGGTATCACAGCTGCATCGATCACCTGGTGTGTTTTTTGAGCACGACAAAGGTAAAACACACTCTTCGGGTAAGTTCCTATATTCTGCCCGTATCATTCCTTACCGTGGCTCCTGGTTGGATTTCGAATTTGATCCTAAGGATTGTTTATTTGTTCGCATCGATCGTCGGCGTAAATTGCCAGCGACCATACTCCTACGAGCGTTGGGTCTTGAGACAGAAGAGATTTTATCAATCTTTTTTGAAAAGAATGTATTTACCTTTAAGAATAATAGTATTGTTTTAGATTTAATTCCAGAACGACTGCTTGGTGAAATTGCCCAGTTTGATATCTATGATACGAATGGGGAATTATTAGTAGAAGTCGGCCGGAGTATTTCAGCTCGGCATGTTCGTCGGATGGCTAAGATTGGTTTGAATTCACTGACCGTTCCAGTGGAATATCTCTATGGCAAAGTGTCTGCAAATACCATTATCAATACAGAGACTGGCGAGATCATTTGTGAAGCAAACAGTGAATTAACCGCTGAAAGTGTCGGTCAAATCTTAGCGTTGAAAATTCCTCACATTGAAACGCTCTTTACCAACGATTTAAATCGTGGTGCATTCATGTCGGAAACCTTGCGCATTGATCCGACCAGCAATCAACTGGAAGCATTAGTTGAAATTTACCGAATGATGCGCCCTGGCGAGCCGCCAACTAAAGATGCGGCAGAAGGGTTATTCTCCAGTTTATTTTTTGATGAGAGCCGTTACGATTTATCTGCGGTCGGTCGAATGAAGTTTAATCGGCGATTAGGCAGAGAAGAAATTACCGGTCCTGGTATTCTTTCGCATGAAGACATCATTGATGTGCTGAGAGTGTTGATAAGCATTCGTAATGGTGAAGGCACGGTCGACGATATCGATCACTTGGGTAATCGACGAGTGCGCTGTGTTGGTGAGATGACGGAAAACCAATTTCGAATTGGTTTAGTTCGGGTTGAGCGTGCCGTAAAAGATCGCTTGAGCTTAGTTGAGTCTGAAAATTTAATGCCACAGGATTTAATTAATGCCAAGCCTGTTTCCGCAGCGATTAAAGAGTTTTTTGGTTCAAGTCAGTTATCGCAGTTCATGGATCAGAATAATCCTTTATCTGAAATCACGCACAAACGTCGTGTTTCAGCGTTAGGGCCTGGTGGCTTGACTCGCGAGCGTGCTGGTTTTGAAGTGCGTGACGTGCATCCAACACACTACGGTCGACTGTGCCCCATTGAAACGCCAGAAGGTCCAAACATTGGTTTGATTAACTCATTGGCCGTTTACTCTCGAACCAACGATTATGGCTTTTTAGAAACCCCATATCGTAAAGTTGAAAATGGCAAAGTGTTGGGTGAGATGAAGTTCCTTTCTGCCATTGAAGAAGGAAATTATGTTATTGCGCAGGCCAATGCCAAAATGGATGAGCATCTGCAGTTGATAGATGATCTCGTACTGTGTCGTTACCACAATGAATTTACCATGATGCCTCGTGATCGAGTGCAATATATGGATGTCTCTCCAAGACAGATAGTGTCAGTGGCTGCATCCTTAATTCCGTTTTTAGAGCACGATGACGCGAACCGAGCTTTAATGGGTTCGAACATGCAACGCCAAGCGGTACCAACATTAAAAGCGGAAAAACCGTTTGTTGGAACGGGCATGGAAAGAACGGTTGCCGTTGATTCGGGAGTAACCGTGACGGCTAAACGCAGCGGTATCATTGAATCGGTAGATGCCGCGCGAGTTGTTATTCGTGCAGATGAAACAGAAAGCACCGAGGGTGATTCTGGGGTGGATATCTATAATCTCACGAAATATATGCGCTCTAATCAAAACACCTGCATCAATCAACGGCCATTAGTGAAGAAAGGATTAAAAATTCAGAAAGGGGATGTTATTGCAGATGGTTCATCGACCGATATGGGTGAGCTGGCTTTAGGCCAAAATCTATTAGTCGCTTTCATGCCTTGGAATGGGTACAACTTCGAAGATTCAATTTTAATTTCAGAACGACTGGTAGAAGAAGACCGATTTACCAGTATTCACATTGAAGAATTGTCTTGTGTCTCACGGGATACGAAATTGGGCCCAGAAGAGGTTACCGCAGATATTCCGAATGTTGGCGAAAAAGCATTAGCAAAACTCGATGATGCCGGTATCGTTTATGTTGGGGCAGAAGTGGAGGCTGGTGATATCTTGGTTGGTAAAGTTACCCCCAAAGGCGAAAGCCAGCTGACCCCAGAAGAAAAATTACTGCGCGCCATTTTTGGTGAAAAGGCATCGGATGTGAAAGACAGCTCGTTACGCGTGCCAAATGGTATGTCTGGCACCGTGATTGATGTTCAAGTCTTTACCCGTGATGGCGTCGAAAAAGATACGCGAGCGCTACAAGTTGAAGCGGCTGAAATCTCTAAAGTCAAAAAAGACTTGCATGATGAGTTGCGAATTCGCCAAGGGGATGTGTACTCACGAGTTGAAAGAATATTGCTTGGCCAAGAGGTTGCCGGTGGTCCTGGCTTGAAGTCCGGTGATGTCGTAACGCAAGAGTATTTAGCGAAGCTTGAAAAATCGGCTTGGTTTGATATTCGGTTAAAAGGCGAAAATGGCAGTAAGCAACTTGAGGTTCTTCAAGAGCAAATGGATGCTTTGCGTGAAGATTTTGAAACTCGATTCGCAAGCAAGAAAGAAAAATTAACCCAGGGTGATGACTTAGCGCCTGGGGTGTTGAAAATCGTTAAAGTTTATTTGGCGGTAAAACGTCGAATTCAGCCTGGGGATAAAATGGCAGGCCGTCACGGGAATAAAGGGGTTATTTCAACCATCGTGCCGGTCGAAGACATGCCTTACCTTGCCGATGGTACCCCGGTTGATATCGTATTAAATCCATTGGGTGTGCCTTCTCGTATGAACGTAGGGCAAGTATTAGAAACGCACTTAGGTTGGGCGGCGAAAGCTTTAGGTTTAAAGCTCGGCAACCTGATTGACGCGAAAGCCAATGTCACCGAGATCCGGCAATTTTTAGAAACCATTTATAACTCTGGGGAGTCACAAAAGGCGGATCTGAAATCGTTTAAAGATGATGAATTGTTGAATTTAGCGGGCAATCTTCGTCGAGGTATCCCATTTGCTACGCCGGTATTTGATGGTGCCAAAGAAGAAGAAATTAAAGCCATGTTGAAGTTGGCTGGTTTGCCTGAGTCGGGACAAGCGGTTCTGCACGATGGTCGTACGGGTTTAGCGTTTGATCGCCAAGTAACCGTTGGTTATATGTACATGCTCAAGTTGAACCATTTAGTCGATGATAAGATGCATGCTCGATCAACTGGCTCTTATAGTTTAGTGACCCAGCAACCTTTAGGAGGTAAAGCCCAATTTGGTGGTCAGCGCTTCGGGGAGATGGAGGTCTGGGCATTAGAAGCTTATGGTGCTGCGTATACACTACAAGAAATGTTGACTGTCAAATCAGACGATGTCGGTGGTCGTACCAAAATGTATAAAAACATTGTCGATGGTGATCACTATATGGAAGCCGGTATGCCGGAATCCTTTAACGTACTCGTAAAAGAAATTCGAGCGTTGGGGATCAATCTTGAATTAGAGAATGAATCGTAGATCCTAAAATTTGAGACGGAATTTTACGTTTAAACCAGATATCTACATGGGAGAGCTCGCTTGAAAGATTTAATTTCGTTGTTGAAACAACAGTCACAATCGCAAGAGTTTGACTCGATCCGTATTGGATTGGCATCCCCAGACATGATCCGCTCATGGTCGTTTGGTGAGGTTAAGAAACCCGAAACCATTAACTATCGTACCTTTAAGCCAGAACGCGATGGTTTGTTCTGTGCGAAAATTTTTGGCCCTGTGAAAGATTATGAATGCTTGTGTGGTAAATACAAACGTCTCAAGCATCGAGGCGTGATCTGTGAAAAATGCGGTGTGGAAGTGACTTTGGCAAAAGTTCGAAGGGATCGCATGGGTCACATCGAATTGGCAAGCCCGGTTGCCCATATCTGGTTCTTGAAATCCCTACCTTCTCGAATTGGTTTGATGTTAGATATGACATTGCGTGATATTGAGCGCGTGTTGTATTTCGAGGCTTTCGTGGTTATTGAGCCTGGCCTTACCGATCTTGAACGTGGGCAGTTACTCTCTGACGAAGCTTACTTGGAAGCAATTGAGCAATATGGTGATGAATTTGATGCTCGCATGGGCGCAGAAGCTGTTCAAAAACTATTGAAGAGTCTGGACATTAAATCTGAAATTGAAACCTTACGATCTGAATTGCCTGTTACCACTTCAGAAACCAAACTCAAGAAAATTGTCAAACGTCTTAAATTGCTCGAATCTTTTTATCGTTCAGGAAATAAGCCGGAGTGGATGATTTTAACCGTATTACCGGTATTACCTCCTGATTTGCGGCCATTGGTTCCGCTTGATGGTGGTCGTTTCGCAACCTCAGACTTGAATGATCTCTATCGACGGGTGATTAATCGTAACAACCGTTTGAAACGATTACTTGATTTGAATGCGCCAGATATCATTGTTCGCAATGAAAAACGCATGCTGCAAGAGTCAGTGGATGCCCTCTTGGATAATGGCCGACGTGGGCGGGCAATTACCGGTTCTAATAAACGACCCTTGAAATCGTTAGCGGATATGATCAAAGGTAAACAAGGTCGATTCCGTCAGAACTTATTGGGTAAGCGGGTCGATTATTCCGGCCGTTCAGTGATTGTGGTTGGTCCCACCTTGAAATTACATCAATGCGGCTTACCGAAAAAAATGGCCTTGGAATTATTTAAGCCGTTCATATTCAGCAAACTGCAATTCCGTGGCTTGGCAACGACCATTAAAGCGGCTAAGAAAATGGTTGAGTTTGAAGAACCAGTGGTTTGGGATATCTTAGCTGAAGTGATCCGCGAACATCCGGTGTTGTTAAACCGAGCGCCGACTTTACACCGATTGGGTATTCAAGCGTTCGAGCCTGTGCTCATTGAAGGAAAAGCGATTCAATTACATCCGTTAGTTTGTACTGCCTATAACGCAGACTTTGACGGTGACCAAATGGCTATTCACGTGCCTTTAACATTAGAAGCGCAGTTAGAGTCTCGTTCATTAATGATGTCCACCAATAATATTCTCTCTCCAGCAAATGGTGAGCCGATTATCGTGCCAACGCAAGACGTTGTCATGGGTCTGTATTATATGACTCGAGATGCTATCAATGTCCAAGGCGAGGGTGGCCGATTCTCGGGTATCGATGAAGTGATTCGAGCCTATGAATCCGGTTGTGTGGATTTGCACGCCAAAATTAAAGTGCGAATAAAAAAATCGGATCTGTATTTCCCCGAAGAGCTTAATCCCGAGCACCGTAGCCAGACGGAATTGGTTGCAACAACGGTTGGTCGAGCGATACTCTCTGAAATTTTACCCAAAGGGATCCCATTTAATATTGTCAATACCACACTTACCAAGAAAGCCGTATCCAAATTAGTGAATATGGCATACCGGTTGGTGGGCTTAAAAGAAACCGTTATTTTTGCGGATAATCTTATGTACACCGGCTTCCACTATGCCACAAAATCCGGTGTGTCGATTGGTATTAATGATCTCGTAATACCCCAAGAAAAATACGATATTATCGCTCGTTCAGAGAGCGAGGTGAAAGAAATTGAAGTTCAATATGCTTCAGGGCTGGTGACCAACGGTGAGCGTTACAATAAAGTAGTGGACATTTGGTCGCGCACCAACGAGCAAGTTGCCAAGGCGATGATGGATAAGTTGTCGGTTGATATGGTGCAAGATAAAGAAGGTAAACTGGCGCAGCAAGAATCTTTCAACTCAATCTACATGATGGCAGATTCCGGAGCACGGGGTTCTGCCGCTCAGATCCGTCAGTTAGCGGGTATGCGGGGCTTGATGGCGAAACCGGATGGTTCAATTATTGAAACGCCAATTACTGCAAACTTCCGCGAAGGGCTAGACGTCTTACAGTACTTTATTTCAACGCACGGTGCGCGTAAAGGTTTGGCCGATACCGCACTGAAAACAGCAAACTCAGGATACTTAACCCGACGATTAGTGGATGTGGCCCAAGATGTTGTGATCACAGCGGTTGACTGTGGTACGACCGAGGGCTTGATCATGACACCATTAATTGAGGGTGGTGATGTAGTTGAACCGCTGCGCGAACGGGTATTAGGTCGCGTGGTGGCGGTCGATGTGACTTTACCGGGTGATAATCAAGAAGTGATCGTTCCGGAAGGCACGTTGTTAGACGAGATTTGGGTTGAAAAGTTAGAGAAAAACTCGATTGATCACGTCAAGGTTCGTTCCGCGATTACCTGTGATACCAAGCATGGCATTTGTGCTAAATGTTTTGGCCGCGATTTAGCGAGAGGACATCTGGTTAATGTGGGTGAAGCCGTTGGGGTTATTGCAGCGCAATCCATTGGTGAGCCAGGAACCCAGTTAACCATGCGGACCTTCCACATCGGGGGTGCGGCTTCTCGAGCAACGGCAATCAATAATGTGCAAACGAAAACAAAAGGTCGTTTGAAATTGCAAAACGTTAAATTGGTTGCGCACCAAAAAGGGCATTTTATCACGGTATCGCGTTCTGGTGAGTTAACAATTCTGGATGATCACGGCCGTGAGCGTGAGCGCTATAAAATACCTTACGGTGCGGTATTGCATGTTGCGGATGGCTCAGATGTTGAAGTGGGCCAAGTTCTTTCAAATTGGGATCCGCATACCCACCCCATTGTCACCGAGGTGGCTGGACGTATTAAATTCATGGATATGATAGATGGCGTCACCATGAATCGACAAACCGATGAATTGACTGGCTTAACGAATATTGTGATTACCGATACGAAACAGCGTGGCTCGGGTGGGCGCGAATTAAGGCCGATGGTTAAACTGATTGATGAGGCCGGAAATGACTTGTGTTTAGCCGGTACCAATGTGGCGGCACATTACTATTTACCTGCCGATGCGGTATTGAATCTCGAAGATAATTCGTCTGTTGGCGTCGGGGATGTTATCGCACGGATCCCACAAGAAACCAGTAAAACCCGCGATATTACCGGCGGTCTGCCCCGTGTCGCGGATCTATTTGAAGCGCGCAAACCGAAAGATCCCGCTATTCTTGCAGAGATTTCGGGTGTCGTGAGCTTTGGTAAAGAGACTAAGGGTAAACGCCGCCTGATCATTACCGGCAAAGAAGGCGAGTTATTTGAAGAGCTGATCCCCAAATGGCGCCATGTCACCGTTTTCGAAGGCGAGAATGTGGCGCGCGGAGAAGTCATTGCGGATGGCGCGCCAAACCCGCATGACATCTTAAGATTGCTTGGCGTTAGTGCGCTATCGAATTTCATTACCAATGAAATTCAAGACGTGTATCGTCTCCAAGGGGTGAAAATCAACGACAAGCATATTGAAGTGATTATCCGGCAGATGTTACGTAAGCGTCGGATCATCGAGCCAGGCGATAGTCATCTACTGCAAGATGAGCAAGTTGAGAAATCGGTGTTACGAGAGGTCAATGAAGCGCTTATCAATGAAGGTAAAATTACAGCCAAATCGGAATTTGTGTTGCTCGGTATCACCAAAGCATCGCTTGCCACCGAGTCATTCTTATCGGCGGCAGCGTTCATTGAAACGACCCGAGTGCTTACCGAGGCGGCGGTTTGCGGAAAAACCGATAATCTACGCGGCTTAAAAGAGAATGTAACGGTGGGTCGTTTGATCCCCGCTGGAACGGGATTAACTTACCACCGTGAGCGCGTTAAAGCGCGAGAAGAGCGATTAGCTAAAGACGCTAAAAAGCAGCACCAAGGTGCGACTGAAAAAGTCACTGCGGAGCAAGCTCAAGCGGCTTTGAGTGAAGCGTTGAGCGCGAGTGCCGCGTCGTCGTTAAGTTCAAGCCAGAAACAACAACAGCACTTTGAAGACAGAGACGATCGCTCGTAATTTAGATCGTTACCGCCGTCTTGCGGATAAATCGCGAGACGGCGGTTTATTCGGGTGTATTTTGTAAAAAAATTAATCTCCTACGCTTATTACTATGAATTTTTTCAATTTATTGACTTTATTCATTGATTAAAAATAGGTGGTGGTAGTAAAATACCGGCCCTGTGTTTGCATGCGGCGTAAATGTGCTGAAGAGTAAAAACCACTCATAATTGTCGGTAGCCTTTCGATTAGTAAAGGAACTATTCGGACCATTTAAGGGTTTTTTTCGAACAGGGCGAGACTATTCTTGACAGATCATAAGGATGCTCATTAGAATCGCGCCACTTCATGGTGCGAATAGCACCGCTGTCTGGCCTGTCACAAGTTCAGTCATGCTTGCAGTAAGTTATAGAGAGCTTAAACTCTCCAAATGATATCGCCGCTTTGGTTCGAAAACGAAAAGAACCTTGCGGGTAATTATTTAGTTAAATCAAAATATAAGGTTAACTAATGGC
Source organism: uncultured Gammaproteobacteria bacterium (assembly GCA_964351225.1). GTDB lineage: Bacteria > Pseudomonadota > Gammaproteobacteria > CAYGNG01 > CAYGNG01 > CAYGNG01. The sequence goes on from CAYGNG010000027.1 coordinate 12,520, forward strand.
AACAATCAACCAGTTGGTGCGTAAACCGCGTAGACCAAAAAAATATAAGACATCAGTCCCTGCGTTGAGTTCTTGTCCGCAGAGACGGGGCGTATGTATTCGTGTTTATACCACGACCCCAAGAAAACCAAACTCAGCTATGCGTAAGGTCGCGCGTGTGCGGTTAACGAATGGTTCTGAAGTTACGGCTTATATCGGTGGTGAAGGCCACAATTTGCAAGAACACTCCGTCGTTTTAATACGCGGTGGCCGGGTAAAAGACTTACCGGGTGTCCGTTATCACATTGTACGGGGTAGCTTGGATACGGCTGGGGTTTCGGGTCGTAAACGAGGTCGTTCGAAATATGGCGAGAAAAAGCCAAAAAATAAATAGACACAGAGGGTTATTATGCCAAGACGTCGCGTAGTTGCAAAAAGAGAAATTTTACCAGATCCGGTTTACCACAGTGCATTGATAGCTAAATTCATTAATTGTGTGATGCAGTCAGGAAAAAAATCGGTTGCGGAGAAAATTGTTTACGGAGCCTTAGATCAAATTTCAGCGCGATCGGGGAAAATTTCAGCCGTGATGAATGCCGGTAAAAGTAAAGATTATGGTGATGAAGAGGATGATGATGGCCGAACGGGAGGGGGCGCTGGTGGGCGCGGCTCTCTAAATGTTACCAAAGTATTTGATGCCGCACTTGAAAAAATTCGCCCGCAGTTAGAGGTTCGGTCACGTCGTGTGGGTGGTGCAACTTACCAAATCCCTTGTGAAGTGCCGGCGGTTAGACGCACAACATTAGCCATGCGGTGGTTGATTGAAGCGGCCAGCGGACGCAGTGAAAAAACAATGGCGTTGCGTATTGCAGGTGAAATTGTCGATGCACTAGAAGGTCGAGGAAGTGCCGTAAAGAAACGGGAAGACGCACATCGCATGGCGATTGCCAACCAAGCGTTTGCTCATTTTCGATGGAATTAATTTAATAACTGAGGTAAATAACAAGTGGCGCGCTCAACTCCAATATCACGATATCGCAACATCGGAATTATGGCTCACATTGATGCTGGTAAGACAACGACGACCGAACGTATCTTATTTTATACCGGATTGTCACATAAAATTGGTGAAGTTCATGAGGGAACCGCGGTCATGGACTGGATGGAGCAAGAGCAAGAGCGTGGGATTACCATCACGTCTGCCGCGACCACGACCTATTGGAAAGGGATGGATGGACAATATCCAGAGCACCGCATCAATATAATTGATACCCCAGGACACGTTGACTTTACCATTGAAGTTGAGCGCTCACTGCGCGTGCTCGATGGTGCTGTCGCGGTATTCTGCTCGGTTGGTGGGGTTGAGCCGCAATCAGAAACCGTTTGGCGGCAGGGTAACAAATACCAAGTTCCCCGCATGGCATTTGTTAACAAGATGGATAGAATGGGCGCAAATTTTTTACGCGTCGTTGAACAGATTAAAAAACGCTTGGGTGCAAATCCAGTCGTGATGCAGCTACCCATTGGTGCCGAAGATCAATTCAAAGGGGTTATTGATCTTGTTCGTATGAAAGCCATCAATTGGAATGAAGAGAACCAAGGCTTAACCTTCGAGCTCGAAGACATTCCAGCGCCTTTGCTTGAAGAGGCCAATAAATACCGTGAACTGTTGATTGAGGCAGCGGCTGAAGCCAATGAAGAATACATGGAAAAATATTTAGAGTCGGGCGAACTAACGGAAGCCGAAATTAAAAAAGGCATCAGGCAGCGCGCTTTGGCGAACGAAGCCGTACCGGTATTTTGCGGCAGCGCATTTAAAAACAAAGGGGTACAAGCCCTATTGGACGGCGTTATCGACTACATGCCAGCACCCAATGAGGTGCCTCCAATTCCTGGTATCGATGAAGACGACCAAGAAATTTTCCGAGAAGCCAAAGATGAAACGCCATTTGCGGCACTGGCATTTAAAATTGCCACCGATCCTTTTGTGGGTGCGTTGACTTATTTCCGCGTTTATTCTGGGGTATTGCGCAGTGGTGATACCATTTACAATGCGGTAAAACAGAAAAAAGAACGGATTGGTCGACTGTTGCAAATGCACTCCAATAGCCGACAAGAAATCAAAGAAGTTTTTGCCGGTGATATTGCGGCTGCTGTTGGTTTGAAAACAGCAACCACCGGAGACACGTTGTGTGATTTGAATAATATAATCACCCTTGAGCGCATGGAGTTTCCGGAGCCCGTTATTTCAGTCGCGGTTGAGCCAAAAACCAAGGCGGATCAAGAAAAAATGGGGATCGCGCTTGGCAAGTTGGCACAAGAAGATCCTTCTTTCCGTGTTCATACCGATGAAGAGTCAGGCCAGACCGTGATTTCAGGAATGGGTGAGTTACACCTTGAAGTTATCGTCGATAGAATGTTTCGTGAATTTAAGGTGGAAGCAAACGTTGGTAAGCCACAAGTCGCCTACCGAGAAACCATTCGAAAAACACATGAACAGGAAGGGAAATTTGTTCGACAAACCGGTGGTCGCGGTCAATATGGTCACGTGTATTTGCGCTTAGAGCCTAATGAAGCCGGCGCGGGTTTTGAGTTTGTTAACGGTATTGTTGGTGGTGTGATACCGCGTGAATATGTCCCCGCTATCGAGAAAGGGGTTAAAGAGCAAATGCAAAACGGGGTGATTGCTGGGTATCCGGTTGTCGATGTAAAAGTTACCGTCTTTGATGGCTCTTACCATGAAGTTGACTCAAATGAAATGGCATTTAAGATTGCCGCCTCGCAATGCTTTAAAGAAGGCGCTAAGAAAGCGGGTGCTGTTTTGTTAGAGCCTATTATGGCAGTTGAAGTGGTTACCCCAGAAGACTATATGGGGGATGTGGTTGGTGATTTGAATCGTCGACGTGGGATCATTCAAGGGATGGATGAGAATCCAGCTGGGAAAGTTATCCGATCAGAAGTGCCTTTGTCGGAAATGTTTGGTTATGCCACGGATTTACGCTCCGCTACTCAAGGGCGCGCGACATATACCATGGTTTTTAAGAAATACGCGGAAGCACCAAATAGTATTGCAGAAGGCGTAATTGGTGAACGAACAAAGAAATAGTTTAGAAAGGGGTTTTGCACAATGGCAAAAGAGAAATTTGAGCGAAAGAAACCACATATTAATGTTGGCACGATAGGTCACGTAGACCATGGTAAAACCACATTAACCGCGGCATTAACGAAAGTGCTCTCGGCGAAGACGGGTGGTAAGTTTATGGATTACGATCAAATTGATAAAGCGCCCGAAGAGCGAGCGCGTGGGATCACGATTGCCACGGCACACGTTGAATACGAGTCGGATGTTCGCCATTACGCGCACGTGGATTGCCCAGGGCACGCGGACTACGTAAAGAACATGATTACTGGTGCGGCGCAGATGGATGGTGCGATATTAGTGGTATCGGCGGCGGATGGTCCGATGCCGCAAACGCGCGAGCACATTTTGTTAGCGCGCCAGGTTGGGGTGCCTTATATTGTTGTATTTTTAAACAAAGCGGACATGGTGGATGATAAAGAGCTGTTAGAATTAGTTGAAATGGAAGTCCGCGAATTATTGGATACGTACGAGTTTCCTGGAGATACGACGCCGATTATTGTGGGTTCTGCATTGAAAGCGTTACAGGGTGATACATCAGAGATTGGTTCACAAGCGATAGAGAAGCTGGTGGCGGTGATGGATGATTATTTCCCTGAGCCGATGAGAGACATTGACAAACCATTTTTGATGCCGATTGAAGACGTTTTCTCGATATCAGGCCGAGGCACGGTGGTGACGGGTCGGGTAGAGCGCGGCATTGTAAAAGTTGGTGAAGAAGTTGAGATTGTTGGGATTAAGCCGACGACGAAGACGATTTGTACGGGTGTTGAGATGTTCCGCAAGCTGCTAGACGAAGGTCGAGCGGGTGAGAACATTGGGGTATTGTTGCGTGGCACGAAGCGGGAAGACGTTGAGCGCGGGCAAGTACTAGCGAAGCCGGGTTCGATAACGCCGCATACTAAATTTGAAGCAGAAGTTTATGTTTTGAGCAAAGAAGAGGGTGGTCGTCATACGCCATTTTTCAAAGGATATCGGCCACAGTTTTATTTTCGCACGACGGACGTGACAGGCGAAGTAATTTTACCGGAAGGGGTTGAGATGGTGATGCCGGGTGACAACATTAAGATGAATGTTCACTTGATAGCACCGGTTGCGATGGAAGAAGGGGTGCGATTTGCTATTCGCGAAGGCGGTCGTACAGTTGGTGCCGGCGTTGTATCGAAGGTGGTTGAGTAATATGGCAACACTAGCAGGAAAACAGCAGCGGATCCGTATTCGGTTAAAATCATATGATCACCGATTAATAGATCAATCTGCAAAAGAAATTACCCAAACGGCAATGCGAACAGGTGCCCATATTGTAGGACCTATTCCATTACCAACACGCATTGAAAAGATGACCATATTGATTTCGCCACACGTCGATAAAGACGCTCGGGATCAATATGAGATCCGTACCCATATTCGGTTAGTCGATATATTGCAGCCGAATGATAAAACAGTGGATGCTTTGATGAAATTAGACTTGGCCGCTGGGGTCGATGTACAGATCAGTGTAGATTAAGGTTATAACGATGAGCACTTTAGGATTAGTTGGACGCAAATGTGGAATGAGTCGGCAGTTTACTGAAGCGGGAGACTCTATTCCTGTAACCGTGATATTGCTTGAGCCAAATCACGTCGTCCAAATCAAAACGCAAGAAACCGATGGTTACAGCGCTTTGCAATTAACGACCGGTACTAAAAGAAAATCTCGGTTGTCTAAAGCCGCCATTGGTCATTTTGCCAAAGCGAAAGTGGAAGCGGGTCGAGGATTATGGGAATTCAAGTTTGACTCTGATGCCGCCATGAATGAATACGCGCTTGGCCAAGCCATTACGGCCGACTATTTCCAAGCGGGTCAAAAAGTTGATGTTACCGGTGTTACTCGAGGTAAGGGATTTGCTGGTTGTGTGAAGCGCCACCATTTCCGCACCCAAGATGCATCACATGGTAACTCACGGTCGCATCGTGCCCCTGGCTCAATTGGTCAAAACCAATCGCCGCGTAAAGTTTTTAAAAATAAGAAAATGGCAGGTCACTTAGGTAATGTGCAGCGCACCGTACAGAGTCAAGAAATTGTTCGTGTCGATTGTGAGAAAAATATTATTTTTGTGAAAGGGGTTGTTCCGGGTGCGCCTGGAAGCGACGTGATTATTTTTCCTGCTGTGAAGTATAGCAACAAACAAGATAAGTAGATCGGAGTTGTATTATGGATATCAGTGTCATTAATACGGATAGTAACGAAGCAAGCAAGTTAGCCGTCTCAGATGCCGTATTCGGTCGTGACTATAATGTGGCTTTGGTTCATCAAGTTATTACTGCGTATCAAGCAGCCGGTCGTAGCGGCAGCGCTAAACAAAAATCGCGAGCAGAAGTTCACGGTGCTGGTAAAAAGCGTTGGCGTCAAAAAGGAACGGGTAATGCGCGCGTAGGTGACGGTAAGTGTAATATCTGGCGGTCAGGGGGCGTAGCTTTTGCTGCAAGACCTCGTGATTACACCCAAAAAGTAAATCGCAAAATGTATCAAGGCGCAATGAAATCGATCTTGTCTAAATTATTGCGAGAAGAGCGATTGACAGTGGTTGAGCGTTTTACCGTAGAGCAGCCAAAAACCAAGCTCTTGCTCAGCAAGTTAAAGGAAATGCAGTTGGAGAAAGTCATGATTGTGACCGACTCTTTAGATGAGAACTTATATTTGAGTGCACGTAACATTCCTAATGTAAGCGTTAGAGATGTACAAGCTATCGATCCCGTTAGTCTCGTTAAATACAGCGCGATCGTGATGACGGTAGGGGCAGTGAAACAGTTAGAGGAGCGCTTGGCATGACGGAATTGGTTCAGGAGTCTTGGTATCACGTTATCGATTGCCAGCATATTTCTGAGAAAGCGACATTGGTTGCCGATAAATATCGCCAAATTGTTTTTAAAGTCGCAAAAAATGCCACCAAAATCGATATAAAAAATGCGGTAGAGAAAATATTTAATGTGAAAGTTGAAATGGTGCAAGTGTTGAATGTAAAGCCTAAGAATAAAACATTTAAACAAAGACCAGGCAAACGAAAAGGCTGGAAAAAAGCGTATGTCACCTTGAAAGACGGTTATGACATTGATTTTTCAGGTGCGAAGTAATCGATAGCGAATTAGATAGGAAAGTATAAAATGGCCGTAGTTAAATCAAAACCAACCTCGCCAGGCAGACGATTCGTTGTGACGGTAAAAAATGATTTATACCGAGGCAAACCGTGGCCCTCATTGATTGAATCCACCATTAGATCGGGTGGACGAAATAATTTGGGTCGGATTACGGTTAGGCATATTGGTGGCGGGCATAAAAAACACTACCGATTGATTGATTTTAAAAGAGCAAAAGACAATATTTCTGCCCGTGTTGAGCGGATTGAGTATGATCCTAACCGCACCGCCAATATTGCGTTGCTGGTCTATGCCGATGGTGAAAGACGTTATATCTTAGCGCCTAAGCAAGTTGCGGTGGGCGATAAAATTGAGTCAGGCCCACAAGCTGCGATTAAAGCGGGAAATTGTTTACCTTTGCGCAATATCCCAGTGGGTACAGTTGTGCACGCTATTGAATTGAAACCTGGCAGAGGGGCCCAGTTGGCCAGAAGTGCTGGTGCTTCAGTACAGATCCAAGCCCGTGAAGGGGCTTATGTTACTTTGCGACTGCGTTCGGGTGAAATTCGCAAAGTGTTAGCGGATTGTCGCGCAACGATTGGCGAAGTGGGTAATAGCGAACATAATCTCCGTTCTTTAGGTAAAGCAGGGGCCACACGTTGGCGTGGTAAAAGACCGACGGTGCGCGGCGTCGCAATGAATCCAGTTGATCACCCGCATGGTGGTGGTGAAGGTCGAACCTCCGGTGGACGACATCCGGTCAGTCCTTGGGGACAACCGACCAAAGGTTATAAGACACGTCATAACAAACGTACTGATAAATTGATTGTTCGACGTCGTAAAAAACGTTAATAAAAGGAGACTTATCCCGTGCCACGTTCCGTTAAAAAAGGTCCATATATAGACCACCATTTGATTAAAAAAGTGGAAACAGCCATTGCTGCAAATGACAAACGGCCAATAAAAACTTGGTCTCGGCGTTCAATGATTACCCCTGAAATGGTGGGATTGACAATTGCTGTACACAATGGTCGGATGCATGTCCCTGTATATGTTACTGAGAATATGGTGGGGCACCGATTGGGTGAGTTTGCCGCAACAAGGACATTCCGCGGCCACTTGGCAGATAAAAAGACGAAGAAGTAGCGTAAAGCGCAGAAGAGGGGAGTTATTTACATGATCGTTGCAGCGCACCTAAGGCAACTACGAATGTCGCCACAAAAAGTAAGATTAGTGGCCGATCAGATCCGTGGTTTGAAGGTTGAAAAAGCTCTAGATGTTTTGAATTTTAGCTCTAAAAAAGCAGCCGTGGCCGTTCGCAAAGTGGTTGAGTCCGCGATTGCCAATGCTGAAAACAATTTGGGTGCTGATATTGATGAGTTGAAAATTGCTGAGATCTATGTGAATCAAGGATCTGTTCTCAAGCGATTTCGCCCTAGGGCAAAAGGCAGAGGATTTAAAATTTTAAAACAGAGTTGTCACATTACAGTGAAAGTCTCTGATGATGAGAGGACGTATTAATGGGGCAGAAAGTACATCCACATGGTATTCGACTTGGCATAGTTAAAGACTGGTCAGCAAAGTGGTATGCCAATAAAAATGATTACGCTGGAATTTTACATAAAGATCTGCAAGCGCGAATGTATCTTGAGAAAGAGTTTGAGGCGGCTTCCGTCAGTAAAATACTGATTGAAAGACCAGCAAAAAATGCGGTCATTAAGGTATATACGGCACGACCTGGTATCATTATCGGCAAAAAAGGCGAATATTTGGATACGGTACGAGCGAAAGTCAGCAGTATGTTGGGTGTTCCTGCGCACATCCGCATTGAAGAAGTTCGTAAACCAGAACTCGACTCAAAATTGGTGGCATTGAATGTGGCACAGCAGTTAGAGCGTCGGATCATGTTTCGACGTGCAATGAAACGTGCAGTAAGTAATGCCTTACGAGCCGGTGCTTTGGGTGTAAAGATTAAAGTGTCTGGACGGCTCGGTGGCGCTGAAATTGCCAGAAGCGAATGGTATCGAGAAGGACGTGTTCCGCTTCATACTTTTCGAGCCGATATCGACTATGGTTTTGCTGAAGCTTTTACCACTTATGGTGTGATTGGTGTGAAAGTTTGGATTTTCAAAGGGGAAGTTATTGGCATCCCAGAAAAAGATGCAGACAAAAAAGAATTAACGAATGGTGCTGGTGGCAGCGGTACCTCAATTGAGTCAGCAGAAGGTTAATAAAGATGTTACAACCCAAACGCACAAAGTATAGAAAAATGCACAAAGGTCGTAATCGCGGTCTTGCGCTAAAAGGTGGTCGCATCAGCTTTGGAGAATTTGGTTTAAAAGCCACGACCAGAGGTCGTTTAACGGCTCGCCAAATTGAAGCGGCTCGAAGAACGATTACTCGACATATTAAACGTGGTGGTAAAATCTGGATCCGTATTTTTCCAGACAAACCCATCACCAAAAAACCATTAGAAGTGCGACAAGGTAAAGGTAAAGGCAGCGTGGAGTATTGGGTTGCCTTGATTCAGCCGGGTCGTGTTTTATTTGAGATTGAAGGTGTGCCCAGAGAATTAGCCGCTGAAGCATTTGAACTGGCTGCTGCTAAGTTGCCAATCAAAACAGTATTTGAACAAAGAACGGTGGTGTGATGAAGAATGCTGAACTGAGAGAAAAAAGCGTCGAAGAATTGAACCAAGAGCTCAAGCAATTGCAACGTGAACATTTCAATATGCGTATTCAAAAAAGATCTGAACAATTGGCTCGATTTCACTTAATTGGTCAAGTTCGCAAGCAAATAGCACGAATTAAAACCATACTTCGAGAAAGACAAATTGGGGGTGAATCGGCATGAGTACTGCACAGAATGTTATTAGGACGATCACGGGAACGGTTGTTAGCAATAAAATGCATAAAACGATAGTTGTAAAAGTCGTGCGCACCGTGAAGCATGAAACGGGAAAGTACATTAAACGTACTACTAAACTTCATGCTCATGATGAACAAAATAGTTGTGCAATTGGGGATACGGTTCGTATTAAAGAGTGTCGTCCAATTTCTAAGACGAAAACGTGGCAATTAGTAGATATCCTTGTTAAAGCACAAGGTTTAGAAGAATAGATTAAAGGGTTATGTCATGATACAGATGCAAACAATGCTGGATGTCGCAGATAACAGTGGAGCACGTCGAGTGATGTGCATAAAAGTATTAGGTGGTTCGAATAGATGTTCTGCTGGCATCGCTGATGTCATTAAAGTAACCGTAAAAGAAGCAATACCCCGTGGAAAAGTCAAACAAGGTGATGTGTTAAATGCGGTAATTGTTCGCACCAAATCGGGCGTTCGCCGCCAAGATGGTTCACTGATTCGTTTTGATGGTAATGCCGTGGTTTTATTAAACAACCAATTGCAACCGATAGGTACACGTATCTTCGGGCCTGTAACGAGAGAGTTGCGTGAAAAATTCATGCGGATAATCTCTTTGGCGTTGGAAGTGTTATAACTCATAGTAGAAGGTATTCAGAAAGTGGCACAAAAAATAAGACAAGGTGATGAAATCATATGTCTTTCTGGTAAAGATAAAGGCCGTCGTGGCAAAGTACTGAAAGTATTACTGAGTGGTACTAAGGTTCTCGTCGACGGCTTGAATATGGTTCACAAGCATGTTCGGCCTAATCCGAATAAGAACGAAACCGGCGGTATTAAGCAATTTGCGAAACCTTTATGGACCTGCAAAGTTGCGATTTATAATCCAGAGACCCATAAAGCAGATAGAGTTGGTTTTAAATTTTTAGATAATGGCCGTAAAGTTAGAATCTTTAAATCCACTGGTGAGCAAGTAGACGTATAGCGAGAAACAGATATGCCCAGGCTACAAGAGTTTTATCATAAAAAAGTGGTTCCGCAATTGATGCAACAGTTTAAGTATGACAGCATTATGCAGGTTCCAAGGATTGAAAAAATAACCCTAAACATGGGTGTTGGTGAGACGGTTGGCGATAAGAAAATTATTGATCATGCCGCAGGGGATTTGACGACCATCGCCGGTCAGAAAGCCATGGTTACCCTCGCTCGAAAGTCAATTGCTGGTTTTAAAATTCGTGAAGGATGGCCGATTGGTTGTAAAGTCACTTTACGACGGATTAGGATGTATGAGTTTCTGGATCGGCTCATCAGTATTGCCATTCCTCGTATTCGCGATTTTCGTGGGTTTTCCGCTAAGTCGTTTGATGGTCGTGGTAATTATGCGCTGGGTATTCAAGAACAGATTGTGTTTCCAGAAATCGACTACGATAAAATTGATACTATCCGTGGTTTAGATATTGCAATAACCACCACCGCATTAACCGATGAAGAAGCAAGACAGTTACTAATGCTATTTAATTTTCCATTTAAAGGAAAATAGGAGAGAAAACCAAGGTGTGTAAAAAATCCGTTTCAGAAAGAAATGAAAAGCGCAAAAAAATGGTGGAAAAATTCGCAGGTAAGCGAAAAAAGTTATTAGCGACGGCTAATGATCTTAAAACCTCACCGAAAGAGCGTTATAAAGCCCGAATCGCTTTGCAAAAAATGCCAAAAGATTCAAGCCGAGTGCGCGTCGTGCGCCGGTGTAATATCACCGGAAGAGCACATGCGGTTTATAAGCTGACGGGTTTGTCACGAATCAAATTAAGAGAATTTTCGATGCTTGGGTTTATCCCTGGGATCCGTAAGTCGAGTTGGTAAGGGGATATTACAGATGAGTATGCAAGATCCGATTTCTGATATGTTGACAAGAATTCGCAATGCCCAGAAGTCAAGGCATTATCAAGTCACAATGCCGTCATCCAAATTAAAACTGGCTATTTGTGCCGTGCTAAAAGAGGAAGGGTATATTGTGGATTATCGTACCGAGCACCCGGAAGGGGACAGCAAACCGATATTAACATTGGCGCTGAAATACTACCTGGGAAAACCCGTTATTGTGAGGATTCAGCGTTCCAGCAAATCCGGCTTGCGACAGTATCGCGGTAAAAATGCTCTTCCCAAAATAGACGGTGGCTTAGGGGTTGCGGTTGTGTCGACTTCTCTTGGTGTCATGACGGCTACGGCTGCTAAAAAAGCGGGCGTTGGCGGTGAAATACTTTGTTATGTTGCGTAAGGATTGAGAAATGTCACGAGTCGCAAAAAATCCAATAGAAATTGCTAAAGGCGTGGATGTTAAGCTCCAAGATAAGCGGATCACGGTGAAAGGCACGAAAGGGTCTATTAATTTCAACATCCATCCCTTGGTTGATGTCATCATTGATGAAAACATTATTCGATTAAAGGCAGTTGAAGAAACGCAAAATGCTGTTGCCTTAGCGGGTACGACTCGCGCACTCATCAACAACATGGTGCACGGGGTTAGCCAGGGCTTTACAAGACAGCTGCGTTTAGTTGGGGTAGGTTATCGGGCCAATTTACAGGGTACAAAGCTCAATCTGAGTTTGGGCTTTTCACACCCAATTGTTTATGACTTGCCGGAAGGTATTAGCGCCGAATTACCGAGCCAAACGGAAATAATTATTCGAGGCATCGATAAACAGTTGGTTGGCCAAGTGGCCGCTGAAATACGCGCATATCGACCACCAGAACCTTACAAAGGGAAAGGGGTGCGTTATGCAGATGAACACGTTGAAATTAAAGAAACCAAGAAAAAATAAGTAGGTAACTGATTATGATCAACAAGCGCAAAGCCAGAATGCATCGAGCAGCAAAAACTCGGGCAAAAATTAGCAAGGCAAAAGTAATACGACTTTGTATCCATCGTACGCCATCCCATATGTATGCTCAAATTATTTCTGAAGACGGTTCCAAGGTGTTGGCTTCTGCTTCCACGTTAGATAAAACGATTCGTGTCCAGCTGAAAAACACGGGAAATATTGCTGCCGCCACTGCAATTGGCAAAGTCATTGCAGAGCGTGCTTCAAAAGCAGGTATCAAACAGGTGGCTTTCGATCGTTCTGGATTCAAGTATCATGGTCGTGTTAAAGCATTGGCAGAAGCAGCCCGCGAAGGCGGATTAGAATTTTAAGAGGGTAATGAGCGATGGCGAGTTTTGATCAATCAACCAAAAGCGATGGTTATATCGAAAAATTAGTAGATGTAGCGAGAACTGCAAAAGTCGTGAAAGGTGGACGAGTATTTGGTTTTGCAGCAACCGTAGTGGTTGGTGATGGCGCTGGCCGAATTGGTTTTGCCCGTGGTAAAGCTCGAGAGGTGCCCGCTGCCATTCAGAAAGCGATGGAAAGTGCACGTAAAAATATGGTTTATATTGATTTGAATGGCACGACTTTGTATGCCGAAATCAATGCCCATCATGGCGCATCGCACATCTTCATGAAGCCAGCATCGGAAGGTACTGGAATTATTGCTGGAGGCGCTATGCGAGCCGTATTCGAAGTTATTGGGATTCAAAATGTGTTGGCGAAAAGCTATGGCTCAACCAATTCATTTAATGTGATCCGCGCAACCGTAAAAGGTTTGCGTAGCATGGTGACCCCAGATTTTGTCGCCAGCAAACGTGGCAAACCGGTAGAGCACATTATCGAAGCAATAGAATCGTAAGGTTGGATAAAATGGCGAGCAAGAAAACAGTAAAGATTAAGTTAGTCCGCAGCGTTTATGGATGCAGACCGAAGCATAGAGCAACGATTCGCGGATTGGGATTGAAACGCTTACAGCAAGTCGTCGAATTAGAAGATACGCCGGCTGTCCGCGGGATGATTAACCAAGTGTATTATTTGGTACAAGAAGTTCGAGAAGGGTAAGAAATATGCAATTGAATACATTAGCACCAGCTCTCGGTTCAAAAAAGAAAGCAAAACGCGTTGGCCGCGGGATCGCCGCTGGTCAAGGAAAAACGTGTGGTCGTGGGGTAAAGGGACAAAAAGCCAGGAAAGGCGGCTTTCATAAAATCGGCTTTGAAGGTGGTCAGATGCCATTGCAACGTCGGATCCCTAAATTTGGTTTTAACTCCAAGCAAAAGCCTTTTGTTGCGGAATTGACATTGACTCAGCTCGGTAAAGTGGCTGCTGCGGTTGTTACCCTTGAGGTATTAAAAGCAGAAGGCTTTGTTCGCAAAGATATGTTAAGGGTGCGAGTCATTGACTCTGGCAAAATTGACAAAGCGGTTATAATTTCTGGTGTTTATGCCACCCGTGGCGCGAAAGCCGCTATCGAAGCGGCTGGGGGCAGTGTTCAAGTCAATGAATAAGCCGATGAATCCGACAGCTGCTTTTTCTAATACGGGATTGACAGAGCTCAAAGAGCGCTTGTTGTTTCTCGTTTTGGCCATTCTCATTTATCGGTTGGGTGCACATATTCCTGTACCCGGTTTGGATCCGCATCGGCTGGCTGCCCTTTTTAATGAGCAGCGCAATGGTATCCTGGGTGTGTTTGACATGTTTTCAGGCGGAGCATTACGTCGTTTAACAGTATTTGCGCTAGGGATAATGCCTTATATTTCAGCATCGATCATTATTCAGTTGTTTACCGCGGTTTCGCCTCGATTGGAAGAGTTAAAGAAAGAGGGCGAGTCCGGCCAGAGAAAAATCAACCAATATATCCGATATTTCACTTTAATATTGTCGATTTTTCAGGCGGTGGGGATCAGTAAATTTTTAGTAGCGTCGCGGATCTCTTTGGATGCCAGTATTGGATTTTATTTTACGGCAACGGTTACCTTGGTAACCGGCACCATGTTTTTGATGTGGTTAGGGGAGCAAGTGACCGAGCGCGGCATTGGTAATGGTATTTCCATGATCATCTTTGCCGGTATTGTGGCGGGGCTACCGTCTGCGATTGGCAATACACTGGAATATGTGCGCGAAGGCCAAATACAAGTGATGTCTTTGTTTGTCATTACTGCAATTGTGGTATTAGTGATTGGCTGCGTGGTTTTTGTGGAGCGCGGACAGCGACGCATTACCATTAATTATGCCCAGCGGCAACAAGGGCGAAAATTGTATGCCGCGCAAACCAGCCATTTGCCGTTGAAAATCAATATGGCTGGGGTTATTCCGCCGATATTTGCTTCGAGTATTTTATTGTTTATTGCCAGCCTTGGTGATTGGTTTGGTCGAACCAAAGGTATGGAATGGTTGGCAGAAGTGGGTGTGAAATTACATCATGGTCAGCCGCTGTATTTGGCTTTATTTCCGCTGGCTATTATCTTCTTTTGCTTTTTTTATACGGCCTTGGTGTTCAATCCTAAAGATACGGCCGATAATTTGAAGCGTTCTAATGCCTATATCCCTGGTATTCGACCAGGGGAGCAGACGATGAAGTATATAGACAAAGTGATGTCGCGATTGACTTTAGCTGGCGCTGTGTATGTAACCTTAGTCTGTCTGTTGCCCGAGTTTCTGTATTCAGCTTGGAATGTACCGTTTTATTTTGGTGGGACGTCGCTACTGATTATTGTCGTGGTCATGATGGATTTTATGGCCCAAATCCAAGCATTGCTGATGTCACACCAATATGAATCATTAATGAAAAAAGCCAATTTAAAAAGTGGAACCAATTCGCAAGGGTTTATGAGGTAAAAAAATGAAAGTAGCAGCATCCGTTAAAAAAATTTGTGGCCATTGTAAAATCGTGAAGCGCAAACGAGTGGTCCGTGTTATTTGTAAAAACAAACGCCATAAGCAGAAACAGGGGTGAGACCCGGCGGTGCAACATGAAATGTTGTACCGCAACCCGAGCATGCTCGGGTTAGGG
>CAYGNG010000027.1:27595-33360 GCA_964351225.1 uncultured Gammaproteobacteria bacterium
CACGACAGGATGTCATTGGGTGGTGTGATTGTATTGCGTATCCCGGCGGTGCAACATGAAATGTTGTACCGCAACCCGAGCATGCTCGGGTTAGGGGCGAACGCCCGCACAAGGAAGTGCGGGCTGGGGTATAACGAAGCCTTGTTGTCACGACAGGATGTCATTGGGTGGTGTGATTGTATTGCGTATCCCGGCGGTGCAACGGCAGGGTTTGCACAGTGGATTGGGAGAAATTAAGTCATCCCAATAAAAAAGCGTAAATTGTTGATTTGCGAAAAGATTTGAGTTATCTTTGCGCACTTTAGTGTGATTGATAGGACTGAGGAGAAAATAATGGCTCGTATAGCAGGAGTCAATATACCAGCTAACAAGCATATCGAGATTGGTTTGACCCACATTCATGGTATCGGTCGTCCAACTTCACGAAAAATCTTGTTGGCGGTGAATATTGAAGGCTCGCGGAAAACCGCTGAATTGTCAGAAGACGAAATTGAGTTGATTCGAAAGCATATCACCGAATTGAGCTTAGAAGTCGAAGGCGATTTGCGACGTAAGCGCAGCATGAATATTAAACGACTCGTTGATATGGGGGCTTATCGTGGTATGCGTCACCGTCGAGGTCTTCCGGTTAGAGGACAACGGACCAGAACCAATGCGAGAACCCGAAAAGGTCCTCGTAAATTAATTGCAGGTAAAAAGAAATAAGGGTAATCGATAAATGGCAAAGACAGCAGCTTCATCAGCAGCATCGGGTACTAAAAAGCGTAAACGCTCCATTATCAGTGATGGTCGTTTTTATATTCAAGCAACATTCAATAACACAATCGTGACCGTGACCGATCGTGCGGGCAATGTTTTGCGACAATCGAGCGCAGGGGCTTGTGGTTTTAAAGGATCACGCCGGAGCACACCCTATGCCGCGCAGGTTGCTGCAGAAAAAGTCGGTTTGGTTGCCAAAGAAGAATTTGGTATGAAAACCATTGCGATTTATGTTAAAGGACCTGGACCTGGTCGCGAATCAACAGTTCGCAAACTGACCACTCTTGGCTTTAAAGTCCATTTAATCACGGATGTAACTAAAATTCCATTTAATGGTTGTCGTCCACGTAAGAAACGAAGAGCGTAAATAATATGGCTAGACTAACTCGTGCAAGTAACCCCAAATGTAAACAATCTCGCCGAGAAGGGGGAGATCTCGATCTTTTTAGCGGCGTGAGAGCGATTGATTCCAAGTGCAAAATTGAGCAAGCACCTGGAATGCATGCTGGTAAAGCGTTACGGCATTCTGATTATGCCAATCAGCTGCGTGCCAAACAAAAATTGCGTCGTATCTATGGCGTTCTGGAAAAGCAGTTTCGGAACTATTATAAAGAAGCGGCGCGAATTAAGGGCGCGACGGGTATCAATTTGTTGATGTTACTCGAACAGCGTTTAGATAACGTGGTTTACCGCATGGGATTTGGTTGTACCAGACCCGAAGCAAGGCAGTTGGTATTACACAAAGCAATTTTAGTGAATGGCGAAGTGCTTAACATCCCATCTTGTTTAGTGAAAGCGGGTGATGTAATCACAGTCCGCGAAAAAGCAAAAGCGCAACTTCGGATCAAATCCTCATTAGAGCTCGCTTCCCATCGAGTCCCTTGTGAGTGGTTGGATATCGATCTTGATAAATTACAAGGTACATTTAAAAGATTACCAGATCGAAGTGAATTACCAGATTATAATGAGCAATTGGTGGTAGAGCTTTATTCGAAATAACCAACCGGCTAGCGAGGATATCAATGCAAAATTTAGTTGACTCATTTTTAATACCGAAAGTGATCCAGGTACAATCGATTGATCAATTTCGTTCTAAAATTGTCTTAGAACCGTTTGAACGTGGATTTGGGCATACCCTCGGTAATGCATTGCGTCGGATCTTACTATCTTCTATGCCTGGTGCTGCTGTCGTTGAAGCAGATATCGAAGGCGTACTTCATGAGTACAGCACCATCGAAGGTGTGAAAGAAGACGTGGTTGAGATTTTATTAAATCTAAAAGATTTAGCGATTGTGTTACACGACAAAGCCGAAGCAACCTTACAGCTGGATTTGAAAGGACCTTGTGTCGCTACCGCAGGTGATTTTCAAGACGAAGCAAATGTTGAGATTGTAAACAAAGATAAAGTTATTGCTCATCTCTCCGAGAATGGTCGGTTACGTATGAATATCAAAGTCATGCGCGGTCGTGGTTATCAAGCGGTGGCGCAACGCTACGGTGAAGAAGAGACACGACAAATCGGAGTTCTGCCGCTGGATGCTTCCTATTCACCGGTACGGCGAGTGACGTACACAGTTGATAGAGCGCGTGTTGAGCAAAGAACCGATTTAGATAAATTAACCTTAGAAATTGAAACCAATGGTACGCTTGATCCGGAAGAGGCGATTCGTCGCTGTGCGACCATTTTACAACATCAATTATCGGTGTTTGTCGATTTAAGCCATGAGAATGAAATTAAGCAAGAACAGAATGCACCGGATTTTGATCCTATTTTATTGCGCCCAGTTGACGATTTAGAATTGACCGTACGATCAGCAAATTGTTTAAAAGCAGAAAACATTCATTACATTGGTGATTTAATTCAAAAAGCCGAAGTGGAATTATTAAAAACACCGAATTTAGGTAAAAAATCATTAACGGAAATCAAAAACGTATTGGCAGCCCATCATCTGTCATTAGGTATGAAGCTGGAAAATTGGCCCCCCGCACAATTGCGTGAAAAAGATGACTCATCGGTGAGATAATATAAATAGAGGATTGACTAGTTATGCGACATCGCAAATCAGGTAGACATTTAAATCGTACCAGCTCGCATCGTGGTGCTATGTTCAAAAACATGGCTGCCTCACTGATTGAGCATGAGTTAATTAAAACGACGCTACCAAAAGCAAAAGAATTGCGACGGGTGGTGGAGCCATTAATTACTTTGGCAAAAAAAGATAGCGTGGCTGGCCGTCGCCTTGCCTTCAATCGAATTCGAGATAAAGAAACAGTGGGTAAGCTATTTACAATACTGGGTCCTCGATATCAAGCCAGGCCAGGTGGTTATTTGCGCATTTTAAAGTGTGGCTTTCGGCCTGGTGATAATGCACCCATGGCTATCGTAGAATTAGTTGATAGACCTGACGCCGTGGATGACAGCGAATAAGACCGATATTTTTTTGTTCTATTATTGACAATTAATAAAGTATTAAGTTTTTCCGTGTAACCTATACCTTTAGTTGTAAATGATAGGGAGCGTCCGATCATGTACGTGTTATTCGATACGCAATACCACGGAGATAGAAACGGTTTTTTTAAAATTCCGCTGAATCAAAAACAGTTGCCGCATGATATCAAGTCGTATCGTCTGCGCAAACAAAAACAATACGACTCAATGCTCAATTGGTCGTATGCCCGAGGCTATCTTTTTGCTTTCGTGCTTTTCGCTGGTCTGTTTTTTTTGCCCTTGCTGGTGTTGGGTTTGGTTGCGGCACTTATTGTGGGCTATCGTTCATATAAAGCCATGGCGAATTTAAGCCACGGGATAAAAATTTTTCGCTCGCTGATGATGTTACTGGCGATGGCAGGCACTGCTGTGTCTGCTTTTATTTTGAGCACCCCCATTGCGGCAACTTTTTCTAAGATAGGCGCATTAGCCGCCTTATCGGCGATGCCGGTTGTCGGTCAAGTCTTATTAGCCTTGGTTGCGACCGCAGTGGTTGCACTTCTGGTAAAGGCATTAGCAAAATTCATTTCCGAGCAATATTGGAGACACAAAATCAAACAAGCCGTGGTGGTGCTGGATGTTGACGAGAAACTTTCATTGAGTGGCCGTGAGAAGTACCCATTAAGACCGACTAAACTAATACAACGGGGTGTGGCGTACAATCGGAGTGATTATGTTGCGGCATTAGTCGAAATGCGCAATAGGAAAAATTCAAAAATTAAATACTTGAGAATGGTGCCAAAATCAGAGTGTCACAACTTAAGCATGACATATAATCGAGCCATTCAAGAAGTGAGCTCCGGCCAATACGAAGCAGCACTTTTTGTCAAAAGGAGATTTAGCTTTGAAGGCCAAGCGGTCACGCCAGATTATCAGTTAGTTATGGATGCTTATCAGTTTGCTGGCGTCAGTGATGCGCTTAAGGCCAAGCGAAACAATTTTCAGAAAATTTATTTTTCAGATATCGATGAGTCATTCGCGAAATTAAACACGATTTTAGTCTATGATAACACGGAATATGATATGGGAAGCGACGGGACCAGCTCAAAATTTTTGTTGCGGAAAATTTGCAAAATAGAGCATGCCAGTTACCAATATCTGGTAGAGATCAATCATCCTTGGTCTGGGGGCGCGCGATATTATTTGGCTGCGTCATTATGGGCCGCGGTATCGACGAGCACCGATACAATTTTACCCGATAGGATTTTACCCAGTGGCGGTGACTGTGGTAATGATCCTAACCATGCCCCTCGGAAAAAACCGTTTGTCGCGATCGCCTCTCCCGGCGAGGTAGCAAGCTATATGAGCTTTACACACCCTTAGCGGCATTGTTGTGAGTAGAAAAAAGCACACACACACCAGTCGCCGACTGATCTCCGTTCTTATTGCGGCGGCCCGCGCCGTGTGACGTGGCAATCGGAGGACATAAGACGGCGGACGCGATCAGAAAAAAAAACCATAAAGTCACCATTGTCATATTATGCTTGTTGTGAGCCGTGGTGCTTTTTTACGTTTTTAGCCCAAATTCCGTTTTCTTAAGCTGTTGTAAATATTTCAGTGCTAGGCTTAATTTAAAGTATCAGCAACCATGCGAGTGAAATATGTCATTTATTAAAAAATCAATTGAGCTTTTGAGTGAAGCGAAGGACGCGACTCAAGAAAATCTGCAAGAGCGTTCTGAAGAAAAGAGGGAAGAAAGTTCTCAAGGGAAGCATCTCCCATTACGTGGTCGAACTAAAAAAACCAATGAGACCAAGGCTGATTTTCCCACCGGTATTGCACGCTCTACCGGCGCGCCAACCGCCGAGCAAATCGTTCGACAATTTATTGATGCCAATGTTACTGGGGCGAAGTATATACTCACAGTTAAGAGAAAAGAGTTAGAAAGTAAAATTTCAGAGATAGAAAGTGAAATTTCAGAGATAGAAAGTGAAATTTCAGAGATAGAGAATAAAAAGCGAGACCAAAAAACACAAAAAAAAATAAACAAAAAAAACCAACAAATCCAAAAAATACAAGAAATAATTAAAAAAATAGACAAGGAGACCAGTGAAGATGCGATAAATGAATTAGTACAAGGATTTTCGAGTGAATTAGCAGAGGAAGGAACTACCGATGTTTCTTCTCGTCCCGATTTACCAGCTGACGCTCCTGAAAACAAAAAATTTCTAGAGCGGTTAGCTGAGCTCAGCGAGCGAGTGGCTAAGCCATTTCAAGATAAAATTATGAAGCGGGTTTCTGCTGCCACTGGAAAGAAAATAGATGGGAAAAAATTAAAAAAAGCCGCACACCAAGCACTGACCGACGAGGGCACGCCGAGCATCTATGCTGAATATACTACTGGAGAAGGCGAGCAAAAAATCACACATCGCGTGCTGTATGAGCGGATAGGGACATACACCAATTCACAATTGTTAGCTAAAGGGGTGATTTCACAGGAAAAGTGGAATAAACATAAAGAAAAAAATCCCAATGCTGACATCAATGCGCTTACGGATGATGAAATCAAAAGTCTGTT
>CAYGNG010000027.1:33460-35194 GCA_964351225.1 uncultured Gammaproteobacteria bacterium
AAAATCCCAATGCTGACATCAATGCGCTTACGGATGATGAAATCAAAAGTCTGTTAGCAGATGATGAAAAATTATCGCAAGCCCGCATTCATGGCACCACTTGCCATGCGCGTAATTTTCGAAAAAAACCCGGGGAGTATGAAGGCTTGGGTAATGCCTTTGGCGTTGTTAAAACTATCCGGGTTGGGAATGGTGAAGAGAAAATCTCATTGCAATTCATGCGTCGAGCTTCTCTGATGTCATATAAACTCATTGGGGAATCAGATCCAGCTGTTCATCTTCCTTATATGCGTGCGGCAGTTAATGCCGAGCAAGAAATGCTGCAAGCCCTTACCAATCAAGCGTTGCAGGGCTGGTCTGAAGAAAAATGGGATAAGGTAAAATCAGCAGCGAGACAAAAATTGGGTTTAAAAAATGACCGTGATTTTACAAAGTTAAGTGAGATTTTTACTGAAAAAAATCCATTGGTTGTCCGTGAGCACTATGTGCAACTCGTGTCGGCTATCCAAAGTAAATTGCCCTGGCCATTCAGTCATGGGCATGATGAGTCTTATAACCAAATGATCGATACCGCCTTTGTATTTGAATTATTAAATGGTTATACCGGCCCAGTTCGGGTAGGAAATGATATCATCTGGATCAAAGCCGAACTCAATATGTTTGACTTAGGGGTTAACGCTTTTGCGAGCCTCGAGGCTACCGATCAAACTTTGCTAAATAAACAAGGGCTGTATCGATTAGGTGAGCAAGTTTTAGGGGTGTTTTCACCCGACATGGTCGATTATACATATTACGAAAAAGAACAATGCGTAGTAGAGCTGCGTGCTAGACTAGCAGAGAAAAGGCAACAATACTTAGATAGTTTAAATAATCCGCCTGAAAATGAAAAAGATAAAAAAGCGTTAATAAAAACAGAAAATGAATTAAGACAGACTGTTGCAGAGATTCGAAAAGCAGAAGCAGAGCTTTATGACTTGAAAAAAGATAGCTACAAAAAAGAGTTGAAAGGTAAACTAAAAAATAAAGCAACGACTGGAGAGCAAAAAAAATTAATCTGGATGTATCTTCAGGCCTTGGATTTGTATGACACCACAGAGGGGGTGTTTTCTACCCGTCAATACGCAACTGCCGAGCATGTCGGAGAAATGCAAGCATTGATCATCAATATTGGCCATCAGCTTAATCAACAGGATGATTCAGCTGTAACCTTAGCCAGCGAAGGTTGTAAGAGTAATGAAGATAGAGGCGCTGAGGTTGCGGCAAAAGCCATTGCTTTAGCTGATGCGATTGCATCAGATGTAAACTTATTTGAAAATGAACCAAATGAACCAAATGAATCAGAGATACCTAAACAAAATTCAATGTCCGATATAAAAAACAGTGAAGAATGTCAAAGAAGCTTGGTTGGATTTGTAGGTTGTGGTATAGAAGCGGATAACAATGCCGCCAACTCGGCAAGCAGCAAGGGCGTATACAAACGAGTGTGTGCCATAGCAGTGAAATATGCATCCATGCTTCAAGATTTCAAACCATATCTAAGAGGTTATTCGATTGGCAAGTTTTTCAGATGGTTATCGGGCTGTTTTAATTTTGCTAGTCGTCAGCCCAATGCTAAAACTAATGAGGATCCTGATAATCAAGAACAGAGCGGGAGGGGGCCTAAACTATCTTCTTCGTTGTCTGAGTCTCAGAACAAATTGGTTTTTACTGAGGAGGGTCCTCATAATACAAGAC